>DATJCU010000245.1:0-1996 GCA_035497795.1 Edaphocola sp. | reverse complement strand
GGTCCTCTTACAATATTGAGAATAAAAATAATGGTCAATAATGAATATAAAAATCCAGCAGTTTTCTTTCTTTTTATCACTTTCATATATCAATTACTTTTAAAATTTCTTATTTCTTGTTCTTAGCATGCGGCACAACGGCCACGTGTATGAGGCGTTGGGCATTTCAACGCACTTCACTGTCAAACCGCTGATATGTTTATTAAATGTATTCACGTTAAGTTAACCACTTTCTGCCCAATGACTTATACACTTTGTTGTGTGCCCGTGCTTTCTTATCCGCTGTCTCTCCGTGCGTTGGGGCTGGCATACTCTTTGGCAAGTTTTGGATTGCGCTTTGGCTCGTGCGACTTGCCAATGTGTATGGCTGCTATGCGTTGGCAAATAAGTCTGGATTATCTTTTAGTTTTATTATTCCTTTATTAACATCTATTTCAAAAAAGCTCTCTGTCAGTTCTGCAATTTTACTCAGGTAATCTGACTTTTTGAATCCTTTTGTATCCTTACAGTTTTGTCTAACTAATTTCTGTATTTCTTTATATGAATCTCCTTTTACTTGAATTTTCCCACCAGATTTTTCAATAAGTTCTTTTACTTGACTCTGCAAGTCATTTTCTGTTTTGTCAACAGTTTTCGCTTGTTCTACTTCATCTTGAATCGGTAATTCAACTTTATTAGGTTCATTAACAGCTTGTACTGTTTTTTCGGTCGACTTTTCTTTTTCTGTCTTCAGTTCCTCTTTTGACTCTCTAACGTGATTGAGATTTGTTTCAGCTGTCGGAGTAAAAGATTTGAAAATATGTAAGCCTGTCAATGCATATAAATCATCATAAAATTTCTCGTAACCAAAAAATAGTCCAGTTAGAAAAATTGCTGTATTTAGTTCAGGAATAAATTGATTACTACTTCTTAGAGTTCCAATTATTTTGCCCGTCTCTGACCCCTTTATAGAATCCTTTTCTTGTAAGTCTGATTTGAATTTAAAAAACAGGGCAGCTACGATGTAATGCTTTAAATCATTAATTGTAAGTTGTTCTGTAAATTTTACAATTTCAGAAGCTTTAGAAATATATCCTACTAAATCTAAAAGGTTTTTATTCTCAAAAATAGGTTTATTTTGTTCTAAGAACTTATAATACCCACTACCTCTAAATGATTGTTTTTGTTTAGAGTGAGCAAAAATTTCCCCCACATCATATAAAAAACCTAAATCTGAATTTGGGAAGAATTCATAACGTTCATAAACCAAAGCATGGACAAAATAGTCACTTGTAAAATTATCTGATTTTAAACCATTAATTCTACAATTATAAACCTCGTTTATTTTTTCAGAATTAATAAGTTCTTTATATGGTTCTTGAACTTTGCATAGAGTCCAAAATGCCTTTGCCCCATTTAACCTTTCCTGAATATCAATTTGTTCTTCGACTTTATTGATGATTTTCTCAAATTTTGCCTGAGAAAAGACAATCTTTTTATCAAATTTCATTTGATACGAATGTCTGGCTGCACTGGTTAATGGAATTACCTCTAATACGTTTTCGATAAAAATTTTATTGTCACTTGAAGGAAAATCACCAAAGCTAATAAAGAGATACTCTTCATCACCCACAAAAAACGGTAACGACAAAAAGGATTTTATAATATCTGTTTCTATTTCCTTTTCAGATAAACCTTTCAATTCGAGAACTTTTTCCTGAATAACTGGAATAAAACCGAATCTATATAAAGATGTAAATTCTTGTTTTGTTATGATATATAAAAAATCCATTTATTTAAGTTTTAAAAATCAAAATCATCATCGACACTTGTACTTTCATGCTGAACAGCGTTTAAATCTATCCTCTGACAAGTTGATTCAAATCGTTCAACTAAATGGTGCAAATATCCAGAATATGTAAGATACAAGTTCATTTTGCTTCGCGTTATTGCTACCATAAATAAAGTTTCATCTTTTATGTATGTGTCATCTGACAAATATGGTAAAAATACATTT
>DATJCU010000244.1:0-2658 GCA_035497795.1 Edaphocola sp. | reverse complement strand
GACTTTATTTTAATTAAAGATTATTTTACGTATAGGTGAATATATTATATCCAATAATTATTTATGTGTTGAAAGATGTGGCTGTATCCCAATATTTGAATAACATTTTACTTTCACTCTTTTATACCTATTAGCAAACTTATATTGACATATAATGACAAACAGTTGTTAACTTGATTTTTCAAAGTTAAGAATTAATGTATTATTAGTTAGTGTTATTAATAAACTATTTTTACATATTGCATCTATAACTTCATTTTGCTTTTCTCTAATTAAATTTCAGCATTGCATCTACAAATTGCTTTTTTCTTTCAGATTTATTTAATTCATTACTATTTCACCTGATGTTTATACTTATTTTTCAAATTGCAGGAACAAACTGGTGTTTTAGCCCCTTAAACAGTCGGACAAAGTTATATATCAAAAACTATAATTAATTTTGTCCATTATGAGTACACCAAGAAGAAAGTTCAGTAAAGAAGAGAAACTCTCCATTCTTAAAGAAGCAAGCGAGCATGGGGTGACAGTTACATTAGAAAAGCATGGGGTTTATCCAGCTTCCTATTATACATGGAAGAAGAAATTACATAGCATGGGTGAAGAAGGTTTAAATCATGGAATGACTAAACCACAACTTAAAAGAATCAGGCAATTGGAGAAGGAAAACCAAATGCTTAAGGAGTTAGTTGCTGAAAAAGAGTTAGAGGGTAGATTAAAAGACGAATTGCTAAAAAAGAGGTATGCCTTGGAGAAAAAAGGAAGATTATAAGTAAGTATATTTTCCAAGGCATGAAGCGAGATCGAGCGTTATCCATAGCTAAAGTTTCTAAACATCAGTATTACTATAAACCTACTGGAGGTAAACCAGGTAGGAAACCATCTTCTTATACCCCAAATGTTAAAGGGGAGATGGTTAGCAATAAGGATATTGTAATGGAGATAGCAGAGATAAAAAAAGACATTACAACCGATTATGGATATACAAAAATGACGTATGAACTCAAAACAGAGGGCTATATTATTAATGAAAAGAAAACATATCGATTGATGAAAGAAAACAATATGCTTAAAGCAAAACCAAAGAAATCGGAAAGAACCTTTGTGAAGTATCGCAAAGTGTTGCCCAGGAGCCCTTTGGAAGTTTTGGAAATGGATATAAAGTTTGTGTGGGTAGAACAACACCAAAAGCATGCTTATGTGCTAACAGTAATTGATACCTTTACGCGTGTGGCACTTTATCATACTGTTCAGTACTCTATCACACAAAACACGGTAAAAAGAGCTTGGGAGCATATTATCATAGAGCATTTGCAACCCAACGATAGCTTGAATAAAAAAATTAGAATTGAAATCAGGAACGATAATGACAAACGATTTTCAGCTAAAATGGTACAAGAATTTTTTAAAGAGAACCATTTACATCAAGTCTTTACGCACCCCTATACGCCACAAGAGAACGGTCATATTGAGAGTTTTCACTCTATTTTATCAAGACATCTAAAACCGTATAGTTTTTGGTCGCTCTCGGAGCTTGAACAAAACTTGATTTTATTTTATGAGAGCTATAACAATAAACGTATTCATGCATCAATAGCATACACTTCTCCAAACGATTTTAAACAACTTTGGGAGATGAAATTCATTGAAATGAGTGTAATAGAGAAACAACGAAAAATTAAATTTAAACTCAACATACCGTATCATGAAATTAAACAACATACGGGTAATAATGAGCCAAAGGGCAGTTCCTTGCTCGATTTTAATCCTCTCAATGAGGCTGATAAATCGAAAAACAAAGAGATGATCGGCGCCGAAACATCTCACAACTTACGGTATAAAAAATCGCCGTCGGTTGTTCCTTGCATTGCAAAGATAGATATGAATAACTACATTTGCAATAACTAAAAATAAATAGTCCGATTAATAGGGGGCTAGACCAGAAATCAATAGCTATAGTTAAAAAGAGCTCTTATTACTTTTCGCTCTTTTAAAAAACCCATCAGAAAAATAATTTATGCATTTTTTTAAACTTTCAGTTATATTAATTTGTATATTTACTGCATGAAGCATTAATCGTTCAAATTAATATAGCCATAATAAAGATCATGATACTCCATTCTGAAATATCGGACACAGACCTTAAACTCAAACTCAAAAACAAAGAAATTCTTTATGGTGGAAATATAAGTGCGAAGATTTACGGCACTCTTTCATGTGCTTCAGGCAAGAGATTGGATAGGGAAAATAGAGTCTTCTTTACCTCTGAAGAGAATGCTAAACAAACAAATTACCGTCCGTGTGGTCACTGTATGCGAAAAGAATACAAGAAGTGGAAAAACAAGTCTATTTAACGACAGTATTATTACATAACGCTCGATATTGAAGCAAATAATTAAAATTTATAATATGAAAAATCTTACTTTATTAATTGTGCTTTTGTGCTTTTTTCTACCTAAGAATAGTATTAGTGCATCTGATAAATTTACTGTAAAACGAGGAACTAACTTAGCTCATTGGCTATCACAGAGTGAAGCGCGGGGTGAAGAACGAGAAAAGTTTATTAGAATAATCGATATTCAAAACATTGCTCAAATGGGTTTCGACCATGTACGTTTACCCATTGCCAAAGCAAAAGCATTGGGATTGCCTCTTTATTGT
>DATJCU010000243.1:0-30793 GCA_035497795.1 Edaphocola sp. | reverse complement strand
TGAAAATTCAGCTTCTGGAGCTCGTTATAGTACTACAGTAAAGCAAAATGGAACTGAAGGATATTATCGTTTAAAAAGTATAGACTTTGATAAAACGAGTGCTTACAGTAAGGTTTCAAAAATTGTGATGAACTGTATGGATAGAAAGATTACGGTAGCTCCTAATCCAGCAACTAATTCTTTAACGGTAGCAACATTAGAAGGCACCGAAACGGTTCAGATTGTAAATGTTATCGGTCAGAAAGTTTTGGAACAGAAGGCTAAATCTGGAGTAAATCTAGTTGATATTTCTCAATTACCTGCTGGTAATTACAATTTATTAATTGTAGAGAATGGACAATCAACTGCTACTTTTAAAGTAGTGAAACTGTAATAGATTTTATCTAGATATAAATAACAAATTGGGCTGTCAAAATTTTGACAGCCCAATTTGTTATTTGTTACTTACTATTAATGACTATAGGCACCCTGTTCTTCCTCCATCTACCGGAATGCTTACTCCGGTAAGATAAGCTGCTGCTGGGCTGCACAGGTAGGCTGCTAGTGATGCTATCTCCTCAGGTTGACCAAAACGCTTCATCGGAATCTCCTCCATCATTTCATTTCTCACTTTATCCTCATCATTACCCGTTTTTTGTACCTTATTGTCAATGATGCTTTCTAACCGTTTCGTAGCCGTTGCACCGGGTAATACATTGTTCACGGTTATACCAAAAGGTGCTAATTCATTACTCATTGTTTTTGCCCACGAGGCTACAGCGCCTCTAATAGTGTTTGATACGCCTAAGTTCTTTAAAGGAATTTTTACGGAAGTGGAAACCACATTCACAATACGTCCATAGTTAGCTGTCTTCATGCCAGGAATAACTGCTTGGGTAATTACTTGATTGCAAATTAAGTGTTGTTGAAAAGCCATTAAAAAACCTTCTGGCTTTGCATCCACCACAGGACCAGCAGCAGGACCTCCAGTATTATTAATCAAGATGTGAATCGTCTTTGTTTCAGCGAATTCATTTACTATTGTTGCTACCTTTTTATAATCACTAAAATCGGCTACAAGATATTGGTGCTTTTGATTATTATTGGTATCCAACGTTTGCAATGCCTCTTTTAATTTTTCTTCATTTCTGGCAATTAAAGTACAATTAGCACCTAATAAGGCTAATTCTTTTGCAATAGCCAAACCAATTCCTTGTGTGCTTCCTGCAATTAAAGCATTTTTATTACTTAAATCTAAATTCATCTTTATTGTTTTTTAAACTTCCTGAGGGTATAATATTCTATTTAATTGAGCTGCCAACTCCTTCACTAATTCACCATTTGATTTAGGTATAGTTCCAATTCCTACTGCCTTTAAAGCAAAGTCATTTAAGATAGCTATAAATTGATGAATAGTATGAATGTTGTATTTGGCAGCATATTCTCTATAATAATATAGGGATCTGCTTTCTGGATTATTGAAATCATTTGGAACGCTATAACATCTATAAATACGGTCAGCAAATGTATACAATGTCGCAACTAAAGGCGGTAAAGGTATGCTTTTGGGATTGGCAATAAAATAATTCAGCATCCGACTTAATTTCTTAGTATCATTCTGAAAAATTACTCGGGGTAAATCTAAATAATTATAATCACGACTGATTCCTATATATTTTTCTATTAGGTCTGCGCTAAGGTCTTTTAAATCGGGTTCATTAATTAGTACTTTCTGTATTTCATTGGTAATCCTCATGAGATCATTTCCCAAATAACTGGCTAGTGTTTCAGCAATAGGAAAATCAATTTTGATATTTCTATTTGCACCATATTGTTGAATCCATGAAGGGATTTCCATTTCATCTAAAGACTGACTTTTGAAAATAACGCCACCATTTTCCTTTAAAGGTTTTACCCACTTGTCTTTACTATTGGTTTCTTTTCCTCTATAATCAATCACGAAAATTGTTGAGGCTGAAGGTTTTTTAAAATAGGGTATCAGTTCCTCTATTTTATTGAGTTGTACTGCCTCCCTAAGGATCACAATAATATGATCTCCATACATTGGGAATTGATTACAGGAGTTTATTACATCTGACCAATTCGTTTCTTTACCATAAAGTGTAATTAAGTTGAAATCTTTTTCATCAGCGCTTAGGATTTCTTCATTAAAAACATCCAATATTTTATCAATATAATAAGCTTCTTCTCCTTCAAGCAGATAAATAGAACTATATTGCTTACTTCGCAATAAAGATATTATTTTATTGTATTCTGCTAAAGTGTCAATTTTTTCTTTTTTTGCTTTTGCCATTTTTTAAAAAATCTTTGCCATCACTTGATGAGGAATGCCTATTTCTTCAAAGGTAGCACTTGTGGTAAAATAACCTAATTTTTCATAAAAAGGCACAGCACTTAATCGTGCATGGAAGGTGATATGATTAAATCCTTTTTTTTGTGCATATTCTTCTGCAAATAACATCAGTTTTTTACCAATACCTTTTTCGCGATGCGCTGCTGCCACTGCCATTTGTCTAAACTTAATTGTTTTTACATCAATCGGTAAAGCCATAAGACAAGCAATAACCATTTTATCCATTTTGTAAATAAATATTTGTGCATCCAATTCCCAGCTGAGGTCTTCTTGATATAAGTTCAAACCTAATGGAGCTCTTAATACCTCATGTCTTAGTTTCAGTACTTCCAAATATTCAGGTTGTTGTGTACGAATAATGCTTATGTTTCCTGCTTCCATTTTATAAATATTCTGCTTGAGGTAAAGAATCTAAAATGTTTAAATAACTTTCATATCTTAATATAGAAACACTTATTTCTAAAGCGTCTTTAACAGCACATTCTGGTTCATTTACATGCAGACAATTATTAAATTTACATTCTGGTAGTAAAGCCTTCATCTCTGGGAAATAATGTGCTAATTCATAGCGGTCAATATCTATGATACCAAACTCTTTTACTCCTGGGGTGTCAATGATTTGCGAATTGTCGTCTAAATCAAACATTTCAGCAAATGTTGTAGAGTGTTGTCCTTTACCACTTGTGCTACTAATCGCTAAAGTTTTTAAATTCAAATTAGGAAAGAGCTCGTTTACAATCGTACTTTTTCCAACACCTGAATGGCCACTGAATAATGTAGTTTTCCCTTTTAAGTGCTGTCTAATTTTATCAATATCTTCTTTAACTGTTGCTTGAATCGTAAAAACAGAATAGCCTATTTTCTGATATAAATCTTCCAATATTTTCCAATCTGCAATATATTCTTCAGTGATTAAATCTGCCTTATTGAAAATAATACTTGCTGGTAAATGGTAAGCTTCGGCAGTTAAAAGAAAGCGATCTATAAATCCGTGAGAAGTTCTTGGATTATTAATGGTAGCAATAACTATTGCTTCATCAAGATTGGCAGCCACAATATGTCTTTTTATTCTATTTTGTGGTGCTTCTCTAATAATATAATTTTTTCTTTTATCTATTTGATTGATGATGGCTTTACCATCATCCTCATTTTCAATAATAATGTTTACCCAATCACCTACAGCAATCGGATTGGTAGCTCTAATACTTTTGTCAATTTTGAATCTTCCTCTTATTCTAGCATTCCAGAATCGCCCATGCTCATCTTTTACACTATAGTGACTACCTGTCGATTTATATACTCTTGCTTTCAAACTTATAATGATTTAAACTAAAATACGACGTTTTAAAACAATTATGGCAGCTTGCCAAAACAGGAAAGTAATACTTAGGAAATAAATAATATCTCGAGTATGTAAAACACCTCTATTGATGGCATTATAATGCCAATCCATCCCTAAAAGTTGAATATAATAATCAGCACCTCCCGCAAAAGCAGGTATTCTAGAAATAGCTTCGAATCCACTATATAAAAGCCAACACAAAATGACTGCTAATAAAAATCCCACTATTTGATTATTCGTAAGTGCAGAACAAAAGACACCTATAGCAGTAAAAGATGCGACAAGTAAAAGCAAGCCTATATATGCACCTAATACAGCTCCAAAATCTAAAGTAGTATTATCTATTGCTAGCCAGTTGATCCCAAATACATATATAAGCGTTGGGATTAACGCGATGATTACGAGCGTGAAACTTGCCCAAAACTTACCACCAAAAATTTGATTTAAGGAGAGCGGTTGGGTCATCAGCCATTCTATTGTTCCAGATTTATACTCATCTGAAAAGCTTCGCATCGTGATTGCTGGGATAAGGAATAGTAGTAACCATGGAGTTATAGAAAAAAAAGGCTCCATACTGGCATATTCAAAAGCGAAAAAGCTACTATCTGGAAGTATCCATAAGAAAAGGCCTAACACGATCAGAAATACTAGTAAAACCACATAGCCTACTACAGAGCTTAAAAAAGAATTGAGTTCTTTAAAATAAATACTTCTCATTAAGAATCATTATTATTACCACACAAAGATAAAAAAAACAAGGAACAGTAACAATCATACCGTTCCTTATTTTTAAAGCTATTAAAAGAATCTTTTGAAATTAATATTCATCTTCATTAAAGAAGAAATCTTCCTGTGTAGGATAATCAGGCCAGATGTCATCTACTCCTTCATACATTTCTCCTTCATCTTCTAATTCCTGTAAATTTTCAACAACTTCCAATGGAGCCCCTGAACGAATTGCATAATCGATTAATTCATCTTTTGTTGCTGGCCATGGAGCTTCTTCCAAATGAGACGCTAATTCTAAAGTCCAAAACATAATATAATTTTATTTTTACTATTTCTAAATTTGTGCAAATGTAAGATTTTGTTGGAAATAAAAACTATTTTTTTAAAGTTTAGCAATACTTTAATGAATCCATTTTAAGAAAAGGAGACCAAATTTACTGATAATTATTGCTTTTCGGAGGTTCATTATAAGATAATCTTTTTAAACTCAATTATTTAGATCATATTATCAGCTATATTATAAACTATGAAATAATTAATTTATTAAGAAAAAACCACCTTGAAAGGTGGTTTTTTCTTAATAAATTAGCAATATTATTTAACTTTTAACTTTAGGCTTTTTAAGTATAGCATAAACTTCAACTACAAATCCTAATAAGACTATAATAGGCGCTAAAGTAATTCTACGGAAATTATTAATATCTGGAGAATAAACATTAGGATCACTACTGCGTCCACCAGACATAAGTATAAACCCTAATAAAATCAAGAATAAACCGATAGCCATTATGATATAATTCTCTTTATTAAATTGGAATATCTGTTGTGCTTTAGCTGGATTATGTTTTTTATTTACTGCCATTATGAATATGTTTAATTTTCAAAAGTATGATTTTTTATTTTAATAAAGATCCTCTACTTTTAGTTTTAAATATTTATATACCGAACGATGTGTACTGAATAAAGATATTACTACTCCTAAAACCAATACCAAGAGTATCAATCCAATGAATAATTTCGTATCTTCAAAGGCATACATTTCAGGGTAGCGATTTAATAAAATGCTTCTAAGTCCTAAAATAGCTAATGATGCTATGATTGCACTTATAGTTCCGCTTACGATTGCAGACATATCAAATGGCTTGGCAATAAACCAACGCGTAGCACCCACCATTTGCATTGTTTTTATAGTATGCCTATTGCTAAACATAGAAAGTCTTACTGTATTATCAATTAAGAAAACTACACTCAACAAAAGAAGTGCTGCAATAACAGCCAAAATAATACTGATTCTATTAATCGTATTATTAAGTGAGCTGACCACAGGTTTAGGATATACAACCTCCCTTACAATATTACTTTGTTTTAAGAATTCTTCCACTTTTATTAGACTATCTGGATTAACATACACCGGATAAAGATTTAAATTAATAGACGTATATAAAGGGTTAAAATCTAAAATTTCTCGAAAATCTACATCATTTTCTTTTGCAAATTGTTCTGCGGCTTCTTCCTTAGTTATTAAAACAGTATTCTCAACAAAGTGTTGCTTTTTTAAAATTTCAAATAGCGCATTGTATTTATCTGGTTGAGTGTTATCATGCATGATAACCTGAACTTCGATGTTTTTTTTCAAAAACTTATTCATTCCTCTACCATTTATTATAATCCAGCCTAATAAGCCTAGAAGAAATAATACTAAAGAAACCCCTATAATAGAGTAAAGATGTGATGCACTTAGTTTTTTCATTCAATAAAGATACTTTCTGTTGTGTCACTAATTTTTAGGAATAGTGAATGATGCGAAAATAGGATATTTAATTAAAGTAAATAAAATTTAAAAGTTAAAAATAGTATTATTAATAAGCTCTAGCAAATAAAACTCTTTGTTTACTTGGATTGCCAGTTAGGATACACTTACCATCTTCTTGAGGATTATCCAAGGGAATGCAACGAATCGTTGCCTTGGACAACTCTTTTATCTTATCTTCTGTTTCAGGTGTACCATCCCAATGAGCAGCAATAAATCCAGCTTTCTCTTCCAAAGTCTTCATAAAATCTTCCCAAGTGTTTACATGTCTGATATTAGTATCTCTGAAGTCTTTAGCCTTATTGAAAATACTTTGTTGAATATCATCTAAAAGGATTGGTATTTTATCTGCTAAACCTTCTAAATTTTCATTATGTTTTTCTCTGTTGTCCCTTCTTGCGATTTCAACTATGCCTTTTTCCAAATCTCTAGCACCAAAAGTTATACGGATAGGAACTCCTTTTTTCTCCCATTCTGCAAATTTCCAGCCTGGTCTAGCATTGTCAGCATCATCATATTTTATTCTAATACCTTTTGCTTTTAGATCAGTCATTAAAGCATTGACTTTTTCATCTATCATTGCTTTTTGTTCATCTCCTTTGTAGATTGGAACGATAACAACTTGAAGCGGTGCTATTTTCGGAGGGAAAATTAAACCTTCATCATCGCTATGTGCCATTACTAAAGCTCCAATCAAACGTGTAGATACGCCCCATGAAGTAGCCCATACGTATTCTAAGTTATTTTCCTGGTCACTGTATTTTACATCAAAGGCTTTTGCGAAATTTTGACCTAGAAAGTGAGAGGTTCCTGCTTGTAATGCCTTACCATCTTGCATTAAGGCTTCTATACAATAAGTATCTACAGCTCCAGCAAAACGTTCATTTGCAGATTTGACACCTTTAATTACTGGAAGCGCCATATAGTTTTCAACAAAATCTGAATAAACATTTATCATTTTAATGGTTTCCTCTATTGCTTCTTCTTGTGTAGCATGAGCGGTATGGCCTTCTTGCCAAAGAAACTCAGCTGTCCGTAAGAATAAACGAGTACGCATTTCCCAACGAACTACATTAGCCCATTGATTAATTAGAATAGGTAAGTCTCTATAAGATTGAATCCAATTTTTATAAGTATTCCAAATAATAGCCTCTGAGGTAGGTCGTACAATCAATTCTTCCTCTAATTTAGCTTCTGGGTCAACAATTAATTTACCTTTATTGTCAGGATCTGATTTTAAACGATAATGTGTTACTATAGCACATTCCTTAGCAAAGCCTTCTGCATTTTTCTCCTCTGCTTCAAATAAGCTTTTAGGAATAAAAATAGGGAAATAGGCGTTCACATGTCCTGTGTCTTTAAACATTTTGTCTAAGACATCACGCATGTTTTCCCAAAGTGCGTAGCCATAAGGTCTAATAACCATACAACCTCTAACAGCTGAGTAATCAGCTAGTTCTCCTTTGATAACTAAATCATTATACCATTGCGAATAATCTTCTGCTCTCGATGTTATTTCTTTACTCATGTTGATTAAACCTTTTTTAAAAGTTAAAGTCTAACTTTTAATATGAAAATTCGCACAAAAATAGTAATTTTGGTTAGTATTATTGTACTTAAACTACAAAATATTATAATTGAGCGAATTATTTTAGAATAATTTATAAAAATTCATACTGAATTATGAGAAAATACTTAATGACTGGTTTGGTTTTATTGTTTGGAGCGTCTACTGTGCTAGCACAATATACCAATGATCCGTACAATGATGATAGTAAAAATAGAACCAATAATTCTAATTACCAAACCCAACAAAACTATCAAAACAATAATAACTATAATAGTTACAATGATAATTATGATAATAACAATTATGATAACTATAATGATGGCTATATAGATTATGATGACGATTCTTATACTTCACGCATTCGAAGATTTGGGTCGATGAATTTAGGATATAATTATTGGAGTCCGGTATATAGTCCTTATTGGGCCATGCCAGTATTTTTAAATCCTTGGTATTATAGTCCTTATGTTCCAGGTTTTTCGTTAAGCTTTGGATATGGATGGGGCGGTTCTCCTTACTGGTATTCTGGTTATGGAATGGGTAATTGGTGGGGATTCAATCGCTTTAACTATTGGAGTAACCCCTATTACGGTTATGGTTGGGGTGGAGCTTATGGTGGCTGGGGCTATCATAATTCCTATTGGAATGGATACAATGATGGTCTATACGGCAATAGAAGAAATGTAAATTATGGCATTAGAAATAATTATAATACCGGTTTTAACAGAACTGCAAGTGGTGTAAGAGCAAATCCAGGAACCACTGGTAAATATTCAAGAAGAGATGGTGCTGGTATTAATACTAATAACAGAAATATTAATTCAGGTAATATTGGTTCTTCTAATAGAGAAAGGTTTCAAAATAATAGAAACGATATTCAATTTCAGAATGGTGAGCGTAGAAACAGAAATGTAGAGCAACAAAATGTTGATAGAAATGTGGATAGGAATACAAATTATGGAACGCCACAAAGAAATAATAATGGACGAAATAATATACAGGCTACGCCTCAAAGACAGCAAAGTGTACCTTCAAAAGGATCTCGTAACGTGACTCCACAAAGAAATACACCTCAGCCATCAAGAGAGTATACCCCATCAAAAGCGCCATCAAAAAATTATTCGGCTCCTTCTAGGAGTACACCTTCAAGAAGTTATTCAGCTCCTTCTGCTCCTTCAAGAAGTTATTCAGCACCTTCAGGTGGTGGTTCAAGAGGTGGAAGAAGATAAGTATAGTAATATTTTAACAAAAAAGCACGATTAATTTTATAGATCGTGCTTTTTTGTTTTTAGAACTATTTGAAAACGTATTACTATTCCTTCTTTCAGTACCTGGATGAAATGCGCTTAGATACTGTACAAAAGAGTGTATAAAGTTCAAAAATTTAGGATTTTTGTTTTTACAATGAAAATTTAAAAAGATGAACTTTACGCAAGAGCAAATTTTAGAACTATTATTGACATGATTTTTTACTTTCATACCAAAATTTATCTTATACTCATTCCAGAGTAGAGCAGTTCAGTCTATTGTTTTCAGATTTCTAATCAGTTTTTAAACTTTTGATTAATTTCTTTTTTGAACTTTGTCTTTCTTTTACTGTGTCCACAATATAATATACCATTGGCACTAAGAAGATAGTCAAAATCAATGAGGAAAGTAAACCTCCAATAATAACCCAAGCCAAACCATTTTTCCATTCGGACGATGTGCCAGAAGCTAAGGCAATTGGTAACATTCCGATTGCCATAGATAAGGTGGTCATCAAAATAGGTCGCATTCTACCTTTACTTGCTTCTATAATTGCTTTTTTAAAATGTACACCCTCTGCCTTCATTTGATTGGTGAAATCAACAATCAGAATTGCATTTTTAGTCACTAATCCCATTAGCATTATCAAACCTAATAAAGCAAATAAGCTAAGATGATTTAGTGATAAGTTTAACGCTAAAAATGCTCCAATAGCCGCTACGGGAATGCCAAATAATGCAACAAATGGATAAATATAACTATCATACAAAGCCACCATTATCAAATAAATCAAAATAAAAGAAACCAACAATACCGAACCTAATGCGCCAAAGCTATCGTTTTGTCTTTTGATATCACTTCCCCAAGTCATCGAAATGCCTTCTGGTAGTGGATTGGATTTTATATAAGCGACCACATCATCTGCAACCGTTCCTGAAGGTCTTCCCAATGCATCGGCTGTTAAAGTAACGGCTGGTTGTCTGTCTTTTCTCTCCAATAAAGATGGTGAATTATCGCGATCAATATGTGCAATTTGAGAAACTTCAATGGGAATATTCATAGGATTAACGATTTGTAAGCTTTTTACATCGTCTTCATTTTGTCGATTAAATTTATCCAGCCAAATCCTAACAGGATATTCGATTCCGTTTTCGGTAAGGGTAGCATCATCATTTCCTGAAAAAGCGGTACGCAAGTTCATACCTATATAAGCTGTATTTAATCCTAAGCGTTGCATTTTATCTTTATCAGGAATTATTTTTAATTCAGGACTTCCTGTTTCAACTGATAAGCGAATATTATCTGCTCCAGGAATTTTTTCAATAACTTTTTTCAATTCTTCCGCCGATTGCATTACTTGATTTAATTCTGAACCGCTTAATGTTATTTCTATCGGAGCTGTTCTTGGAATTAAGCCCAATGCACTAATAGAGAAATTAATTCCAGAGTAATCTTTTTGTAAATCAGTTCTTAACGCTAACATAAACTGCTCAGTAGAAAGCTTGTTAATTTCATTTTTGGGTTTTAATTGGATAGTAAATTCGGATTTATTGGCTGCACCTACTCCTAAACTTCCAATACCTGTGCTCGGACCGCCTACATTACTGAAAAGTGATGCTACCTCTGGCTGTTTTAAGATATAATTTTCAATCTTTTCGGAAATGTAATTATTCTGCTCGATAGATGTGTTCTTGTCAAATTCTAATCCTAAGCGGAATTTCCCTTGGTCGCCAGTAGCAATTAATTCTTTTCCTATTATGCCCTGTTTCATCATTACACCAGTTCCTACAAAAAGTAGTAATACGATACTTGTAAAAATGATTTTGTGCTTTAACACCCAATCTAATTTCGTTCCATACCAAGCAATAAACAAATCCAATTGATGTTCAAACCATAGAAGGAAACGATTGAATATATTGGTGGGTTGCAGGTTTTCCTTTTCCCCTATTCGGGATGCTAGCCAAGGCGTAAGTGTAAATCCAACTAATAAACTGGTGAGCACTGTTACAATAATAACCACCGAAAATTGTTTGAGCATATCGGCTACAAATACTTGTAAAAATAGTATAGGTACAAAAACAACCACATCTACCAAAGTAATGGAAATTGCAGAGTAACCAATTTCCATTCGGCCTTCTAATGATGCCTTTCGCTTGTCTTTTCCCATGTCCAAATGACGCTGTATGTTTTCTAAAACAACTGTTGCATCGTCCACCAAAACACCAATGACTAATGACATTGCCAAAAGAGTCATTAAATTGAGCGTATAGCCTAAAAGCCACATTGTACCGAAGGCTGTAATTAATGAAGTAGGGATGGCTATTGCAACTATCAACGAATTACGATAACTTCTCAAAAATAATAACATCACGATGGATACTAAAATCACAGCCAAAATTAAATCAAAAAACACTGAGTTAACTGCAGCAATAGTATTGTCTGTGCTATCATCGGTCACTACAAATTTGATATCATTTGATGAATTTTCTTTTTCAATTGTTTGAAATTGTTCTCTAACAAGTTTGGAAACATCTACCGCATTCGCATCACTTTGCTTCTTGATGAGCAGTCCTATTCCATTTTTCCCATTGTAACGACTGATAGAGCTGGTTTCTTTTACGCCATCTACAACTGTTGCAATATCTTTTACATAAATTGGGCTGCCTGGAAGGGGCATGGCAATCTGTACATTTTCTAAAGAATTAATATCGTCAAACTTACCAACTAATCGTACAGAACTAAATTCTTTGTCTGTCTGTACTTTCCCAGCTGGGATATCCATACCCGAACGGTTGATGGCTTCCACAATCTGAAACATTGAAATTTTATACAGTTTTAGTTTATCCTTATCTACTTTTACCTGTATTTCACGTTCTTCGCCACCTAAATCTGTGATTTCCGCTACCCCCTTGATTTTTTGAATTTGAGGCAGATACTCATCATTCATCTTTTGGTAAAATTCTGTTGGGTCCAAATTACTGGTCGCACTGATTGACATTATCGGTAAATCATTGGGAGAAACCTTACTCATGACTGGATTTTGAATATCCTTTGGTAAATCCTTTTTGATATTGTCGATATATCGTTGGGCATCTTGCATCGTTTTGTCCAAATCTGTTCCGTACTTTAGATTGGCTATGATGATAGAGGCATTTGGTAGTGATTTTGTGACCAAATAATCGACACCTTCCAAATTAGAAAGTGCATCCTCAATTTTTCTTGAAACAGACGTTTCCACTTCATTCGGTTCTGCTCCTGGGTATACTGTTTTGATGACTACAACGGGTTGATTGAAATCAGGCATCAATTCATAGCTCAAATTTTTATAGCCTATAACTCCCAATAGTGCAAATACGCTGAAAAGTACAATGATCAACGAGGGTCGTTTGATTGATATTTCTGTAATATTCATTCTTCGCTAATTTTATTTTATAGTAACATTTGCATTCTCAAACAGGTTGACAAAGCCTTTGGTAATGATAATATCGTTTTCATTTAATCCGTTAGAAATAATAGTTTGATTGCCGATATTTTTTGATGTCGATATGGGTTGAGATATTGCTTTCCCATTTTTCACAATATAAACTTTGGTGGTTCCATTATCTCCAAAAATAGCTGATGTAGGAATGATAATTCCTTCTTCTATAACAGCGTTTAAAAGATTAACCTTCCCAAACATTCCAGATTTTAAATCTCTATTTTGTGTATTTAAAACTTGAAGTTGAATAGGAAAACTATTACCCATATTAGCTTTACTGCCAGTCATTATTACTTTTCCTGATAGTGATATGTCTGGAAAGACATCTGTACTGATTTTGTAGTTTTGGTTCAATTTAAACTTTATCAAATCATTCTCTGGAACATTGATTGTAAAGCGTAAGGTATTAATATCTGTAATTTGAAGTAAAGGAACACCTGGTGCTGCAAATCCACCTTCTTCATTAAGTTTGGCAGTAACTATACCATTAAAAGGAGCTTTGATTGTGGTCTTCTTAATTTGTTCTAATAAGCTTGCTTTCTGAACTTTTGCTGATCTTAAACCTAATTTCATTTTTTCTAATTGTACACCTTGTACTGCGTCTGCTTCTGTTAAAATAGTGTATCGTTTAACATCATCTTCCAAACCTTCAATCTGTAGTTGTATTGTTTGCAATTGGAGTTTTAAGAGTGAATTGTCCAATTGAATAAGTGTTTGTCCTTTGCTTACATTACTACTTACATCCACATAAATTTTATTGATTTTCCCTTGAACATCAGCACTGATTTTTGTTTCTTTATTGGGTTCAAATGTGCCAGAATATGCTCTATCATCATTTATGCTTTGTAAACGAATAGTATCTACACTTACGGCAATTGGTTCTTCCTTGTCGTATTGATATACTTTTTGGTCGGTTGTTTTTTTGTTGCTAAGCAGCTGGAATAGCATCAAACCAATAAGTACAACACCAACTATTATCCAAATTATCTTTTTCATATTTTTTATTTTTATAGGATTCGAAATCGAAGTGTAATTTTTATTTATTTACTGATAGTTGTCCCATTACTCTTTTTAATTCTAAATCTGCTTTTAGGTAATCTATTATTGCCGACAAATAATGTTGTTGAGCTTCTCTTAATGCATTGTCAGCTAATATAATATCAGTAAGGCTTGCAGTTCCCTGTTTTTGCTGTATAATTGTTTTCTCATAAATAGATTGAGCCAATGTTGTTTGTTTTTCAGTGTTGAAGATGGTTTGTTGAGCTATAGTTTTTTGTCCGTATAAATTTTCAATTTCCATTTTATTTTTATCATCCATTAATTGTACTTGCAACTCATTGTTATTGATTTCTAACTTTTTCTGATTTATTTTTGTTTGAGTAACTGTCCCGTTAAAAATAGGATAGGATAGTTGGAGTCCAGCAAAACTATTTGTATAAAATTTTAAAAAATCGTTTGGTGTTTTGTGATAACCAAACCCACTAGTTCCATAAGATGCAATCAAATTTAATGAAGGCCGGATTTGTGATTTTTTAAGGGTATTTAATTCAGAATTTAACAGCTTATTTTGTGTTTGAATAAGCTTTATGTCTAAGATTGTTTTTTCAGAATATTCTATTGTTTTTTGAAAATTAATTTCATTTTTAATAGAGATATCCCGTCTTAAATCTATTCCCATATTCAGTTTTAGAGCATTTAATATTTGAATGTATTTGTTATTTGTATTGTCTTTTTGAGTATTCAATAGATCGATTTGAAGTTGCACCTTATTTACATCTGTTCCTTTAGCTAAAAGTTGCTCCCACAATAATTGTGTATTTTGCAATAGTTTTCTTGTGTTTATTAGATTTGTTTCTAAAAAATCCAATTGATGCTTTAATATTTGAGCATTATAATACAATGTTGTAATGTCATATAGAACTTGTTCTTCTGATTTTTGATATTGAATTTGAGTGAGCTCATTGGCAATTTTAGTATTCTCAATAGCACCATAAATCGCTGGATTATACAATGGCATCGCTAATTGAACATTTGCGTTAATGTTGTGTGGAACTCCAAATTGGATAGCTTTATATTGACCTTCTGGCACTTGGGGATTCAGAGCTGAAGTTGGCATGAGCTGTGTAGGTAATTCCATAAAGTACTTATAATCCACATTGGCATTAATTTTAGGAAGTAAATTGGCTTTTGCTTCCATTTGTTTTTGCTTGCTCATACTGATATTATTACGACTGATCTGTAATGTTTTATTATAAACTTGTGCAGTATCGAGACATTGATTTAATGTCCATGTTCCCTGAGCTACTACATTATTCGTAGCTGAAAAGATTACCAGTAAAGCAATTAGTTTGTGAGCGTTCACTAACTTAAATTGATAAATTTTTTTATTTTTTTTCATATTATATTAATTAATCTCCAGCTATCATTTTGGAAGTAATACCTTTTTTATTAGAGCACTCAGCAATAAGAATGCCGGTGAAATGCAATAGAATGAAAATAGGAAACCAATATATTCCCCATTTATGAACGGTTTCAATACCATCTTTCCAATCAGTAAAGAAGCCATTTCTTATTGAAATCCCAGTAACTGCAGAGATGAGAACAAAAGTGTAGAAATAGAGATAAATAAAGCCTTGTAGACGTTCTTTCAATGGTGTTTTATTATTGAAAGGATTCGGAAAACGAATACCTTTTACTATCATATAAATTACTCTAGCAAGAAATGTAAATATTACTACGTGTGCAAATATTACATGCCACTGCCACATAGGTTCTCGAATGCTTTTTGCAATTTCTATCATTTGTTCTTTAGGAATTGCTGTTGTTTTACTTTCGATTACTGAGACAATATTGTGTTTGTTCATCCAATACATTCTCAAAAATCCTGTAATAAATAAGATAGGCATTGCACTGGCTATTATCCAGTGCAATAACCTATGAAAAACAGTAAACTTTTGTAGACTTTTCATGATCTAAAAAATTGACTTAAATAAAATATAGAAAATACTGTTGGTAGGAATGTTGAATGTCTTGAACAATTTCCGCTGCCTTGGAATCGTCCGTTTCGTTTTCCAATGCTTTTACTAATTCCATATGTGGATGTAGCCATTTATGTAGTTCGTCATGGCTTTCTCCTTTCATTGTACACGTTTTTACAATATTATTATTTTCTTCTTTTAATTGTTGAGCTAATTCTTTGTAATCAGTTTGTTTTTCCTGAATATAATTATTTACTAACATAGAACCATTTTGAACATGAAGCTTCATTTCATCATTTACGATCCATTTTTCACCATTATTCAGTTTTAGAGGTTCCTCATTCATATCATGTTGATGAGTTTCATGTACTTCAGTTTCCTGATGTGTAGCTGTTTCTTCTGATGGATTGTTACAACTCCATAAGAAGAAGCTGCCGATTCCTAATACTAATACTTTTTTTAAATTTGTCATAATATTTATTTTTTTTCAATCATTTTTAAAATACCCTCTAATACTGCTTTCCCATCTTTGATCAGATTAGATTTATGTCCTGATATTTTCCACTTCAATACAGTCATTCTCATACTACCTATGATAATGGTTGTAAGAGTAGAGACGCCCATTAAAGTGGTGTATTGTCCGGATTTTTGTCCATCTTTGATATTTGCATTGATATTATTCTGCATTAAATCCATTATTTCAGACACTTTATTTGTTAGGCTTTTATCAAAATGAAAAATGCTTTCTGCAAATATAACACTAACTATTTCAGGTTTATTGGTAAAGGTCTGTAATTGAGAATCAAAAATAGCCCTTAATCGATCTCCTGCTGTATCTGTGGGTTTAGAAGCGATAGATCCAATACGGTTTTGCATTTCTGTTCTAAAATACTCCAATAAACTTATTAGAATTTCATTCTTACTTTTGAAATGACGATATAATGCAGGTTCAGACAAACCGATATCTTGAGCAAGTGTTTTAATCGTTAGGTTCTGTATTCCAAATTTTGAAATACGGTCAGTCGCAGCTTCCATTATTTCAATTTGTCTATCTGTAAACTGTTGCATTATTTTAGTTAACGTTAGTTAGTAATCACTAACAAAGTTACATATACTTTTTAAATTGACAAAAAATATTTCAAATATTCTTATTTTATTAGCTTTTATCCTCTAAAAGTTGCATTTATCAATTGAATTCAAGTTTTTATAATTTTTCGTTGCCAGAAAAAAGGATATTATTAAGTAAATAAGCTAAGTAAACACCCATACTTGCACATGCCTGAATTAAATAGCCGCCAGTTGGTGCATCCCAATCCAGCATTTCTCCTATACAGAAATGATTTTTCAATTCCTTCAATTCAAAATTCGAATCAACTGCGTTTAAATCAATTCCGCCAGAGGTAGAAATCGCCTCATCAATGGGTGCTGATCCTATAATTTTTAATGGAAAGCTTTTAATAATTTTAGCCAATGTAGGAATGTCCATAAACGCCTCTTTTGATAAATTTATTTTTAGTAAATCTAAAGCTGCAGGAGCTAGTTTTATTTTTTCTTTTAAAGTAGTTGTAATGTTTGTTGTAGATTCGGATAGTTTTGCTATAAGGTTCTCTAAATCGTTTAGAGGTTTAAAATCAATAAAAACTTCCACCTCATTTTGGGTAGCTAGAGCTGATTGTATTTCTGGACTTAATCCATAAATTGCATTGCCCTCTATTCCAAATGTTGTAATGACTGCTTCTCCTTTCTGGATTTTATTATTTAAAGAGATTGCGATATTTTTCAGTGGTTTGCCTTCTTGTTTTTTTATAAATTCTGGGGTCCATTTTATTTCATAAGCACAATTTGAAGGTTTAAAGGGTAGGGTATTAATTCCTTTTTTATTAAAAAGATCTGACCAAGAACCATCTGAACCGGTTACTTTCCAGCTTGAACCGCCTAATGCAAAAACATAATAATCCGAATTAATTATTTCATTATTGTTGAATACTACAGCATTATCTTTATCCCAGCCAGTAAAGGTTTTATTAAATTCAAATTTTACATTTTTTTCAACTAATAAGGCTTCTATTCGTTTCAAAACTTCAATAGGTTTGATTCCTTTCTCTGGAAAAACCCTTCCACTGCTACCTACATAAGTTGGAATACCTAAATCAGATAACCAATTTCTTAAATCAATATTACTAAAATGGTTTAAAGCATTATCCAAAAAGAAAGCCGGTGTGTATCGGGATATGAATTGAGTCAACAGTTCAGAATGTGTAAGATTGAAGCCTCCATCACCAGCTACTAAAAACTTACGGCCAAGTGCGGCTTTTTTCTCAAAAATGGTAATATCAAAAATGTCGGGATTCAAAAATGCTGCTATAAATAATGCTGCTGTTCCACCACCTATGATTGTTACCTTTTTTTTCATATTTCAAAGATTATACTTTTTTAAGTAGTTGACAATTTTATGTATGTTTTTATTTTACTGTTTTGTCATAAATGAAATTGACTTTTAATACCTCCCATTCACTTTTTAGCATTGCAAATTGACATTCACTTCCCCATTTACCTTTGAAAAATACATTTTCAATAAAATGACCTTCTTGTTTAAATCCAAGACTTTTTAATAATGCTATTGAAGCAATATTTTCGGCATCCACTATTTCTGAAACTCTATGAAAATCGTCCATTTCAAATAAAAAACTGAGTATTCCAATTAAAGTTTCTTTTGCATAAGCCTTTTTTTGTTCAATGTGTGAGATGGTAATCCCGATTTCTGCAATTCTGGTGTCGTATTGATTAAGCTTAATTGCACAGTCGCCGATTATTTTATGGGTCTTATTATTTTCAATTCCATATTGAACCCATTCTCCTGCTTTTCCAAATTTTTTATGGATTTGGTCTTGAATAAACGCTTCAGCTTGTTTCTTATTAAAAACATCAAAACCTTGATATTTTGTAACCTCTGGATTGGAACGATAAAAAAGAAAATCCATTAAGTCTGTTTCTTTTAAATTTCGGATTTTAAGTCTGTCTGTTTCAATTATTAATTTTTGCATCATTAAGCTTTCTTCACTTGTAAAAGTACAGTAATTCTTTAATGATTTCAAGCGGTATTCAATTCTATACCATGTTAGAATGTTCCTCCATTTTTTATTGATTATTGTTGTAAATTTGGAGATTATAAACATTTGAATATTATTTTAATATCATTGTAGTATAAAATCAAAACCATAAATATGAAAAACTTATTATCCTTTTTAATGATAACGGTAATTCTTTTTTTTACGTCATCTTGTAAAAACTCGGCACCCGACTCTGATACAACAAAAACTTTTCAAGTATCCGATTTTTCAAGTTTGGATTTGGGAATAATCGGTAAAGTCATTTTCGAACAGGCAGATAGCTTTTATTTAAATGCTTCGGGAAGTGCTCAGTTAATTGAGGATTTAAAAATATCGAATAACAATGGAATGCTTTCCATTGAGCTGAAAAATAAGCAAAATTATTCTGGAGAAAAAAAGGAACTTGTTTTACGAATAGGCGCTCCTCATTTAAACGAAATAAATTTTGAAAGTGTTGGCTCCTTAGAGCTCAATAACAAATTTCAAAGTGATGCATTAAGCATCAAAAATTCAGGCGTTGGGAAAATTAAAATTGAAGATTGCCATGTTGGTATCTTCAACCTAAATTCAAGCTCTGTGGG
Source organism: Edaphocola sp. (assembly GCA_035497795.1). Taxonomy (GTDB): domain Bacteria; phylum Bacteroidota; class Bacteroidia; order Chitinophagales; family Chitinophagaceae; genus Edaphocola. The sequence continues at coordinate 11,594 of DATJCU010000243.1, read as the reverse complement.
TCTAGTTGAAGTAAAAGGGACGGCAAATGAGATCAATATTAATTCGAAAGGAATAGGGAAAATAGATGCCGAACAATTCAAATCAAAAAGGGCAAAAGTGAACAGTTCTGGTGTAGGCAGTATTTCCGTTTATGCAGAAGAAAGCATTAATATTTCTATGAGTGGCATTGGAAACGTAAATTATTATGGTAATCCAGCAGAAGTAATAACAAATATTTCAGGAATTGGAAAAGCCACGAAGATGGAACCTTAAAATTAATTATCATTCATAATTGAATCTTATTCCTATGCCAACAATAAAATTATTTTCTTTACTTCTGATGGCTGCTATTTATTGTTTTGCTGGAATCAGTCATTTCTTGAAGCCGAGTATTTTTCTTAAAATCACACCCAAATGGGTTCCATATCCTAAAAAAGTTAATCTTTTAATAGGTGGAGTAGAGTTGGTTTTAGGTATAGCATTACTTTTTAGTATGACAAGAAGCTTTGCAGCTATAGGTATCATAGCTTTATTGATAGCCGTTTTTCCTGCAAATATTTATCATTTTCAACTTGCTGTAAGAAAACGAAAATTTGTTTTTCCTACCTTAATGCGGTTGCCTATTCAAATCTTATTAATTTATTGGGCTTATACATTTATCTAAATCTTGAATTCAACTAATAAATATTTAAATCTTGTTCCCATTTCAGGTTGTATTTTTAATGGTTTTTAAAAATTTTCGAAATTTAATATTTAATTATCTTTTTATATGCAATGTGAGCGCCACTTTTAAAAGTAATGACAAGTGTACCTTTCCATTGACTATCAAGTGGAAGCGTAAAAGTTCCAATTGAGCTTTCAACTTCTGTTTCAAATAGCTTTTGACCTAATAAATTATGGATGGATATCTGTATTTTTCCTGTCAATTGACTAAAGGTAAAACTAACATCAGTAGTTGTTGGATTTGGAAAAGGACCTGTAATATTACTTTCTTCAAATTTGTTTATTGACAGTGCTGAATTGTTCATTGTCCAATATCCTTGGGGAGCAACAATAGGTCTTGTTAGTGTTTTTCCAGAATTTGCTTTTGCCCAAATATAGTATTCTACATCTTTTCCATCTGTTGGTGTAATAATGTTGGCAGTCCAATTGTCATTATTAGTCAGGCTCATAGAGGCCTCTAAAAAGTTTGTTGTCCCTGATGCTCTATAAAAAACTTTCGCCTGATTAATATTACTGTTATGCTTGATTTGTGCTTTCACTGAAACAGAAGTGCCTGGTGCAACATATGCTATAGGTTGATGTACAATCCATAAAGGATTTTCAACTCCAATGGTATGAGTTATACAATGGATTGCACCTAAGGATCCAATTAGATTTTCTCCTGGATCGTCTACATCTATTCCTACGATATTATAGCCAGGCATCAGTGCTTTCCATTGTGCGATAGCGGGAGTATCCACTTCTGGGCGATAAGTAGGGATGATAATCGATTTATTTATAAATACGGCGTTAGTGAAAGTCCGATAAGAGCCATTGGCATCCGGATAATCACCAGCTGAACTAGGTGGAGCCATCATCCATTTTATTTTATAAGGGGTTCCAAAAGGTGATTGATAGGTATTTAAGACATAGTTTATATTTGCTTCAATCTGTGGCCCATCTGCAACTCCAGTAGGATATTTGCTTACCAAAATTGTTTCTTCGTCTAATAATTTCATATGCATATCTATATGATGGATTTGGTCATATGGCAATGTGTTCATTTTAATAAAACGATTTATGCCCATATAATCCTGCATAATACCATCAATCTGTGTTTCGGTCTTTATAGATACACCATAAGGATTCCCAGTTTCATTTTCATTTAAAATTAGTGCTGAAGCAAATGCTGTTCCCATACCATCACTCATAAAATTGCCTCCTGTATTTACCAGATCGGTAGTGCCGCTTATGGTTCTAAATAAGGGTATTCCAGTAATTGTAGCATGTGAGACGGGCATTAGGTCGTCATTTGGTCGAGGACGATTATAAATCCAATCTACTAATGCTCTGTCACCTACATCATTGCTATATACTGTATTCCCAGCATAATCTCGAATCCAAATACTATTCCAAGGGGCATTCATAAAGATAACATTCGTTAATGGAATACCTGCCGCCGTTAAATAAGCCGCTACTGTACTTTGATCTTGAGTGGTTATAATAACTTTACATTCATTTACAGCCGCTGCTACTATTTGTTTGAGAATACCTTTTTTGTCTGAGGCCCATGTAATTACCAAATATTCTACTTCTTCCCATTCTGCTGCTGCACGCACTGCTGTGCTGGGTGGAGGAGTCGCAATAGTTGAGGATCGAAATTGATAATTTTGGAGGATACTCTTTTCCGATTCTGATAAAGTATGAGGAAGAGATTTTTGTTCTTGTCCATAAGAGATAGAGAAAACGCTAATAAAAAATAGAGTAAAAAGGTAAGGCTTTATCATAATCTAATTTTAAGAAATTAGATATAAAGATATAAATATAATTTTTATTTTATCTTATCAATCTTAATGCTTCTTTTTTGCTTAGGCTATTTAATGAGGTTTTATTTACAAAATCTATCACCCAATTGGGATTTGTTTTACTATATTCTCTTAATATCCAACCTATTGCCTTGTTAATGAAAAATTCTTTGGAATTTAATAAAGGATGTATAGCAATTTCTAACAAATGAGTATCGATCTCTTTTTTGTATTTTAGTTGAAATAACAAAGCGGATCTTTGTAACCAAATATTATCAGAGCTGATCCATTTTTGAATATACTGTAGTTTTTTTTCAGGATAGGTGATGAAATAAGAGCCCATTAGCTTATTTGCGATAAAATCAACGGTATCCCACCAAGACTTATGACTTACCATATATTCTAATAATTCTATATCCTTTTCCTCAAATCCTGTCGCATATTTAAATGCTAATTCTTGAGAGAAATATTGGTATTCTCTTTCTGGTTTTTGCCACAGTGTTCTTATTGTTTGTTCTAAAACTGATTTTTCAGGTCTGTATTGTTTTATAAAAAATGGCTTTTGAATTGATGTTCTTATAGGCGTTTTTATTCCATAGAATTCAAATTGATTTCTCATGTAAGCTTTTTGTCCTAAAGCAATTTTGATATTGGAATGTTTTTTAAATTCAAATTCTAATGTATCAATGAATTCAGACATTTTTATTTTTTGTTTTAATAGGCGATTAAATATTTAGTTGTTGTTTTACCCATTTTGGTAAATTTTTTTTGCTCCTTTTAAAATATCAGTAAATCAAATTTTTTTATTTAGTACCTCTAATTCTTAATTTTCCTTATTTTGGTCATTGGAGAATTTCGTTTGTAATGCATTTAAGAAATTTCTTAAATATTGGTCCAAACAAGGTCGGTAAGAACTGTTTTCTGGGCTTCTAAAAAAGGCACTCAATTCATGTTTCCCGATTTTTTTGTCTATTGAGCTGAGCAGATTTAAAATATCATCTGTTTTCAAATCTAATGCTGTTTTTAGTTTTTTCAAAATCATATTATTATTCAAAGGATCTTCAGGTTCGGGTAAAGGACCTTCTCTTTTTCCGCGTTTTTCTATGATTAAGCCATTTAAGAAAGTAGCTAATTCTTTATCTGTTATTTCTTTGTACAAATCTTCGTCCTCTTTTTTTAACCAAGCACTCACATCAGCGGGTTCCACATTATGTTCGGCATGTTTAAAAATAGCAATCATTTTTTGATCATTATATTTAAAGAGGTAACGAACGCGTCTTAATATATCATTATTGGTCATGTTTTGTTCTTTATTGGTATTTTTGGAATCTAATTAGTTCGTAAAGGTAACATTTCTAATAAATAAAAAATCACTGACATAATGTTTCTCAGAAAATAAGAATCAAATTTGTCGAGATTAGAGTGTGTTTCGATTCTCTTTTAGGTTCAACACTATAATTTTCTCATTTTTAATATTTGAAATTAATATAAAGAATACATAATTCTAATTATGAAAAATAATAAATATAGTAATGGTGAAGCATGTATTTACTAAAATTATCTACCTTTGAAACCATAAGAAAGAATAATAAATAGCAAGAGAAAAGGAAGATCCAATTTCTTAATCTTTAAAATATTTTTGAAATTAATTCAAATCTAATGACCATTTCATTTTAGCTAAAAGTGTATGAACAAACCTAGAATTGCATTGGCTGTAGGTATTATATTTATTTCCATTTTTCCAATTTTGATGAAAATGAATTTGACACCTCCAGTTGTTTCAGCTTTTTACCGAATGTTAATTGCGTTTTTAGTGTTGTTGCCTTATGTTTTAATTACTGGTAAACTTAAGAAGACCACATTAAAGCTTAGCATATTGTCTATATTATGTGGATTCATCTTTGGAATGGATGTGGGTGTTTGGAATGTTTCTATTCAAGGTTCAACTGCTACTCAGGCAACTTTGTTGACTAATCTTTCTCCAATTTGGGTAGGTATTGGAGCCTTCTTTTTCTTAAAAGATAAACCTAAACGAAACTTTTGGATTGGCACTGTTATAGCGATATTCGGAATGGTATTATTGGTAGGATTTAAAACCTTTTATCATCTTAATTTTAATTATGCTTTCGGTTTTGCTATTTTGTCGGGGATGCTTTATGCCGTTTACATGTTGCTGAGTAAGAATGTTTTAGAAGAAGTAGATGTTTGGAATTTTATGACACTTACACTTTTATCATCTACTATTTCCCTCGGATTATTAAGTTTATTTTTAGGGGAGCCGTTTATTGGATATTCGCAATTAGGATGGATAACACTCCTTGTTCAAGGTTTGATTTGTCAGTTGGCTGCTTGGTTGCTAATTAGTTATGCCACAAAACATATGCGTGCAACACGCGTTTCGGTAAGCTTATTGGGACAAGCTGTATTGGCGGCTATTTTTGCATCTATATTTATTAATGAAGCTATTTCTATACAAATGGTGATAGGTGGCTTGTTTTTGCTATTTGGAATAAGGGTAACTTTTATTCAAAAGCAAATTGGATTTAAGAAAAATAGTATTATCTAGAGCATTTGTAATCGGTCGACTGGAGCGATGTGGTTCTTATTTATAGATCTAATGATTCCTTAGAAAATGACCTTAGGCATTGTTGATTTTGTTTTCTTTTTTAATAATATGGAGCTATCATAAAATACACGATTACACCTGTCAGACTAACATAAAGCCATATGGGCATGGTCCATCTTGCAATTTTTTTATGTTTTTCTATTTCCATATTTAAACCGCGTCCCATAGAAATTAAAGCTAAGGGGACAATAATCGCAGCTAAAACAATATGAGTAAGTAAAATAAAGAGGTAAAAAGATTTTATTATGCCCTCTCCGCCAAATTTAGTTGAAGGCGTTGAAAAGTGATATAACAAATACGATATTAAAAATAGACTCGTCCAGAAAAAAGCTAATAGAATAAAATTTCTATGTCGCTTTATTTTTTTCTGTTTAATAGCAATTAGGGCAAGGATTAAAGAAACAAAGGTTAAACTATTAAGGGTTGCATTTACTTTTGGTAAAAATGAAAAGTCATAATGTTTTAATAATTCTACATTGGGCAAATAAAAAGCTATTACGATGAGTCCATTTATTCCTAAAGTGAGCATCCAAATTAGAGGTTTGTAGTTCCTTTTAGGTTGATTATTTACTATATTGTCCAAAGTTGTTTCTTTTTTATTGATTTAGAAGTTCGGTTTTTCGAAGTATAGCGAAAGGGTATTCCTTCAAGAATCGAAATTGACCGTAAAGATAATGAAATATAATAGAGCTTAATTCTCAGAATTCATTTTTTTGCTTTTTTATTAACAGTTAGATATTATTATCAGCACTAACAGTTAAAAACGAAAGTGAAGTCTTGGTTCACCGAAATGGAATTTTGGACATTTATTATCAAACTGGTTAAAAGATTTTAGCATTCCACTATGATAAAGAATATGTTGCTGCAATGGAATGCTCAATTAAAACTTATCCTTAAGTAACTTGATATGATAAGCTTCCCTAAAAAAAATGGTTCAGGTTATATTAATGTTCTGTAAGTTTTTATAGAAAAATTAGAGAGAATAGTGAAAAGAAGATTGGAATTATTAAATCACTTTTCAATCCAAATAAAGGTATGAAATTTAATACTTAATCATTAAGCCAATCAACTTAATTGGTTTGTAAAGGATTTTTGAATGTTCTTTCTTATTTATACATCAGGTTTATCCAGTTTTAGTAATGAATATTTTAATAATGGATATTAAAATAATTAAGATAATTATAAAGATAATAATACAACCGATATTTAATGTTTGCAAAAAGCAACCTTCATTTTTGCCATTTCTGCTTTTAGATACCTGTTGAGCTTTTAATATAGGTCGATATGGATTTATTGGATTCCCACAGTTTGGGCATTTTTCCGCTTTGTCAGAAACTTCTTTACCACATTCTGAGCAATTAATTATTGCCATTTTAAATTTTATTTTAGATTATAAGAATATTAATAATTTTATCATTTAGGATTCTATTTCTGAATAAATATGTCATTATCCTTTTGCTTACTTTATTTTGGATACAAACTTATATTATTTACAAATTAAATGTTCATTAGATATCCTCATTTTAATACCTCTGTTTGGACCACTAATAACCTTAATATCCGATGTTGTAAAATAAGTCTTTAAAACAATAACTTTCGTTTTTGCATCAAGAATAAATGCTTTTGAATTAATAATTAAAGATTTTAAAGCATCTTCATTTTTTGCGTTGCATACTCGATTCAATTCTCTCATAGCTGTTTCATTTGGTAGAGATGCTAATGATTCTTTTGGTATGCTACATGTGGTATTTTGACTATAAGAGAAAGAACTTATCGTTAAAAGAAGCATTCCAATTAAAAATTTTATTTTTTTCATTATTTCTAAAAATTAGTTTAAACTTTTAGGTTAGTTTCAAATTTTCTTTTGTATCCTTATTCACACTATTTATTATCATTTTATAGTATAAATGTCCATTCTAAGCAGGATTGTTTATTTCTTCTTCAAAGATATTGTTTTTAACAAAAAAAACAAATTCTCTTAACATTTCTAAAAAATTATACTTTCTAATCTATTTATAAAATCTATTGAGGTTTATTAAAGCTATCTACAAACTTTTCTGGGTCGTCTGGTGTTAAAACTATTTTTTTATTTTCTATAGTTTCCACCAAAACTGTTCTGTCTCTTCGAGTAGCGTACCATGTCATACTTCCTAGTTTTGTATTTGCAAATTTTCCATAATATCCAAACAATCCACCTACTCCAAAAGTGCGAATTGCTAAACGAATACTGTTCTTGTCTAATAACTCAACACTTTTAATTTGATTTCGATTAATTTTCACATCTGAGAAAAGTCTATGAATGACAAGCTCGTCAGCCGTTAGATGATAGTTGATAGGTCTCAATCCAAAAGTGATAAAATAAATTAGGATTAAAGCTGACGGAAGTAAATATAGACTATTTTGATACGTATTTTTGAAAATAAAGAGTTGACTAATAATAATGCTAGCAAATAATACTGTTATCGCTATTGTTGTGCCTTTCGCTAATTTGTCTAATGATGTTTTAAAGATCATAATGGTATAATTTTATGTTTGAAATTGAACTTTTATAAAAATTGAACTTTTGTTTTATTGGTATTCGTATTTTGTTAAGTTCTAATGCACTTACACGAAAGGACTGCAATTCTTTTTTCCAATTATTTGCAATATAGTGAAATCCGATTGGGAATAAAAAATAAAATACAGGCCATAGATGCTGCAAATTATTTGGAATAATCATTATGCTGCAACCTGAAAATTACTAATAGTCTCAGGTAGAGAAGGGTTCTTGATTATAATATATTCCTTAATAGCCATCGAATATTTTTTACAAAAAATGCATCTTTCATTACAAATCATAAAAAAGGGCTCTTAACAAGAGCTAGGAATTAGTTTGCCTTTTTTATCAAACCTAAGTTTTTATTATTCGTCCATTGTTTTGTCAAACTTTTGATTTGGTAAGCCTATTAGTTTTTTTAATAAACTTTGGATAATCGCAAAGGGTATGAAAACAATGCCAGCAAATAGCATGCCTAATTCATAAAATAGGGAGCTGTCTTTAAAAGGTCTTCCTTTAAGTCTTGATTGAAATGCGCTATATGGAATGCCGTATATATTTCCTGCAATCATAATTTGACATGCTGAAAGAATTATTTTTGCTTTATTTTCGCCATATTCTTTTATTAAGGCATCATAGGCATATTTCTTAGGAAAGGCTCTTGAATCGGCATAATGTTGAGCAAATAAAATAGCTTTAGCTTCTTCGGGTTTGATAAAACTATTACTACCGATTAAAAAGCTTTTAATTTCTTCATTGCTCATACCTTGTTTCAATGCCATCTTTGTATGTTGATAGGAACATGCCGCACAGCCGTTCACCTCTGTTACTGCCAACTGCAAACGCTCAATAAAGTTACTATCAACTAAGTTTGTTTTTTTATTTTGACCTATTATTGAAATTGCTTGAGGAGCAGCAACAATAGATGCGTACAATTCTAAGAGACTGAATTTACGTTTATATTCCGTTCTGGAACTAATGGACTCTGGAATTTCTATTTTAATTGTTTTTGATGACATATTTATTCTATTTTCATTTTTTATATAATTTTTGAGTGCTGGTTTCTTACTTCTTATATTAAATGCTCTTTTTCAAATTTTTCTTGATTTTCAATTACATTGCCGTTGTAATTTATATTTTTGGTTCAAAAATTCAACATTTATTAATTATCCGGTTTAGAAATGTACTGATGCTATTCCTGATTATTTTTTTCTTTGACTAAGGTATTCTTAGCGAAACTGCCTATATCTGTAAAAATAGACAAATTAAACGAGGATTAAAGTAACTAAAGTAGCAATGCTATAGCTTAAAAATTTATTATTTATGCTTATTCAATTGATTAATTCCGTATTAAATCTATTGATTACAATAAAAGAATTTGATGATCTGGGTAGTTAAAAGTTAATTAATTTTTATAGTTCAAATAGGGCAATTGCACTATATGAATTAAAACAATTTTAATGTAATTTTGATTTTAATATTAAACTACTTTTGATGGAAAATATAAAAATTAGCTTATGAGATTTTTTTACATTTTTTTGCTGACTTGTCTTGGGGCTCCAATATATTCTTCAGGTCAAATTAGTTGGACATTTGGCGGCGGTGTGATTCAAGGAGCAATTAATACGAATCAGCTCAATTCTTTTGCCGAGTCCTTTAATGATTATCACAAAGGTGTTGGATTTAAGCCTTTAAATGATTTTAAACCTAAAATGAATTCCTTATTTTTCTCAACGGGTTTTCGTTATTTTCCAAGTGAAAAGAAAAGCGGTATTACCTATTCTGTCCTCTACAGATTTAATAAGTATAAGCAAAAAAACGAGACTACCTTGCTTCAAGGTTCGGGTTATGATATCAATTATTGGGCACCATACCATGATTTTTTATTTGAATTAGGATACAGTATTAAGGATAGAGTTTCCCTTAGTGCTGTGTTGGGATTAGCTATAAATTTTCATACTATTGAAATATGGAAAGTATATGCTAATGGTGATAGGAGTATGGGAAATGAAAACAATTTGCCAGGGCATTATGTTGGGCTATCCACACCACTGGAGTATGGATTGTCTGCTGGAATAAAATTGAATAAAATTCTTATTCCCATTAGAATTACCCATAGTCGTTCTTTTCTTAATGTAATGGGAACGGAAGATGAATTTGGCGTTTTTATAGATTACACCAAGGAATATAAATGGAGGTCTAAAGAATTGCCTCTTGATTATAAAAAGTGGTCGAATGAACGGGTGCCACCTATAGATAATGGGATTAATTCGGGAGCACTTTATGGCTTAAGAATTAGTGTAGGTATTGAATATCAACTTAACCTTTCTAAATAAAAGATATTAATATGAAAAAGTTTATCGCCATAATTTTAGTTGGATTTGCCATCATTTTTCTTTTTGGCTGCAAGAAAAAGAACTATAAATATGCAACGTTTCTGGTTGGAGAATGGAATATTGATGTGTACCAACAAATTGAAATTAAACCTGATGGCACTGAAAAAATAATAAAAGATGAAAGAAATATGGGCTATTGGTCATTTTCTAATTCTGAATTAGGTTGGGTGGATTTTAATACAGAATATTTTGGTACCCCAAAAGGGAAAGAGCAAGGTGCGATGGTCGTTAATGAAGAAGGGAAGCGTTTAGTATTTCCTTATTTCTTTAGTAATTATGGAGATATTTTAGATTGTGATTTAGTATATAATTTTATCAAAGTCAATAAAAATAAAGTTGTTTTCGAGCACTTTGTGATTGATGGTAAATATAGAAATGTTGACAATTGGTCCTATTTAGTACCTCAGCCAGGAAGTGAAAATTCGATTAAGAAGTTGAGGATGGAATTAAGTAGGAAATAAGGTTTTGATAGAACGTCTTCATTATTGAAAATGCATTAAAATACTTCAGTTTTATTCAGTTGGAATCCGTTTTTGGATATTTGTTATTCTAAAGGAACCATTACCTCTTTTATCACTATTCCTGAATCATTATAGAGTCTTACGAAATAATTTCCCTTAGGATAGCTCGAGGTTTCAAATGAAGCTGTTATTTTTCCATTTCTTTTTCTTGCAGATTGACCTTCGAAATAGGTGGCTATTTTTTGGTTATCTTCATTAAATATAGCAAGATTCAATACCTCAGGGGAGTTTAATTGCCATTCTAAATCAACATGTAATTTTAGTGGCATTCCTGCTCCTGCAATTTCACCAAAATTGGAATTTATATTTCTTTCTAATCGATAAATAGGTATTTCGTAACCATATTTATTTGCAAGAAATAGCATCAGCTTCTGAGATTCTTTTTGCTGATTGTAAACATACACAGACGCTAGATTTTTGTTTTTATCTGTCATAAACCATACTGCCTGTTGAGTTAAATAGATGTTAGCTCCAATTGTTCTTGCATAATTAAATGCCGCTATCATATTGCTATCTCCTTGTGTTTTATAACTAAAAGCGAGATCTGTTTGGGGTGAATTTGCATAGCTTTTACCACAATAAGTTTGCAACTCCATACTGTTCGAATCACCAGCTTTGACGAATAATAATTCTTCACCAGATAAAATTAAGTCTTGGTAAGCGGTATCTTCAGGTTCAAAAATTAAAGCAGGGTCTATTTTTAAAATTAATCCTTCTTTACTTCGGTTTAAAACAACCATTTTCAAGCCTTTCTCATTAAAAGAATAATTCGTTCTCACCACATGAAAATCGATTAAGTTGTTTTTATTAGCCGCTAATAAATTTATCCTTTTGTTTGTAGCAAATGAATAATTAAACTGAAATAAACCAATAATGGCAAAAAGAAATGGGTCACATCCAAAATCTGGGGAGAAGTCTTAACTTTGCTACCTAAATTATGGAACATTTAAAGTTTATTTCTAGTTTTTTACCTCAAGGAATGTTGGATCATTTTATGATTACGGATTTTAAGGAGGTGGGTCATGTTG
>DATJCU010000242.1:0-83027 GCA_035497795.1 Edaphocola sp. | reverse complement strand
GCCTCATAAAGCTTTTATTTTTTTTAAAACCAATTTTTTCGATCAAAATATTGCAGCTCGTATTGCTGCTTAAAACTACTTGTTTATATGCAAAGTTTCATATATTTGCAGTTAAACAGCTTTTTAGACGGACTGCCGTTGTGCGTCACCCACAAATCCTAAACAAAAAGAAATATAAAATGAAAAAATATTTTAAAGCGGTTTTATTATTTAGCGTTTTTCTTATTAACAAGAAGTCCATTGGCCAGACTTTGTTTAAAGAAAATGCATTTGCTCTAAACTGTAAATGCTCAAAAGAACAATACAATTATAATAAAGAAAATAAGAGCTATAGTTATCTTTTTGTAGATGAAGGTATTGGAGCCATGTATAAAATTATTACAAAGACCATTTCTGCAAATACAGACAAAAACTATATGCTTAATTTGTTTAAGAACGAAACACCAGGTTATTCATTTAGAGAAACTATTTATAAAGGGAATAAAGCTATCGTTGGAAAAGGTGAAGAAATTATAAATGGTACTAAAATGAAAACATACCTAATTAATTTTTTCACTAAGGATAAATTTTATACGATTTCAATTTTTGCATTTGATAATAAGGATTTAGAAAATGCGTATCAAACTTTTTCAAAGTCGCTTATTCTTAATTAGGGCTAGGCATAATAAGTCAAGCGTTTGGATAAATGTATTCTATGTAGTAGTTGTACTCTGTATATTACAATATATCTTTTTGACATTACCAATAATTTCAAAGGAAGAAGATGGAATTGATAATTGGAAAATTTTTTTTAATACTCTTAATAATTGTTTTTATAACTCTTTTTATAGCTCTGGTTTATTAAAAGGAACTGCGAGAAACTTTTTTTATATGTTCTAGCATTATTTGGTATAATATTTTCTCCCTTAACTTATTATAAAAAAAATAATATATTAGAGAAACGAAAAATAATTCTAAAAAATAAAAAAGCCAATTCTAAGCATTTCTCCGGATTAAGTTCTCGAAAAATAATTTATTTTAAGTTTTAATATAATAAAAACAATTATTATCTTTGAGCTGTAAAAAGTACTTAGAACATGCATATATTTATGCGTTGGCTGTAATTCTAAGGACAACCACTAATAAATCATATGGATATAAACATTAAAGGGCTCAGCGACATACTCAAACTGATTGCCGACCTTTTTGAAGGAGTTAAGAAACTCGGAAAAGTCACAGTTTCTCACAGGCAAAAGCTTATAAAAAGCCTCGGAGACACAGCAGAACTTATTGACCAGACACTTACCATTTTAAAAGGACACCTTGCAAGAATTGTATCCGAACTACAATCAGGCAATTTGCCTGAAGCAAAGGAGTTAATTCTTGAACTTAACAATCATCAGGATTGGGAAAGCAGGTATAGACAATTTCAAATGTGTGAACCTTTAATGCAGGCTGGACGCGAATTAGAGACTTTATTAAATAGAGAGCTTGTAAATAAAGTTGCTATAAAAGATAGTCAAAAACTAGAACAGCTTATTTACGACTACATAAGAAATGAAGGAGCAGCAGGTAAACTAATCGGTGAGACTTTGACTGATTTATCAAAACTCGCTTCTCAAGTTGACACTGACCCACAAGCTGTAAGCAGTGAAATTGAAAAGGCAAAAAGTGACATTCAAAAATGGCGTGACAAGTTTATCAAACTTGAAAAACAATTGAGAAAGGCGATTTAATGCAAGGATGAAGAACTACAGTCAATAACTAAGTTTTCGTCTTGCCCGAAGGGCTAGAGATGAAAACGCTGTTGAACGGAACAGGTTACAGTCCGAACCCTATGGACAGATCATATATTGTTATTAGGATTTCGCACAAGCAAGTCACTCGTTTTGGAACCTAGGATTCAACGTATCATTTAACGCTTGAGATTAGGAACTTGGCAACTTTCTTTTGTAAGGTTTTGGTTGAAAATTCTATTTTCAATAAATTCAATTTATTGGTAAACACATCAATAAATTAAATGAGATTATCAATAAAAATATGGACTTCGAGTGAACCGAAGCTTATCTGTGAACGGGTTATTCCTTGAATGTGCCGCATCATTAAAAATACAGAATATTAATTTTTTATACAAATATTTTTATGTATATTTATCCACGTAGATTTTTTCAAAGACAGCCTTTAGATGGCAGTTAAGAAAACAAAGTGCTATCCAAATAAAAAAAATTAATTGTTAATCTAAAATAAATAAAATGGAAAAAGTAACAAAACCTAATATCAAGCTGCTTGCCTCAGGTACGCACTTAACCGCAAAGCAAATGCAGGCAGATGCAGGTGATCTATTGCCCGAGCATATTGCAAATATGGAATCAATACTATTTATACATGAAGGGGAATGTATTATGAAAATAAATGGGGAGGACAAAGTTCTTAAACAAGGTGATGCGTTTATTGTACCTCCAGACACCAAACATCAAATTAAAGTAGTAACTAAATTTAAAGGTGTACATTTTATGCCTAAGGAAATTGAATTCCAATTCTTTTGAGTTTTGACGGACAAAAATTAAAATGAATTGTAGTGACTGTTGATGCAATCCCCTAAATACGCCTGATTAAATTTCCAATGCTAAGGTTTTAAAAAATGAAAAATACTTTTTAATTTTATTCTGCTCTTTGCAAAGTTGAATTTAAAACTGTTACATAAAAGAACGAGTGTAATTTTGGTTGCGATGTATGCGATAACCTCAATGGTAGGCGAAAAAGGAGAATTACTCTATTGCGATGGAAATAAAGCATAGTGGATTTCACTATTACTATTAAAAAAATTAAAAAAGACTATTCATAAAGTACTGGACCTTTTAGCTAGGAATAAATGATATTTTATTGGCTGATAGATTCCAAGTGATTTTATGTAATGGTAAATTTACTAAAAACATAAAAGGCAAAAAAACAGACATTCAAGGCTATTCGTTTCATTTTGATTAATTTTACAGGAACTCCTGAATCGCTTTGCTGTCGTCACCGAGCAAATTTATTAGATTCTGCTTCAAGCACGTCTAAAAAATGCAAAAATATTTACGCTTACTTAATCTCAGATTGGATATGGTAGTAAATGATATTTGTGGTTTAACCGGACTGCTCATTATTCATGCAATTTGCAATGGAGAAACAGATGTCTTAAAATTAGCAGAATTAAGACATGGTAATTGCAGAAAAATGGAAGAAGAATCAAGCAGAGCGCATCACGAACACCTATGAAAGCAATAAAAATGAAAAAATGAAATTAGGATTAGTAAAAAGAATTCAAAAACAAATAACTAAATTTGGTCTGACTAATGAAGAACTTAATTTTACAAAAATTGATATTCAAAATGAACTTAAAACGTTAGTCAGAATAAAAAAATTGTAAATAAATGAGTGATAAAAAACAACATGAAATCCTAGGTTATTTAACAGAACCCATTTTAGAACATTATGGAACTGATTCAACAATTGTAGCTCGATCATTCGATGAAATAGGAAAACAATTTAATTTGAATAAACGTCAGGTTTGGGAACAAGCATCTGAACTACTCCTGAATAAGGAGATTGTATTTTACAATGTTAACTTCAAAGGTTTTATGGGAACAGACAAGGGAATTGTCTCATTTACAACAAAAAAGTATTTAAGTCGCAAACGAAATAATAATCGAGAATCAATAAAATTTTACTTGGGCGTATTTATTCCTGTAGTTTCTTTATTGATTGCTCTTTTTACAGTGTTAAATAAGATTGATAATATTGACATGAAATCAAAAAACTCAATTGAAAAATTAGAAAAAAAAATAAACGAACTTGAAAAGAAAGCTGTTAACAACTAAGCATTCGGCATGCAGATAGGCTAAAGCTGAATGATTTGTTGACTAATCCTTTTCAGTACTAGGTTTTCTCATCCAGAAATGAGTTTACGCTAAAAGTGTGTAAATTTTACAAAAATCTTAGCTAGATATGCCTTTCCTAAGATATGAAGCAATTATAAAAGGAGTTAAGAAAAGCCAAATTACATATTTAGCACCTTGAATTCATGATTAATATTAATAAAAAAACAAATCTCAATAATTGGCACTTTTCTAAAAGAAGTTCCAACGAGATAATTTATTTTAAATTTTAACATAACAAAAACAATTATTATCTTTGAACTGTAAAAAATACTTAGAACATGCGGATATATATATCCGTTTGTTACTCCCTTAACACAAAGACCTTAATAACTTGACCATGAAACTTGATGAGTTCCCTAAAGACAAAATAGAGCAATTGTTTTACGAAAATTATGGCAATCTTGACGAAAAAGCAATTTTAGATATTAATGAGAGGGATCCAGGAGGAGACATCAATAATGTTGTTGTTGGTTTACGAACACATTGCTACGGAATTTGGTTAATAGAAGATTTAAAAGAAGTTAGTTATCAACTCTTTTATATTAATGGACAAAATAAGTTAGAAGGTGATTTTCTACAACTTTCGCTGGACATAAGACACAGAGATTATCTAGTATTTTATTTCAGTAGCTTTTTGGCTCATAATTATGACGGTCTTGACCCAATTGACATTTTCAACACTTTCCAAAGTCAGACAAGAAGCCTACTTGAGAAAATAAACTATCTAACAATTGACGGTACGATAATCGACAAATACGAAAACCCTGCATTTTTTGTGTTTCGTAAACGAGGAACTATTAGAATAAACTTCCTTGACAGACTTACTATTTACAGAGAGTTATTCGGTAAATCAAAGTTAGGCATTGACCCAAGTGTAAGTTGTGACTATGTTTATTTAATGCTAAACAAAAGAAACAATTATATCAAAATTGGGAAAAGCAAAAATCCTTTATTTAGAGAAAAGACATTACAATCAGATGAACCCGATATTGAATTAGTTGTGGCGTGGCAAGCTACTACAGTTGTTGAAAAACAATTACACAACCTCTTTCCTCAAAAAAGAAAAAGAGGCGAATGGTTTGAATTGAAATTAAGCGACATGAAAGCTATTCGTGACCACATGAAAGAGTATAAATAAAGACAGAAGCAACATTAGCTTGCTACAATGCTGGCGGACGAATAGGAGTTCATCATTGTATCTTTATTGGGCATTGGTTCGGGCAGACGGAAATCTATTAAACATTTATACAAAACTTCAACATTTTATTTATAAATTTGGCAACGGTTCCGGCGGACAGGAATTCTAATTCCAGTCCTGTATAAATGCGTAACCGTTAGCTGTCATTGTAAAGCGACACTCCGAAATTTGAAATCAACAATGGAAATTATAAAAAGTAAATTATTTCAACCTCGAAAATGTGAATTTGGTGACTTTGAACTAAAGCCAGAAAAAGGGTGGAAATTATCGCAAACATTTATAGACTATGAATCAGGACTTCTAATTGTTTCTGTAAATGACGAAGATGAAAACAATTGGGAAGTCCTTGGTTATAATGGTAAAAGAATTCCAACAAAGCAATTTGTAATTGACTTAAAAAGTTTGACAATTCTTACACCAAATCAATGGTCAAAATATTTTAATTACGAAAATGTAACCATAACAACAAGTGACAATAAATTTAAGCTGACAACAAAAAGGATTCACGAGCCAGAAAACAATACTGATTCTATTTATGAAGAACTTGAATTCTTAGAGACTAATCAAAAAAGTACATCAACGAGTATTGCTTTTCGTAAAGAAAAACGAGAGAATTTATTGGAAGCTCATTTAACCCAAATAGAAGAAATTAAAAAGACTAAAGAAGAATTTGAAAAGAAACCAAATCTTACAGAGTTTCATCAAATAAAACTCAAAGAATTAAAACCAAAAAGTAAAATTATTTTCTTTTGCGATAATAATTACACATACAATCTTTTGTTTGACGGAAATGTTTTTAATCTTCTAAAAAGTAAGGTAACTCCAAACACATTTAACCCCAATAATTTATCTTTTGAAAAGTTCAACGAATTTAAAACCTTGGAATCGTTTATGGATTGGTTTTTTGTTGATAAATGGTTTGTGAAATATAAGATGATAGACAGAGATGATTTTAAAAGTTTTCATCTATTAACAAAACCAATTACTGATAAACTAAATGAATTGAGAAAATCTCATAAGTTTACACAAGAAGAAAATTATTCAATTAATTCTTGGCAAAACTATTTTTGGACTAAAGAGATAAAAGAAACAGAATATAAACAATTTTGCCCAATTTGCTTTGAAGAAACAAGTTTTCAACCAAGATATCCGAAATATATTTGCAGAGAGTGTAACACGGACAGAAAAAAAAGTTTCGAAGGAGAGAAGGTTTCTTTCTCTAACCTTGGGTTTTCAGGTGGATTGAGAGTGAGTTTTTATGACGATTTAGGCAACTTATTAAAAGAACAAGATGAACACCTTATTTATGAATTTAAACTTGATAACTATTTATGTACAGCAGAAGAAGCAAGATTTGGTGGAATTGTAATACAACTAAAAGAATAACAACAAACGGCTAACAGGCGTGTGGCTCAATGGCGGGTAAAGTGGTTAATTGAACATTCTACCTCACATAAACTTTAGTGGTGTATTGACAGTTTTGTGCTCCGAAATCCGCCCATCGCAAATCTGCAAACCGTTAATGGTAGTTTTAACAGTCAATTCTCCATGACAAAAAAGGCAATAATTTTAATAGGTTTCATTGCACTAAAATTTTTATTGCAATATCTACTTCTAAGTCCTGAGTATGACTTACAACGAGATGAATATTTGCATCTTGACTAAGCAAATCATTTAGCTTGGGGTTATCTTTCTGTTCCACCTTTTACTTCTTGGACATCATACCTTATTCAATTATTGGGCAATTCAATTTTTTGGATTAAGTTCTTTCCTGCCTTGTATGGTGCTTTGACAATTTACATAGTTTGGAAAGCAATAGAAGAATTAGGAAGAAACTTATTTGCGTTGATTTTAGGTGCAACATGTGTTTTATTTTCTGCACTTTTGCGACTCAACACTTTATATCAACCAAATTCCTTTGATGTATTAAGTTGGACAGTTTTATACTTTGTACTGCTAAAATTTATCAATACCAATAATTCAAAATGGTTGTATATCGGAGCGACAGTATTTACAATTGGCTTTTTGAATAAGTACAATATTACTTTTTTATTAATTGGACTTTTGCCAGCATTTTTAATCACAGAGCATCGGAAAATATTTTTAAAGCCAAGTCTATATTTTGCAATGGTATTCGGCGTATTGCTTATGTTGCCTAATTTAGTTTGGCAATACAATAACAATTTTCCAGTCTTTCACCACTTAAAGGAATTAGCAGCAACTCAATTAGTAAATGTGAATAGATTAGACTTTTTGAAGAATCAATTACTCTTTTTTATAGGCTCCATAATAGTAATCTTTTCGTCACATTATGCTTTGATATTTTATAAGCCTTTCAGCAAGTATCGACTATTCTTTTACGCTTTCCTATTCACTTTAATAGTCTTTGTTTACTTTAAGGCAAAAGACTATTATGCTATTGGTATCTACCCAATTTACATTGCTTTTGGCTCTGTTTATCTTGCAGAAATCTTAAAAGTCGGTTGGAAAAAATATTTACAACCCGTTGCGATTGCAGTGCCTATAATTTTATTTATACCAATTTTTAATGTTGCATTTCCCAATAAAAGCCCTGAATACATCATTCAGCATTCAGAAAACTACAAAAAACTAGGTATTCTTCGTTGGGAAGATGGTAAAGACCATTTATTACCTCAAGATTTTGCTGATATGTTAGGTTGGAAAGAGTTGGCGTTAAAAGTTGATAGCATATATTCAAAAATACCGAATAAAGAAAAGACACTAATTCTTTGCGACAACTACGGACAAGCAGGAGCAATAAATTATTATACACGACAAAACGTAAAGGCAGTTTCATTCAACGCTGACTATATAGATTGGTTTGACCTAACTAAAAGCTATGAGAATTTAATCAGAATTAAAGAATCAAGTGACGCAGATGATGAACTAAAAAAAACCTCACCTTTTTTTGAAACTTCATCAATTGTAGGTGCTATTACAAACCAATATTCAAGAGAATTTGGAACTAAAATTTTGTCTTTTATTGGGGCTAAAATTGACTTTAACAAAAGAATAAAAGGTGAGATTGACGAGAAGAAAAACTACCGCCTATAACTAATTTTCATTTTCCCCGAAAAGCTAAAAGCTGAAAACGTTGTTGAACGGAACTGCTTACAATCCGAACGCTATGGATTGCTCCTTTATTGTTATTAGGATTTTTGAACGATTACGACACTCATTTTTATTGATGAGTGATTGGGGCTTGTTACTGAATCAAACTTAAAGATACCCTTAGCCATAAAGTTAGTTTACAAGAATAAGTTTTGTCACTGATAAATTAAACTTCGGTGGACCTCGCTTGCCAAATATTTCAATTGAAATGAGTGTTCTTGTTTTGCAATATCATCTTTTTTCATTTATTTTAAATTTAGATCATTAATAATTTTTATAAATTGTAAAGTTCTTTTAATGCTTTTTTGAGTGGAGTTGGTTTTCGTTTGAGCAAATTCTCCATGTCCTCACTTACGATTTCAAACTGATGATTTTTTATATCGGTCGCAAATCCAATAATTACCTTCGCCACAAGTTCAGGAGTTCCTGCTTGTTTTAGTTGTTCTAATAGCTTTGTGGGCTCAATATCTGTGTATGTAATGCTTTTACCAGACAATTCAGATAGAGCTTTGGCAATATCTTCATAAGCATACAACTCACTTCCTGTTATGTCATAGATTTTATTTTCATGTCCGTTTTGTAACAAAACATTCGCTGTAGCTTCTCCTATTTCTCTACGCAACGTGTAAGCCACTTTGCCTTTGCCTGCAGGTAGAATAACACCTATTTCTAAAACATTTTTACCGACATAAAAAGGAATGACATCCATATATAATGAGTTGCGCATGAACGTATATTTTAGACCACTTTTTTTAATGTAATCTTCTGTTTGGAAATGACTTTCCATTAAATCTTTGATTGCAGAAGTTTCCACATTTTTAATCGTAGCACTCGTATATAAAATGTGTTTAACTCCAGCTTTTTTTGCAGCATCCACCACGTTTTTATGTTGCTGTAATCTGTGGTGATCAATGGTGGAAATCAACAGAGTTTTTTCGATTCCTATCATCGCCCTGTCTAGAGAATCGGTATCCTCGAAAGTTCCGTAGCGAACCTCAATCCCTTTTTTCATTAAGTCCTCCGCTTTGTTTTCATCACGTGCAAATGCTACAATTTCGTTAGCTGGCATGTGTTTTAATAGTTTTTTAATTACTGAAGAACCTAATTGTCCCGTTGCTCCTGTGACTAAAATCATAATATTTGTTTTTTATAAATGAATAAATTATTTTTGTTACACAAAGTAACTAATAATGATTTTAAAAAGTAATTTGTTACCTTTTGGTAACAGTAAAGAAAGTGGTGATAAAAAGGTAACTAATGAAAATTGTACTGTTGGTTCTGTTGAAGCCACGCTTAGTGTAATTGGCGGTAAATGGAAGCCTATAATATTATATTATCTAGCACCCAAAACAAGACGCTTTGGAGAAATCGCTGTACGGATTCCAAGAATTTCAAGAAAAGTATTGACTGAGCAATTAAGAGAGTTAGAAAGGGATAAACTAGTTGACAGAAAATACTATAAGGAAATACCGCCACGCGTTGAGTATTCACTTACAGAATTAGGCAGGAGTCTAACACCTGTATTTAAAGAAATGGCAAAATGGGGAGACGAACATATTTTATCAAAACTGTAGAAATTTAATGTTTGTTTTGTGAAATCTACTGATGTGGATTTTGCTGGTAATATTTTATTTCTAAATTTTATTAGTCAATATATTAAGCTACCAACCTTTAATTTAAGTAGAGCAATAAATACAACCATCATGTTGACTTAGCTTAGCTACATATTTTGCTTATAATTTATGTATAAACACTAAATTTTATATTTATTGAACTTATTACAGAAGCTCTAAGTTTCTCATACATTGTAACTTTATCGGTTCATGTTCGTGTGTCTTGCTTAACAACTTAATGCTGTTGTACAAGAAGAAAAAAACCACAGATAATTCGTATCTGTGGTTTTTATAACGTATTAGAATAGTTTTACTAAGTTATTTCATTAAGTAGTTTATAACGCCACCGTCTACCAATAATTCTGTTCCTGTAATAAAACTTGCGTCGTCAGAAGCCAAAAACAAAACCGCTTTTGCTATTTCATCAGGATCTCCCAATCTTTGCAAAGCTGTTAAAGAAGCCAAATATTCTTTTGCTTCGGGTGAAACAGCGTTTTCTAATCCTGGTGTGGCGGTCGGTCCAGGACTAACAATATTTACTCTAATTTTTCTGTCCGCCAATTCGTTAGCTGCAACTTTGGCTATTTTATTCAATGCACCTTTAGTTGCAGAATAAATACTGCTATTTAGACTGGAAGCCGTTGCATTGGTTGATGACGTGAACAACACAGAAGCACCATTTGCCAAATGTTGTATCAATTTTTGTAATGTAAAGTAAGAACCTTTTACATTAGTATTGAATTGTTCATCAAAATCTGCTTCTGTTGCCAGCTCAATAGGTGAAAAACTGGCTATTCCTGCGTTCAAAAATAGAACATCCAATTTACTTCCGCTTTCTGCTATTGCTTTTTCCAAAATTGCAATACCTTCTAAATTGGAAGTGTCGGAAACTACTGTTTTCAATTTTGGGTTATTGATTTCTGCCAATGCCTTTTGCAGATTGTCACTATTTCTCCCTGTTATCCAGACGGTTGCTCCTTCGTTGATAAATGCCTTTGCAGCAGCAAACCCTATACCTTTGCTACCCCCTGTAATCACTACATTTTTGTTTTTGAATTTCATTTTTTTTAATTATTTTATTATTTATGCTACAAAACTAGGCAATGTAAGTTACTTTTAATAACTTTGTAGTGAAAAATAACAGTTACATCAGTGTAACAAAGTAACTATGGAGTGTAAAACAAAAAATTTCGGGGAAGAGCATAAAAAAGAAATGAGAGCCGTTAGGGATTCAATGGACGTACTGAGTGGAAAATGGAAAATAGCTATCATTTCATCCATTTGCTATTACAACAAAAGAAGATTTTCAGATATTTTAAATGATGTAGGAGGGATTTCTAACAGAATGTTGAGCAAAGAGTTAAAAGAATTGGAAATAAACCAATTGGTAAACCGTACAGTTTTAGATACGCAACCAATAACTGTTCAATATAAGCTTACAGAACATGGTCTAACGCTCAGAACCATTATAGATAATCTTACGGAATGGGGAATTGCACACCGTAAAAAAATTATTGGGGAATAACAACTGTCAGTAAGACTAAAAGAATCTTTTTCGTTTACTTTTCGAAGTGTCAAACTAAACGGTCAAATCCTTCCCAAAATGTTTTTGTCCTAAATCAATGGCTGTTTTTGAGACTTCAATACCTACTAACAGTCCTTCCATTTTCTCGGAAAATCTGCGCGTTCCGTCCATAACAAATCCCTAGAATGAGTACAGATTTTACTTTTTGTTAGGGCAGTTGATTTAGCAGGACTTAAACCCCACATTTCATGTTTATTTTTAAATGTTTCTTCCCAAAACTCTGTCATTCTTTATCTTGTTTGAATTTATAAATCTTATCTTTTAATTCTTCAGGATTGCGCACAAAGCCCTAACCAACCAAGAAACCTACCGTTTCGATTTGTAATGCTAGGGTCGTCATAATTGTTCCTATTGAGAAGGAAAAGAAACCTAACTTATCGAATTTCCGATTCTTTTTTACACATTTTATTAAACTTTTCAGATCGGTTGCGAATTGATTGTAATAAAGCGTCAGATTTTATTTGTTTTTTATATTTCCACTATACATACCATTATCAAAATGAATAGATGTAGTTTGGGTAATAAAGAGAACGATATCACTTGTTTCCCGAGCATAGAACGATGGGGCCTCTTGTTTTATCAGAATACTATCACCCGATTTTAGAGAAACACCATCATCTAATTCTATTTTTCCATCAAATACATAAAAAAGGAATGCAACATCACTTTCAGGTGGTTCAGGGAGACTTGTTTTTACTCCTTTTTGTAAACGCATATCCATAATCCAAGTTTCACTTCTGATGATCAAGGGGTAATCATTTCCAGCCCCTGCAATTTTCCGCCATTCATTTATACTTTATATTTCATCGGGTTCATAAAAACTCACCTTAGGATTTAACCCACTTTGTTCTGGTCGGATAAAAATTTGCAAACCTTCCAAAGTGCCACCTTCTTCCAATACCAATTCTTCATGAAAAAAACTAGCTCCAGCATTCATCAGCATTAATTTTTGGTTGGATATCGTTTCAGTTTTCCCTTCTGAATCAAGGTGGTTTACTTTGCCCGACCGCAAATAAGTTAAAATTTCATCATCTATGTGCGGATGCATTGGGATCAATGTGCCAGGCATGATCCGGGCATGATCGATTCGGCCAATGGTAGCAATACCAGTATCGTTTGATTCAGGAAAAAGGATTCCGGGATATAATATTTCTATCCCGAAACCTCCATGTTGTTTCCCAAATTTTACTGAGTTATCAATTTTTGTAAACATTTGTTTTAAATTTCCCTTTTAAATGATCAATCGTCAGTTGATGGATTCTATATCTGTCATCTTCCAAATACTTCTTGTGAAAGGGCCAAGACTAAGATACCTGATATTTTAATTGAGTTAGCTCTAAGATTGGATAGTCAATATAACCCTTCGCTGTCGTTCCATAAAAGGTATTGAAATCCACTTCATTGAGCGGGGCATCTTTCGCTATACGTTCCACAAAATCAGGATTGGCCAAAAAAGACTTTCCAAAGGCAACCAGATCTGCAAAACCCGCATGCAGCGCTTCTTCCCCTGATTCAGGAGTTAATCCATTACAAAGAATTATAATCCCCGAGAAGTTATTTCGAAGAACGTCGAACGTCGGCTGTGGAATGGGGCCATTTACGGCAACGTGTATATAGGCTATACCCGTTTGGTTTAATTGCTGTGCCAGGTAAGCATAAGTTTCATGCACTTCTTTTTCATCATAAGCAGCCAGATCCCCTACAGTAGAGAATGGAGAAAAACGAATTCCCACATGATCTTTACCGATAGCATCTGCTACAACTTTTATCAGCTCAACTGTAAGCCTTGCACGATTTTCAATACTACCTCCGTATTCGTCAGTTCTGGTGTTTACATTTGGGTTAAGAAACTGTTCCAGCAGATAACCATTGGCAGCATGGAGTTCTACACCATCAAAGCCTGCGGCCATAGCATTTTGGGCAGCTGTAACGAATCCTGCTATCACTTCTTGAATGCCTTCATTCGTAAGTGCAATTGGTATGGAATGGGGTTTCATACCAGCGGTTGTGAATATTTCACCTGCAGCAGCTATTTCCGAAGGACCGACCAAAACTGCATTCTCCGGCTGATTATCGGTATGCCCCATACGACCGGTGTGCATTAACTGAAGGACTATTTTTGATCCCTTTTTGTGTACCCGGTCTGTAATGGTCTTCCAACCATCGACTTGAGATTGATTAAAAATGCCCGGAATATTTGGGTAACCCAGCGCATTGGGAACTGGTGCAGTTGCTTCGGTGATGATGAGCCCGGCACCAGATCGTTGCTCATAATACTCGACCATCATTTCATTAGGCTGATTCCCGAGGGCTCTGGTTCGAGTCATTGGCGCCATAACTAAATGATTTTTTAATTCGAACTTGCCTTTCATAAAAGGCGACAATAATTTTTTCATTTTGCTATATTTTATTTATTTATACAGCAAAGTTAGACAGCAATAACCACGTAAAATAGCCGTATTTACCTATAAAATAGTCCTATCCGTTCATAGCATATTTTTTGGGCGTCATTCCGTAATGCTTTTTAAACAAACGGCTGAAATGACTCAAATTTGAGAATCCGAGTTCGTAGCCGGTTTCTGAAACAGACCGATTGGCATGCTTTAATAAAAAAGCAGATTCTTCCATTCTTGCCTTTTGATAATAGTTATAAATCGAATCGCCAAAAGTTTGTTTGAAGAGTTGATTCAATTTGCTTTCACTCATTGCAGCCATTTGTGCCAATTCATTCAAAATCGGAGAGGCGCTTAAATCATTCATGATTTCATTTCGAATCATTACCAATTTCTCGGCATCCATATTGTTTATGCTTCTATGGTTTTTGTTTTCCCGGCTAGATAATCGCCTGAAAAGCAAAAACAAGAGTTCCAATACTTTGATTTGTAAATAAAAATCAGTCAAAGTATCTTTCGTTGTGGTGCTGGAAATATTTTTCAAAAGCAATTTCATTTCGGCATCCACACTTTCAAAAAACAAGAACGAAGCTTTTTCAGTAGTTATGGTCCTGATTGTGGAATTTGTATTCTCGATGGACAATAGTGACTTGAGTTTGGATGCTGTAATGCCAATCACCATGTATTGCGTTTGGGTATTAGCTGGAAACCGGATGGTAGAGCTGAAGTCGTTGGTCGTAACCTGTATAGCGGAATTGCTACTTCGTGAAAACGGAATATTACCGTCTTCATTGTATTTTATTTCTAATGATTGCTCATTGCAGTAAAAAAATATACTCAATAAATCGCTTGGGGCAAGGGTTGGATTTCGCTGAATTATAAAATCTTCCTTTAAAGTATATTGATGCATCAGGAGTCTGAAATCATCACCAAAAGTTATTCTGCGGACAAAACCTTCTCCCATACTTTTAGGGATTTCCAAAAGGTTGTCTTTTATGGAAACATTAATTTGATCCGCAAATTGCGTGATGAAGTCAAAATCGGGTGATGCTGTGAATCTAAGTACCATTTGAAATCTATTCTGTTGTTTTTAAAATTTTATTGAAAAAAGAAAATAAATTTAAATATTAGCAAATGTAAATATTTTTCAGTTTAAAGGAATATTAGTGTTTTCTTTTTTAATTCCAGTTAGGTCTAACTTGTGTTCCATAAAACTTTATTGTAGGAATATCTTGATGATTGGGTTAGATTTCGGTCAGAAAAATAAATATCTTTTAGGCTTATGAACTCTTCAGCATAAGCAATATTTGCAATAGGTGCACCTATTTTCGATCGATGCACCTGTAACAACCACTCCTTTATTTTTTAATTTATTTATCCTGAAATTATTTTAAATTATTACTTTATTTGGATAAGATTTAAAGTTGGTAATGGTCCACCTGGGAATCGTTGCAATTTCCCACCTTCATGTAGGCTCCCCAAATCAATACCAGCAAACCCCATGCGATTAAGAATGTCTGAAACCACCTCTTTTGCATCTTCATTATTCCCAGAATAGAAAACAACTCTGTTTCCACCATTAGTTTGTGGATTTTCCGCCAATACTTCTGCAAATAAAGTATTAAAAGCTTTAACTACTTTTGCACCTTTTGCCCATTGACTTACAACTTCACTGGAGGTTTTTGATCCCGACTCTGCTGCTATAAACTCAGGCAAACCCGCATTGGTCACATCTATTAGTATTTTACCTTCTAATGAAATGGTAGCTAATACTTCCTGTACGTGTTCCCATCTCACGGCTAGAAATATCACCTCGGCTTCGGCTGCTTCCTGAACTGAACCAGCGATAATATTACCACCGATTTGTTTTACTTTTTCTTTAAGTGATTCAGCACCACGACTGTTGCTGATAACTACTTCGTAACCGGCTTTGGTTACCTGTTTTGCGATTGTTGTGCCAATAGAACCGGCACCGATAATTCCTATTTTCATCTTTTTAAATTTTAATTGTTTTATTAATTCTTATATTATTTTACCTACTTTTTCAAGTTTCCAATTGCGACTTCTATAATTCTACCTCTATATTAGCTTCTTGTCTTATAAATTGTACCTCACTTTGGATTCTCACTTCTTCTCCGAGCATCAATCCGCCCGTTTCTAGTGCGACATTCAGGTTGATTCCCCAATCGCTGCGTTTAATTTTTCCGCTTACTAAGAATCCCGCCTTTTCTTGACCTTGTAGATCTTTCACTAGTCCATTATAATCCATATTGAGCTTTACTGGCTTTGTAACACCTTT
Source organism: Edaphocola sp. (assembly GCA_035497795.1). Taxonomy (GTDB): domain Bacteria; phylum Bacteroidota; class Bacteroidia; order Chitinophagales; family Chitinophagaceae; genus Edaphocola. The sequence continues at coordinate 66,908 of DATJCU010000242.1, read as the reverse complement.
TATGGTCAAATTTCCATGAAGGTTGAACGATTCGTAATCTGTTTGCTCAATTCCAGTTGATGTAAAATGCATCTGAGGGAATTTTTCCACTTCGAAAAAATCTGAATTGCGCAAATGAGCATCACGTTGTTCATTATTGGTAGAAATAGAATTCATTTCAGCTGTAAGGCTAATTTTCGCCTTACTAAAATCCGTTCCTTCGGTTTCCACCTTTGCTCTAAAATTTCTGAACGCTCCCGAAACGTTGCTGATCATCAGATGTTTGATTTTGAAAGTCAATTCACTGTGTGCCGGGTCGAGTAACCATTTTGTTGTTTTCATTTTATAATTGTTTTTTAATTATTTAATGATACAAAGATATAGGCAGGAAGCGCCCCGCTCCAATGACATTTGAAGGTAAAAAACCTTGACATTTGTCAAGGCAAGCATTAACACTCGAATTACTTTTTGGCGAATTGGCGCCTTACTCTACTTAAAGTTTCAGCAGATACACCGAGGTAGGATGCAATCATGTGCAGCGGAACACGATTGCTGATGGAAGGATATTTTGAAATAAAGTCAACATATTTTTCTTCAGCAGATAGAGATATGTTGGCATGGATACGCTCCTGCATAACCAAAGCATTTTTATTAAGTGTTTCATTAACAAAATCATTGAAAGCAGGAATAGTTTTACGTATCATTTCAAAATTTTCCATTTTCAATAATAAGATTTCGCTTTCCTCAATGGCGTCAATATCATATTTTGAAGGAAGATATGAGTCAATGCTTGACCTATCACCGGTCCAATAATTTTCGGGAGCAAAGTGCATGATGTGTTCCTGACCCTTTTCATCCACATAATAATTACGCAGAAAACCTTTACAAACAAAAGCATGAAAGCGGAAAACAGATCCTGCTTGTAAAAGATATTGCCTTCTCCTCAGTTTTTTGAATGATGAAACCGATTCAATCAACCCATAATCCTCATCGGTTAGATTGATTTTATCTTCTAAATATTTTCGAAAAGCATGAAACATGATTAATAATAGATTGAAAAAATTAACTATTTGGTCAGCAAAGTTACGAATGTTTAAGTTCAACGTATCATTTAACGCTTGAGATGAGGAACGTGGCAACCTTCTTTGGTAAGGTTTTGGTTGAAAATCGTATTTTCAATAAAACCAATTTATTGCTAACCAAATCAACAAATCAAATAGGATGATCAATAAAAATATGGACTTCGAGTGAACCGAAGCTTATCTGTGAATGGGCTATTCCTTGAATGTGCCGCATCATTAAAAATACAGAATATTAATTTTTTTTGCAAATATTTTTATGTATATTTATCCTCGCAGGTCTTTTCAAAGACAGCCGTTAGATGGCAGTTAAGAAAACAAAGTGCTATCCAAATAAAAAAATTAATTGTTAATTTAAAATAAATAAAATGGAAAAAGTAACAAAACCAAATATCAAGCTGCTTGCCTCAGGTACAAAATTAACCGCAAAGCAAATGCAGGCAGATGCAGGTGATCTATTGCCCGAGCATATTGCCAATATGGAATCAATCCTATTTATACATGAAGGGGAATGTATTATTAAAATAAATGGGGAGGACAAAGTTCTTAAACAAGGTGATGCGTTTATTGTACCACCAGACATCAAACATCAAATTAAAGTAGTAATTAAATTTAAAGGTGTACATTTTATGCCTAAGGAAATTGAATTCCAATTCTTTTGAGTTTTGACGGACAAAAATTAAAAAGAATTGTAGTGACTGTTGATGCAATCCCCTAAATACGCCTGAATAAATTTCCAATGCTAAGGTTTTGAAAAATGAAAAATACTTTTTAATTTTATTCCGCTCTTTGTAAAGTTAAATTTAAAACTGTTACAGAAAAGAACGAGTGTAATTTTGGTTGCGATGTATGCGATAAAATCAATGGTACGCAAAAAAGGAGTCTTACTCTATTGCGATGGAAATAAAGCATAGTGGATTTCGCTATTACTATTAAAAAAAATCCACAACCATGTAATCAAATTTTTTATCTTTGATAAATTATTTAAAAACAAACCATCACAAAGCCATAACCCTTAGCAACAAAACATCTCAACTATGTTTAGCACTGTTACCAAGACGATAATAACAATCTTTTTATTCATTTCAACATTTAATTCTTTTGGACAAGGTGCTAAGAAGGAGACAATCCTTAGATATAAGAACTTGACAAGTTTATCTATTGACAGTTTAAAAACAAAAAGCTATTCAGATTTAGCAAGAGAATTATCAATTGAAGAATTTATGAGTTTCTATATTGAAAATGGGAAAGAAAAGATATCGAAGAAATATGGGAAAGAATATATTGATTCATTATACACTGACTCAATACATACATTTTATGTTCAGAGAGCGTCAAGTTATCCAATTGACTTCATGAAAACTAAGACATCAGATATGAATAATATCAATATTTCGGAAATTGACGGCAATTTAATAAGACAGCAATTCATTGAAGAAATCGTTTCTTATAAGGATAAAGAAAGGGTTAAAAGAAGGAGTAAGAATTGTAATATGGGTTACGACTATTGGGAGTTTAAGTATTCTTATAACAGAACGACACGATTGGTTGAAGTAAAATAAAAATGGAAAATTACTTGTGATCTATTTCGTGTGATAAATAAAAATTACAGCTCATTTTATAGTATTGACAATAAAGCATTCCAAAATTGAGCTGTTGCTAACACACGTTTTTAGCTATTTGAAAATTTAGTGTAATTATCCTTTCTTTATTGTATTTTCGTTTAGCCGAAAATATTGGTTTTCATAACTTGCAAACGTCTAGAAGCGAGAATATGGTATCCAAATTAAAAAACAAACAATGAAAAAATTATTGACACTCGCTTGCATTGTGCAACAGTTAAAAAATGCACTCAAAAATTAAATGTTAGATTTAAATTTGTAACTTTGAAACTATGGAAGTAAGTTTAGAAAATAAAAAAATCGAATTAATTCAATGGTTGTCGACATTGAACGATAAGACTTTGATTGACAAATTAATGAAATTAAGAGAACAAGAAAAAACCGATTGGTGGAACGAAATTTCAGCTAAGGAAAAAGATTCTATTGAAAAAGGAATTCAAGATGCTGATAATGGAAAATTGACCTCCCACTCAAAGGTGAAAGATATTTATGAAAAGTGGTTATAAGATACTGTGGACTGACCACTCAATTTCAGAACTAAAGGATACTATTGAATACCTCGAAAACAACTGGACTGAAAAAGAAATAAGAAAGTTTTTTGGAAAATTAGACCACACAGTTGAACTGATCTCAAAAATGTCTGAAATTTCCCCAGAGTCATTTGAAAAAAAGAACATCCAAAAAGCTGTCGTTGAAAAGCATAACAATCTTTATTATCGAATTAATAAAGATTCGATTGAGATTGTTTCATTATTTTCAAACAGAAAGAACCCAAATAAGAAAAAGATATAAAACCGTTGCACTACAAAGTGAATATGCAATGGCTTGTCTTGGCAACCAATGAAAACCTGCTGATTTCCCTCAGGCAAAAACCTGTTTATATTTTTTCGTGACGAATCACGCTATTGCTCCTACACTAGACTGTTGCAAAAAGTCTAAAAACAGCTTCTTCATTCGTCAAAAAATGACACAGAAAACGAATTCGAACCAATGAGTGTAAATGAACTCAATAAGCGAATCGCCAATTCAATGTCAGATTCAAGAGTGGAAAAGAAATTTATTGGTCTGATTTTGCTAAACAAGTGTTAAATAAAATCTTTGATTATTATCATCAAAATTAAGTCTAAAAAGTTATCCTGTTTCATCCTAAAATGAATTTACGCTAACAGCGTGTAAATTTTGCAAAAATCTGCACTAGAAAGTCAGTTATCGAAGATTTAAAGTAATTACAAAAGGAGCAAAGAGAAGCCAAATTAGATATTCAGATTTGAAAAGCGGATTGGTAGTTTTAAAATTAAATGAATTACATTTGATGATTAGATCATCCATTAGAAAATTACTTAAAAATTAAAGAGAATTTTAAGGTTTATCCTCCAAAAACAATTAGAATTATATCAAAGTAAATCTGACATCAAATGAATAAAAAACTGCTTTTACTTTTTTCAATATTGCTGATATCGATATCTTGTAAAGATAAAAAAGAAACGATAACTCCTGAAACAAAAAACATCACAGAAAGTGTTTATGCATCTGGAATTATTAAAAGTAAACGTCAGTATGAAGTTTTTGGTAAAACAAATGCTGTCATTCAAAAAATATTTGTAACGGAAGGAATGCCTATCAAAAAAGGAGATCCTATTTTTCAATTGGATAATAAAAACTTAAAAATAGCTACAGAGAATGCTAGATTAGCTTCAAATGCTTCAGACTATAAGGTAAATGCAGACAAATTAATGGATGCCAAGAAAGCCATTACACTTGCTGAAAAACAATTAGAAAATGATTATTTACAATTCCAAAGACATAAAAATCTTTGGGATAATAACATAGGTACAAAGATTGATTTAGAAGAAAAGGAATTGAAGTATGAAAATACAAAGATAAATTTAGCAAAAACAAAATCAAATTATGAAGACTTAAAAAGACAATTAAAATTGGCTTCTGATGAAAGTAAAAATAATTTAAAAATTGCCAAAATAATGGAAGATGATTATATCATTAGAAGTGAAGTAGATGGAGTGATTTATAAAATTAACAAAGAGGAAGGTGAAATAATGAATGCTCAAGAACCAAGTGCTGTAATTGGTACTGACGAATTTATCATAGAATTAAACATTGATGAATTTGACATTGTAAAAATAAAAAAAGATCAGCTCGTTATAATCAGAATGGATAGTTACCAATCTGAAATATTTGAAGCCAAAATTACAACGATTGACCCAATGATGAATATTAGAACGCGTTCATTTAAAGCAGAAGCTGTATTTACCAAAAAACCAAAAGAGCTTTTCCCAAATCTTACTGTAGAAGCAAATATTGTTATCCAAACCAAAAAAGACATTCTCACCATTCCACGAAAATATATGATCAATGATTCAACGGTAATGTTAAAAGGCGGAAAGCTTCAAAAAATAGGAACAGGATTGATGGATTATGATTTGGTAGAAATAACAAGTGGTATCGATAAAACTTCTACCATCGAAATAAAAGTAAAATGAATATTAAACACCTTACTGAGATAGCAATTGCATTGATGCGTGCCAGATTGAAACAAACGCTTGTGGCTGCAATTGGAGTTACTTTTAGTATTGCACTATTTGTAACACTGCTCGGTTTTATGGAAGGTTTGAATAAATTATTGGATGGAATAGTATTAAATCGCACACCACACATTAGACTTTATAATGATATCCAACCTTCTAAAATACAACCTATTGATTTAAGTAAAGCATTTGTGGGTTACCATCATTTTATCAGTTCTGTAAAACCAGTAAATAATCGAAAAGAAATATACAATGCCCAACAAATTATCAATAAATTAAAGTCAGATAAACGTATAGTGGGCGTGGCTCCTAAAATAACAGCACAAGTTTTTTACAACCTTGGAAATATTGATTTAAACGGAATTATCAATGGTGTAGAAGTAGAACAGGAAGCAAAACTATTTGCTTTTGGCGATTACGTTACGGAAGGAAATTATAAGGAATTACAAACCATTTCCAATACCATTATCCTAGGAAAAGGTGTAGCTGAAATCATCAATGCTAAAATTGGAGATATCATTATTGTAACTTCTACTGAAGGGGAACAATTTTCATTAAAGGTTATCGGTTTTTTTCAATCAGGAATGTTAGAAATTGATAAAGTGCAAAGTTTTGCGAGTTTAAAAACTACCCAGAAAATATTGGGCGTAAATAGCAATTACATAAGTGATATTCAGATAAAGCTTAAAGACCTAAAAATGGCTCCTGAAATGGCTATGGCGTATGAGAAATTATTTAAAATAGATGCCGAGGATATTCAGACTGCTAATGCACAATTTGAAACGGGAAGTGGTGTTCGTTCTATTATTTCTTATGCAGTTGGCGTAACTTTATTGATTGTTTCTGGTTTTGGCATTTACAATATTTTAAATATGTTGATTTATGAAAAAATGGATACAATAGCGATCTTAAAAGCAACTGGATTTGATGGAAATGATGTTAAGAAAATCTTTATTTCAATATCCTTAAGTATTGGAATAGCAGGTGCAATTGGCGGTGTAATTATTGGGTTTCTGATGTCATTAGCCATCGATGCGATACCTTTTAGTGCACCTTCATTACCTGCAGTAAATACCTATCCCATCGATTATGGTTTACAATACTATCTTGTCGCTATTATATTTGCGATGGTTACCACATTTTTGGCAGGATGGCTTCCAGCAAAAAAAGCAAGTAAGGTGGATCCTGTAATCATTATAAGAGGGAAATAAATGGAAAAAAAAATTGTATTAGAAGCAAAATCAATTTACAAATCCTTTCACGATCCTGTGAAGATTGATGTATTGAAAGATGTTTCATTTAATCTGAAACGTGGAGAATATGTATCGATAATTGGAAGATCAGGTAGTGGAAAATCAACTTTACTATATATACTTTCAACCATGGATACTGATTTTACCGGTGAGCTATTGATAGATGGAATTGGTGTGCATGGTAAAACAGAAAAACAACTTGCTGCTATCAGAAACGAAAAAATTGGTTTTGTTTTTCAATTTCATTATTTACTTAATGAATTTACTGCTATAAAAAATGTGATGTTGCCAGCATTTAAACTCAATAAATTGAGTGAGGAGGAATTAGAAAACAATGCTTATGGTTTTTTAAAAGATTTAGGTATAGAAAAATTAGCTAAAAAAATGGCTTATCAATTATCAGGTGGTGAGAAGCAAAGAGTTGCCATTGCGCGAGCCATGATTAATGATCCGCTAATCATTATGTGTGATGAGCCTACTGGAAATCTAGATAGCAAGAATGCTGATATTGTTTTTAATATATTTAAAGAACTTACTGAAGCTTATGACAAAACACTTTTGGTAGTAACCCATGATTTAGAGTTTGCTGAAAAAACTTCAAGAATTATCGAACTTCATGATGGAAAAGTTATAAGAGAATAAGATTTATTTGAATTCAAGTTAGTTAAATATTTGATGATGAGATAGTTGTATAATTCTCACCGATACTTTAAAATAGAAATAGAAACTATAATTAAATAATTAGCAATTAATTCAGCTAAAAGAAAATGAAAAAAAATATTCTTAATACTAGTTCTGCTAACCAGTAAATCGTCCTTTGGACAATGGAAGCAATCCAACTTTGTGCCTAATGCTGGTCTTTATGAAGTAGATTTTCCAAACGAGAATGCCGCCTATATTGTGGGAGATTTGGGTTTAATGTATAAAAGCTCTGATGAAGGGATTAATTGGTCTCAAATTTATGACTTTGGACCATTTTCAACTCCGAGCAATTTGAAATTCATAAATGCAGATACCGGTTTTATCAATATTAATGGAAATCCTCATAGAACCTTTGATGGTGGCCTTTCTTGGACATCAATTGGAGTATTCCAAAAAATAAAGATTTATCAGAATAACTTATTTGCTTCATACAGTAGCAACGACACTACATATATAAGCAAATCAATTGATTTGGGTAACAGCTGGACAACACTTTACCAAAATTATCAAGTTGGAAATCAACCCTACATCTTGTCTTTTGTTGACAATTCAAATGCCTACTTCATTAATCCAAACGAATTAGACAGAGTATATAAAACAACTGATGGTTTTTTATCAATGGACACGATATTCATTACTAATGGCGATTTGGTTCTTCAAGATCAGTTTGATTTCAAAGACCTACAAAATGGCTATCAATATGGAAGTTGGGGTAGTCAGTCTCATCCTACCAGAACTTGGAATACTGGAACCTTTTATTTTCCTTTGGATTTAGATGGCTTTGGAGTCCTACCAGTTTTAGATTTAAGTTTTAATACCTCAAATCTATACGCTAGTAGTTTGTATGGAAAAATTTTCTTTTCATCGAATAATGGTCAAAATTGGATTGAACAACAAACACCAATTAACAGCCCTATAAATTCTATTTCGTTCTGTAATGATAGTAAGGGAATTGCGATTGCTAGTAATGCTGTGCTCTACACAAATAATGGAGGAGTTGTTGGCGTTACAGATATTAATAGATTAGAAAAATTAATAAATATATATCCCAATCCTATTGTTGACCTATTAAATATTCAGAATAATTCAAATCATACCATACGATTCACAATATACAATGCTTTAGGTGCGCTTATTTTCGATAAGACTTTTCAAAACGAAATAAATACAATTGATTTATCTTCCTATTCAAAAGGGGTGTTTTTTTATTATATAACTTCTAAAGACCAAACTATTAAAACAGGAAAAATCATTAAACCATGACAATGGAAGATATGTTCTTGATTTAATTGATCATTTATGCTTTAAATATGCTTCATTCAAAAAAATTAAATTATTGAGCGTAGTTTATTAAATCATTCATAAAATAGAATAGTAGCATACCGATTAGAGTAGGTATTTTAAAAACCACTAAGTACTTTTTAATAATCATTTTGACGAGGGCACAGAATAGAACAAAGAATCTATTTGAATTGATTTTGAATTTTTAATACGCTATAAAATTGGCGGTATTTAAGATATAATAATTGCTGAAAAACAGAAGAAGTATTAATCACAGCTCACCACGAAGGGAAATAAATGATAGTTAAATCATCGAATAAACATAAAAATCATTATGAAAATACGGTTATTTTTGAAATTTCATATATTTTTTTTACCTTTATTAAAAATATATTATGGCAACGAAAAGTGGAGTATATCAAGATGTTTACATCAAACGCGATGGAGAATTAGTAAGTTTAAAGAATGATGTAACCGAGTTTTGCGAGAAATATATAAAACCTGTCCATCCTAAAAATTGGGATTGGTCCAAAAGAGATTTTGAGAACCCGAAAAATGATCCCACAATTGAGGAAGCTCGAGCTATAGGAAATGTCATTTACAAAGATATAATCAAAAAGTCTGAAACTGCTGTAGATTTATCTACTATGGATAATGTGCAGTGCATAAAGGCATATTTAAACCCAAAAAGTAAACACGAAGCTTTTAATATGGAAGAGTTTGCTTATGCTTTAAAAGTAGAACTGGAACATGGAAAAATTAAGGAGGTGAATGTTACCAATAACCATCCTTTTCTTACAGCAATGATTGCATTAGCGCATATGACAGAGACATTAACCTATTATAAAAGACTTCAGGTTATGGAGGCAGAAGGTGAAATATATGAGCTTTTGCGTAAAATAGAAAAAACAAAGACTGATAAAGACAAGTTATATAAAGAATTAATTAAAGCCGAAAATGAATTAATCGACTTTAAGAAAGCATTAGCCGAGCGATTAGATAAAATGGATGACATTCCAGTATTAGAAAAAATAGGAGATTAAAATTAAATTCATATTATCGCTTTTCTTTAATAGCATTTTGTAAACTTAATCGATTAGGAAACAGTTAAAAGAACCTGTCAATTTAGTTGCTTTCTATAATGATCTTGGATCAAAAATAATTAAAATATAAAAATAAGCCCCAATACTATAAAGTATCGAGGCTTATTTATTTTAAAGGCTTTTATTTAAAAGCTCGTAAATTTTATTTCTGCATTAAATCTGCAAGATATTTTACAGTACGAACCAATTGAGAAACATAGCTCATTTCGTTATCATACCAGCTAACAGTTTTAACTAATTGGCTATCACCAACTGAAATCACTTTAGTTTGTGTCGCATCGAAAATTGAACCATAAGTTGTACCTACGATATCGCTAGAAACGATTTCATCTTCATTATAAAAATAAGATTCATTTGCAGCATTTTTCATTACAGCATTCACCTCATCAACAGTAACTTTCTTATCTAAAATAGTAATTAATTCAGTTAGAGAACCTGTAACCGTTGGCACACGCTGAGCACCACCATCTAATACACCATTCAATTCAGGGATTACTAATCCTATTGCTTTAGCGGCACCTGTAGAGTTTGGAATAATATTTTCAGCTGCTGCACGAGCACGGCGTAAATCACCTTTAGCGTGAGGAGCATCTAATGTGTTTTGATCATTTGTATAAGCATGGACAGTAGTCATATGACCAGCTTTAATTTTAAAGTTATCATGTAATGCCTTAGCCATTGGTGCAAGACAGTTTGTTGTACAGGAAGCACAAGAAATAATAGTTTCAGAACCATCTAAAATCTCGTGGTTGACATTAAACACAATAGTCTTCAAATCACCTGTTGCTGGAGCTGAAATAACTACTCTTTTTGCACCTGCATCTATATGTGCATGTGCTTTATCTCTATCAGCAAAGAAACCTGTACATTCTAAAACAACATCAACATCATGGTTTTTCCAAGGAATATTCTTAGGATCTCTTTCTGCATAAATTTTAATGTCTCTACCATTTACGGTAATTGAATTATCAGAATTAGTCACTTCTTGATTAAAACGTCCTTGAGCGGTATCATATTTCAATAAATGAGCTAAAACCTTAGGCTCAGTTAAGTCATTGATAGCAACTACTTCAATACCTTCTAAATTATAAATTTGGCGAAATGCTAATCGTCCAATACGACCAAAACCGTTAATGGCAACTTTTACTTTATTCATTTTTATATATAATTTTAATTGATAATTTTTAATTCTGCAAAGGTAATCAAAATATAAATAACTTTTCGACAACAAATACAAATATACGTTAAAAAAATTTACATATAAATTATTTAAATAATGCTTTTAACTATTTAATATTGGCAATTTCATTTACAAATTTGTTCTTCAAGAAATTGGTTTGAAATATTACCGATAATTGCTCATAATTTTCAACATCAACTGTCTTTTTCTTTAGAATCTTAACCACTTCATATCTTGAAGATTGAGAATCAAAATTCATGGCAATAACTCTTACCTGATCGGTTGAGAAACAATACTTAGTAGAATATTTTTTCAAAAACTTTAATTGTTCTTCCTCATCTTTTCCAGATTTAATCAAGTGGGCAAAACTATTAAACTGTTCATTATTAGCAGCCTCTTCGCATTTCACTTTATCATTGCCTTCAGAGCTTTCAGAACTATTATTAATTTCAAAATTTAAAAAACGATTCTCAGTTTCTGTGTTTTCTTTTACTTCCTTTTCCTTATTAATTTTCTCCTTATCCTTTTTATTATTCTTATCTTTCCCTATTCCAGCATTTGCCAAAAATGGTGGCAACTTATCCACATCATTTTTTTCTTTTATCTGATTATCTTTATTAGATTGCTTTGAGACTACCAGCGATTTTTGCTCTTTTGCGCTTCTATTTTGATGCACAAAATCTTTGCTTGCAGATGCAATTTGATTTTCGGTCTGAATATCATCCTCAAGTTTATTTCCAGATTGTAAATAAAATTCATAATTTAAATCATATAAAGAGAACTTGGTTTCAGAAACTCTATTTAAAACAAAGGATCTCTGTGCAGAGGGCTGTATATTTAAAATGAATTTTTGACTCGGATATTTATTCTGTTGAAATTGGACTTCAATATTCAAAGGTCCTGCTGCCAAATTGTGTAAAATGGAATAATTTTTACTATATCGAGGCATCATTTGTCCTTCCATTTTCACATAAATAGGTGTTTCTTTATCGCTTTGAATATACACAACGGCATCATTATAGTCCTGAGCAAAACCATAAAGACTCAGCAAACAAATACTAAAAATCAATAAGATATTCTTCATAAAAATTTATTTTTTATACTAAACTAATTCTATTAAAACCTCACCCTTTTCTACTGTTTGTTGTTCTTTTATCTTAATCATTTTCACTGTTGCATCTACAGTAGCTTTAAACACATTTTCCATTTTCATAGCTTCTAATATCAACACAGGATCTCCCTTCTTGATTTCCTGACCTTCCACCACCATCACCTTCAAAATCATACCTGGCATAGGTGCTTTCATGGGCTCTACTTTCTGAGTCTTAGAAATATCAAAGCCCATTTTTGCTAATAACAAATCTATAGGCTCTTGTATTTTTACTGAATAAGAATTATTATTTATTCTTATGGTCATTATTTTTTTTGCCCTATCCACAGTTTCAATAAAAGCCACATAACTTTTATTATTGGCAATAATACTAAAGCTATTATTCGAAATTGCTTCCATATCCCAATCTAGAATCGAGCCATTTATTTTTATCTCATCATTTTCTATAGAAAGCTCTTTAGAAATGGAATCATTTATTTTAATTTGATACATTATTTAAATAATCTTTTAAAAAAGCAAATTTAAACAAAAATAAATTGCCTTATGGGCTTTCACTTTTAATTAATATTAAATTTTCTATTTTTGATTTTATTTTCATCCAAAATAATATATGGACAATCTAAGTAAATATCAAGCCATTTATCAAATAGTCCAACATATTCCTAAAGGAAGAGTTTGTAGTTTTGGCATAATAGCAAAGTTCGCGGGACCTGGTATTACAGCAAGAATGGTAGGCAGAGCTTTATTTGCGTCTGGCGACCAAATACATATACCTGCTCACCGAGTTGTAAACAGAGAAGGTAAACTCACTGGAAAATTAAATTTTGATACCCCTACCCTCATGCAAGAGCTTTTAGAAAAAGAAGGTATTCAAATTAAAAATGATAAAGTCGTGGATTTCAATCAAAAGTTCTGGTCACCAGATGAAATTGATGCATCCTAAAATAGAAAATTCATCAATTTCCATTAAACTAATCGCAAACTTTACTCTAGAATCTATTATAAATAACCATTTGTAATTAAAGTCTTGACAATCAGTTCTTGAATTGCAAAATCATTCTGATTATTGTTTAATGCATTTGAAATAATTGATTTATTATCAAAGGTTGTAATTCTTATTTCAGTACTATTCATAGCCTTACTAGCATTGGCAATAATTACATTATTATTATCCACAATATAAAAATGGGTCATTACGGTCCCTGAACTTGCTTCTTGTTTTGAACTTATAGAACCAATCGCCTTAAAATCCTGAGTGATTTTCCCTCCATTTATAAAAATATTAGCCGCTCTATTTCTTTGTACTAAGGCCGCTCTATTATCGGTAGCCACAGCATTTCCACCTTGTGGATTTTGAACCACAATAACATTTTGGGTATTTCTGTCCGTTAATATTAAATCTCTATCAATTCTACCATTATGTTTTGCAATTAATCTTTTTATCCCTTCCCTAGTTAATTGTCCATTCTGAATAACTTTCATTCTGACAAGTTCTTTAGCAAACATCTTTTTCAGACCAATCGTTAATGGATAATCAAAGCTGGCATTACTTCCTGGAAAGGTCACCACCATTGCATTTAAGTCATTAGGTCCATCGCCACTCATCAGTAATTCACCATCCAAATTAGAAACAGTAATGGAAGTGGCTATCATTCCCATTTTTCCTTCTATAATAAACTCCTTTTTCCCATCTACAGAAACAGTACCATCTTTTGCTATATCAATTTTTTGGGCAAAAGATAATAGGGGCAATAAAACGACCAACAAAACCAATCTTACTATTTTCATTTTTATGCTAATTTTTTTCAAAGATAAGGATTTAGCGTTTAAATCTGATAATCATAAATTGTTATTATTTTTCAAAAAACGGAATCGCTTTAAAATAATAATTACATTTGCAATATGTTTTGGAAGTTTCTAATTTTAGGTGTCCTTTTTTACTGGATAGGCAAATTTATAATTAAATTTGTACTTCCAATATCTAGGGTGTATAGTCAAATGAAGAAAGAGGTGCGTAACCAACAACAAAATACTCAACCTCAAAATAATAAAAAGCCTTCTAAAGATATAGAAGGCGAATTTATAGATTATGAAGAAATAAAATAATTAAATTATTTTATTGTTCTATTTTGCTTAGCTAATTTTTTCCTACTGTTCCAGATTAACAATAAAGCAGGTAACAATGTTAGATTAAATATCATTGCTAAAAACAAAGTTAATGATATAAGATAACCTAAAGCCTGAGTACCACCAAAGTCTGATACTGAAAACACACCAAATCCAACCACCAAAATGATACTTGAGAAAATGATACTTAATCCTGTATCTCTAATCGTGTATTTGACGGTCTTGGACATAGAACTGTGGTTCGGCAACTCCTGTTTATAACTTACTAAGAATCGTATTGTAACATCTACGGTTATACCTAAAGCTACACTAAATACCAAAACTGTAGAAGGCTTCAAAGGCACATTAAACCAACCCATAACTCCAGCAGTTATCATCAAAGGTACAATGTTGGTAATCATAGCAATAACGACCATTTTAAATGACTTAAACAGAATGATCATACAGACTAAAATCATTCCAAAAGCCCACATCAGACTCTCTTTCAGACTATCAATAATAAAAATACTACCTTCTAGATAAGTAATACTACCTCCAGTAATATTAACATCATATTCTTGTTTATCAAAAAGTTTATTTATTTCTGGCTGTATTCGTTTTTCAATAAGTTCTGGTAACTTTTTCGAACCAATATCCGCAATATTTACACTAATTCTTAAGGACTGTGCATTACTATCTACAAATCCATAAAGAATTTTATTAAACTCATCTCGATTTTTAACTCCTTCTCCTTTTTGAGCCTTATTAAAAGCACTTATAAGTTTAGGCTTGATGCCGTTAAATTCTGTGCCACTTGGTAATGTATAATCAGCCGGTGCACCGTCCATTATAGCCTGTCTTACAAGCTTAACCCCTTTAATAAGATTGATAGCACTCCCTATTTCTGGTTGTTTTTCAAGAAAGTTGGTCAAGGAATCGACCTTTTCCCAAGTATCCAAACTTGTTAAAGCACCAAATTTCTTTTTGGTATCCACACTAATTTCTAAAGGCATTATGCCTTTAAAATTATCTTCAAAAAACATTAAATCCTTAACGATGATATCCTTGGAAGGTAGGTCATCTACCATATAACCAACAGACTTTAATTTTAGAATTCCTAAGAATCCAACTATGCAAACAGCGATTGTACCGATAAATATCCAACGTCTCCATAAAAAAACCCATCTTGCTATTTTATCTAGCGTTTTATTCACCCATTTCGCTTCGGTATATTGAGTATGTTTTGTTTTTGGTGGTCCTAGGTAACTAAATACAGCTGGAATCAATATTAATGAAATACAAAACAATACTAAAATATTTAGACCAGCAACAATACCAAACTCTCTCAACACCTGACTATTGGTCATCCCAAAAACACCGAATCCAATTGCAGAAGTAAGATTGGTAAACAAAGTAATAATCCCCATTTTGCCTACCATATTCCTTAATGCTTCTTTCTTATTGCCTGTTAAATTATATTCAGAATGATATTTATTTAAGAAGTAAATTGAATTAGGAATACCAATTACCACTATTAAAGGTGGAATCACTCCTGTAAGAATTGAAATCTTAAATCCAAGAATCCCTAAGGTCCCCATAGCCCAAATCACACCTATTGAAACGATTAACATGGAAACTAACATGGTAATAAAAGACCGAAATATGATCAGTAAAATAATAGCTGTTAAAGCTAAAGAAAGGATTAAGAATACATTCAGTTCATGTTTAATTTTCTCTGCCATCTGAGTGCGAATAAATGGCAATCCACTATAATGAACATCAATCCCTGTTTCTTTTTCAAAAGACTTACCTACTTTTAAAATATCTTGGACTACTCTTACTCTATCTTTTGAATTTAGGGCAGGTTTACTAATTTCTACCATCAACAGATAGGCATTAGTTGTTTTGTTATAAAGCAACCCGTTATAAATTGGTAAGCTATCTAGTTTTAGTTTTTCGGATATGGCATCTTGAGGACGGTTAAAGTCGAATAACTTTTCAGATTCCAATTTTCCAGCACTATCGCTCTTAATTGCTACAGCATCTGCAATAGACAAGACTCCTGTAACGGAATCTACTGCTTTTAAATCTCCAATCAATTTACCATAAGCTTCGAAATTCTTTTCTTCAAAAATCTTATCTGATTGAATACCTAAGATGATCGCATTACCGCCTGACGCTCCAAACTTATGCTGAAAATCTTTTTGAACTTTATATTTAGGATTACTGCTAGGCATGGCTCCAGAAGAGTCGTAACTCATTCGAACCTTAGTAGCCTGATATCCCATAAAGGCTGTAATCGCCAATAATATTATTATCAACGCGAGCCTGTACTTTAAAATAAAATCAACTAATTTTAACCACATCTTAAGAGTGTATAAATAATTTATATAAGAAAGGCTAGCTCGAAAAACGAGCCAGCCATAAAAACCCTATCACATGAAAACATTATCGCTCAATATTATTAATGAGAAATAATATTTTATTTTTTCTTTTTTGGAGTAAAAATGGCAAACATTCTTCTTCCTTCCATTTTTGGCATAGATTCCAATGTCCCATAATCAGCAAGCTTCTCAGCAAATTTCAATAATAATAATTGCCCTCTGTCTTGGAACAAAATAGAACGTCCTCTAAACTGAACGAAAGTTTTAACCTTATCTCCATCCTGCAAAAATTTAATTGCATGCTTTAGTTTAAAATCAAAATCATGATCATCCGTATTGGGCGTAAATCTGATTTCTTTAACTTCAGCTTGCTTAGATTTTGCTTTTTGCTCTTTATCCTTTTTCTTTTTTTCGTAAATAAATTTATTATAATCTACTAATCTACAAACTGGTGGGTCTGCATTAGGAGATATTTCTACTAAATCTACCTCTTTTTCCTCAGCTAATGCCAATGCCTCAGCTATAGGCAACACTCTTGGTTCAAAATCATCTCCAACAACTCGAACTGTAGCAGCTCTAATCAATTCATTAATTTTATGTTCAGGCTCTCTTGGCTTAAACGGTATTCTTGGTTTCCCTTTTCTCTGCATTAAATATATTAAATAGTTAAATTAATTTTCTAATTAGTTGGCAAAGTTATTGAAAATTTTAACATCAATACTTTTTTTGTATTATTTTTTACATTACCAATTTTCTATATCTTATTTTGATTTTGATTTAAAGGCACTAATTGCATTTACAGCAAATTCGCCTAAGACCAAACGACCACTTATAGCTGCTCTTTCTGTCAAAAGGGTATCCCAATGTTCTGTACCTTCCCAAAGCACTGCTTTTAAGTCTCTCATTGCATCTGGGCTTGACTTTGACAGGGTATTGGCTAAGGTATCAATAGCCTTATCCATTTCTGAAATATCTTTACTTACGGAAGCATACAGCCCTTTTTGATAAGCCCATTGTGCATCTTTCCAAGAATTGGCATCTATAGCCAAATCACCAAATGCGGCAACCCCTACTTTGCGTTCTACTGCAGGTCCTACTACAAAAGGTCCAATACCTACAGCCAATTCACTCAATTTAACTGAAGAAGCCTCAGTTGCAAAAGCATAATCTGCTGCTGCTGCCAATCCAACACCTCCACCTACTGCTTTTCCTTGAATACGAGCTATTACAAATTTATGGCTTTTTCGAATGGCATTAATGACCATTGCAAAACCACTAAAAAATGTCAATCCGTCTTCTTCATTATCAATTGTTATCAACTCATCAAAAGAAGCTCCAGCACAAAAAGCTTTTTCACCTGCACTTTGCATAATAATGACTTTAACATCTTTATTATTTCCTAAATCTGTAATAGATTGTGCTAATTTTCTTAAAATTGCACCAGGCAAACTATTACTCATTGGATGAGAGAAAGTAACATACGCGACACCATTATCATTTATTTGGGTTAAAACGCTTCCTTCTGTATTTACAATCATAATTTTGATATTTTACTTTATTCTTGCAAATGTAAAGGTAAACCAACTAATAATAGAATTAAAGTAAAATGTTTTTATGAGCATCCGGCTAAACCTTATAATACTGAGCTTTTTTTTAAAATCAAATTTTAACATTATCTTTGAAACCAAAAGTATTTTCATGAAACACACAAACACACAAACACACACGTGTAAAATTTGGTATTAAATCATTATTTGTAATGCTGGGTTTTTTCAATAATTTTAGAATTGTGCTAATAAGTCTCAAAAAAATGAAAAAAACACTCTTTAGTTTCTGTTTATTGTTACTAACAATAAATGGCATTGCACAAAAAAACAATATAGACTTTTCTTTTAATCCCAAAATATGGTTAAACCAGTATGATGTGTATCATGATGAATTTATGAATGATGCGATTCAAAACCGGAATGCTATGCCTGCTGCAAGTTTCAATTTTGATTATTCTCATAAAACGCCCTATGGACTCATTTATGGTGCGGGTATTCGTTTAGGGTTTTACCAAGAATCTTTTGATGTTATTTATAGGAATCTTGCTGGTTTTAGAGCAGATCATACTATAGACCATAGAATTTCAATTACCAATTTTTATAATAGGTATGGCTACGCCTCCATTGGTGCTACATTTGGCTATTCAAAAAAGTTAAATAAACAAAGTAATAGCATTGATATACTTTTTGGAATTATGAAAATGCTACCATTTAATGGTGAGGATGTTTCGGGTAACATTGCTGTTTCTAAGCAATTTCATTATGAAGAAACAATAATTGCAAATTATGATTGGGGTAAAGGAAGCGGAGGTTATGCTTTTAGTGGCCCTTACTTATTAGAAGGAGCAATAGTGTATCATTTTACGCCATTCAAAACAAAACGTTCGTTTTTTGTGGGCATTAATAGCAGTATCAATGCTTTCTTTTTTAATGCTCCCGGAAGATCAGGCAATACACAATCAGGTATGTTCATTTTAAATGACTTTTATACTGATATTGATGGTAACAAGTCCTATGGTAATCCTGATAAAATATATGGAGAGGTGATTGCCAATAAGTTTATTTCACTTGGGGTTAAATTGGGCATGAACTTATATAATTTTTAATTCCGATTAAATGGTAAAAGTTTAAGTAGGATAATAATTTCTTAATTCAAATTTTAACATTACCTTTGAAACTAAAAATATTTTTATGAAACACACAAACACACAAACACACAAACACACAAACACACAAGTATTAAATTTGTTTTTGAAGCATTATTTGTAATGCTAGTTTTTTCAATAATTTTTGCGTCATGCCAAAAAGAAAAGAAAAATATTAATTTTAATTATCCCAATAAAACCATTTCTGGAAATTTTGATCTATCTATGCCTTCCATTGAAGATGGAATGTTGGTTTTTAATGATAATTTACATTATGAAAGATACATAGAATATATTGATTCTCTTTCTTCTAATTTAACTGAAGAACAAGAACTTTTATATTCCGAAACTGATTTGGATCCACAAGAAATTATTTTAGATAGTATTGAGAGTTCAATTGGTTTCATCTCTTTAAGAAAATTAAATTATGAAAATCTTATAGCAGAAAACGAAATTGGATGGGATGACATAATGAACATTCCAGATTACTCTGATTTTGGTAGCAATTCAGAACAAAGCACTTTAAATTCTAAGAAAGAAGTTAAAATTGGGAATAATGTTAGAAAACTCATTTCAAACAAATACGAAATTATCATCAATAATGAGATAGATGTAATTTCCACTCATATTTTAAGTGAAGTTAGAATTTTAGAAAGAAATTATCCAAATGGAGATATCCCACTAGAATATTTAAGAAATTTAGATTATTCGATGAATTATTTAAAAATATTTGACTTAGAAAGAGGAGAATTATTATTTGATTCAATAGGTTCTTCTGTTCCTTTAAATGAATATGCGATTAGTGGAAATTTATTTTATGGAGATCCTTGTTTCGGCCAATTTAATCAAATAACTCTCAATGGATTTACATTAGTTCAAGTTTCTTCTTGGTTTCAAGGTTATCCTGGTGGTTCTGCACATGTAGCATGGTATGATATTGATTTTGGAAATGGTGATTTTGTAAATAATATTCAAGGAAATGGAGGGCAATTCGGTGTAACTTTTAACCAAATGTATATATATCCAAATTCAGGAAATTATAATATTACTATTAATGCAAAACTTAGTGCTAATGGCCCTATCGTTGCAACAAAAACATATAATATTGAAATTACTAGTAATAGTTCAGCATGTAATAATAAGAAAAAATCTAATTTTTTTTATTGGAATTATACAACGGATTACAAAGCTTCACTTAATCTAAAATTTTATAAATTAATACATTTACCAAATATGAGTACGAACAAACACGTAAAAGCATATTTGAAAAATTACAAGAAAAAGAATAATAAATGGAAAATAGAAAAAACTGATAGAATGAGTATTCATGTGGAATCAAAGGCATATGATGAAAAATGTGAGCCTCACGATGATCCTTTTTTTGTAAACAATAGTGGCTATTGGACTTTAACATCTGTTTTTAAAGATAATACTAATTCTCTAAAAATCTTTAACAGTTCAATGACTAAAAAACTATATTATAATACAATAGAAGCTTCAATTAGCATAAAAAATAATAATATTATCTATACTAAAAATTATACACTTTCAGCTTGTAATTAAAAATATTAAAAAAATGAAGAAGATAATTATACTCTTAAGTTTTTCAGCTATTGTCATTAATAGTTTTGCTCAACGCAATACTATCGACATGGCTTTTAATCCCAAAATATGGTTAAACCAATATGATGTGTATCATGATAAATTTATGAATGATGCGATTCAAAACCGGAATGCCATGCCTGCTGCGAGTTTCAATTTTGATTATTCTCATAAAACCCCCTATGGACTCATTTATGGTGCGGGTATTCAACTTGGTTTTTATCAAGAACAATTCTATGTAATATATGATAATTTAAGAGGATTTAGAGAAGATGGAAGATTAGATAACAGGATATCTGTAACCGAATTTAATAATAGATATGGTTATGCATCCATTGGTGCCAATATTGGCTATTCCTTAAAATTAAGCAAGCCCAACAATTCGCTAGATTTTCAATTTGGAATTATGAAAATGCTCCCTTTTAATGGAGAGTATATAACTGATGAAATTATTGTAACTGAATTTATCACAAGAGAGCCACTTGGAATAGCAGATTATTATTGGTTTAAAGGAAGTGGCGGTACTCTATTTAAGGGACCAACCTTATTTGAAGGTGTGATTACTTACAGGTTTACTCCCAAAAAATTAAATCGTTCTTTTTTTGTAGGATTAAGTGGTAGTTATAATGCTTCCTTTCGTAATGGTGATGGCCTTTTTGATAATCCACATTCAGGATTTTTTGCATTGTGGGAATTCCAAACTCAAATTAATGGAGAAAGGAAATACGGAGATCCAAATAATATTTATGGTGAAATCATTGCTAATAAATTTATATCTTTAGGTGTTAAATTGGGAATGAACTTATTTAATTTTTAATAAGAAAAAATAAAGCGAACCTATATTATAGCTTTTGTTTGGATTTAGATTCGCTTTATTTATTATCAAAAAGAAAAGTAAATATCAAATAAGGCTAAAAACTTATTTGATTTTCTTACTTTTGCATCTTATGGAAAATACAAATATTAATTCCCCTCTTACTCAAAAATATATAGATCAAGAAGAAAGGTTTGGGGCTCATAATTATCACCCCTTACCAGTTGTACTTGAAAAAGGTGAAGGTGTTTTTATGTGGGATGTTGATGGAAAACGTTATTTCGATTTCCTAAGTGGTTACTCTGCTGTTAATCAAGGACACTGCCATCCTAAAATCATAAATGCTCTAGTAGAACAGGCTCAAAAACTGACATTAACGTCTAGAGCTTTTCACAGTAATCTTTTAGGCGAATATTCAGAATACGTAACAAAGTATTTTGGTTACGATAAGGTTTTACCTATTAATTCAGGTGTTGAAGCCGTTGAAACAGCTTTAAAATTAGCTCGAAAATGGGCTTATGAAGTGAAAGGTATTGCGCCTAATGAAGCCAAAATAATTACTGCTAAAGAAAACTTTCATGGTAGAACCATAAATGTAATTTCTTTTAGTACTGACGAAACAGCTAAAGAAGGTTTTGGACCTTTTGTTCCAGGCTATGTTTCCATTCCTCATAATGATATTGAGGCATTATCGGAAGCTTTGAAAGATCCAAATATTGCAGCATTTATTGTGGAACCTATTCAGGGAGAAGCAGGTGTTTATGTTCCAGAAAATGGCTATTTAAAAAAAGCATACGAACTGTGTAAAGCTGCAAATGTTCTTTTTATGGCGGATGAGATTCAAACGGGATTGGCTAGAACCGGAAAAATGTTAGCTTGTGATCACGAAGACGTTCGTCCTGATGTATTGATTCTTGGCAAAGCGTTATCTGGTGGCACCATCCCCATTTCAGCTGTCCTAGCAGACGACGAAATTATGCTCACCATAAAGCCTGGAGAACATGGTTCTACCTATGGAGGCAATCCATTAGCTTGTAAAGTGGCTATTGCATCTCTAGAAGTTTTAAAGGAAGAAAACTTAGCTGAAAATGCTGCTGTTCTAGGGGAATATTTTAGGAACCAATTGGAGGCTCTAAATAATCCAGTTATCAAAGAAGTTAGAGGTAAAGGCTTGTTAAATGCAATCGTGATTGAGCATTCAAATCCAGATGCTGCATGGAATCTATGTTTAGAAATGAAAGAAAACGGTTTATTAGCAAAGCCTACTCATGGCGATAAAATCAGATTTGCACCACCATTAGTGATTACTAAAGAACAAGTTGATGAATGTATAGCTATAATCAATAAATCCTTATTAGTTTTAAAAGAAGCATAAATTATTATTATATATTTTAATGCATTTCTTGAGGAGCTAAAGAACAACTTTAGCTCCTCAAATTTTTATACTTATTCAAGACTAAAAAAGAAAATTAGAATACACTAAATCCCAAGAAAACATAGCGCCATGCTCTTTAGTTGTGGTGCTGACAGTGTGACCACAAACGGCAGATCCAGACAAGCATTTACATCCAATAATTTGACCATATTTGTTATAATTAAAATCACAAGAAGAACATTCTGATCCACTATTACAAGTATGCGTTTTGCCAAAAGTTTCAAGAAACTCAGGATTAGGTAAAAAAACATTTGTACCCTCTATTAACAAATCGCACTGATAGGCAGTTAGCATTCCATTGTTATCCACTCCTATTAAAGTAAAATATGCTAATTTTTGATTTTCATTAGCTATAGTTATTTCAATTTTTGCTACTTGACTAAATATATTATTTTCCAAAAGAAAAGAATGTAGTGCATTCGTATCCACGCTCAGTTCTATAATTTGATGGGTGGAAGCATCAAATTTCGCAACTAACTTTTTTTCATTTTGTTGAATACTCAAAAAAGGTGTTTCGATTACTTTAAGATCGAGAACATTTATTTGTTCTTTATTATTTGCGTAAAGAGTCATATTCCCAATAAATAAATTTAAAGCAATTAATATAGAATATTTTAAAAAGATATTTTTCATATTTTTAAATTTAAAAAATAAAAATAATTAAATTCAACATTTTCTTTGTTGTTATAATGTAATTTTAATATAAAAATAAAAATCATTTCTCATTTTCTGATACTTATTTAAAAGGAATATTCTACATTAAACTATTTTAAGTCCTTACAATTTCAAAAACATACAATTAGTTTAATTATATTGTATTTTATAAAATTCAAAACAATCCTTTTTTCTATCCTTTAGGATTAAAAAATTAGAATCTTTAATATAAAATTTTGGGTCAAATTTGTATTTATTAAAAGAAAAATCGGAATCCAAAAACTTATCTTGAATTATCGTTTGCTTCTCTTTATCATAAATTAAAATCTTAATTTTTTTATTATTATCAAAATACAAAAGTTTAAAAGTATTTTTATCAATATTGTAAATATCAGCTATATAAAACCCGACTTTTGGGATATCCCCATTGGGCAAAATACTAAACAAATCAGAATCTACATCCCAAATTTCATAAGTTTTGTTATTATTCAAATCATAAACAACATTAGCAAAATTCATTATTAATAAACTCTCATGTTTAAGATAGGAATTAAAATTATAATCAAGATCATATTTTACATACACTGGTGGTATTTTAAAAGGTAATAACTCTTTGAAAACCAATTTATTATTAACCTTGTCAAAGGAATAACGACATAAAATCTTAACCTCATTATTATAATCTTTATTAAAAATAATTGGAATAACAACATCCTTTTCATGAAAAAAAAACTGACCATATAAAGAGTAATTTTTTGGCAACTGATTAGTCTCAAAATAAGTACTTTGCATTTTATTAGAATCTAAAATATTAGAAATCAAAAACAATTGAGAAACAGCAAGTGTATCCTCAGAATTAGGTGTGGGAATAAAAATTCGTGACGAGGACAAAATCATTACATTGCCCTCCGAATCGATATTTAAATCAATATTTTCAGTATTAATTGAAGGAATTATTGCTGCATATTTTTGATATAATTTATACCATGATTCCCAGTTATTCTTATAAAGGTTTTTGTAATTAAGCATTGCAAATTTTTCATTTGGAAAAAAGACGTGAGTTTTATTAGAATCCAAATTATATTCTAAATATTTTCCAATAGTAGGATTTCGTAAAACCATTGAATTATTTATAAAAACAAGCGAATTATAATTCCTAGAATTATTTAAACAAATTTTTAAAGAAATAGAATTATTTAAAAAATCAAAATTGACATCACTTAATAAACAATTATAAACAAGCTTTCCATCATTAATTATACTAAAATAGCTTTTCACACCCTCATAACTATAAAAATGTTTATTCGAAAAGTCGAATGAATAATTCAAATCATTTAGAAGAAACTTATCAGCAATTAATACACTATCTTCTTCATAATCCAGAGGTAAAATAATAGTTAGTTTCTTATCTTTTAGGAATTCTTTCATTTTCACAATATAAATATTGCAATTAATACAATCCTTAATACCCAATCTTAAAATATATTCTTGAGAATAAGTATTAAAACTTAATAGCAAAAGGAATATTAAAAAAAATATTTTCATAAAAAAAGATTAAAATATAAGCGACAAATAATGCCGCTTATATTAAATAAACATAAAATAAAATAATTCAATTTGATATTTCGAACTGATAGGTTCCATTAGGAAATTCCACTTGTGAACCTTGATCCATATTATAATCCATACTTTCTGCTCGAATAGGAATATCAACTATGTCCTAATCAGGAATTGAAATTAAAATTTCACCATCACTTCCAGGGTAAATAGAAACACAAATCCCCTCACCTGAACATGTAATTGTCAATTCAGAATCTCCATTTGGTAGATTTTTAATTTCGGCTTTAGTTACTTGGCCAGATATAGTAATACCCGCAAATAAACTATTAAATGAAAGTGTTATAACTAAAAAAGTAAACAAAACTATTCTTTTCATATTTTTAAATTTAAAAATTAACAATAAGAAAATCTAAACATTTGATCAGTAAGTTTCAATTTTCAAAATTACAAATAATTAAACATTTAACTGATACAAAAATAATTCAATTCAATTCAATTCAATTCAATTCTACAATTTTATTTTGTTATTATAATGTTATTTTTATATAAAAACAAAAGCAATTCCTCATTTTCTGATACTTATTTAAAAGGAATATTCTACATTAAACTATTTTAAGTCCTTACAATTATATAAATTGCAACTTAATTAATAGCAAAATATTATAATGATTGGATTAATAGGTAATGGATCTTGGGCAACCGCATTGGCAAAATTGCTTACCACGAATGATAATAAATTGAATTGGTGGATGCGCAAGCAAGAAGCTGTAGATTCATTAAAACAACGTAATCATAATTTAGAATACTTGTCTTCTGTTCACTTTAATACCCAATTAATTGAACCTTCAATTGATCTTCTTGATGTGGTTCAAAAAAGTGAAATTATTTTATTTTGTACACCTTCTGCCTATTTACTAGATATCCTTAAGCCTTTACCTAAAGATGCACTTAAAGGAAAAACCATAATTTCTGCTATTAAAGGAATTATTCCAGAACACTTCCAGTTATTACAAGATTATTTAATCGATCAATTTAATATAAACATAAATCAATATTTTTCTATTACGGGTCCTTGCCATGCAGAAGAGGTGGCTCAAGAGCAATTGTCCTATTTAACTTTTTCTGGAGAAGAGGAAAATGAAACTAAGAAAATTGCAAATTTATTTGCTACTGAATATTTAAAAACAAGCTGTAATAATGATTTATGGGGCTCGCAATATGCAGCAGTAATGAAAAATATTTATGCTGTGGGAGCCGGAATCGCTCATGGTTTAGGTTATGGTGATAATTTCATGAGTGTTTATATTACTAATTGTTACCGCGAAATGTACCTCTTTCTGCATCATCATTTTGTAGAGAACAATCCAGATGCGGTCTTACCTGATTTTCATACTTCTGCTTACTTAGGCGATCTTTTAGTTACCTGTTATTCCATGCACAGTAGAAATAGAGCATTTGGAACATTTTTAGGTAAAGGTTACAGAATAAATGATGCGAAAATGGAAATGAATATGGTCGCAGAAGGCTATTATGCATCATTAGGGATGAAGCAAATTTTAAAACCTATTCCTATCGCGATGCCTATCGTCAAACATATCTATGAAATTCTTTGGGAGCAGAAAAATGCAGCAAATCATTTTAAGGAATTAGAAGATTTGCTGACTTAAAATACAATTAAAATAATTATTTTTGCATTATAATTTATTATTTTCTTTTTTGAAGAATTAACATTAAAAACGATATGAACTGGACTGAGATTAACGATATGAATCAATTGGAAACTATTAAAAAAGCTTCTTTTGAAAACCCTCAAATCATCTTTAAGCACAGTACTCGATGTAATGTAAGTGCTGACGCTTTTAGAAGAATGGAACAGAGTGACCTAAGTGCTTGGTATCTGGACTTATTAGCACATAGAGACCTTTCTAACCAAATTGCTAAGGATTATGAGGTTACACATAAATCACCTCAGGTAATCATTATTAAAGATGGCAAAGCTGTTTATAATGAATCCCATTGGCGCATTAAACCAGAAATCATAAAAGAGCATTTGAGATAAAAGCATTTTCCTCCTTAGGAACTGTAACAAGCATAAAACAGGTTCACATAACAAACTATCATCACTTCCTAATATAAAGTATCATAATCATTGCTTACTTAATGATCTTTTTTATTTTTGACTGAGATTGTACCATCGTTTAAATATGTGATCTTAGAACAATTTAATTAAAGAAATAAAAATTCGGATCAAAAAACCTTTAGATTAATATAAGAAGCTCCTACCTTGTCTTCTCAAATTCCTATTAAAAAAATTACTAGCATATACAATATTTGTAAGCTTTTGATTTGGAATAATTTATTATAAATCTTAAATTGCAATAGAATTAAAAGCGCAAGCCTTTATCTTTCGATTATTACAATCCAGAATACCGTAATAATATGGTCAAATTTAAACATATTGGTATTATAATATTCTTTTTGCTATTTCTACCTACTTGGATTCTAGCACAAGACCATCATATAGATTCCGTCAATTTAATGAAGGAAATTCAAAAAATAAAAATTGATGATAATTTAGATTTCCAAACAACTTTAGATGCTTACAATGAAGTAAAACAAAAAGCACACCATTCAAATTTAAATCTAGTTTATGCAGTTGCCTTACTGGAGCAAGGTTTCGTGCTTTTTAATAATTTGGAATATCAAAACGCTATTGAAAATTTCAATAATGCAGTGGCAGCACTTTCTAAATATGAAAACAACAAAACGGCTGAAAGGTATAAAGCTATAGCCTACTCCTCTATTGGAAGAACTAATATTTATTTAGGAGATTATAGCGAATGTCTTAAAAATTTATTTCAAGGATTGACAATTGCAACGTCTATTAAAGATACTAATTTAATATCTACAATCAAAATTGACATTGGATTAGCCTATCAAGATTTAAAAGATTACGATAATGCTTTAAAATATCTGGAACAAGCAAAAAAGATCGAAGAAAGCTTGCCAAATAGTATTGGTTTAGGGATTGTGTTACATAATATTGCAGATAATTATCTTAACAAGAAGGAATTCCAAAAGGCAATTGAAAATTACAAGAATGCTATCTCCTATAATAATAAAATTGGAGATACTGCTTTAGCAGCAACTTCTACTTCTGATCTAGCCAATGCTTTTTATTCGAATAATCAAATAGACTCTGCTTTATTTTACAAAGGAAGAGCAGTTTTTTTATTAGCCAATGCAGGATCAAATTTCACCTCTGATTATTGTTATGCCATCACAACTTATGGGCTTATGTTGACCAATAATAATCAATTGAAAATTGCCGAAAAGTACTTGAAGGAATCTGAAAAATGCGATATTCTATTGGAGGATTATTTGTATGCCGAAAATTATTATAATTTTCGTTATTCCTATTATTATAAAACAAAGAACTACCCTTTAGCTTTAATCAATTTATCCAAACTCAGCGAAGTAAAAGAAAGCCTTGCCAAGGAATCATCAAATTTTGAAAATCAAAGAATTGCTATTCGTTATGAATTTAACCAAAAAGCAAATGAGGATTCGCTAAAATATCAATTGATTATATCCGAAAAAGAAAAACGAGCTTCTGCCTATAAAGAACGTATGTATCTTTCTATTGCGATCGGAACTTCATTATTAGCAATTTTTGGTTTTTTTACAAATAGGATTAGGTTGATTCAAAAAAACAAACGTAGAAAGGAAATAGAAAAAATGCGACACGACATTGCAGATGATCTCCACGATGATATAGGTTCCACATTATCCAGCATACAAATAATTAGTCAACTTGCAGAACAACAGTGCAAAGAAAACTTAACACTTCAAAAATCAGTACAAAACATTTCGGAACTTGCCAACAAAGTAGGTCATGGTATTAAGGAAATTGTATGGTCAGTAAATCCTATAAACGATAACTTGTCTGCTATTGCCAGTCATCTAAACAGAAATGCTCAAGAAGCTTTAAATTATGCTCAAATTCCTTTCTCTTTTAAAAAAGATATTAAAAATAAAGATGAGAAAATTTTACCTGAAACAAGGAAACTACTTATTATGATTTTTAAAGAAGCCATTAATAATGCTTGTAAATATAGTAATGCTACAAATATTGATATTAATTTAACGCAAAGGAAAAATGAATTATTTTTGAGTATAAAAGATAATGGGAAAGGATTTGATAACTCCACTATTCAAAGAGGTAATGGATTGAACAATATGGAAAGAAGAGTAAAGGCATTAAAAGGTAGTATTCAAATAAATTCTATTGTAAATAAAGGAACAGAAATAAAGCTTAATATCCCTCTAAATTAAATAGTATTTTCAAAGTCAATCTCTTCACTGATCTTTTTAAATTGCTTTGATTTTAACTAGGGCTTTAAAGTCCTAAACAAAACCAAAAGAAAATGAAACAATCAATTTAATAACCATATTTTTCCTTCCAAAGGTTTCTCAAACTTTGTCTTATTTTTTCTTCAGAGGTATTGTTTCCTGGTTCGTACAATACCGTACCTGATATTTGAGAAGGTAGAAATTCTTGTATAACAAAATTATTTTCATAATTATGGGCGTAATGATAATCCTTGCCATATTCCATATCCTTCATTAAGGAAGTTGGAGCATTTCTCAAATGTAAAGGCACTGAAAGATCTCCTGTCCGCTTAACCAATTCTTGGGCTTTATTAATCGCCATATAGGCAGCATTACTTTTAACACTACAAGCCAAATAAGTAACTGCTTGTGCTAAAGTAATACGACATTCTGGATAACCAATAGTAGTCACCGCCTGAAAACAAGCATTAGCAATTAGAAGCGCATTAGGATTTGCATTTCCGATATCTTCGCTCGCAAATATTATTAACCTTCTAGCTATGAATTTAGGATCTTCACCACCCTCTATCATCCTAGCTAAATAGTAAATAGCGGCATTAGGATCACTTCCTCTCATTGATTTAATAAAGGCAGAAATAATATCATAATGCTGCTCGCCTGTTTTATCATAAAGAGCCATTTTTTGTTGAATGACCTGCTGTACTAAATCATTTGTAATTTCAACTTTCTCTTCTGAGATTCCAGAAACTAACAATTCTAACAAATTCAAAATCCTTCGACCATCACCTCCACTCCTCATGAGCAAAGCATCCCATTCTTTAATTTTTATGTCTTTTTTTTGCAGTAATAAATCTTTTTCAAGTGCTTGTTTCACTATCGACTTTAGCTCCTCTACTGTGAAAGGTTTTAAAACATATACTTGGCAGCGACTCAGCAAAGCACTAATCACTTCAAAAGAAGGATTTTCTGTGGTAGCACCAATCAACACTACAAAGCCTTTTTCTACTGCTGCTAACAAACTATCTTGTTGAGATTTACTAAAACGATGTATTTCATCAATAAACAATACAGACTTTCCAAATGTTTTTGCTTGTTCTATAACATTCCTTATGTCTTTTACACCTGCATTAATCGCACTCAATGCATAAAAAGGTAATTGGGACTCTTGAGCCAATATCTGTGCTAAAGTAGTCTTACCAACCCCTGGAGGACCCCAAAATATCATTGAATACAGAATCCCTTGATCTATCATCCTTTTAATCACTCCATCTTTTCCAGCTAAATGATCCTGACCTATATAATCTGAAAGATGCTGCGGTCGCATTCTTTCTGCTAAAGGTGGCATTTCATTCAATTTCTTCATCACAAATTACCATTTCTTGAACAACAAAGATAATCTGAAATAAGCTTTTAATGTGAAACATTTGGGAAACTTTAATGATTATAGCGCATTTTTTGAGAAAATTAATTACAAACACAGCTTTCTTTTCCGATAATTTTTCTAAAATAAAAAGTTTAGATTTGTAATATGCAAAAATCCAAAAAAGACTTATTTTTTGTGAGTCTTCAGTTATTGCTTTTCTTAGCTTTGATACCAGACTTAAAAGAACTAGCCATCCTTTTTCCTAGATTTATTTACCCTATTGGAATAGTGTTACTCATTTCAGGAGTCATTATAGTTTTGACGGCATTATTACAATTGAACAAAAATCTTTCTCCTTTCCCAACACCTAAAACTGGGGGGCATTTAATTCAAACTGGATTATTTCATTATGTTAGACATCCTATTTACTCTGGAATTATTCTGAGTGCCTTCGGGCTTGCATTTTTCTCTGGCTCTGGATCTAGGTTATTAGTTTGCTTTCTATTGTATGTATTATTTTATTTCAAATCAAATTATGAAGAACTAAAACTAATACAAGTGTACCCTGAATATATTGATTATAAAAAAAGAACGACAAAGTTCTTTCCAAAAATAAATGTATTTAGATAAATAAAAACAACCTTAGAATAGGTAATTCCTATATTCTAAGGTTGTTGTAAATAATTAATATTATTTATTCTGAAACCAATCTAATGCATCAGAAAGTTTATTTTTAAGTTCTTTTCTTTCTACAATAAAATCTAGGAAACCGTGTTCTACCAAAAACTCAGAACGCTGGAATCCTTCGGGTAAATCTTTTCTAATGGTTTCTTTAATAATTCGAGGACCAGCAAATCCTATTAGAGCTTTAGGTTCAGCAATATTAATATCTCCTAACATTGCAAAAGAAGCTGTGACACCTCCAGTTGTTGGGTCAGTTAAAAAAGAAATATAAGGCAAATTAGCCTTAGATAATAAATTCAACTTTGCTGAAGTTTTAGCCATTTGCATTAAAGAGAAAGCACTTTCCATCATTCTTGCGCCACCAGACTTACTTATAATCATAAATGGAAGTTTATGTTCAATGGCATAGTCAATAGCTCTTGAAATCTTCTCTCCCACAACAGAACCCATTGAACCACCGATAAAATTAAAATTCATACAAGCAATAACAAATTCTTTATCATTTAATTTACCAACACCTACTGTCATGGCATCAATTAATCCTGTTTGCTTTTGTGCAGCCTCTAATCTATCTTTATAAGGTTTTACATCTATAAATTTCAAATAATCTATCGGTACAATATTTGTAAAAAGCTCTTCAAATTGTCCTTCATCAAATAAAATTTCAAAATATTCTTCAGCATTTATACGATTATGAAAATTACAATTTGGACAAACATATAAATTGGCTTTCAATTTCTCATTAAGATAAGTTTCTTTACAAGAGGAACATTGATGCCATAATCCATCTGGGACAACTTTCTTTTCCTTAGTATCCGTAGAAATACTTTTGGTTATTCTTTTAAACCAATTACTCATATTTTTCTTATATTTTGAATCTACAAAGTTAGTTCTTTTTTTTAAACCATTACTCCCAAACCAATTTAAAACCTACCCCATGTATAGTCTGTAACTCTATGGTTTCAATATCTTTAATATATTTTCGTACTTTAGTCATAAAGACATCCATACTTCTTCCTAAAAAATAATCATCCTTACCCCAAACATTCATTAAAATATCGGTACGTTTAAGCACTGTATTTCTATTTTTTAATAGATAATGAATCAAATCAGCTTCTTTTTGTGTCAATTGTATTTGAACGCCAAAATTAACCAAAATAAGGTTTTCATAATCAAAAAAACTATTATCTGAAAAATCATATTTTGAAACGTCAACTTCACTTTCTCTAGTTCGTTTCAAAAATACTTCTAAACGTAAAATTAGCTCTTCCATATTAAATGGTTTCACAATATAATCATCACCACCTGCTTTGAATCCAGCTACTTTATCTTCATCCAAGTTTTTCGCAGTAAGAAAAAGAATAGGTACTTTATCATTCTTTTTCCTAATCTCTGTAGCCAAAGACATACCATCTCTTCTGGGTAACATCACATCCAGAAGACAGACATCAACATTATTACGCATAAACTGTTGCCAGCCAGATTCTCCATCCTCGCATAATATTACTTCGTAGCCATGCTCTTCTAGATTATCTTTTACTAAAAATCCCAAAGATTGGTCATCTTCAACTAAAAGTATTTTTACTTTTGAATTCATAATCTAATTACTTGATATGTGGCAAATTTAACTAAATTTTAGAATCTTTTAATTATTTCTAGATATTTATTATTTGAAGCAAATAGAAACTATACTTTTTTAAGAAAAAATCTTCTAATATATTTGCTGTATATCTTTTATTAATGAAATTAAAACATATATTCTACATACTTTTTATAATACTTTTCTCGCTTTCTGCGAAAAGTCAAATTCCTCTTAGCATTGCAACAGAGCTTACTAATAATTTAAATTCAAAACAAGTAAATCCAGCACTAATTGCTTATAACAATAAAGAATGGAGTATTGATCTCTTAAATATAAATGCGATGTTAGATCAGGACTACGGACTTATAAGACGAAATAATATAATTGATAGATTACAAAAGCGAAAAGGACTTCCTTTGGCAGAATTAGATGAACTTTTAAAAAGAAATAATAATAAGGCAATTGACTTTATGGGGAACATACAAGTTCAATTATTTGGAATTTATGCTAATTATAAAAAAAAGCATCATTTTTTCATTAGCAATGGTATTAAATCATCCATAAATCTAAAAGGCTATCAGCCAGAGTTTCTAAGTTCTATTTTATCTAGTTCACAACAAAACGGTAGTATTACTGCACAAAACATGAGCTTTAATCAAAACATTTGGAATGAAACAGGATTGAGCTATGCCACCACAATTTGGGATAATGAAAAATCTAGCTTTGGCATTGGAACAACTTTGAAATATTTGAATGGATTGGGGATAATAGGTATAAATATAAAAAAACTAGAGGGTACTTTTATGGATAAAGATTCTTTTCAAAATAATGTCAATATCCAACACCTAGATTTAAAAGTGGCATCAGATTGGGATTTTGATGATGGTGACATGAGCAATATACTAAAATTAGCACAAAAAACCTTTAAACCGGGTGCCTTTGGATCTGGTATAGACATTGGCTTTGTTTATGAACTTAAACAAGAAGGTTCAATGACTTATAGCTCCTTATTGGGTCAAAACTACAAGTTAAGAGTAGCCGCATCTTTTAATGATTTAGGTTTTATAAATTACAGAAAAGCTACAGTATTCTCAACTTGGGGATCTGGTAGTTTGAATTCCGACACCATCAATAAAATTTATGAAAATATCGAAGACATACAATCCTATTTAGAACATCAAGGAATTTCTAATCAATATCAACAAAATGGCAACCAAATTGTTTATACCCCAGCAAGTTTCAATTTAATTACAGACTATAATATTGATAATAGATTTTATATTAGTGCCTTTTTAAGATTTGGCTTACTGAATAATAAAAAGGGGTTTAATGCTCGTGTTCAAAATGTAATTGGATTAAGTCCACGCTTTCAGGTTAAAAACTGGTCAGTAGCGCTACCTATATATTACAGTAGTTTTTCCAATAATTTTAAAGCCGGCTGGAATGTCCGTTTTCATTATTTTCATGTTGGGGCTGACGATGCACTGGCAATGGTGTTTAATAACCAAGCCAAAGGATTGAGTGTTTATGCAGGCTGTAGCATACCTTTAACTTTCGCAATGAAATATTTTGAGAAATGAAATTATTGTAACAGTAAAAAATTATTTAATTAAAAAACTACCTTTTCTATCAATGAGGATTCTTAGCAATAAGAATGGTGAAATAATTAAAACAGAACCCCATAGACCTTCAATATTAAATTTAGGAATGATCAACATTTGAATAAAAGCTCCTAAAAGAATAGAAATATGCAATACAATATGTCTTCTTCTGAAAATGGAAAGCTGTAAGTTGGAATTGTCAGCCTGACTTCTAAAATAAATGTGTTGGAAAAAAAATATTAAAAGATTGGAATTAAAAAACCAATTTTGAAACATGAGTATTTGAAAATTCTTCAAAATTAAATCTTGATCATTCCAGTTTAAAATAAAGCCGAATAATATTAAAATAAAAACAAAATAAACAAATTGAAGAAAAAAACTACCGAATGTAGATTTAGCAAAAAGAATCTTTTCAGGTATTGTCTTTGGTCTGATTAATCCAAAAACAAAATCAACAACTATTCGTATAAATTCTTGAAACCAAAACAAATAAATAATATAAAAAACAGTCACTTCTCCCTTTAAAAGTCCCCAAAACGTGATGATGAGCAAAGAAATGATTTCAAATTTATTATAATATTTACTGATCATTTATTATTTTTATTAGCCAAGAAAAAACACCACATTTTTTTAAACTTATTCATCCACAAAACAATAAGTTTCATGTTATCCACTAGAAATAAAACTGTCTGTTATAATTAAAATAGAGTTAAAATTGAAATCCAAATTTAATATAAAATTCTTAAATACTTCTTACTGAAAAACATTATATCCAAAATATTATTTGAAATATGGTAGCTTTTAGAAATTTTGAAAGAAAAAAGCTGCCAAATATAAATCTGACAGCTTTCAATAAATTTAAATATTTTATTTTTTTGCGTATTTCTTTTTAAATTTATCGATACGACCTGTAGTATCTACTAATATATTCTTACCTGTATAAAAAGGGTGAGAGGTATTTGAAATCTCTACTTTAACTAGTGGATATTCTTTTCCATCTTCCCAAACTACAGTATCAGTAGTGGCTGTAGATGATTTGGTTAAAAACATTGTATCATTAGACATGTCTTTAAATACAACAAAGCGATAATCTTCTGGATGAATTCCTTTTCTCATTTTTATTAATTTTTTTGCATGGTACTAAGCATGCTTTTTAAAGAAAGATAATTTTAAGAGTGCAAAGGTAAGTTTATATATTTTTTTTACCAAAATTATTTTTAATTATCAATATTCTTTTTAACGACTTTTTTTTGATCTAACATGATATGCTTCCAATTCTTATACCCAAAAATAGCAACTACAAATAAGAATGCACTTAAGAAGGCATACAAATAAAGATCTTTATGAAGCATCAAAGGTATTGCAATTAAGTTTGAACAATTTAAAATCCACCAGTTTTCTATTTTACGTTCGGCCATTAACCACATTCCCCCCCAAGCAAATGCACTTACTAAAGAATCCCAAATCGGAACATCTGTATTTGTATAATTCTTTAACGCCCAATAAGAAATGGAAAAACTAAATAATATAATCAAAACAACCTTAATCCAATCAGAACGGATGGCTACAGAAATAGGCTTTTGCATATGCTTTTTCCCATACTTCCATATATAATAACCATATATACTCAT
This sequence comes from Edaphocola sp., assembly GCA_035497795.1. Classification (GTDB taxonomy): domain Bacteria; phylum Bacteroidota; class Bacteroidia; order Chitinophagales; family Chitinophagaceae; genus Edaphocola. The sequence goes on along the minus strand of DATJCU010000242.1, from coordinate 30,594 downwards.
CAATAAATAATAGCCATTTAATGTAAATTCTGCATATAACCTGGCATGAAACATGACATACATAGTTAGCAATACCCCTCCAATACCAAATAAGTAATTAAAGGGATTGTTTTTTCTTGCTAATAATACCTGTATCATTGATAAGAAAACACCTAAATATTCCTGCCAAATAATTTGTTTTAAAAACTCCCAAATGAACATCTCAATATATTAGATGGCTAAAACTTAAAAGCTAATTTTAAATTCACAAGACGATTCGTTAGTCTATTTGGAACAAAAAACTTATAATTATTATTCATAGATTCAATATATTCATAAGAGAGCGTGTTGCTATAGCCCAGAAGGTTAAAGACTTCAAAACTCGCCCATATTGATTTCACACCTTTAAACATGCTGTAGTATCCCACCTTATTATTAGCACCATCCATTAGTAATGCTGAGAACCCAATGTCCACGCGTTGATAATCTGGAATTCTAAAACTACCTTTCCTTGCAAAATCTTTTTCTGGTAAAGGCACTGGCAATCCAGTAGCATACATTAAATTCAAATAAACTTTAAAATTATGATTTTGAGGTAAATAATCAGAGAAAAACACTCCAAATGTAATTCTACCATCAGTAGGTCTTGGCTGATATTTACCATATTCATTCGTCAAAGGATTATATATTTTTTCCATTGTTTTCAGAAAACCCACACTTACCCAAGATTCTGCATCTTTAACTAAATCTCCAAACAATCTTAATTCTCCACCATAAGCATAACCAACACCATTATTATTTGCTGCATATCGAATACGAACATTGTCATAATCATAAGGTACTAAATCCCAAAGGCTCTTATAAAACAACTCAGTAGTTAATTTGAAAGGACGCTCATTTAAGGCAATGAAGTTATAATCCATTCCAAAAGCAAAATGTGCGGACTTTTGAGCTTTCAAATCAGTATTTAATAATCCATCTGGTTGTCGCATTTCTCTATAAAAAGCAGGCTGAGCATACATTCCAGCTGCCATTTTAAATATCATATTTTCTGACCAATTTGGCATAAAAGAAAAATTAGCTCTTGGGCTCCATATGAGTTCTTTATTCAAAAAATTATAGGTACTTCTTAAGCCAAGTGTAAGTATCATGTCATACTTTTGACTTAATAAAATATTATCTTGAAAATAAATATCGGCTTTGTTATAGTTTAAATTATTATCGGCCTTTAAAAATTTATACATTTCAATGGAGGAAACATTATAAGGAACTGTAAAACCAGCACTATCTCTCCTTTCCCATTCCATTAATCGGTCTTCAATTCCAACATTTTGAAGTCCAACTCCAAAACTCATAAAATGTTTATTATTTTTATAGTTTCCTTTTAAATTCAAATTGGCAACATTGGCATTTAAAAAGTTTCTGGCATATTTATGTATCGCTCCTGATCCTAAACTGTATAAATCTTGACCTAAGTTTTCAGATCCTAAATTTAATTCTACCGCAGATAAAAAGTATTCACTCATGATATCGAAGGTTTCTTGTTCAAAGGATTGGAAAGCACTTGCCAATAATTTTAATTTAAATTGCTCATTAGGACTATATGTGAACGAAAGTCCTCCAAAAGTATTATCAAACTTATCGACTTCACCTCCTGAATAATTAGCTGTAAAAGCTAAAGCCTGAGTAACAGAACCAAAAGCTGTCCGTGATTTCTCAGGTAAAAAATTGAATTTATTTAAGGCATAATTCCCAATAAATTCCATTTCAAATTTCTTAGAGAAGCGATAATTAAGCAAGGCTTGTAAATCAGAGAAGGAAGGGTTATAAACTCCTTTTGTGGGCTGAGCCTGCAAAAGATACTTATTTGATTTTTGACGAAAACCCACTAAATAACTTAGATTTTGATTTTTATTTGCTCCTTCTAGATGCGCCTGAAAGCCTAGGAAACTTGCCATAAAGGAACCAGAAGTCTTTTCTGGACGCTTATATTGCACATCTAAAACAGAAGACATTTTATCTCCATATTTAGCCTGAAAACCGCCTACTGAGAAATCTACCTTACTCACTAAATCAGTATTGACAAAACTTAAACCTTCTTGCTGTCCGCTTCTAACTAAAAAAGGTCTATTTATTTCAAAGTCATTTACATAAACCAAATTCTCATCGAAATTACCTCCCCGCACATTATATTGAGCACTTGTCTCATTTCTGCTCCCTACTAATACTTTTAATTGCCCTTCAATACCACCAATAGTACTCGGTAACTTGTCTAAATCTTTAGTATTAATAGTAATATTCCCAGTTTGTGTTCTATTGCGCTCTGCTTTTACTTCTACTTCGGCAAGCATAGATCCATTGCTTTCTAAAAATATATTTCGAGTGACCACTTCACCTTCTTTAAGATTAACAGAAAAGGGTTTTGATTCATACCCAAAAGCACTGGCATTTAAGACGACCTTCCTTCCGGCAGGAACGACTATAGAATAATAGCCTAATGAGTCTGATAAAACAAAATCATTCGTTTTTAAAATTCCAATACTAACATCTGGGATGGATTCAATACCATCCTCAGTTATTCTGCCTTTTAATACGGCAGTTTGTGCAAAAGTTTCAATTCCGACAAGAATACAAAATAATGTACCTATAAATATTCTAAAGTGCTGCATAATAATATGTCAAAATAAACGAAAATTCTCCAATTCTTATTGTTTAAAAGCAAATGATTTTTATAAATTAATAAAACAAGGCATATACCTTATATTTGGTATTGATAAAAGGTACCAAATGAATTATCTTTGCGATACAATTTCAATCTAAGTTAAAAAAGATATTCTATGCCTACTAAAATTCTATTATACGAAGATAATACTGATTTAAGAAACAGTCTCAGCTCATTTATTGAATTCAATAATGAATTACTGTTATGTGCGGCATTTGAAAATACTGTTGATATTGAAGACCATATTGATACTTATGATCCAGATATTGTTTTAATGGATATAGATATGCCTATTAGGAATGGAATAGAAGGGCTGAAGGCGATTAGAAAAATAGATAAAGACCTACCCATACTGATGTTGACGATATTTGATGACAACAAACATATCTTAACTGCAATTCAAGAAGGTGCAACAGGATACATTCTTAAACAATTTATATCCACTCAATTAATCAGTGCCATCGATGATGCTTTAAATGGAGGTGCTCCAATGTCTCCTGCAGTAGCACGTTTAGTGTTGAATCATATTAATCAATCAAGTAAGAAAACAGATTATAAACTCACTCCTAGAGAAAAAGAAGTATTACAATCATTGACTGATGGCAATAGTTATAAAATGATTGCTGCAAATGAAGGTATTTCAATAGGAACAGTTACTTCACATATCAAAAACATCTATGAAAAAATGGAAGTACACTCTCAGGCAGAGGCAGTGAGCAAGGCCTTAAAAGAAAATATATTATAATTTGAAAATATCTATAAATGTTAGCGTAATATTGTAACAAAATCGGTATAAGAAACGGATTAACACTATTATATAAATCATAAAGTAAAGAGTTAAAATTCAACTCAGTTTTAAAAAAACATTAAAATTTTATTTAATTTAATCTCCCAATGAAAAAACAATCATGACTGAAAAAGAAATAATAACAAATCTATTAATTGACTTTAAAACCATCAATCCAGATATTGACAAGTTTAAAGGTAACGCATTAGCAGCTTTAGGTGAAAAACTAATTAAGTTTATTAATATAATGACACCTTATTCCTATTTGTTTAATGACGATTTTAAGATCGCTGTAAAAGAATATATTTTGACTTATGAGGCTGCTAGAAAAGGAGAAAAAAAAGGAGAGAACATTTTAAAATTGATTCCACCTACAAATGATTTAATTGCTACCACTCTAGATAAAAAGTTTAAAGCATTAGAACAATAAATAACGGCACTATTAGTATTTATTCCTCACACTATTTTAGCATAATAAACTTTAGACCAATTCAAGTGTTAAATACTACCATAAATTTAATTCAAGTTGAATAGATCTTTCCTTAATAAATTAAACAATTATTTACGAATGTTTCTTTGAAACACTCATAAAAATAAATTTGGGTTAATCTAAAATATAATTTCAATTGAATGAACAATGATACTCTTGTTATTGTTTAATATGGAATGTGGCGTATTATTAGCATCTTCCAACACAAGTTCTTAATGAAAAAGTAGGTGCAATTATTTTGAAAAGCAAAGCAATTTGCATAACTCTAACAATAATATTTTTTTATTAACTTCTAAATTATAAATCATAGGAGACAGTTACATGCAAAGGCTTTGTTAGAATATAATTTTGGACAAAAGTGGGAACATTACCAAGAGAAAATTCCCTCTGGAGGAGACAGGAGTAAATATGTATATAAAACTAATAGTTTGCAAAGTAGTTTAGGCAATGTAACTCCAAACCCAAGCAAGAATTATGTAACCATAGAAATAAATGTTTTTGAAAATGATGCTGTATGATTATCAGAATCCTAGTATAACTCCTCGAGACAGTATAGAGGTCATTACCTTATATCCTAATCCTGGAGAGGGCAATGCCGTCTTAGAAAACAAAAATGGCTTTAGCCAAGCTTCCTGGTACAGTATTACAGATATTCAAGGTAGGATTGTTCAAAACATTACTTCAATTGTTAAGCAAACCCAAGTCTCAATAGACTTAAAAGGTTATGCCAATGGTAATTATTTCATAAGAATCAATCATAATAAAAAAGGTTATAGTTTTAATTATGCAAAGACAAAATAAGCACAATCTTTGTTGATATTTTTCTATCTCAGCACCTAAAGTAGTTAAAGTAGATATTAAATTAAAATTAGAGGCAAATCAAAATTGATTTGCCTCTAATTAATTAATATAATTAAATACTACTTTTTCATTGAATTCTTTGCTTCGATACTTAGAGTAGCATGCGGCACTGCCCGTAAACGAGCTTTATCAATAAGCTTACCTGTTTCTCTACAAATACCATAAGTTTTATTTTCAATTCTAACCAATGCTTTTTCCAAATTATTGATGAATTGAGCTTGACGCGCAGCTAATAATGATAATTGTTCTTTTTCCATTGCGCCGCTTCCATCTTCCATGCTATTTAGTCTATTATCAGCATCATCACCGTCACCATCTTTTCTAGAAATCAGGTTTTGATAATAAGATAAATTGTCTCTTGCAGCTTCAACTCTTTTTTGAATGATTTCCTTGAATTCTTGTAATTCATCATCGCTATATCTGTAAGTTGTGGTCACCGGAGCTTCTGGCATATCCAAAATAGATCTTGGCTGTGGATCAAAAACTTCTTCTTCCTCAACTTCAGGTTCTATTTCTGCTACTTTTTTAGTATTATGGATTGCAATTATCTGTTTAGGCTTTTCCTCAACTTTTGAGGCTTTAGCTGTTTTTCTCGATAATACTGATTTCTTTTTTATTGCAGTTGGCTTTTCAGAAGCAACCACATCTTTCTTAGGAGCAACTGCTTTTTTAGCAACAGTCTTTGTTGGAGCTACTTCTGCTTTTTTTACAACAGCTTTCTTAACTGGAGCTACTTTTTTAGGCGCTTCAGCCTTTTTTGCAGCAACATCTTTTTTAGGAGCTACTTCTTTTTTAACTGCAGTAGCTTTCTTAGCTGGAGTTGCTTTTTTAGGTGCTTCTACTTTTGTAGCTTCTACCACCTTTTTTGGGGCTACTTCTTTTTTAGATGTAGCAGCCTTTTTAGATGTAGTTGCTTTTTTAGAAGGTTCAGTATTCTTTGTCTCAATTGATTTCTTAGCTGTCACCACTTTTTTATCAGTTTCCTTTTTTGGAGCTTCAGTCTTCTTTGGAGTCGCACTATCCTTCTTCTCAGCAACTTTCTTTTCTGCACTAGCAGTTTTTTTCGTAGTTATTGTTTTTTTGGTTGCCATAATTTACGATATTTTTGTGATGAAGACAGCCAGTTCTTGATCGTTAACTTCAATAACTATGCCATCAGAAATTTTGTTTACTAATTCTATTTTATCGGCCAATACCTCATTTGAGATATAAGCTTCATTGTTTTTTATTGCTTTTGAAATACTTTCTTTATCTTCAATTTGAATAAGAATTCGGTCTGTTAATTCTAAATCTTTTTCTTTTCTGATTTTCTGAATTCTATTCACCAACTCTCTAGCATTTCCTTCCTCTAAAAGACTATCATTTATAGAAATATCTAATGCTACAGTTGTTCCATCTTTACTTGCAACAGACCATCCAGGGATATCCTGAGCAGTAATCTCAACATCTTCCAAAGATAAAACAATTTCATCATTATCTACTGTTATTTGTAAAGATTCTTTTTGCTCTAAATCAGCTATCTCATCCTTGCTCATATTATTAATGTAAGTAGCCACAGCTTTCATTTTAGCACCTACTTTTTTACCTAAAGTTTTGAAGTTAGGCTTTATACTCTTTTTAAAGAAACTATCATCTGTTAACAACTCCAACTCTTTCACATTTACTTCAGAAAGGATTAAATCTTTTGCAAGATTAATTTGATCTGCTTCTTTACTATTCAGTATAGGTACTAAAACCTTTTGTAAGGGTTGTCTTACTTTAATATTTACTTTTTTTCTTAATGATAAAACCAATGAACAAATATCTTGTGCTTTCTGCATCCTGATTTCTAAATCATTATCCACAGCGTTTTCATTCATTACCGGAAATAAAACATGATGCACTGATTCAGCGTCTTCACTGCCACTAACTTTATTCAAATTATTAAATAACCAATCTGCAAAATAAGGACTTATCGGTGCTATTAATTTACTTAAAGTTATCAAACATTCAAATAAAGTTTGATACGCAGAAATTTTATCAAATTCATATTCACCCTTCCAGAAACGTCTACGACATAAGCGAACATACCAATTACTTAACTGTTCATCTACAAACTTTTCAATTAACCTTCCGGCTTGAGTAGGCTCATATTCATCTAAGTTATAGGTAACCTCTTTTATTAAAGTATTTAAGGAAGATAGAATCCATCTGTCAATCTCTGGTCTTTCCTCTAAAGAAATATACTCTTCTTTAAATTTAAATCCATCCACATTAGCATAAAGAGCAAAAAATTGATAGGTATTATAAAGTGTTCCGAAGAATTTACGTTGCACCTCTTCGATACCTTTAATATCAAATTTCATACTATCCCAAGGAGATGCATTTGTAATTAAATACCAGCGAGTAGCATCAGCACTATATTTATCAATCGTTTCAAAAGGATTCACAACATTGCCTAAGCGCTTACTCATTTTATTACCATCCTTATCCAAAACCAAACCATTAGCGATAACGGTTTTATAAGCTACTCCTGGATACAATTCATCTGAAACTTCAATTCCTGATTTTTGTAATTCCTCATGTACACTTTCCTTTAATAAGGAACCTAAGGCATGCAGGGTATAAAACCAACCACGAGTTTGATCCACTCCTTCCGCGATAAAGTCTGCTGGATAGTTCTTTGCGAAAATCTCTTTATTTTCAAAAGGGAAATGCCATTGTGCATAAGGCATCGCGCCTGAGTCAAACCAAACATCTATTAAATCGGGCTCACGATACATTGCTTGATTATTGTTATTAACCAAAACGATGTCATCCACTACTGGTTTATGTAAATCAGTTAATGGTAGTTGAATATTAGTACTAAAACCTGCATTTTGAGCTTTTTTGATTTCCTCTTCCAATTCAGCAACAGAGCCGATACACTTTACTTCACCATCTTCTGAAACCCATATTGGTAAAGGAGTCCCCCAAAAGCGACTTCTACTAAGATTCCAGTCCACCATATTTTCCAACCAGTTTCCAAAACGACCTTCTCCTGTTGCTTTAGGCTTCCAGTTAATGGTCTTATTAAGCGCCACCATCCTATCTTTTAATGCAGTTGTTTTAATAAACCAAGCATCCAAAGGATAATAAATTATAGGTTTATCAGTACGCCAACAATGTGGATAGCTGTGTTCATATTTTTCAACTTTAAACGCTTGTCCATTTTGTTTTAAAAATACAGAAATATCGATATTTACATCTTCATAATCAGGATCATCTTTATAATTTTTTACAAATCGACCAGAGTATTCTCCAGTTCCATCTATAAATTTACCTTGTCGATCCACTAAAGTATAAATCCCAATATTGTATTTCATGCCGACTTTATAGTCATCCGCCCCAAAAGCTGGAGCGGTATGTACTATACCTGTACCATCTTCAGTTGTAACGAAGTCTCCTAAGATAATTCTAAAAGGATCTCCTCCGCTTAATTCAGGTTTATTACTTTCAAAAGGCAAAAGTTGTTCGTAACGAAGTCCTTCTAACTCATTTCCCTTAAAGGTTTTTAAGATTTGCCATGGTAAAACCTTAGCACTACTATCCCAATTCTCAATAGGTAAATGCTCACCTTCCGCCTTAAAATACTTGGATATTAATGATTGAGCTATTATTAGCTTTTGAATCTGATGGGTATATGGATTTACGGTATGTATTAATGCATATTCGATATTTGGTCCTACTGTTAAAGCTGCATTTGAAGGTAGTGTCCATGGCGTGGTGGTCCAAGCCATAAAGTAAACTTCCATATCAGTCTCATCCGCACCAAAAAATGCTCTTGAATCCTTATCCACTCTAAATAAAACGGTGGCTGAAGTATCTTTTACATCCTTATAAGTTCCTGGTTGATTCAATTCATGAGAACTCAAACCTGTTCCTGCAGCAGGAGAATAGGGCTGAATACTCACACTTTTATATAAATATTCTTTTTTAAATAATTCTTTTAAGGCCCACCATAAACTTTCGATATATTTAATATCGAAGGTGATATATGGATTTTTTAAATCTACCCAATACCCCATCTTTTGGGTCAGTTCATCCCATTTGTCCTTATATTTCATGACTTCCTTACGGCAAGCATCATTATATTCAGCAATTGAAATTTTCTTACCAATATCTTCTTTAGTGATTCCTAACATTTTCTCCACTCCAAGTTCGACAGGCAATCCATGAGTATCCCAGCCTGCTTTCCTATTCACTTGAAAGCCTTTCATAGTCTTGTAACGACAGACCATATCTTTTAAAGTTCTGGAAATAACATGGTGGATTCCTGGCATACCATTAGCACTTGGAGGACCTTCATAAAATACAAATGCTGGAGCACCTTCTCTGAGCGTTATACTTTTATCAAAATAATGATTCTCATCCCAAGTCTTACGCCATTCCTGCTCAATGGCAGGCATATTTAAAGTTTTATATTCTTTATATTTATTACTCATCTATTATTTGCGTGTTTCCACTTAAAAAATTCGTGCAAAGGTACAATTTTTTCAAATATAATACAAAATGCATTTGCAAGTTTGGAAATATATTTAATTAAAATCTATAACAAAGAAACATTGAAGAGGATAAAATGCCCATGCCAATAAATCCAAAGCCAAACAACAAGCAAATTAAGAAATAATATTAATTGATTTGTTTAATAATATAAAAAAGCAAAAAGGCTAACTCAACCTCAAAACCTCTGACGATTATGTGTTTTAGTTAAAAAAGATTAGTAAAAAGCAAAAATAAGCAAAACGATTAAAACCGTTGCTATACAATGCTTTATAAAATAGTAGTCTTAAATTGGAAGTCCGTGTCTGTATGATTTTAGGCTTAAATTGACAAGGTTAGGTTACTAAATCGTTACCGATTGAGGTCAGTAACGACATTATCTAACGGGTTATATTTCAGTGTTTTGCACCCCTTTTTATATTCCCTTGTAACTCAATGTAATTTAATTTTAAACATTAAAGATTTGAGTTATGGAGCAGACAAAAAAATCAACGTACAAACTCCTTTTCTACCTGAAAAAGAACGAGCCGAAAAAGAATGGTAACGTACCAATTATGGCACGTATTACCATTGACGGAACGCCCAAAACTATGGGTACAAAGTTAGAAATTGACCCCAATATTTGGGATTTGAAGTTCGGAAGAGTTGAGGGCAAGAGTGCCAAAGCATTAAGCGTTAATCAAAAATTAGACAATATACGTGGGCGTATCGACAAGATTTACGAAGATATGCAGAAACACGAGGGCTTTGCAACTGCACAGAAAGTAAAAATTAAATTTCTCGGTGTAGGTGTGATGGACGATGCTATACTAAAAGTTTTCAACGACCAAAACGAAGATTTTAAAAAATTGGTCGCTAAGGGGAAACGCTCCCAAAGCACTTACAGCAAGTATAACACAGTTTACAATCACCTAAGCGAATTTATAAGGGAGCGTTACCATAGGGACGATATGGCTTTCCGTGAGCTTACCTCCGATTTTATCCGGGAGTTTGATTTCTTTCTTCGCATTGATAAGGAATGTACCCATAATACGGTTTGGGTTTACACGATGCCTGTTATTGCTTTGGCAGACCTGGCTATCAAAAAAGGGCTGATACGTGATAACCCGTTTGAGGATTATGAAATCAGTATGGAGGAAACCGACCGGAGCTATCTTTTAAAAGAAGATGTAGAAACCTTATTACTACTGAAGCCGTCAAAGCCCCGATATGAACTTGTAAAAGACCTCTTTATTTTCAGTTGTTTTACAGGGCTTTCTTATATTGACATTAAGAAGCTGAAATGGAGCAATATTCAGTCGTTCTTTGACGGACACCAATGGATAATCAGCAGGAGGAAGAAATCAGATGTTACTTCCAACGTCCGTCTTTTGGAAATCCCTAAACGTATTATTGAAAAATATCGGGGAGTTACGAAGAATGATTTTGTATTCCCAATGCCGTCCAATGCAACCTGTAATAAGCATATCAGTAAACTTATTGAGGAAGCAGGCATTGTCACAGAACAGAAAGTTACATTCCACACCGCCCGTCACACATTTGCTACGATGTTCTTGACCGAGGGAGTGCCACTTGAAAGCCTTAGCAAAATGATGGGGCATAAAAATATTTCCACTACACAGATTTATGCAAAGATTACCAGCCAAAAAATCAGCAAGGATATGGATTTGGTTTCGCCTAAGTTTAAGGCTATGGAAGATGCGTTTCTTATCCAAATGGAAAGTGAAGAAATAGAATTATTGAATGAAGCTGTTAATGTAATTGGATTTTACGATACCGAAGAAGTTATGGTTTAAAGCATAGTCTATTCTTTATTTTTTCAGATTGAAGCAGGATTTATTCCTGCTTTTTTTATGCCCCTACTTTTCAATTTACTCCTACCTCTTTTACAGGCTATCACAGCCTGAATATTTATCCCTGTCAAAATAATATTAGAATAGAATTTTCCACAATCAACCGGTAAAAAGGCAGCTAAGTTAAAGCGGGCAGCCACCGCACCCACCCACCAATAAAAAAAATGAATGAACGGTTTCCCCCTAAAGGAACCCCCATTAAATCATTTTTTTTCTTGGTTTTCGCTGTTGCCCGCTTGGATTATCTGCTTTCTTTTTTCCGGTTTTTCTTTTGGAAAAATTTATGCGAAGCGAAGCGGAGCAGACCACAACAGGAAGCAGGGAACGAGAAAAGCGAACGTAACAAAATGTCAAATTTTTAAAACAAGAACGATTATGAACATCATCGGAAGACTGACAAGAAATGCGGAGGTACGCACCTTGTCGAACAGCAAACAGGTAGTGAATTTCTCAATCGCTACGAACGACAACTATCGAAACAAGCAGGGCGAACGAGTGGAGCAAACGACCTACTTCGATTGTGCCTATTGGATTTCTGCAAAGGTAGCAACACTACTAACCAAAGGCACTTTGGTAGAACTCACAGGCAGGGTAAGCACAAGGGCGTGGGTAGGTAAAGACGGAGAGCCGAAAGCAGGTTTGAATTTCCATACCTCAAACATCAAACTGCACGGAGGTAGCAGGAGAGCCGAAACCGTACAGGCTACTGAACAAACCGACAACAACGGATTTACAGCACAGGGAACAGAGGACGACCTCCCATTTTAACGAGTATTCAATCATTTTTTAACATCAAAATTTTATCAAAATGGCACATAATATCAATTTCAACGAGAGAACAGGAAAGTATAGTTTCTTTTCAGTACAGCAGAAAGCGTGGCACAACTTGGGGCAAATCGTGGAGCAATACCCGACAAGCGAGGAAGCAATCATACACGCAGGGTTGGATTACGAGGTAGTGAAATCCCCACTATTTACCAAAGGTTCGGGCATTATCGAAACCGCCAACGGCATAGAGATAGGCAGTAGTGAATTGGAAGTACCTAACTACTTTGCCAACATTCGCACCGATAACAATGCAGTATTGGGCGTAGTCGGTAAGGATTACCATATCGTACAAAATCGTGAAGCCTTTAATTTCTTCGATGCTATCGTAGGTGGTGGCGAGGGTATTTTATACGAAACCGCAGGAGCATTGGGCAAAGGGGAACGCATTTTTATCACCGCCAAATTGCCCGACTACATTCGTGTAGGCAATGGCGATGATGTAACGGAAAAGTATATTTTCCTAACCACTTCGCACGATGGTAGCGGAAGTATCACAGCCGCATTTACACCTATTAGGATTGTATGCCAAAACACGCTCAATGCCTCATTACGGAGTATGACCAATGTAGTCCGTATCAAACACACTTCGGGAGCAAAGCAACGTATCGAGAACGCTCACAAGATTATGGGATTGGCGAACACATTGAGCAACCAATTAGAGGGCATTTTTAACGAGTGGACAAAGGTAAAGGTAACAGACCGAGAGGTCAGAAAGCTAATCCAATTGGCACTTTGCCCTAATAAGGAAACCCTTGATTTGCTCAAAAAGGGTGCGGAAGATGAAGTTTCCACCGTATTTAAAAATGTAGTTGATGATGCTTTTGGCTATGCAATGATGAGCGATACACAGCAAATGGACACCACCAAAGGCACATTGTTCGGAGCGTACAACGCTGTTACAGGCTACTATCAGAATGTAAGGAATTACAAGAATGATGAAGCCAAATTACAGAGCATTGTATTAGGTGGTACTGCCCAACTCAAATCACAGAAAGCATTTGAATTGTGTACTGCTTTTGCTTCAGACGGTGCGGAAATCCTAAACCTTAATTAAGATAACAACAGGCTACCGCCTTAATCGGTGGTAGCCTACTAAAAACAAATTTTATGAAAGCGACAACCATAGAGGAAGCAAAAAGTTTGGCGAGAGCCAAGAGCCTTGAAAAGAAGCACAAGAACGAAAGCATATTTATTATTTACTGCAATCGTACAGAGCATTTCTATATAGATACGGACGGCTTAATACGGCTTTGGGAAAAGTCATTCGGCTATTATGTAAACGGAGTTTATACCCAAGAATAAACGCATAACATTTAAAGCAGGTACAATGGAAACGAAAGCAATAGCTACAAAGTTTGTCAGCCACGAAGTACCCGAGTTGGAAACGCTGAAAACCGCAAAGGTCTATCAGTTAAGGGAGAAACTGAACAAAGGCGAGAAGTTGAGCCGAGCCGATAAAAATTGGATTGCGGAAGCAGTAAACCGAAACGCATTTTTTAACAGGGCAATTCCCCTAATGGGTTATCGGTTTGGGTTTGAGGATATTCTAAAAACCTATGTAGTGAAGCAGTACGATAGTTGGCAGGAATACAACGCACCCGACAAAACGAGCCTACGCAGTTTCATTTATGGCAGGATTGACAAGATAGCAGAAATCAGCAATTAAAAGCAAGCACAATGAAAATCAGAGATAAAAAAGGGAATTGGATTGAAGTTACCGACCTCAAAAAAGCTATTCAACAAACAGGTTGGTATAAAGAATATCAGCACGACCCACCGACAGCAAGCGACAAGGAAAGACAGGCATATTGGACGGATATGCACGAGAAACTAAAAGCAATCAAAGAAAAAAGTAACAACAATTAAAATTTCAGAACAATGAACACAAATTTTTTCAGTCAGATACAGCAGTTGGATTTTACAGGCAATTTACAACTGACCATAACCAAAGGAGCAGAAAGCAACCTAATTGTAACGGTATTGCTCCTTAACGAACAATGCGGAGATAGTGCCAAAAACCTCATTCCCCCATTGACATTCAATGCCACACCCCAAGAGTTTGACGAGGGGTTTATTCAGCAGATAACCGCACCTGTACAAAAGGTATCGGGCTTAATGGTGGATATGGAGAAATTCCAAAAGCAATTGGACGAAGCCAAAGCACAATCGGCAATCGAGAAAGCAAAAGCCGAGAAAGAGAAAAAAGAGCAGGAAGCCAAAGACAAGAAGTTTAAACAGGCTATGGACAAGGTGGACGAATTGGAGAAAGAGGGCAAGTTTCGTGAAGCGTGGATAAAAGTACCCGACATCGCAGAGTACCCCGAAAAAGCGGACGAGTTACGCAAACGCAAAACATCGTTGTCCGACAGGTTCGCAACACCGAGCCTTTTCGGAGCAATGGAAGCAACAGCACCCGAACCGCCACAAGCGGAGGTATCTACTGCCGATTGCCCGACAGACACAACGGACGAAGACGAAGCAGAGTATTAACCATTAAAAACGAGCATTATGTTATTTGCAACGCATTTAGAACGAGTGTTTATACTCAAAGAAAAAGGACAGGACATCAGACTGACCGACCCAGAGCCACGTTGGAGCGTGGAAGCGGTAATGAATTATTACGCCAATATGTACCCGATTTTGACGACAGCCAAAGCATCAGCACCACAGATTAAAGACGATGCAGTCGAGTACAGGTTTGAGAGCGTAATGGGTACGAAAGGTTAAACCAAAAATTGTAAAACAATGAATTATGCACAAACATATCATATCGGGAACAATCAGCATACCCGAAAAAAACAGGCAAAAGCAGTTGCACCGCCAGTTGGGCGAGTTCGCAAATTGGCTACAAAGACCAAAGGACACAAGCCAAGTACAGAAAGACAAGCAGAAATCCGTACCAATAGCAATGCTACCAATGGTATTCTAAAATGTATGTTTCTGCCTAAACTGAAAACAGCACATTCCGTACAGGCTTGTCAGAAAACGGAAAGGGATTTTTACAAGTCCCTTTCCCAACTTGCCGAGCATTACAGCATTGAGCCGATGAAGACACAGGCATATAATTTCCCTTACAATATTGTATTGGGTATGTGGGATATTGACACCAAACTAAAACGCACCCACAGGAATTGGGATAGTTTACGTTTGTTGCAGGATAGTAAGAAAACCATTCTGCAAAGCGAGGAAAGATTTAATGTAGGCACTACCTTGTTTCATATTCCCATAGTGCCACTCTTTCAAATGCTCAAAGACCCGAAGCGTAAAAAGAACGTACAGCTACTTATATCGGTTTGCGGTTACCTGTACCATATTGCCCAAATACCCTATTACAGAAAGGAAGACAGCTATCTGTATTGGCTTTATGAAACGCATAAAGATTGGATTGATTATGACGATACAGACGAAACCGAAATGTACAAAAGCGAGTTAAGGCAAGCCGAATGTATAGGCGACATCATAGAACAAAAACTATACAACCCTATCAATCTGACATTATTTGAACAGCGGTTGAGCCGATTTGAAAGCCGTGACACATTCGACAGGGAATGTTGGCAGGTGGCTTGTAATGCCTTTGCACTTTACACGGAATATCCTAACGCAACCATTTTCAGAAATGCACCGACAGGCGAACAAGACCCCTATGACGATGATTGCGAGAATGAAGCAATCGTAATGGAAAAGTATATTTCTTTTGTTGCCGATACAAAAGGCTTATTGTACAACAGCGTTGTAGAGAGTATCAACAGCGAGCTGAACGAGTACGGAAGTTTAGAAGAACCGACTATTTCCATATCCTTTAACGGAAGCGACACTTCGGGCGAAAACCTCGATTTTGAAAACCGAATGTTTGACTTATTGGATGACCTGTATATGCTATTAGAGAACTATAAAACAACAGCAAAATGAACGATGTAACCGACAAATTTGGAACATTGTACTATCCAAAATCCGCTTTGGTATTCTACGAAACCACAGGAACGGAAACCGATATGTACGTGGAGCATTTCGATATGGACAGCAACGGAACGCCCGTAAATGCACACCCATTGACCGTAAAGGAAGCTAATATATTGGCAATGGCTTTACAGACTGATGACGAGAGAAGCCGAGCATTTTTAAAGCCAAAGGGAATTTTACCGACAAATATTCTGCATATCAATCCGAGCGAAAAAGGTACGGTGCTATGGTACACCAAAGCACAGAAAAGGCAGTTGTATTTTGTAAATGGTTTGGGCATACCCAACGGAACTGCACAAGTACCGCCAATGCTTTGGAAAGCGGACAAAGGCAGTCTTTCAGTCTTTGCCCTTGCCAACAACCGCAGACCAACCGAGAAAACGCCATTGTATTACGCACCTTTTTTCAATATCTATGAAAAGGGCAACGTATGTATGGGAACGGTAAGCATTGATATTAAAAATTCGGCTTCGGTCGAGGAATTTATACAGGCTTGGGAAGACTACTTTTTCAACAGCTATTTCAGTCATTCATTGTGTGCAAACCTGACGAGAAAAAACATTGTAAACCTTTGGAAAGACCTTATCGGCACAGATAACCCCTTTCCAACAGAGGTATTAAAAAAGAACAACAAAACCCTTAAAAATCTATTGTGATGAATACAGAGAAAGAAAAAGTACATTTTACGGATAACTATTTGCTCAATCCGACAAACCCGATTTCGGTAAACCTTATCGGAGCAGGTGGCACAGGCTCAAAAGTATTGACCGCCTTAATGGAAATAAACGAAAGTCTGACAGCTTTAGGACACGCAGGGTTACAAGTACGCCTTTGGGATGATGATATTATAACAAGTGCTAATTTGGGCAGACAGCGTTTTTTTGAATGTGAAACAGGATTGTACAAATCCGTTGCATTGATAAACCGTATCAATCGCTGTATAGGAACGAATTGGAAAGCCGAGAGCCGAAAATTTGAAAAAGACAGCTTGGGTAGAATACCCGAAGAAGCAAGGGCAATCATTACCATTACTTGTGTGGACAACGTACAGGCAAGGTTTGGCGTTGCTGAAATGCTGAAAGAAGTCAGCTACCGCAGACACTACCAAAACCACCCTAAATATTGGTTGGATTTTGGCAACAGCCAACATACAGGGCAAGTGCTGTTATCTACTATCGGAGAGATACAGCAACCCAATTCGGAGAAATACGAAACGGTGGCAAGCCTGCCATTTGTTACCGATGAATTTGGCGAATTGCTGAAGCAGTCCGAGCAGGAAGACAATACGCCAAGCTGTTCACTTGCCGAAGCGTTGAAACAGCAGGATTTGTTTATCAATTCATCATTGACCCAAATGGGTTGCTCCCTGTTATGGAACTTGTTTCGCAGGGGAATGACCGAATACAAGGGATTTTTTCACAATCTGAAAGACTTCCGCACCCACCCGATTAAGGTCGCTTAAACGCCAAAATCGGCGGGCAAAAAGACACACCTCCCGATGGTCGGGCAGTCTTTTTGCGGTTAAATTAGGTGCAACCACTTTGTCAAAATGCACCGCTCCGCACACTTCCTTACATTTTACCAAACAGGTTGCGAGTTTTTTTCGTGGGATATTCGGTATCCCAAAGATTGATTTTGGAAATGACTTCTTTTCTTTCCACACAGCGACCAAAGAAAAGAAGCAAAAGAACGTCGCCTTATTAGAACAGATATTTTTACGCTGTTAGCATTGGACGGTTACTTACTGCCAAAATATTCCTGTGCAATCTCCGCTACGCCCACACTAAAATATCTTCCGCCATTAGAAACTCCATCAATGGCGTTTTTGAAGTCGTCCGCATCGCTACCAATGAGCAGATAACCTGCAAAACCAATTTCCAAAAGAGGTTTGACGGCTTTTTCCGCATCAATATCACTATGTGCAATCAGCTTTATGGTGGGGTATTGTGTTCTCAATTCTTGAAGCTGTGCCAGTACATTCTTATCGAAGAAGTCGAGGTCGATAATACAAACTTCAGGAAATATTGTCAAAACAGATAATTTAGATAGTCCGCTTTCAATATTTTCCGAACGGAACAATATATCAATCCCCGAATTAGCGAGGTCTTTGCAAATGACATCTAAAATCGGGCTTTTATCATTGATAAAGGCGAGGGTAATTCTTTGTTGAGTTGTAACAGTTTCCATATCATACCTTTTTTGAGTTGATGTAGCCCTGCACAAAAAAGAAGACGCAGGCAACTACACTTACCGATACTAAGGCACTGGTACGCCCGACAACGGATAAGAGAGCACCCACGCCTATGACGTGAGCATTCCTACTTATCGTCCCGTTGTCTTAAAAATTACCAGTTTTTAGTATCAGGACTTAAAGCAAAAACACTTTAAGTATTTTCTATATTTTCGATAACAAAGATACTAAACTCATTTCGATAGGAAGATAGTAACACAAAATTTATTACAGACAATGTTTGTCATTGGACATATAGTTCTGTTCCAAAATTTTCAGAATATCACTTTCCTTATAGATTATTTTGCCCCCAATCTGGATAAATGGCAGGATATTATCATCACGGTATTGCTGTAAAGTCCTTTTGCTGATATGCAGCAATCCGCACACATCTTCGCCCGAAAGGTAAATTTCTCCGTTCATTACAGGACGGTAGTTTTTCAGTATTTGTTCGATACGGCTTCGTAACTGTGTTATCATCTCCTGTTGTGCGATGATTTCTTCGGCTTCATTCGTCAGTAAATCCATTGTCATTTGTATTGTACGGTTGTCCGGCTTCGAGCAGAGCCTGTACGTCCGAGCGTTTGTAATAGTTCTTGCGGTTCAGTCTGGAGTATGGCAATAGACCTTTGTCTTTATAGGTCTGCAAAGTCCGTTTGGTAATGTTCATCATCAGACACACTTCCTGGTTATCGAGCCATTTTTCTTCTTTGAAAATCGGGGTATATTTCCGGGTGGCATTTTCGGTCAGTTCCAAAAGTGCTTCCAACTCATTTTTCATTCCGTCCAATACGGATTTTTGTATTGCGATAACTTCCATAGTTTGCTCAATTTTGCTGTGGAAGTCGAATTTAGAAAGGCTTGTTGCAGGATTGGAGAATGTTGCCTCCGTTGGCGTTGAAAGGCAGTGTTTGGCGGTTTACATATGCCATAAACGAAAAATCGGATAGCCCAAAGGTTATCCGATTTTGTTAGAAATATTATCGAAAGTATGTGTATCAGCGTTGGGCAGGTTGTTCTGTCTTTACTTCCTGTTTCGTCTGTATATCCTTTTTCATTTGGCTGTAAGTCCATATACAAATAGCACCGACAACAATCAAAGCGTATGCAATCAATTTGCCGAAACCCTCTATAAAACGTGTAAACACCGATGCTTCAAAACTTGAAAAGCCCTCTGCACCCATACCATTACGCCTGTAAAATTTCCTACGGCTTATCCAATAGATAAGCCCAATCCCAACAACAATTAGAATAATACCAAACACCAATTGAGCCGTAACCGTATCCATAGCTATATGATTTATAATGGAGTAAATTTAAGCAATATCATCTTACATCGAAAGCCAAAAAGCTAAAAAACCGACTTTACATAAGTCGGTTTTTTAGCTTTATTTCTATTATTCTTAATCTGTATTGTTGAACTGAAAGCTCAATTGCTTTTCGTTCCCAAAGCTGTCCGAAATCCAAACCTCAAAGGCTTGTGATACCGCAGATGTTGATGTGTAATACAAACGGAATTGTTCCGTTGGCAATGGATACAAATCGTTTGGCAGGTACGGAGGTTCATCGTAATACCTTAGTGTTCCCTGTCCGTCAAATTGGAAATATCGCAGGTGGTATTGCGTATTGTGGTAGTTACCTGTACGCTGTATGGTTATGCGTATTTCTATGGTCTGCCCATTGGCAACGCCTTTGGGTACAGGCATCACTTTGACCTCAAACGGAAAATCGTTCTGTATTTCGAGTTCATCGTCTTTGCTACAAGATACCAAAGTAACCGAAGCTGTCAGGATTGCCAAGAGTATATATACTGGCAGTAACCCTGTTCTGAATTTATTAAATATTGCTATCATCGTTTTGAAATTTTAAAAGTTAAACCTTAATCCCACACCTGCGGACGGTCGGAATTGCTCCAAATCCGTACCCCATAAGACCTTTGTACGCCCTTGCAGGACAAGTACAAATCGGTCTGACAGGTACGTTTCCAACGTGAGCCGACCGCCAGCTCCGTAAACAAAATTGTCTTCGCTCAGTATCTTCGCACCATCGTACAACATTGTTTCGCCACGGTTGATGCTCTCATAACCGATTACGCCTGTCAATCCGAAATTCAGCGTGATATTCTTTCGGCTATCGCCCAGCAGGAAAAAGCTGTAACCACCCTCTGCGGTATAGGTTTCCTGTGGTATGCGAATGTCTTTGTAATCGTGGTATTGGTGGGTGTATTCCAACGCCCATATTTGGTAATTGCCGTTCTTTCCGTTTACGGTCATACCGATATTGATATAATAATCGTTACCGATTTTGTCGTTGGAGAGTATGCCTGTACTTACCTCCAATCCTTTCTGTTTAGGCAACATTCTTTGTGCCTGTGTAACCGTGATGGCCATAAAGATGAGCATCACGGTATAGATATACTTTTTCATTGTTCTTGCTTTAAAAGGTTATTAAAATTTCAGGTGCATATCGTTTATCAATCGGGCTTTGATTAAGTCCGAATTTTCGATTTGCAGGGTTTGATGCCTGCCACCGTTCTTCTCGAAAATCTCAATCAGCAGTACCTTGTCATCGGCAATCGTGAATTGGTCCAAAAGGAAAACATTTTGCTCTGTCGATTTTCCGTTTATGCCTTGCTCCAAAGGCTTGTATGTTCTTAAAGGTGTCAAAGGACGTTCCTGTACTACGGTACGCTTGGCAACCTTTTTATCCACGACTTTGAAATTGACAAAATCAATGTTAAACGGCACATTGCTTTTGTTTCTCAATTCCGTGTGGAAATAGTATTTGCCGTTGTGTATGTAAATTCCTTTCAGAATGAACTGAATACCGAAGCTCTTTGCCCCGATATGCTTTACAATACGCTTGTCTTTCTTGTAAATGGTTTCCAATAGCAAGCCCGCCAAAGACGGAGAATTATTGCCCAATTCCTCGAAAAGCACATCGTTACCGTTGGCTTTATCTACTGCCTTTTGCATTGTGAGCAGGTCATAGCTCAATGCTTCGGGATACCCACTGTAATACACGTTAAAGCTGTAAAAACGTCCGTCATTGGTAATCACAGAAAAGTTTGTTTCGGCTTCAAAATCCCTAACGGTTGCCTTTACACGCAGTACATTTTCGGCATCTTCCGCTTTTCCGGCAATCAGATACTCACTTCCCAAATCCACATACCGAATAGCGGTCGGGAATATCAAATGCGAAGTTTTATCGTAGGTTACTTCCATTTTGTAGGGTTCTATCTTACCCAAAGCAAGCGGAGTTCTTGCACTATCCTGTGCAAAAGAGGTTACGGCAAAGCCGACTGTAAGGGCAACCGCCCAAAATGATTTAAAAAGATTTTTCATCGTCTTTAATTTTATTGTTAATTGTGATGAAGCGTGTTCCGTTGCACGGAACAGGTTTCTTTGTTTTAATTATTTGAGTTCAACGTTATTTTTTAGATACCAAAAAGACTTGGTGTCCGGCTTTCAGTGTAACCTTTGGCGTTCGTACCTTTTTAGAGAAATAGCCCGAAATGCCCTGTACCACGCCACGGCTCAAATCGGCAGCGACCTGTTGTCCGGCATTTTGCGTTAGCATTACGCTCGTTCCACCTGTCTGGCTCATATTGCCCGCCATTTCAGTAAGGGCGTTCATTTCGGGCGAATACGGCACGTACAGACCTTGTTGTCCGTCCAAATCATAAATGGTTATATCTACCGGAATGATATTGCCCTCCAATTCAATAGAAGTAATTTTGAGTTGCAAACGCCCTCCCTGAAATTTGGCATTAGCCGTTACAATCGTTCCCTGCGGAATGGTACGTTGTGGTGTTCGGGCAGGCTCCAATAAACGAAGCCTTACACCCGTTTCGCCGATAACCGTTTGTGCATCGTGTACACAGGCTTTGATACTGTTCTTCGGTTGTACCACCTGTTCCACAGAACCTCCGGTATAAAAACCTCGGTTTCTTGTTTCGCTCCAATCGGCTAAAAAAGCACTATCGGTAGGCTCACGGTACAATGCGGAAACGGTGTTTTTCCTTGTCGAAGTGAATGATACAAAATGCTCCTTTTGGTTAGCCCCCGAAGTTCCTGAAGCTGTACCATTGACAGGTACGGTTTCTGCGGTATTCGTGTTTTGCGGAAGATACTTCGCCGCCATTTCGTAGGACTTCTCCATTAGTTTGAGTTGGTCATCTACGGTTGCAACAGGCGGTACATCTTTTTCAGCCAGCTTCTCTTTGAGTTCGTCCAACTGTCTTCGGAGTTCCATAGTTTCGGCATTGTCGTCCTGATAGAATGAACCCAATGTGCTTTGCATATTGCGGTAGCTGTGCAGGGCAGGATTTCCGCTTCTTCCCGAATTTCTGCCGCCACCGCCGTAGCTTTCGTTTTCATCGGGATATTCATCAATCGGCTCGTCTTTGTCTTCGGTATTCCAATAGTCCGAAAGCGTGGCAAGTGCATTGCGTTTTTCCTCGTCTTTGCGTTCCAGCATTTCCAACTCATAAGCCTTGCCTTTGTCGGCAGGCATCCCCGCTCCGGTAGCTTGCGGAACGGCATCGTTCAGCCCGATGTTTTCGATTTCCTTTTTGTCTGCGGACGGTTTAAATATGAGGTACATACAACCTACAAACACAATCCCCATTAAGCCAAAAATCAAAGGCTTTTTGAGCTTTTCCGCATTGTTCTGTGTACCGTCTTGCAGTACATCAGCGGTTTCTTTCGAGCTACTTTCCGTTACCCGAACAACCGATTTTTTGTTCTCATTTTCTTTCATAAAACTTATTTTTTTAGAATTGTTGATAATGTGTCCTGCGGGTTTGCAGGACGTTCACTTTTTTTGAGGACAGGGTTTTCAATATGTTCTATGACCATATTGTTTCCGGACTTTGACGTATCGTACCACACTTTGAAAATTATCCCTGCGGTCATCAGAAAATAACCGATAAAGAGGTATAGCGTGTATTGGTGCTGTTTCCGCAGGGGCATTGCCCGCCAGCGTTCATCCAGTCTGTCAAAGTACCTGTCCATATTTGCTCTTAATTTTTTCATACTTCAATTATTTGGGGTTATCACATTCTGAACCCTCTTTTTCGGGAAGAAAACTGTTGTTTAGGCGTATCAAGCACTTTAGCAAGGGCTTCCTTTACGGTCGGAACCGTTCCTGTTGTAAGGTTTTTCAGTTCCGATTTTTTCATTGAATGCCCGTATTGGTCTTTCCTTTCAATATCCATTTCCTGTACATCGAATTTGTTGTCTTCGTACCGCACACGCATATAGCATTGGGTATAGGGCTTTTCCTCTCCATTCCATTCGAGGTAAGTCCTTAACGAAAAGCTATCAGCATACAAGGGTTTGTCCGTACCGTTCTCACAAGCCTCCAAAAACCTGTTGATACTGTCTTTCAACTTATCTGCATAGGCAGCTTCCGTCTGGAAATAACCGTCATAGCCTTTATCGGTCAACGTTTTTGTGAATGTGTCTAAATCAAGCATCTGTTTCATATCCATCTTTTTTTATCGGTTTATGACTTCGATATCCCTGTTTTCTATTACCGCAAATTTTTCAATGTTAAACCCTGGCGGATTGTTGTCGGAGCGAACGGAGTTCACGAGATAGCAGGAAGTAATCAGATTACGCCTGGTCACATTGCTTGACCGAATGATAAATTGTTTGGCATACGTCCGCACCGAATAAGGATAATTGTCGAAGTTGCACACGACACTATCTACCTCAATGCGTTGCTGTACGTTGCCCGAGATGATACGGGAGTAATAACCTTTCTCCGTTAAGTCTTTGTAATAGTCAAAGGCACTTTTGTCGGCAAGGTTGAACGCCCTGCTCATATTGCTTTCGATAGCGTTTTTGTCGGGTGCAAGCGTAAAGAACAGTTCGTGAAACCGTCTAACGTGTTCCCTCGCTTCCACGGGGCGGTTGATACTTGCATCTTGTGATAAGGCAAGCATCAAAGATTTGCCATTATCCAATACATAGATTTTTTGGCGTTGCTCGTCTGCAAAGCGGTAGGATTGCCATACGGCATATCCTACCACGCCAATGCAGAGAACAGCAAACACTATGGCATACAATCGTATCTGCCGAAAGCTGTTTTCAATATTTCTTAGCGTTTTAAATTCCATTTTTAAATGATTTAATTGTTCTTATTTCCCCATTAATTTTCCACCGATATTTCCAACCGCAGAACCTGCACCTGCTCCGGCA
The DNA here is from genome assembly GCA_035497795.1 of Edaphocola sp. Taxonomy (GTDB): domain Bacteria; phylum Bacteroidota; class Bacteroidia; order Chitinophagales; family Chitinophagaceae; genus Edaphocola. The sequence goes on along the minus strand of DATJCU010000242.1, from coordinate 6,157 downwards.
ATGTTTCCGGTTTTCATTGCAGTTTGGTTTACGTTACGCATAAAGTTTCCTGCACCTCCGGCTTGGATAATCCAGCCTGTTACGGTAGGTATCGTGAAGTAACCCACAATGCCAATCAGCATAAATATGATGTACACGGTGTTGCTTGTGTCGGGTATATAGGTCGGGTCTGAAAGCATCTGTATATCCTTTTCGATTATAAGGACTTGTATTTTGGCAAGCATCGAGCTGAACAGGTCGGCAACGGGCAACCACAGATACACGCTTACATATCGGGTCAGCCATTGCGTGAGTGTGGACTGAAAACCATCCCACACACTTATCGCAAAGGCTATCGGTCCGAGTATGGACAGGACGATGAGAAAAAAAGTCCGTATGGTATCAATGACCAGTGCCGCAGCTTGAAACAGTACCTCTAACAGATTGCGCAACCAATTCTTGATTGCCTGTTCGGTCTGATAGGCGAACCTATCCATATACATTCCCGACATTGTTATCAAATCGGAGGGCGACCAGCCCAATTCATCGAGCTTGTTATCAAATTCCTCATTGGACACCAAATAGGCAGTTTCGGGATTTCGCAACATTGCTTCCCTTTCCAACAGGTCTTTTTTAGCCTGTAAATCGTTGAGGTCAAGCACCTGATTTTCGAGAATGGCGTGTGTGCCCTGCACCACCGGACTTAATACGGCATTGATTGTTCCCAATACGATAGTCGGGAAGAACATTATACAGATACCTAATGCGAACGGACGGAGCAAAGGGTACATATCAATCGGTTCAGCCCTGCTCAATGCCTGCCATACTTTGATGGCGACATAGAACAACGCCCCCAAGCCCGCCACTCCTTTTGCCACTGCCGCCATATCGGCGGACAGTGGTAACATCTCATCGTATAATGAGCGCAGGACTTCGTGAAGATTATTAAATTCCATAACTACCAATATTTTTGGTTAGAAGTTCCGTAGAGGTCAAGCACTCTTTTGGTATTGTTCTGTTTTTTCGCTCTCAACAAACTCACGGAGATGTTTTTATTGGTGTAGTAGCGTACAAGGCTGTGGTATTCTTTCACTTCCTTGTACACACGGTCGATGATGTCCATACGCTCTTTGTCGTTCAGCGAAAGGCTTGTAGAGGTTACAATCTGCTTCAATTCTTTCAGCAGTTCGGTACTCTCATTCAGTAAAGCCGAATAGCCGTTTGCGATTGCGGTCAGTTCCTGTGCGGAGAAGTTCGGGTCGTTCATCATTTTCCCAAAGTTTTGCACATACATTTCCGAAACATCGCCTACCAAGAGTACCGTTTGCTGTACTTTGCGGGCATCTTTGACGAGGTTGTTTACGGCTTTGAGCTTGTCATAGTATTCCTTGCCCTGCTCGTACACTTTCTTCACTTCGTTGAAGTTCTTTACGACATTACTCACGGTCGAAGAAGTCTGTACGATTTCGTTAGCAGAGTTGATAATTCCCGATGCCAGGTTTGCAGGGTCAGTTACTACAAATTGGGCTTTTGCTGACGGTGCTACGGCAAGCATTAGTGCCGTACACACCAGATACATTACTTTTTTCATTGTTCTTGAAATTTTAAATTGTTAATAGACTATTGATTTACTTTATCCCGCCTTTGCATTGCGATATGCTTGATAGCGAGTTCGACATTGCCGTCCAATTCGGAAGCGAGCTGCATCACTTCCATTTTTTCGGTTTCTTCGGTCGTATAGGCGAGGTATTCTTCCAAACTAACTTCGGTGGCATAGACTGCCGAGTGCGTACCACCTAAACCTATCCACACTTCCTTATAAAGCCGTGAGGCATCATTGTTCATATTGATAGAAAGTACCTGTCCTTTCTCTTTGTCGGTAAGCCCCAACATCGCCTGTATATCATCGAATTTGTTCATATACTTGCGTTGGTCTAACAAAATCTTGCAATCGCTATTGTTGATGATACTTTCCTTGACGATGGGCGATTGGATAATATCATCGACCTCTTGGGTTACGACAATGGCTTCTCCGTAAAATTTCCTGACCGTTTTAAACAAATACTTGATGTATTCTGCCATTCCCTCTTTTGCGATTGCTTTCCACGCTTCTTCAATCAGGATGAGCTTACGGATACCTTTCAGCCTCCGCATTTTGTTGATGAACACCTCCATAATGATAATCGTGACTATGGGAAAGAGGATTTTGTGGTCTTTAATCGCATCAATCTCAAACACGATAAAGCGTTTGGAAAGCAGGTCTAACTGCTTATCGGAGTTGAGCAGGTAATCGTATTCGCCGCCTTTGTAATAGGGTTCGAGAACATTCAGGAAATTGGCAATGTCAAAGTCTTTTTCCCGTACCTGTTTTTCCTCCAATACCTTGCGGTAGTCGCCTTTCACATATTCGTAGAAGCCGTTGAATGAGGGGTAAACATCGTCCGTTCTGATGCGTTCTATATATCCGCTTACAGCATTGGATAAAGCCACTTCTTCCGAACGGGTGGGCGGTTCATCATCACGTTTCCATAAGGTCAGTATCAAAGTCTTGATACTTTCACGCTTCTCAATATCAAATACGCCATCGTCCGTATAAAAGGGGTTGAACGCTATCGGGTTATCTTCGGTATAAGTGAAGTAAACCCCGTCTTCGCCTTTGGTTTTACCCTTTATCAATTCGCATAAACCCTGATAAGAGTTACCTGTATCTACGAGCAGTACGTGGGCGTTTTGTTCGTAATACTGCCTTACCATATGGTTAGTGAAGAACGATTTTCCCGAACCTGACGGACCAAGTATAAACTTGTTCCGGTTCGTGATAATCCCACGCTTCATAGGCAAATCCGATATGTCCAAATGGATTGGTTTTCCTGTCAGGCGGTCAGCCATTTTGATACCGAACGGAGAGGGCGAATTGTGGTAGTTCGTTTCTTCCGTAAAGAAGCACAAGGCAGGTTCTATGAACGTGTAGAAACTTTCTTCGTTTGGAAAGTCGCCCGCATTGCCCGGCATTGCAGCCCAATACAATGTGGCTACGTCCGTAGTATTATGCCGAGGCTTGCACTCCATCAATGCCAACGCACTACCGCAATCGTTTTTCAACTGTTTGAGTTCCGCAGGGTCTTCCGACCACGCCATAATGTTGAAGTGTGCCCGAATGGATGACAGCCCGAAACTGTGGGCTTCGTTCAGGTACTTTTCTATCCACTCCTTATTGATTTGGTTGGCACGGCTGTACCGAGCCAAAGAGTGCATATTGCGGGCAGATTTTTCAAACTTTTGCAGATTGTCTTCGCTGTTATCTATAAACAGGTATTGATTATAGATATGGTTACAGCTCAATAACAATCCTACAGGAGCGGCGAACGACAGACGGCAGTCGCTCCGGTCGGTGGACAGCTTTTCAAAACGGGTATCAGCCGATACCGTTCCGGGCAGGTCGTCCGTATCGGACAAGGTGTGCAAGGACAACCTTTTGTTACCGATACGGACTTCTTCAGCTCCTAAAGCGATGTCCTGCATTGCCGTTCCGGCTTCTCTCGAAAGCGTAAGGTATTGTTCCAATAACCCTTGCTTTTCGTCCGTTCCGATGAGGTCTTCTTCGCTTAATCTTCGCAGATGGACAAAACCGCTATCGTTCACGATACGCTCAAACTGTGCGACCGCTTCCATAAAGCGGTGTATCGTTTCCTTGTTGATTTCCTTTGGAATAAGCGTACCCTTGCAAAGCGATGAAAAGTTACTTTGCATACGCATTCGGTTCTTGGTCGTCTTGGTCAGGAACAGGTAGCAATAATGGTTCAGGAACGGTCGCTCATTGAAATGGCGTTGGTAGGACTTTGACAGAAAACTTTGGTTTTCCTGTGCCAAATCAGGAGCGTAGTTCTCTTTGATGTACCAATCCTGTTTGTGAATGACCGTAAAATCAGGCAAGGTTTTTATAGCCTTATGCCAAGCCGAATGAATGGCTTCATATTCCGCAGAAGCTACTGTAAACAGTTCGGGTAAACGCACCTCAAAGCAGGCGGTAATGTCCGCATCTTTGGAAAGAATACAGTTGTTCTCTACTGCCAACAAAGGAAATTTGCTTTCCAATGTTGTTGTTTTAGCTACGTTTCTCATAGGGCATTCTGTTTAGGAGTAAATTTTAAATAGCGGTGTACAGGCTTGCGGCAAACGATGTATCGGGGGTGTCTTTTTCTTGCCCCTATTTTCATCAGTCCGTGTTCGCCATACTTCTTGTTCAGTGAAAAGGTCTGCCACACAATGAGCGAAGCTCCGCCTGTACCGAGAAACAGGCAGATATACGAGTTCACGCCTGCCATATACAGTATCATCACGAAGATGAGCGTACCGAGCAGTCCGCCTGCGAAGATGAACAGGTATTGAGCCTTTAAACCTTTGAACTCCACCGTTCTTCCGATGCCTTTGTTAATGTTATAAGAGTGCATAGTCAAATTGATTTTTTAGTTCGTAATTAGCCGTGAGTACCTCGACTGTTTTTCTTCTTGGCTTACCACCGTTGGTATCTACGAATACTTCCCGTTGCAGATTGGCAGAATACCAATTGTGGTTATTGGTAAACTCCGTCAGCTCTTTGCTTGGGTAACTACTCAAAAGGAACTTTCCTTTTACTTCGGAAAGGCACTGGAGCAATGCCAAATAGTCTTCGGGGGAATAACCGTCATAATGCCCGCAGTCCGAATTGAAATAAGGCGGGTCGCAATAGTGAAAAGCCTGCTCATAATCACGGGAGTTGATAATGCGGAGTGCATCGGTATTCTCTATCTGAACATTCTGCAAACGGATAGCATATACTTCCGTAAAGGATTGTCGCTTGTTGAATATCCTTTTGGTAGATGTAGGTCGTATTTTATCATATCCCCACGCATCGTCTATTTTTGAGCTGAACGACTGATTGCAGAGCACCCAAACTGCCCAAGCCCTTTGCAATCTTGTAAACAAGTGAGGGTGGCTGTAAATAACCTTTGCATCGCTGTGTAATGACCGACTGTGCAGGCTAATCCTTACGAGCTTTTCCAATTCCACAAAGTCATTTTTACAGACTTCGTAGAAGTTGATTAGCTCCCGATTGTAATCGTTTATTACCTCGACTTTTGAGGGTGGCTTTGCCCAAAATATCGCTCCACCGCCTACAAAGGGTTCAACATAGGTCTGATGCTTTGGTATTAACGGCAAAATAACCTGTACCAGACCTTGCTTACCTCCGTAGTAGGTCAGTGGAGTTTTCATTCTTCTCTTTTTCAACACCTTTAATGTTTTACAGGAAGAATGAACGCAGGATAGTAGCCGCTACAATCAGGAAGATACACGCACCGAACCAACTTGCCGCCGTTTTGCTCGTATCGGGGTCGCCACTACTGAATTTGTTGTACACCTTTACTCCCCCTATTAACCCAACCACCGCCCCGATGGCGTAAATCAACTGGGTTGCGGGGTCGAAATAGGACGTTACCATTTGAGTAGCTTCGTTGATACCTGCCGAGCCGTTTCCCTGTGCGAACGCACCCATTGCTGACAGCATTGCACCGAGCGTCAGCAAAACTTTTTTACTTTGTTTTTCCATAATTGAAACACATTAATTTGTTACTGTTATCCCGCACCTTGCGGGCTTTCGGGACAAAGGTGTTTCAGAAATCAAGGCGTTATTGGAAAGTGGCAGTCAAAGGAAGTGTTTGGCTGTGAGTGGCGTTGTTGGTTTAATCTGGATTATTTCGTAACAAAGTTTTTCTGCAATTTGGATTACTATGAAATATTTGCATAAATTTGACACATTATGTCAACGGAAGTTATGTCAACAGAAACGATAGGAGAAAAATTAAGGCACATCCGAGAAGAAAGGGAACTACCTCTACGGAAAGTTGCAGCCTTACTGGATATTGATGTTGCTATTTTAAGTAAAATGGAACGTGGGGAACGCAAAATTACGAAGGAAATAATACTGAAGCTTGCCGATATATACCACTGTAACTCAGATGAACTTTTGGTTTCATTCCTTAGCGACAAAATTCTATACGAAATTCAAGATGAAGATTTGGGTATGAAAGCACTGAAAGTGGCAGAGGAAAGAGCAAAATATATAAAACAGAATAAGAAGAAATGACAATAAAGCAACTCATAGAAAAATATTCTGCTGACAGAAAATATTACTTAACAA
>DATJCU010000241.1:0-8562 GCA_035497795.1 Edaphocola sp. | reverse complement strand
TCGAACGAATACATCACTAAAAACAAAATAAAACCCTCCATCCCGACCCCTCCAAAGCCCATAAAAAAAGTTCCCTCCTAATTTCGTACCAGTACGAAACCATTATTTTTTTATTTTCCTACTTTCGTATCAGTACGAAATCAATATTTTTTTAATTTTCTACTTTCGGATCAGTACGAAATCGATAATTTTTTAATTTTCTAATTTCGTACCAGTACGAAATCATTAATTTTTTAATTTTCTAATTTCGGATCAGTACGAAATCAATAAATTTTTATTTTTCTAATTTCGGATCAGTACGAAACCATTATTTTTTTTATTTTCTAATTTCGGATCGGTACGAAACCATTATTTTTTTATTTTCATACCGTCGGACTAGTTCGAAATTAGGAGGGAGGTTTAACACTTTAAGACATTTTCCTCCTACAGATATCAACAAAGTATGTGTTAGTGTTAATTTACTCACTTTGCAAAACACATAACACCCTGAATATAAATCACCATTTTCCTTTTAACACTTAACGAACAGAGAAAAGGACTGGATACTCTTTCAATAATTGAATCATTGATAAATCCTAATTATGAGATAGAGTCAGAAGATGCATATCAAATTTGGAAAAAATATCTTTACATGAATCACTAGAGTATCTTCATTATAATGTGTTTAATGTTTTTAGAATTATATACAGAGCCGGTGAGAAGACAGTTTCAACTTTATATGATTTATTAAATGAATATTCTGTGTCTCAAATTTATACTGTTATTTATCGCTCAACAAGTCAAGCTTTAAGATTTCATATTGAACACGGTGCATCAAAAACACATGCATCTAATACTATTATTGGAAATGCACAAAAGTTTGCTGAACGAGCAAATGTTAATCAATGGGATGTACAAAGATACCATCGTCTAAACGAACTTCCTGAATCCGCATTGAGCAAATTCTTTTTCAATAGGATATTAAAAATAGGATATGCTGGTTTCGATAATAAGCCAACACAATTTAAATATGAAAGTGAATTACTTGAATTTTAGTTTTGTGAGCATATAAGCACAAAGATGTTTTAGATAGTATTAATGCAGGAGTATAAATATACTTCTGCATTTTTTTTACACTCTACACCACCCTATTTTCGTATCATAAAACGTGTATCAAAAATTAAAGTAAAAGTACCACCTAAAAATCAGCGTTTGAGCATAGAAGTTATTAACAAAAAAGCGTATAAGAAAAGGTTGGTTTAATGAGAAGGAATTATAACTACTATTGTATTTTTTATCATTCAAGGATTACTCCCAAAACATAAAAGGATTACTCCCAAAACATAAATAATATAAAGACTAAATCATACAGATATGGCATAAATCAATAGTTTTCTATCTCGAAAAACAAGATATTGAATAAAATGAAGTAATTTAGCGGTCTGACAATTTTAAAATATGAATAGAATAAAAGAAGTTTTAGAAGAAAAAGGAATTAAGCAGACTTGGTTAGCAGAAAAGCTTGGAAAAAGCTATAATATGGTTAATGCGTATGCACAAAATCGACAACAACCCAGACTAGAAGTGCTTTTTGAGATTGCTAGGATTTTAGACGTTGAAGTGAAAGATTTATTAATAGAAGAAATAAAAAAATGAACAATATATACGAACAAAGATTTTTCTCTGCTTTGAAAGACACATTTATTGGGCATCCTATTAAAGGAAAATCAGGATACGTGAACCTGATGGATATTAAAGCACAATATTTTGCAGAGATAGAACCTTATATCAAAGATGAAATTAACAAACAGATTGAAGTTAAATACAGAGAAGAGCTGTTCGAAAAGCTCTACCATTTCTTCGATTGCTACCTAAACGAAACTGGCACAGTTTTTTTCGCTAACTCGCAAATTCATAAAAACCTATATGAAAAGGTTTATTCTGACCGTGATGATGTTTCTCTGTTTTGGAAAACTCAAAAGCTTTATTACGTTAAATCAGAAGCCAACTACGAAGACTTGCAATCAGAAATAAATGGCATCAAAATTCTTTTTGACGCTTCAGAAATTAAGCATACCAAAGGAAATGAAAAAAAAGCCATACATTTTTATATGGTGGAAGCCTCTAAAAAAGAGGTGATTTTCAAAGTTCGCTATCAGGAAAACAATCAGTATGACCGACTGAGAGAATATTTGGAGATAGACAAAAGTAATGATTTGATAGATAAGTGTATTAAAGAATATGGAGTAGCACTTCATCCAAGTTTGGTTTTTGAAGATACTGGTATTGATCGCGCAGTAATTGATAGAAAAACGGATAGTAGGAAATGTCTTTTAATAGAAAATGTAAACGATATAATCAATACGGTAAAAGTTGAATATAGTATAAATGACGTCTCGTTGATGTTGCAATATCTGCACAAAAAAGGAGTTATACTTGTTGAGGAAGACCTGAAGAAAATATTTAGCATCTACAAACGTCAAAATGAGATTGATTATTTTATCCACAAAGATGCCGAAGGTTTTCTGAAAGAGCAGTTAGACATATATGTGTATAATTGGTTGTTCAACGATCTTGAAACAGACTTTGATGCTCCTACCGTGAAACGAATGCAAAACATCAAAAAAATTGCTCAAAAGGTAATTGAATACATTGCTCGTTTTGAAGATGAACTGAAAGCTATATGGGAGAAACCTAAGTTTGTGAGAAATTGTAATTATGTGTTGACGCTTGATAAGTTGGCTGACAATATTGAGCTCATTAAAAAGTTAATTGCAAGTCCGGGTTGGAAAAAACAAGTAGAAGAATGGAAAGAGCTTAATAAAGAATGGCTTGATGATAAAGAGGAGGTAACTAAAAAAGAATGGAAGGAGTTTGCATTTGCCAATGACATCGATTTTGAGAAGAAAATAGTTGTTGAGAATGCTCTTAACGACAAGTTTCAATATTTACCAATTGACACTAAGTTCTTTTCTGAATTTAAAAATGAAATACTTTTTTTGTTTAATAACTACAAAGAAAATGTTGATGCATATTTGATGAAGTCTGATAACTACTTATTGCTTCAAGATCTTCAAACGAAATATAAAGAAGAAATTCAGCAGGTATATATAGATCCTCCGTTTAATACTGGAAGTGATTTCTCCTATAAGGATTCATACCAGGATGCTTCATGGTTAAGTTTGATGCATGATAGATTGCAGCTAACAAAAGAACTAATGAAAAATGATGGTACTTTTTATATACATTTAGATGAGAATGCTAATTTTCTGGGCAGAATTTTATCAGATATCGTTTTTGGGAAAAGCAATTTTAAAAGAGAAATAATTTGGGATATTCAAGTTTTATCAGGATATAAAGTAAAGGGTGCTGAAACTAACTGGATATTAGGTCATCAATCAATATATTTTTACACTAAATCAAATCAATATAAATTTAATAAGTTAACACAGCCACAGTCTCTTAAATATCTTGAAAGTTTTAATAAGACCGATGAGCAAGGTCGTGAATATCAAGTTGCACATGGAAGAAATATTTATAAAGATGAAGTAGAGTCGAAAGGAAAGCCATATGGCGATGTTTGGAATAATTTAAGAGATTTAATAGACGTAGAAAGACCTTTTATGGATGTTTGGAAAGAATTGGTGCCAAGTGTTGAAACTGAAGCATCATTTGATTCCGTATGGTCAGATGTAATGTCATTTCAGCAACAACCAACTTCATCTGAACGTGTTCTATTTGATACACAAAAACCTGAAAAGTTACTTGAGCGAATTATTAAATCAGGGACAGATGAAGGTGATATTGTTTTAGATTTCTTTGGAGGAAGTGGTTCGACATTAGTGACAGCTATAAAATTAAAAAGGAAAGCCATATCCGTAGAGCAAAATGAGTATATTAATAATACAATTATACCAAGAGTTAAAAGAACTCTATTAGGGCATAGAACTACAGTTTCAATTGAAAATAAATATACTGGTGGCGGTTTAATTTGTTACTACGAATTAGAACAATACGAAGATGTATTGGCCAAAGCCAAATATCAATGGCAAGGCAAAGAAGAAAAGAACCAGGTGGAACAATACAGCTTTATGCAAGATCAAAAGTTGCTGGATGCTATTGAAATAGACTATGCTAATAAAAATGCCAAAGTGGTATTCGAGAAGCTTTATCCTGATGTGGACATAGCTGAAACTCTGTCCAATCTATCGGGTAAGCATATCAAACAGTTGTTTGAAGACAAAGTAGTGTTTGAAGACGGTACAGAGATTATTTATTCTGAAATGACATTTGAGGAGTATCCGTGGATTAAACCATTGATTTGGTGGAACAGTAAATAAGAAGAGAAATGGCAAAAGTAGTTTTAGATAAATTAGTTGAGAATAATCCTGTTAAGTTACCTGAGTTTTTTAAAAACTTAGATAAAGAAACCTTTGGAATTGATTGGAAACTTCACGACTATCAACAAGTAGCATTGAAGAATGCTTTAAACACATTATATTATTATTACCATGAGAGAAAGCATCTATACAAGCACTATCAGCAACACACCAGAGAAGAATGGAAGAATGAAATAAGCTATGCTGCAGAAAGCACTCATTTTGGTTTGCTTGGGCAATACTTTGATGTAGAAAGCAATGAGATACCTTATACACAGTTTTTGAATCGTGCGTCGATGTGGATGGCAACTGGTTCGGGCAAAACATTGGTTATGATTAAGCTCATAGAGTTCATGCATCAATTGGCAACCTTCAATCATATTCCTAAGAATGATATATTAATACTTGCTCCAAAACCTGAGATTCTAAATCAGATAAAAGAACACATTGAAAAGTTCAACAAGAATAGCTCGGTGAAGATTAACTTAAAAGATTTACGAGAGTTTGAAAAGTCAAAACACCTTCAAGCTTCGCTATATGAATCTGAAAGCATCACCGTGTTTTACTATCTTAGCTATAACATAACGGATGAGGACAAGACAGACCAACTGAACTATAAAACTGTGTTGAACAATGGGAAATGGTATGTGCTACTGGATGAGGCTCACAAAGGAGAAAAGGAAGATAGCATTCGTCAAGCGTACTACTCTATTTTAGCATCAAAAGGATTTATTTTTAGTTTCTCGGCTACTTTCACAGATACGGTTGATATTGTTACTACTGCTTATAACTTCAACCTTAAGAAATTTATTGAGGCTGGATATGGTAAACATATCACTGTAAGTGGGCAAGAATATAAAAATTGGAACAAAAGAAAGGGTGAGTTCTCTGATGATGATAAGACACAAATGGTAGTGAAATCACTATTGGTGCTAACAGCAATAAAAAAGGAAGCGGCGTTTATTAAATCGCATCACCCAGAGTTGTACCACAATCCTTTGTTGATAACCATCGCCAATGAAGTAAATACTTTGGATGCCGAATTGAAGTTGTTTTTTAAACAACTGGCTATTGTTGCATCTGGAAACTATAACATTGAAATAGCTAAAGAAGTACTGTGTGCCGACTTATTAGTTCATAAAGAATATCAGTTTGAAACTGCAGAAATACCTCCTTCGTTTATTCATATTATAGACAATATTACGAAAGAGGATATATTGAAATATGTTTTTAATGCTTCGGCTTTTGGTAAAATAGAATATACTCGTATTTTAAATAATAGTAGAGAAGTAGCCTTTCGATTGAAAACAGCCGATGTGGGTAAGCACTTCTGTTTATTGGTTGCATCGGATGCAACCAAATGGAGCGACAATGTGTTAGAGAACTATGAATACACCGAAACACCCTTAACCAAATCGTATTTCCGTACTATTAACAATCAAGATAGTGATATCAATATCTTGTTAGGTTCAAGAATTTTTACTGAAGGATGGGACAGCAATAGACCCAATGTTGTTAACTTTATTAATATAGGAGTGGATGAAGGTGCCCAAAAGTTTGTATTGCAAGCAATAGGACGTGGGGTAAGAATACAACCTATTCCAGGCGTTCGAAAACGCTTGGATTACATTGTGAATCCTGAAGAAACAAAGACGCTTGAAAGATATATCGATATAAAAGCAAAAGCTGAAATAATCGAAAGAAAGCTGCCAATAGAAAGTTTGTTCCTATTTGCAACAAAAAAAGAAGTAATAAAGAACATAACAGAGAATTTAGGCAGAGAGAAAGAAGCTGACGATTGGAAGATATTAAAGCAACTGTCTAAAACAAAGATTCCACACGAATTGCTTATTCCCAAATATGAAGAAGTGATCGCAGATATTCCGGCTTATTCAATCAACAAAAGAGAATATAATGAGTTACTTGAGTTTGTTGGTGAAAGTGCATGCACAAGAGATAAAATAGTATTGATGCAATCGCCCAAAAATGTTGCAAAAACGATAGTATCAGCTTTGCAAAAAATACGTGTTTCTGAAAACTTTAATTTGACAGTTTCACATTCGCAACGCAAGCCGATGGATAACTTGTTGCTTTTGAATAATCATTTTCATCAAAAACCAAAGCGTTTAAAATCGTTTGCTCCAGTGCTTACTGAAATAAATCATTTCGAAAAAATTGAAATCGCTAATCTTCCCGAAGAAAAACTTAAGTTATTAGAACAGGCTATTGTTGATTCGCTGAAAGGTAAATCACAGTATGACTCTGTTTCCGATATTGTAGGTGCTTACAACGATAAGAGGATAGATGACCAAGAGCTTCAAGAGCAACTAAAACTTTTTGATAATAAAAACAAACCACTTGAATACTCATATAATGGATTAAAGCTTGAACTCAATGCTAACTTTTTGATTGAACACTACTATAATCCAATCATTCTTACTTCAGTGGATCATCATCAGCTTTTCAAACATATCATTTGGGTTCCTTCTGAAGTTGAATTCCTAAAACGATTAGATGAAGAGAGAGCACAATTAGAAAAATATGAATGGTGGTATTTTTCGAAGATAGATGAAACAACTGACAATGTATCGATACCCTATTACGATACACGAGAACAAGAATATAGGAACTTTTTTCCTGACTTTATTTTTTGGCTTAAAGAAAAAAAGACTGATAGATTAATCATTAAATTTATTGACCCAAAAGGAAATGTTGTAGGTACAGGTAATACAGAAGACAAAGCGAAAGGTTATGAGTCTATATTTAAAAACCACAATATTAAATATAATGATATGGAGGTGAAGATTGATCTCTTCTTTTACAATGAACCTAGTGGTGTAAACGAGTCTGTCAGGGATTATTTTACAAAGGATTTTGAGAAGATGTTTGAATAGTTATAATAAATCAGTATTCCACTATCTTTTCTTTTAAGTTGATTGTACTAATGAATATATATGTAAGCTTTATTGAATGTAAATATAATAAGAAAAAACTATGAGTACAATATCTAGATGGATTTTACCGTGCAACTTATCATCTTCTAAAGATACTCTAGACCCAATTACAATAGATTTAACCGAACAACTTAAAACTTTATTATTAAATTCAGTTTGGGAAAGAAATATAAAATATGCTTTTGATACTGGTTTAAAAAACACAGACACTAAAAACATAAAAAGTGCAAGGATCATTATTTACCCAGTTTTTCATCAGGGTACAGTAGATATAGAACGACTTGATAAAATTATTAATAAGCATTGTGAAGAAATTCCCGCCTATTTAGAACTTAACAGCTATAAAAACTGGCATTATACAAATGGTTTGGTTATTATAGAAGCTAAATATTATTCAATTACAGAAAATATTCCAAAAGAAAAAGATTTTAAAAACTACTATCCTAACATTGAAATTAGCTTCCTTGAAGAATATGATCGACATATTGCAGTAGTTCATGAATTAAAGTCTCTTTTTTTAGCTGCTCTTCATCTCTCTTTCCCTAGCACTTCTGTAGCATCAAAACTTAATATCCCTTTAAATGATGGTTTATTTCAAATTAAAACAAACAACGATAATTATGTAACAAAATTACCTTCTAATTCATTTTTACATGCAGTGAAAATTGAAGTTGATGAAATAAAAAGCTTTAAATCAAACTTAGATGAAATATCTAAGGTTTGGCATAATAATTTATGGGGAATAAAGCGTTATTTAAAAGCTGTAGAGTCTAATCTAATTACTATGGATCACTTATTAGATTTGCTTTATGCATTTGAAAGTTTATTTGCAAAAAATGTATCAACCGATTTAATGAAAATAACGTGTATAGTTTACCTATCAAGCTCTAAAATAGAAAGTTTAAAATTAAAAAATATACTTGATTGTGCTTTTAAGATTAGAAATGATATTGTACATGGAGGTAAGTATTATGATGTATATGAATCAGTCAAAATTGGGGGAAAAGAAGTTGCGGCACAAAAGATTTATTGGGATATGAAAATTATTGTAGCGCGATTAATAATTAAAGCACTATCAAAAATGATAAATACTAAGGACATGAAGACCATGAGCTTTTCATTTGAAGATATACTGGATAAAATTTATCCTAAAAATAAAATCATAATATAAAAAACTCTTACATGAAAATAAAAGTAGAAACAGAAAATTGTGATATAAACTATAACTATCTAATTGAGGTTATTACTTA
>DATJCU010000240.1:0-9358 GCA_035497795.1 Edaphocola sp. | reverse complement strand
GTTTCTTTAGTGCAGAAGATGAATGAGATCAAAGAAATCCTTCGAGTATAGTTTTTTTCATTACGATTAAATCTAAATAAGCATTGTTGACGTAAAGTGTTTTGTTTTCTCACTCCGTTGATTTTATTTCGTTTTTTTCATGAATAACACCAGTATTGACGGAAATGGTTTTTTCACTAAAACTCAATGTTACTCTTGTTGACGGAAATGGTTTTACTTTCTCGCTCCGTTGTGTGCCACACAAGAGTCGCTCTAAAGTAAAATCCATTTTCGTCTGCTAAATTAATACTGTTATTTAATTAATTGGTGTTATTTTTTTATTTAAGTCTTCGCTAGTTGATTGCTAATAACACGAACACTTAAAAGTTTACTTTTTATGTGAGAGTGATACCCTTGTGGTACAACATTAACGCTCGACTTTTCATAAAAAAACAGGGCTATTTTAGATGAGATTCTCATTGACTTTTCTAGCAATTGCATTTCAAAAAAGCTCATCAATAACAGCCATTTCCGTCGGCTATGCAACTATTGTTATTTAATTAACTGAGTTGTTTTTTGTCATTTGAGCCTACGCTATTGAATTTACAATAACATGAACGCTTAGTACTTTAGTACTTAGCGAGAATGATACCCTTGTGGTAAACACGTACACTTGCGCTTTTACGTGAAACTTAGCGGTTCACCGCTGTAGTTGAACCATGCATAGCTAGCATTTAGTGAGAATGATCCCCTTGCGGGACAAATGACGCCTTGAAGAACTAAGAAAATGAGAATGCATTTATTTTAGTGATAGAATTATAGGATCAAAGTAAATCGTTTCTCAACAAAAAGAGGTCTTCTTTATGCGTTTCTAATAGATATTTGAGAAGAAGAGAGCCTTTTGATTTCTCTAGTTGAATTAAATGTAAATGGAATTGGCAAAAGATTTCAAGTTCTTTTTTTTGAGCTATTCTTAAATCTTCTTCTTTTTCAAAAATAATATTGAGGTTACTTTTTCCTGCGTTGAGTTTGAAAAATTCTTCTTGTAATTCTTGCTTATGATAATTTACGGCAGCGTTTTCATATGAAATTTGTTTGACTAAATCCACAATTCGCTTTTGTAAAATTAAAGTGTTTTCAATCAGATAGTGCGACATTAATTTGAGGCGAAATTCACTGGCTCGAATGAGTTGATTCTCTGATTCAATCATATATTTTTCTCGATATCCACTGAAAAGAGGGATTTCTATTTCGATACCACCAGAGAGAACTGTTTGACGTTTTCTATCAGATTTGAATTTAGTTATTGCTTCTTTTGCGTTGTCATCTCTAGATCGAATTCCATAAGAACCGATTAAGTTAACAGAAGGTAATCTTTCTCCAATGTAGGAATCTCGGCTTAAGTTTCTTTTTTCCAATTCATATTTTTGAGCTAAGTAATTTGGATTTATTCTTATTAAAGAATCATAAAGGGAATTAGAGTCACTCGGAGTAAAATTTAAAATATCCATAGATGGACTGATTGTTAGGTTTATATTCTTTTTAAATAACGAGGGTGAAGCAATGAGAATCAATAAATCAATTTGCCTTTGCCTTAATTCTCCAAGAGCATCTAATAGTCTAGACTCTCTTTTAGATAACTCTGCGGTGGCTTTTTGCTGCTCTAAAACAGAAATTTTCCCTTGTTCTAAACGTTTATGAGCATCATCCAGAATTTGTTTGGTGATATTTAGAGATTCTTTTTCAAAGAGGAAATTTTGTTGAGCATAATAAAAATTCCAATAGGCGGTTTCTAATTTTTCAATGATATTGATTAGAGTTTCTCGGTATTGATGAAAGTAAATATGCTCTTCAGCAGAGGCTTGTTTAATGGCATTCATAGGAGAAGAATAAAAAAGTCCTTTCAATAATGGTTGTTTAAGTTCTCCACCGAAGTAAAGTTCTGAAGTATAGTCACTATGTTGATAGGTAGTTTGATTAAAACCAATATCATATTCAGTGCCTGTAGGTAAAAGCCCTCTAATACCTAATCTATATTCATCTTTTGTTTCAGTAAATAAGGCGCCAGGCCTCTCAGCTCTTTCTGAAAGTATTTTTCCGTTTAATCTAGGTTCAAAAGCACCATAAGTAGCCGATTTTAATTTCAATTTAGATAACCAAGAATATTTAGCTTCTTGAATATCTGGATTATTTTTGAACATTAAAAGAAGGGCTTTATCTAAATCGATAATAATAGAATCATTTGATTTCTCAAAATCATGAATAGAAATAGAATCGGATGAAGCCCAAAGATCGAATTGAAAAAGTAAGATGATAAAAAAACATAAGTGCCATTTATTGATGATGCCTTTCATATTACATCCTCATTGGAGAAGCTTAGAGATTGATTAATCCATTTATCTGTTTTTTGGACATTTAAGCGACTAGAATAATCTTTTCGATGAGCCTGATATTGAGCAAATTTAATAGCCAATTTACCCAACCTTTTAAGGAAAGGCAAAAAATATGGTTGAATGTTTTGTACTAAAAGTTCATCTTCAAAGGATGCGTACGAAGACGCTGTTCCTGGATCGCCTTGTCTTGCACAACGTCCAAAAAGTTGTCGATCTATTCGAGAGGAGCGGTGGCATTCTGTAGCAATCACATGTAATCCACCAAGTCTTTTTGACTCCTTGGAAATTTTGATGTCAGTCCCTCGACCAGCCATGTTTGTAGCTACGGTAATGGAATTTTTTTTTCCTGCCTCTGCAATAATGGCCGCTTCTTCTTCTGAACGAACAGCATTAATCACTCGGTGGGGAAGGTTCATTTTTTGAAGAAGATCCGAAATGTTTTCACTTTCAGCCACATTTCGAGTACCAATTAGAATGGGGCGTCCTAGATCGTGAATTTTCTTTAATTCTTTCATTATCGCTTGAATTTTTTCTTCTTTAGAGCGAAATACTTTTAATGGAAAAATTTTCCGTTGACTTTTTTTATGATTAGGAATAATCATAGTGGGTACACCATAAATGATCCAAAATTCTGAAGTCGCTTCTTTTCCAGTTCCTGTCATACCAGAAAAAAATTCATATAATCTGAAGAAGTTTTGAAAACTTAAGCGTGCTTGGGTTTCTTTCATTGGAGTCATCTCTAGCCCTTCTTTCAATTCAACCATTTGATGTAATCCCTCATTCCAAGAACGCATAGGCATTTTTCGCCCCGTAGATTCGTCTACAATAATGATTTTACCCTCTTCTATCACATATTGATGATTTATTTTATAAAACTCCTTTGCAATTATAGCTTTTCTCACCAACTCTTTTAAAAAAAATGATCCAAAATAAGGACTAGATTCATTATTATTTTGCTTAAATTCTTCTTCAAAGTCTTTGATAAAAGTAATGTTCTTAAATAGCTCATTTTTTTTATAATGGATATCTAATTGGAGCTTTTGAGCTATTTCAGTGGAGAGAGCACAAGCTTTTTGAAAAGAAGGGTTAGGTTGTTCTTTAGAGATGATTAATGGCGTTACCGCTTCATCAATGAGAACATTATCGGCTTCATCAATGATAGCGGTGTGTAAACCTCTTTGCATTAAATTGAGTTTTTCAATATTAAAATCTTCACAAATTTCTGCAATTGTTCTTTTTTGAAAATTTTGCTTATTCCCAAGAGAAATACGATCTTTCAAAAAGTCACCTAATATTTCTTTTGCCGTAGAATAAGTCACATCTTGATGATACGCCATTCTTCGATCCTTAGGAGACATCTCCGAAGTTACACTCCCAACAGTCACACCGCAGAAATGAAATAAATCTTTCATAATATTTGCATCGCGGTTCGCTAAATAATCATTTGCCGTAATTACATGACATGGTTTTCTTGTCCAGCCTCTTAAAATAGCGGTCATGGCGGCGGTAATCGTTTTCCCTTCTCCTGTAGACATTTCAATGATATAATCATTATAAAGAGCTAATGCGCCGGCGATTTGTTCCACAAAAGGCCTAAACTTAAAAATTCTAAAGATGGCTTCTTGAATTAAAGAAAGACTTTGATCAATATCTACTGAGCCTATTTTGTGATTCAATCGAAAAATTTCTTTGAATGCAAAAAGTTGAGCTTGCAATGAAAAATCAGAACAGTCTTTTAATGATAGACTCTGATTATATATCTGACGTGCTTTTTTTAAGTATTTGATTCTATTAAATTTAACGCTTTTTATTTTACCAATAATAGAATAGGGAATAACATCTAAACCCGAAGGAATAGGAGGCTTTTTTTTAAGGTAAGTTAATTTATAATTCTCTGAAATATTCATTTTAAATGCGATAATATTTTTGTAAAGCTTGTCTAATTTTGCGTATAATTTGCATTCCTAAAGGTTTTGTGCCAAGTTCAAAGTGAATTTTCCCTGAACGTCCTTGTAAGAATAGAACTTCATTATTCGATTGCACTTGTGCTTTAATTAGATAAAAAGGTTCAACGGTTTTGTTTTCAGAAGACGTATTTACTTCCACTTCTCCGCCTCCAAGCCAACCTAATGCGACCGATGGGAGTTGATTTTGTGCAAGAGGGATCACTTTTGTACTACGGACAGCTAATTCAGAAAAAGCATTCCCTATAAGCCTTATTTTGATTTTTTCTGGGGAGGAATTGAAAATGCGCCCAGCTTCTTCTTGAGGAATGACAGCGGAAAAGATAAATCGAGAAGTATCTATTATAAATCCTATTGAATCGCCTTTTGAAAGCCATTTAGATTGAAAATTGGATAAATGATCAGAAATAAATATCCCTGATAGGGGAGCGTTTAAGATTAAGTTGTTTTTATCTTCTAAAAGTTTATTTAATTCTTGATTAAGAACTTCTATCCTTTTAGACAAAGGCATCATATTTTCTGGATATAAGTTTAAGGCGTTTTTGTATTGATATTGTATTTCGGTGATAGCCGCTTTTTTTTCGTCAATTAAATTTTCAAGAATTGGATTTTCTAGAACCAATAAAGAGGCACCTGAATCAATAAAAGTATTTGTAAAAGAGGTGATCTCTTTTACTTTTCCATTCGTTTTGATAACCACATTTTCGTAGCGTTCCGCTTCAAGTATACCATGAGCAGTCATCGTATCTGGAATAGGAATCGTGAACAGTAAAAAATAAACTAATCCAATAAAAAAGAGCGTAATCGTAATAGCTCTAGTTCGGACTAATATCAGAGAAGAAGATGTAAAAATGTATTTCATAAAATGGAAGAGAGGAGTTAATATCATAGTAATTATAAGAAGAACGCCCATTATTAAAGAAATGATTAAATAATAATTGGATATGGCGATAACAATTCCAGAAAAGAGAATGATTTTATAAATAGAGCTTGCAATACCATAAAAAGAATAAATAAAGGATTCTTTTAAAGAAAAAGACACTTTATTAGCATCTGTTTTTTTCAAAAAGTAATGCTCGAGAATGTATTTTAAATGATCCTTAGATTGTTTTTGTAAATTAGGCATATCTAAGATATCCGTTAAAATATAATACCCATCAAAACGCATCAGTGGGTTTGCGTTAAATAACAAAGTGGAAATAGAAGCAATAAAGAAAACATTATAGGCAATCGCTTTTAATGTCCCTCCACCTAGGTAAGACCAAATAATAAGAGCTATAGCGGCAATAAAAAATTCGAAAACCATACCGCCGCAACCTACTAAAATTCGTTGACTTTTTTTTCGAAAAGCCCAAGAAGCGGTGGCATCCATGTAGGGAAGAGGCGCAAGCAACATAAACATAACGCCCAAGGTATGAACTTCGCCTCCATAACGATGAACGGCAAAAGAATGCCCAAATTCATGAAAAATCTTAATAAAAACGGTACAAGCGTAAATCCAAATCAAGTTTGAAGGAGAAAGAAATCCTTGTGCTTCATTTTTAAGCGTTTCAAAATTTTCAATACCAACTTTTGCTGCATATAAAATCAAAAGAAACCAAATCACAAAAGTGATTTTACTTATCGTAATTTTAATGATAGGCTGTAATCGCTTTAACAATGGATAAGGGTCTATCAAGGGGATTTTAATAAAAAGAATATTTAGAAGAGTGCCTTTTATTTTTTTATTCTTCTTGGTTTGCTTACGCTCAAGCAATTGGGAGCTATCTTCAGATTTATTGTAATACAACATATTGGCTTGATATAGCGAAGAGAGCAAATTTACAATATCCCCTTGACCAGGAGCATCATCTGGATACAACTCTAATAATTCATACCAAATTTCTTCAACAGTTTTATGGAGTGACAATCGGACAATAAATTCATAGGCATTTTCTCGAAATCTAAAAAATTGACTAGTAAAAGGTTCATATAATACATACCATAGAACACCTCTATAATATTGCCTATGGATACGAACCGAAGAACGTAATGCGATTTTTTGATTGGCAATACGATACCATGATTCATGAAATATTTTTCGACTTTGATCTACCACCATAATTTTAAGCGAAGATAGTCGATGGCTTTATGAGTTAAGATCCACCAAAGTGTTTTTTGAGCCGATTCAATTTTAGCGACTCCAGTCATACCAGGGCGAAACCATGTGGGTGTTTGGTGAAGAAAATCTCCCCGCACCTGAAAAATATTGGATTGATCTTTAACAATAGCATTGGGATTAAATTGCTGGATAGTAAAAGAAAAACTCGTATCGGGTTTACTCTTGACTGCCACAACACCATGAGCATTGGAGTTCACGTTTTCGATTTCAGATTCATCGACATCGATTTCCACATAGATTTGTTCTATCAAAGCCAATTGAAACAACTCTTCTCCTGTTCGAACAGGAGCTCCGATTTTCTTTTGTAGATCCCCTATAATGACTACGGCATTGTCTTCATCAGAAAGAATCATGGTTTGAGAAATCTTAAAACGGACCGTTTGCAATTTGGCTTGAACTTGAGAGAGCTTAGCTTGGAAAATTCTCATTTCGGCAAGCTGCTCATTTGCTTGTGCTTTTTGAATTTCTCTTCGGTAATTTTGTTCTTCTGCCATAAGATCGGCTTCTTCAAGTTGCAGTTGCTTTTGATCTAAGAGAATAATTTTTTGCCCTTTTTTTAGAACATCACCTGGTTTTACAAAAACACTATCTATATAACCATCAAAAGGCGCTGTGACATAAATGATTTTATCGGTCATTAATATAGCAGGAGCATCTACACGATATTCAATAGGAACCAAAGTGGCGAATAATAAAAAAGCGACAAAAATTAAAGAGAATAATTTGATCCAAGTGTGTTGATAGCCAAAAACCTTGGACAAATAATGACGACCATAATAAGCCATTTTCGCCCCAAACCAACGGCTTTGATGGTATAGTGAATCCAGAGGAGAAGCGATTTGAGCGGCACTGAGCGAAAAAAGTGTTTTTTCTTTTTCAGAAAAAGACTCTTTCTCTCGTTCAAACGAAAGAATGCCTAAAATCACCCCTTCTATTTCGATGGGAACAGAGAGTAAATAACCAGAGTTGTGTTTTTTATAATAATATTCATGAGCTTTTGAAATATAAAGGTTTTTATCCGATTCAAAAGGATATTCAATACACGCCCCTTGTTCCATGGATTCTTCCATAGCATGCTCAAGATCAGAGACAACTTCCATTTTTTTTTCAAAAGAATCGGTATGACTAATGGCTTTGATAACGACATAACCATTTTTAACCCAACCCAAACTCACTCGTTCACAATGAAAACGATTAGAGAGCTCTCCAGTTAAGCTCATAATAGCAGATTGAAAGGTTTTACTAGAGTTAATTAAAAGATTGATTTCAAGAATACAAGCAAATTGAGTTTTACTTTCAAGGGCCTCTTCAGTATGGCGTCGAATTTTATATTGAGCATATAAATCAGAAAGAGACGAAATAATAGATAATGATTCTTCTGGTAAAATAGATGAAGATTCATGTAAAAAAGCCGCAAATACACATTGATCGGAATGATTATCAAAAATAATAGGGTGAATAACAACATTTCCGTCTTTTTGTGGATAAATTCCTTTCGTTTTAGAAAGTAATGGAAAAGACGTTTTTATAAAGGAATTCATCTTTTGATGTTTAGAACTGGCTAATAAGCGCCACTCTTTTTCAGAATCTAGAAAAGCAAAGAAACCTAATGAGGAAGAGATCGCTGCAAGAATGGTTTCTAAATAAGTTTGAAAAAATAATGAAGATTCTCCATTAAAATTTCGAAGTTGCTGTAATTTCTTAAAACAAAGAATTGTCTTATTAGATGTATTGGTTCCGCTCATGGTAAAGTAAAAAATAAAAATAAAAATGAAAAATCTTTTGACAAAGATACAAAGTACTGCTATTATATGTAAAACAATTTTAATTTTTTTTAAGGAGCGAAAAAATCATGTCTAAAAATGAAGAAAAAACATCTGCAACTAATGAGGAAGTAAAACAACCTGCGATTTTGTGGAACGATAAAGAAATGAAGAGCACTTATATCAATGCCACTAATGTGGTTGCTGGTCGCGAAGAAGTTCAGATGCTTTTGGGGATGAATCAAGCTTGGCAAATGGGGCAAGATAAAGTGAATGTGGATTTAGTAGAGCGAGTGGTGATGAGTCCATATACCGCTAAAAGATTAGCGTTTATGCTATCAGCAACCATAAGTGCCTATGAAAAAAAATATGGGAAAATTGAATTAAGCATTGAAAAATAATTTTTTCAGAAATTGAACTTAAATCTATTCAATTCTTTATTAGATTATATTGTATCTACAAAATATTTTTTATATGGGATTGATAGATTTATTGATTGATTTTAAAAATACAAGTTCCATTTTAATGGGGATCGTTATGAAAAAAAAATTTTTATTTGGTATAGTGGCAAGTGCTTTAGTGTTGGGTTGTAGTGATCCAGTGAAACCAGATGCGGATTCATCCAGCAGCAGCGGTACTAGCATAACAAGCAGTTCAAGTACCAAAAGTAGCAGCAGTACAGCACTTACCTCATCTAGCAGTGGCGGTTTGAACAATAGCAGCAGCAGCGGTACTAGCATAACAAGCAGTTCAAGTACCAATAGTAGCAGCAGTACAGCACTTTCCTCATCTAGCAGTGGCGGTTTGAACAGTAGTAGTAGCACTGCCAAGAGCAGCAGTAGCGTAGTAACAAGCAGCTCCAGTCAACCAAAAAGCAGCAGTAGCTACAAGACACAAGATGATATTCCGTTTGGTGGAATCAATACCGTTTATGATTCCATATACGACCCACGAGACGACCATAAGTATTTGTATAAGACGTTTACCGATAGACACACTGGATTTACTATTCAGGCGATGGCTCAGAACTTAGATTATGCAGAGGTGATTACACTAGGGGCCGAGGAACAAGACGATGACACCAAGGTAGAGAAGTAC
>DATJCU010000239.1:0-10416 GCA_035497795.1 Edaphocola sp. | reverse complement strand
AAACCAATATATTTTTCTTCCCAATCAACTGTATGATCAACACTTTCTTCTGTGTAGGGATAATATTTATTAAGTTTTATACCTGATGGATTTCTTGGAGCCACAAGCTCTATATATTCATTAAACCAAAATCTACCAATTCCACCAAATAACTCTAACAACTTAATTTTTTTCATGTCTTTTCTCTTCCTGCACACCATCTTTGTAACATATTATCCATAATCCAAAACCTTCTATCTATGTTCATTAAACTGTGATAATATAATATTTTTGACTCTTTCTTTTTGTAGAGTTTTCCATTTTGATAGACATAAATTCCTACATGCTCATTTTCTAACCATAAACCACCATTTTTCATAACTTGATCGTATAAATCTTTTGGAATTACATAGTAATTTTCATCACCATGAAAATTGTGTCCGTTTTTACTTCTAAAATCGCTATAGCTTATTTTTACTTCATAACAAGTTATTTTTGGTAAATGCCCTATTTTATGTCCATTTAAATCAATTGTTAATATATCAACATAGCCAGGATAAGCATTTTGATTAGTCGGATCAAAAATTGCAACCTCTGTAGCCCATCTTGTTGAAGTCCCTTCAAATCGCCCTATTAAATGATTAGTAATTTCTTCAGTTAAATTAATTTCACCCATATCTATAATTACCTTCTTTTCGACTATATTCTAAAGGAAATAAATCTTTTAAATCGACACCTAATGCAAATGATATTTTACAAGCTATTATAAAACCCGTACGTTCTTTAGATTCTTCAATCTCATTAATTTCTTCTATAGAACAATCAACTTTAGCTGCGAGTTGTTCTTGTGTTAATTTCATTTCTTCCCTAACTTTTTTTACTCTATTTAATTTCATCTTTTTGTTCCTCCAAATTATTATTTTCTAACCACTTCTTATATATATGATTCTCAACACTGACATTCCAAAGGAGATTATTATTTAAATATGTTATTAAAAATGCATGAATGATAGTAATAATCACAACAATAATATTTTCTTTTATATATATCACGGCTATAAAAACAGGAATAAATCCAATTATTTCCCATAGGCAATGCAGCCAAAATGGTGTTGATTTAATAAAAGATTTTAAATGATTATTATATGCAAGTTTTCTTTGTTCTTCGGTCCATTTCTTCATCTCTTTGATCCCTTCTGTTCTAACTCTTCTAACATCTCATCTACTACAATGATTACAGTGAATGTAGCATGTAATTGCTGCAATTCTTCGAAAATAATAAAATTATCGTTGTTCACCTTATCTTTAATCACCCTTTTTAGGTGTTTTTCGATGCGTACAGCCTCTTTTCTTCGTTCTTTAAGGTATTTCTTCATTGTTTTGTTTTAAAAGTTCTGGATCATCCGCATATTCAATATTTAAAATATCAACTACAAAATAACCTCTATGTAACATTTCTCTAACTAAGCTCTCCAAATCTTTAGCAATAGATTTCCTAGCGCCAGCATGATATTCAGTTTGTTCTACTTTATTAGAATTAAACTTTTCTCTAGTGTAAGTGATTTTTATATACTTATTTTCTTGTTTATTCATAACTAAACCTCTCTGTACTTTTATAAATTGTATTAGGAATTACCTTTAAAGGATGATGCACACGATCATGAAATAGTGTAATCGCTTTAATCTTTGCTTTATTATAAAAGTAATTAAACGTCTTTAAGCGTTGTTCTGTATGTCTTGTAGCCTCTTTCGGGTCCAAAACAACAACTAACTCAATCACATCACCAATTCTATTGAAGTGTTTTAAATAACTAATTTCATTATTGTTTTCAAATTTAATAATCATGGTTTATTACCTTCTTTTTTATCCTTTCCTGTCAACTTCTTCATTGAATCTAAAACCATTTCTTTAGCTTCTTCTGGTGGAATTCCACATTTAACCACTGCATCAATATAAAACACTGCCATTAAAATCATTTCACTTTGTAATTTAGAATATTTACCCATTTTTTATCTCCTTAATTTCTAACAACGCTTTTAAAGCTTGTTGGTTTTCTGGTCTTTTTTGTTTAATGTGAATTGTAAAATAAATTGGTTTGTAATTTGGGTTATAAAATATCTTAAAATGACAAAATCCAAACAACTTTTTATACAAATCTAATAACTTTGTAGCTTTCCTATTTTCCTCTATTTCAGCATTTAGTACTTTATCTTTTTGTTCTTGTTGACTAGCATAATCAAGAATAAGATGTAATAGATCAGATGTATAAATTGTTGCATCACCGTACATATATTTATTGACTTTTTCGATGACTTCTTTGTGTGTTATTTGCTCATTCATTTTCTAACTCCTTAATTTCTTTTTTGCTTTCAACTAGCCTTTTGAGTATAAAATCAACTCTGTCGTAGTCTCCACCATTTTTAATTTCCATATTTTCAATTTCATCAGCTAAAGAAAAATATTCTTTATACAAAGCTAATTCCTTAGCAACCTTCTCAAGCTTATTAACAGCTGCAGTCCATTCCCAAAAATAATCAATATTACCGCCTATTTCAGCATCTAGTGCTTTGTCTTTTTGTTCTTGTTGCTTAAAATAAGACAACATTAAATCTTTTAATGAATGCAAACATGCTTTGTTATTCAAATAATCATAAAACGCTGTTCT
Source organism: Edaphocola sp. (assembly GCA_035497795.1). Lineage (GTDB taxonomy): Bacteria > Bacteroidota > Bacteroidia > Chitinophagales > Chitinophagaceae > Edaphocola. The sequence goes on along the minus strand of DATJCU010000239.1, from coordinate 7,771 downwards.
TGCTTGTTCGTGTGTTATTTGTTTATTCATTTTATTTACCTCTTTTAACAGTAACGTTGTAGCCATTTTTCATAATTGAATCGCTTAAACCATAAAATCGATTAGTTTGTTCAATTTCAACAACAATCATAGATTCAACTTCTTTTAATGTAATGTCACCCAATTCTAAATAACAGCCATCGATGTATAATAGTTCATCATTTGATTCAAGATCATTAACTCTTAAAGCGTGGTATTCATCATTGAGAAATTTATCAATAAAATATTCTACTGAAAAAGGTTTTCCTGCTATAGTTGCATCAAGTTTTTTAATTTCAATCATATTCAACTTCTCCTTTTTCTATGTTAAATAAACTTAATAGCCTTAGCTGTTTAGATATTCTTTTTTGAGCCATAGCTGAGTATTTAGCGTTTATTTCAAAGCCTATAAAATCCCTGTTCATTTTTTTAGCAATAATAGCTGTTGTTCCACTTCCTGCAAATGGATCTAAAACTACACCTTCAACTTTACAACCTGCTTCAATAGCTCTTTTAACAATTTCTGCAGGCATCATCGCAAAATGTTTTATCTTTGATGGCGTTGTAGATATTGTCCAGGTAGCTCTCATATTTCTTAAATAATCATCACTAGGAGTGTATCGATTATTAAAATTTGAATATGTAGCCTTACCTAATTGGTCCTGCTTTCTTAACCCTTTATTGAGTGGTCCTAAAGTCCCTTTTGAACCTCTATGAACTGTTAAATCTCTTGTTTTCATAGGTTCTTTTAATTGTTTAAAATAATAATTTGAACTTTTAGTAAAAAACAAAATTTCTTCATAATCAACAGTAAATCTATCAACGACACTTGATGGCATTGCGTTGGGTTTATTCCAAATGATTTTATTTCTTAAAACCCAACCAGCATCTATTAATTTAAGACTTAATCTTGCAGGAATACCAAGTAACGATTTCTCTTTAATTCCTTCTTGAGGAACCTTTTTTATATATTGATAATCTTTAATATATTCACTAACCTTATTGTCAGTTTTGCCAATCTTAGCTCCGTTGTAAGTGTCACCAATATTGATCCACATAGTTCCATCACTTTTTAGCACTCTTTTACATTCATTAAATATTTCAACAAGCTTATCAATATATTCTTCAAAAGAGTTTTCTAATCCTATCTGATTAGGATGTCCGTAGTCTCTTAGCTGATAATATGGTGGCGATGTAATGATGCAATCAATACTTTCATCTTCAAGTTTTTTTAAACCAGTTAATGCATCAATATTGTGAATTTTATTAATCATTCTTCTTCCTCCCAATCATCTTGATCTACTTGTTTGCCTGTGCAATAATTTTCTTCATATTCGTTATCTAAGATTTCTTTAACTTCATCTGCAATATCTGCAACTATTTCATCAAAAATATAATTGTAGTTTCTAACTAAATAAGAAATGATTTCTCTTAATGTTTTATCTTTTAAGTCCATGATAAAATCCCCACTACTTCAGTTCTATTTGTTTTAGCGTGATCCTTAACTTTTTCAATAGCTCTTTCAATATCTCTTGCAAAAACTGTGATTGTTTTTCTATAAGACTGTTTATTTGTCTTATAAGAAAATAAATAAGTTACTGTAAACATGTTCATATTCAATTCTTCCTTTCTTTGTCATTTAATGACACTTATGTTTAAAAAAAATGTTATTTCTTTATTAAATGTGTCGGCTATAATTGCTAATTCATCAATAGTAAATGCTGACCTACTATTCATCTTGTTACCAAGTGTTGAAACAGATATACCTAGTTTTTTTGCTAAATCATTATAAGTCATACCTCTTTTTATCAACTCGGCTTTAATAATTTTTTTATCAACCATTTTCTTCCTCCTTTGTGTGTCCTTTAATGACAACTTACAACTATAATACAACCATTATTTCGATTTGTCAACACTTTTTTATCTTTTAACGACACTTTAATGGTTTTATGTGTCTTTTTGTGTCATAAAATAGTAAACTTATAGTATGAACAGGTTAAGGAAACTCCGCCGAAGTAAAAAACTATCTCTTAGAGAATTAAGTGAAATAGTAAATATCTCATTTAGTCAAATCGGCAAAATTGAAACGCTAAAAATCAGTACTTATATATAGTCAACTTGTACATATTATTAGCTGTTGTTCTAACAAAAAAAGGAGCAGGTAAGCTCCTATAAAAATCAATGTCAAAAAAAAGCGGCCTTAATTGTTGGTCAAACAACATAAATATATACATGATATATGTATATATAAAATTATATATACAATATCTATTATTTAGCCTTTGCTTTAGCTGTCTTTTCTTTCTCGAGATCTCTTATCTCTGCATGAAGATTCTTCTTCTTTGCGTTAAGCTCTTTAATGTCCTTAATCATCTGTTCAATTAAAGGACCATACTTTTTAGAGGCTTTTAAGAAGTTGGCATCATCTAAGACTTGCCTATTTTCTTCTTTAATGTTCTCAACGGCCTTTAAATCGATTCTTTTGTGTAACCAGGCCCAAGAGTATACTCCGAGTCCTAAAAACGTTATACAGAGTCCAATAGCTCCTACAACTATTACAAAAGGTAATATCTTATCTAACCATATTAATGTATTTTCCATGTTTTAACCTCCTATAGTTTTTATTTCATAATTTGATGGATAATCTAAAGGTACATGATCATAATCATTTCTTGTTGCGAATGAATCGAAATAATCAAGATTAGCATATTCATTTTTTACTACAAACTTTCTAAATCTTTTCTGGTTTAACTCACCAAATGAATTAATTTTATATTCTTTGAGCCTCCACTTTAATGGTTTAAACCTAAATAGGCCTGTATCACGCAACCAATCAGGGTAATCAAAGCCAATATCAATCTCAACCTCTGTAATCGATTGAGCTAACATCATAATTTGAATATCCATCCTTCCCATCTGTGTCAGCATATATATATGGCCCATATGTTGTCTAATCTTCGTTGAATACTCGATAAACGGCCCAAATACATCATTATATTCTCTTGTCCTGTTGTTTCTCGCATTAAATATAGAATGAGCCTCATCAATGACTATTGAACCAAATACGATATGATTAAATCGTTTTCTCATTGTATTATATTTAAAGTGATCGTCAAAGCTATATAAATTATGATATCTGAACCAATATGATTCATCCTCAGATAGTCTTTGCTTTTCAAATGGATAGTTAATATATGATGGTTTCATTTTAGTTTTAAGTCTAATCCGTTCAATTAATTCAAATGACAAACTGGACTTTCCTGTTCCAGGTGCTCCAAATATTACATGGATTCCTGGTTGATCATATATCAACTTACCTCGATTTCTTAATCTAACTCTCGTGACATAAATGATTATTAAAATGAAATGCCAGGGAAAACTTAAATATCTAAACCATTTATAAATTCTTTTTTGATAACCAAAGTTATAAAAAGCTGCTCCTATCTTATCAATAGTTGCAGCTATCTTTTGTTTAATCTTAAAAGATTGATCATGTAATAACTCCAACAGCTTACTAACCTTTTCAAAGATTATATAAGGATCAAAATCTTTAATCTTTTTAAAAAACTCTTTCATTATATTCTCCCTTTATAAACGAAAAATAAAAATATCACAAAACCAATTAATGTAATGAATACAAAGAATCCTAATGGAGTAAAAATCTCTTTCATTCCATCTTTAACTCCCCTCAACATATCAGTAATGGGCTTAACGAATCCAAATATAAATAAGAATCCAAGTATCAGAGTAACGATCTTCCAATTTTCAGCAAACCAATCTAAAACTCTTAACATGGCTATATTAAATTAGTAGAAACCAGCCCAGTAATAATAGTGCAACCCAACCTAATACAAACAATAATCGTTTCTTATAAACCTTTTTACCAAACACAGCAGAAGCTCCTTTTAGTGCTAATGGAGCTGTAGCAAAACCAATAAACGGTATTGCAATCCAACTATATTTGACAATAAAGGCCCATAATTTAGCAAACAATTCTTTGAACCATGTAATTACTGGGTCAATATCAGATTTATTATATGTATTATCTGGAGCTTCTATCTTAGGATATGGATTTGAATAAATTACTCCTTTATATTCATATCTATATTTAAAGACAGCAAAGTTTCTAGTATCTAAATTTACACTTCCAAACTTATTAAATGTACCTAAATATAGTGAATATGTTTTAGAGTTAGGAACGAATATTTCGTTAGTTGTATAAACTTTATTAATTTCATTCTCTACATTTCTCTCATTCATCCACTCAACATATTCATTCATATAAGTTGCATCTGGTGTAAGTTCTTCTATTTGATCTATACCAAATAAATTTCTAGTATATCTATTGCTATTAATTGCCCAATTATAAAATCCAAATAATGAATTATACCAGGGAAGTTCAAAGTTTCCTTTTTCATTTTTAAATAAAAACTGTTCATTAACCGATTGCCATGATCCTTTATTTCCTAGTAAATAAACATGTCTATATTCATAACCGACTGAAATTGATAATAAGTCATCTAAATCATGAGGGAAAACCACTTCAGCCCATAACTGATTAGTGTATCTGATTCCTTTTGACCGAGAAGTTACTTTAGCATGAACTGTATTAGTCTCCGATCGTGTGAAATCTCCAGTAGTCATATTCCAAACAATCCATGAGTTGTCAATAATATCATCTACAAATGAATTGTTGTTAATCCAAGTATCATTTGATTCATAAAACCCAACTAAATATCTTTGATTATTATCAGTGAAATAATGTACTTTCTTAGCAAGTTGTATATATTCAGGCACATTGTCAAGAGTTATTTCATAAAGTTCAGCATTATACTCAATTAAAATATTAAATACATTTTCAGATAATTTAGTTACTGTAACTACTCCAACATTTGTTAATCCATTTGTAAAATTTCCTAATGTAATAGGTAGATTAGCTATATTATTAACTTCATTAACTTGGTTGTTAGTATAATAAACTTCTATAGTGTCTAAAAAATAATCAGCATATAAAGAGGCATTAACAGGTGGCATATGTTGTAAAATCATAAATGTTAATTCTAAATTTGACTGATCACCAATAAATAATTTTACTTCATCTTTCGTTAAATCTAAATCCTTTAAAAAGTAACTTGATTCATTAATTTGAACGTTTGAACGAAGACCACTAACTAAAGATTCTGTATCAATACTAATTTTGTTTAAATTCTTAATGATAATAGTATTAAATTCAAGTTGATGTACAATATTAAATCGAATAAAAGCTCCATCTCCTGGTCCTGCAGTTAAATTTACATCTACAATATCTCGATCAAATAGATTATCTGAAGTTGAATAAGGATTTGAGGAAGCTTTAACATTAAAATTAAAACTAATAAATAAAGCTGTAATGATTGTTAATAATGAAATCCATATTTTCTTAATCATTTTGTTTTCCTCCCTTTTCTAAATAGTTTAAATCCTAAAAATACAAGTATTCCAACTACCCCTAATGTAATTGCCGTATTTAGTAACTTAGCAATATGATCAAACACTCCAGGTTTTGCAGGAATAACAATAATTGGACTTTCAAGTCTTTCAGACTCATAAACAGTAATATGACAACTAATGTGTTTATTTAGTCCTGAGGCATCCATTATCATGTATTCAAATAGATAATTACCTGGTGCATCATGATTAGCTGAGTATTCATTAGCTAATATTTGATACTGTGAAGTACTATTTAAAGTAAATAGACCAGTCTTTGAATGAACCTGAACAATATCGATCGGATGTAATTCATAAGTTTTGCTAATATGAATATTAACCTTATCTGTTACTGCTCTAACTTTATAACCAATAGAACTTAAAACTTGAACCTCTATAGTCTTTAGAGCTTGTTGAGTTCCATCAGAAGCAATTAATTCTATTTCATAAGTTCCTAATGTTGCTCCATTTCCTGTAAAACCATCTGATTGAATTGATACTCCGCCTAAATCACTTGAATATAAAGCCAAAATATCAGATAGAGTCAGCACTTGATACTGCTCTTTCTGAATGAGATCAGGCCCATTAATTTTTGGAGTGCTGGAAGCTTGCAGATTAACTGCAGCTCCAAACACTAACAACAACATGATAAGTGCTAAACTTAACCTCTTAATCATGCTATCACTTCCTTTTTCTAATTAAACTTGATACGACAGCAAGAACTATTACTCCTAATACAACATAGAAAATATATTCTTTTTTAAATGTAAGTCCTGTTCCTGGTGTGGTTGGATCATCTGGTGGTAATTCAGTTCCACCATTTCCGCCTGAATCAGCCCCAAACTTTCCATAAAGAACAATATCATCATCTATTGGATCACTTACTTTGAATGACTCAGTAAATTCTTCATCATAATACCAGCCTAAAAAGAGTTGATTCTCTTCTGTAGGTGGTGCTGGTGGAAGTATTAATTCTTGTTCTTCAGCTAAAACAATATAAGTGTATAGTTCCTCGTCTAAATAAAACTCAATTAAAAACTGAGTCTCTTCAGTTTCAACCCACTTAGCATATAAAGTAACATCTTCGCCTGGCATCGTCTCCAGATTGAATTCTTCTTCCAGTTCTTCATCTAAATACCAACCAGCAAATACATAACCAATTCTTGATGGATTATATTCAGGCATTATTATCTCATCATCTTCATAATATAATTGACTTGTTACTGGACTACCGTTGTTTGAATCAAAACTCAAAGTATATTTTTTTTCTTTATAACCAGCATAAAGATTTGTGTTTTCTGTAAAAACATCATTTTCATTATATGGGATTTGCCATTCTTGATCATGATACCAATTGTCAAAATTATATTTTTTTCCTTCTATAGAAGATAAATTACTCTTTATTTTCATATAGTAAATATAGACAGAAGGATATTCTTTAGCTTTAATTTTAATATAAACAGGCCCATTATTTCCTGCAGTAAAAGTAAAAGTTTCATCAGCTTCAAAAAGGTTGCTTCCACGTTTCGACCAATTTATTTTATCTGCTGAGGTAAATATTTCGATTTGTCCATAACCACCTTGAATTGTATAAAAACTTTTAACCTTTAACTGAATTTTAGTTGCGTAAGGAATAGGCTCTTGAGTAATTAATTCAGTAAATAATTCAGCATTTGTTCCTGAAATCTTAAGAGATCCTGTTTCCTGTGTAATTGTATTTGTTTTATTAACTTCCCAAATTACACCATCAATAACTATAAGATCATCTCCAGTAAATTGAGAACTGGTAAAGTTAACTTCGTAATTCGTTATTAAATAATCGTTTTCTTTAGGATTCAAAGGTAAAAAATCAATTGAATCTCCATAATCGATTGTTTTAGTTTCATATAGAATAGATCCGTTATAAAAGTTTATATTTAGGCTATCTAAAACAAATTTAGCATATAATTGAAATCCATTAACAACAACTGTTGATGGATCATAGGCATAATAAAATAATGGATCACTATACCAACCGACAAATACATGATTGTCCTTTTCTGGATCTTCAGGAAAAGTTAATTGACTTCCTTTAATAACAGTTTGAATATCGTAAATTTCATTATCAACATTGTATTGAACTGAAACTGTATGATTTGAAATTAAAGGATCATATGTAGTTACTGATACAAGTTCATCAAATGGAACTGTTTTCTTTATTTGCATTTTAAAATTATAAAAATGGAGTTCTTCAATATCCACCATAAAAATATAATAAGCATAAGCTACATCATGTCCTGGATAAATT
>DATJCU010000238.1:0-82387 GCA_035497795.1 Edaphocola sp. | reverse complement strand
AATAACAGAGATTTTAATTCCTTCCACACCCAAAAAATCAGATAGCTATTACAAACGCAAGAAACTGAGTACCGCTCACAAAAAAAGAGCAGCCATCGAACCTATAATTGGGCATATTAAATCAGATCATCGACTCAATCGTAACTTTTACAAGGGAGTCGTGGGTGATAATATCAATATTATGCTTGCTGCAGCAGCATTTAACTTCAAAAGGATGATCAATAAATGGAAATCATCTTTTTGGCACTTTTTACAAAAAATGATTTATCTGTTTTCCTGCCTTTTATTAATCCGAAAAAATAGTAAATTTGCTTTTTAAGGCTTGACTAAATAAAATTTTATTTTGCTTTAGCTTTCTCTAATTCCTCTTTTGCCATATTTACAGCCTTTTCTTTATCAAAAACTGTTTTTTCTTGATTTAGGATATCCTTTTCTAAATTTTCTTTTGCTTTTTTTAAGTCATTTTCTCTTTTTCGTGCTCTTTCTAATTCCTTTTCTGCATTACTTAAAGATTTTCCAGCATTTTCAACTTCATGATTATTAATAACGATCTGCATTCTATCTTTGATTCCATTCATAAAAATCAATACATTACTTGCCGTCATTGGATCTGTTTGACTACTTACAAAATTATCATATCCTTTTGAAACCAATAAAACAACTTGATTATTATTCTTTTTTCCATCAATCTTATAATAAACATCCAATTTTTCTGAAGACACCTCAGGCCAGCTAACCCCTTCATATAATTTGAAACCCTTAGAAGAAGTTGGTTTTGTAGAAAATGAATTTTTAAAATAGCCATCCACTGTCTCGGCTACAATTTTCTTATCCCCTTGAATATTGTAAATAAAACCAGAAACTTCATTTTTATTATATTTTACAGTACTCTCCATGGATTGAGCCTTTGTATTCCCAGTAATAAAAATGGAAGCAACAGTAATAACTGCGCCAAAAAGTAATTTTTTAATCATAATTTTTTTCTTTTTTGAATTTTAACAAAAGATAATATCACAAATATATATCAATAAAGCTTTAATAATAAAACTTTTCTCTTTAATTGCTTGTTAACCATTCAACATTAAAGCTGTGATCCCGTAATCTGCAAATAAAATGGCAATGCAACTTACCACTACAGCAGTAGTAGAAGATCGACCTATTTCCAAAGCTCCCCCTTTAACATAATAACCATAATAAGCAGGAACAGAAGAAATGATAAATGCAAAAGCAAAAGCCTTAGCCAAAGCTACAAAAATATTAAATGGAATAAAATCTGTTATTAAACCATAATGAAAAGCATTGGTTGAAATCGCACCTGTTATGGCAGCAGCTGCATAACCTCCGAGCATACTTACCAAAATTGCCAAAACAATTAAACAGGGTATCATGATAATAGCAGCTACAATTTTAGGAAGTACTAAAAATGTTTTAGTATTAATTCCCATAATCTCTAAGGCATCAATTTGTTCACTGATACGCATATTACCTAGTTCAGAAGCTATTTTAGAACCAACTACTCCAGCCAAAACAATACATATTACTGTAGGAGCAAGCTCCAAAATTGTAGAATCTCTAACTACCTGAGCTATAACATATGAAGGCACTAAAGGACTAACTAATTGATAAGCAGACTGTAAGGTCATAACTGCTCCTAAAAAAGCTGCAATAATAAGTACAATTGGCAAAGAACGAAATCCTATATCATAGCACTGATGAATAAATTCCTTCCAATACACCTTTCTGTTTTCAGGTTTTCTGATCATGCCCAAAAGCATTAAGGTATATTGACCAAGCTTAATTAAAAATGTTTTTATAAGCATTCAGAAGATTTAAATAGTTAATTAGCAAAATAACAAAAATTGTATCATATTCTGTTAAATAAAAAAAACTTAATGCTATTTGATATAATATTTTAGTTTTTTTCAAAAAAAAACCTAATTTCGCCAATTATTTTTAATCATAATTTTTTGAAATGGAATATAGACAAATTGTAGCTGTTTCTGGTTTACCTGGATTGTATCAATTGATGAGCTCAAAAAATGATGGAGCCATGGTAAAAAGCTTGAAAGACAAAAGCATAAAATTTATCTCTTCAAGATTACATCAATTAACTCCTTTAGAAAGTATTGAGATTTATACATATGGAGACAATGTTCATTTACATGAGGTTTTAGAAGCCATGAAAAAGGATGAAGATCCTATTCAAGTTTTAATTGATAATAAAAAGGCTACTAATAAAGAATTAAGATCCTATTTTGCAAGTATTCTTCCAGAATTTGACCAAGAACGGGTGTATGTCAGTGACATAAAGAAAGTTTTAAAATGGTATGTATTGTTGAAAACTAATGATTTATTAGATTTTGAACATTATAATAAACAAACTGAAGATATAGGTGAAGTTGTCTTAGATAAAAAGGAAACTGAATCTACAGCAGATACGAAAGAAACAGAAGAAGCAGAAGAAGCCGTAAAAAAACCTGCTAAAAAAGCAACAACTAAAAAGGATGAAAAAGTTAAGGATGAGGAATCAGCAGAAGAAAAACCGGCAAAAAAAGTAGCATCGAAAAAGGCAGCAAAATCAGCAGATGGTGAAGAGAAAAAGCCAGCGAAGAAAACTGCTAAAAAGAAAGAAGACTAATTTATAATACAGTTAAAAAAGACCAAATTTTAAATTTGGTCTTTTTTTTGTTCTCAGTTCTCTAAAAAGTCATATTTTTAATGTTGCGATAACCCAAGATTCTCAGCCCATTATTAAAGTCCTTTACTGTTTATTATTAAAAACTTGATTTTTTTTGTAATAATTAGATAAGAGATGTGTAGTCTAAATTTAATAATTGTTATTTTAAAAAAGATTGAAATTTTAAGAAAACATCAATGTTTTATATTCAATAATAAAATAAAAATGTAATTTTGCTACTGCCCACCAGTTACTTTCAGATTCATGGATAGAACCAAAATTCAAAAACAAAATTCATATAAATTAATTCTAGTTTCATTAGTAATTAGTGCGGTAGCATCATTTTTGGCTTACACATTAAAAATAATTACAGAGTTTTTTGAAGAGCATATATTTGAGTTTGCCAAAAGTATGGATCTTTTACCTCTATTTATTTTACCCTCGATTGGTATCACTGCGATTTATTTTCTAAGAAAATATTTATTTCTTAACCGTAAAAATAAGGGTATTGCTGAAATTTATAAGACTGTTGATAAACGTAAGGATCACTTACCTTTTTTCAAAATTCCATCACATTATTTAAACGGATTTTTAACGGTAATTTTTGGAGGCTCTACTGGTATTGAAGTTTCTACTGTTGTGGCAACCGCCACAATAGGAAATGCTTTTTATGATAAACATTATGCAGCAAAAATGTATAAGTTAGAACTTATATGTGCTGGCGTCTGTGCAGGGATTGCAATTCTATTTAATAGCCCTATTGCTGGTTGGCTCTTTGCTATAGAAGTTATTGCAAGAAAACTAAACAGGTCTCTTTTCATTAGTTGTACTGCTTCAGCAATAGGTGCTTGGATTATATTATCCATCTTCCCTACTGGACATATAATTTCAACTCCCGTAAAAGATTGGTCATGGATGGCTATCCCATTTATGCTAATCTTAAGTATCTTTTCGGGACTACTTTCTGCATATTTCACCTTGTTGGTCGTGAATATTAAAAAACTTTTCAATAAGATTTCAAATAATTTTATAAGAGTAAATTCTGGAGCTTTGGTGGTGGGAAGCTTACTCTTTATCTTTCCTTTCCTATATGGTGACAGTTATCATTCTTTGAATGAACTTTTCCAAAACCCAATAGAACTCTCCATTTTATCTCTTGTATTTTTAGCAGTTTTAAAACCAATAGCTTCTGCATTAACTTTAGGGGCAGGAGGAGATGGCGGTGTATTTGCTCCTAGTATTGTTGCTGGAGCCTATTTAGGCTTAGCCTTCTCAATACTTTGTAACAAATATTTAGGCACCACATTAATACCTGTAAATTTTGCACTAATTGGTGCTGCTGCCACGCTTTCAACTTCTATTTATGCACCGTTAACAACGCTGTTTTTAATTTGCAATTTAGTGCCTAATGGGTTTCAATTAGCAATCCCAATATTAGCAGTTAGTTATATTGCTAAAATATTTACACAAAAATTCATCTTGCCATATAATGTCTATACCTATTTTTTAGAGAAATCTAAATAATAATAAAAAAAACACTTTCAAATATCTTAATAAACTCATAAAGTCTTACAAGTAACTACATGAAAATTGTAAGACCTTTTGGAAATTAGCAAAAAAATTACTACTTTTAATAGTCAATATCAGAAAATGCATTTTTTAAAAACCAAATTAAGTATCATTCGTATAGCCGGAATTTTAATATTCTTATTTCTAGGAAGTGCTTGTAATCCAAATCAGGAATCCAAACCTTTTTCCTTTAATATTCCTAAAGGATGGCCTGAGCCTTTTTATAATTTTGAAAACAACAAAGTTAGTATTGAAAGATTCGAGTTAGGAAAGACACTTTTTTATGATCCACAACTATCATTAACTAATAATATATCTTGTGGCACTTGCCATCAGCCTTTTGCAGCTTTTGCACAAATAGATCATGATGTTAGTCATGGGATATTTGACCGTTTAGGAAAGCGTAATTCTCCATCACTCTTTAACCTAGCTTGGAGTTCAACTTTTTTTTGGGATGGTAGGGTGAATCATTTAGAAGTACAACCTCTGGGTCCACTTCAAGACCCAACTGAAATGGGAGAAACCCTGCCTAATGTCATATCTAAACTTCAAGCGGATGAAAAATACCATACCATGTTTTCAGCAGCATATGGTGATACCCTTATTGATAGTCAGCGATTCTTAAAAGCATTAGCCATGTTTATGGGTATGATGGTTTCAGATAACGCTAAATATGATCAATACAAGAATGGGAAAGCAAATTTCACGTCTGAAGAAGAAAGAGGTTATAAAATATTCCAAAATAATTGTGCTGAATGTCATAAAGAACCCTTATTTACAGACTTCAGCTTTAGAAGTAATGGATTAAACCCAACTGTTACCAGCAAAGGTACAATTGATAGCGGTCGTGGAGAATTCATGCCTTTTGATCCTATGAATATGTATAAATTTAAAATTCCAAGTTTAAGAAATTTAAAATATACTGCCCCTTATATGCATGATGGAAGATTTATTAATTTAAAACAAGTATTAAATCATTACGCTGATATTAATGTTAATATGGAAAATCTAGATCCTATTTTGTTAAATAGTATAATTCTAAATCCACAGGAACAAGATGATTTATTGGCTTTTATAAACACTTTAAATGACCCTACCTTCGTTTCTGATCCAAAATTTAAACAACCCTAAATTCTTGAATGTAAAATCAATATTGAATTGGAATAAAACGAAATAAATTATTCCTTAAACTTTATTTATCTTATCCAGTTTTCTAGCTTCCTTAGTACAGCTAAATAGCTAACTATATTCCTAAAAGACCAAATTAGCCTCATCACTAAAGAAAGTCTTTATGGAATATCGCTAAATATCCATTTCAGAAAAAATCAATATAAATTGATAGCTTCCCATTTACTTTTGTACCATACAAAATCTTACCTTTGCAGAATTAATAATAAAAGCACCTTCCCAATAGGGAAAACATTAAACAAATAAAATATTATTGACTTGTTAGACTTAACTGTAATAGTACCCTTATTAAACGAAGAAGAATCTTTACCTGAATTGGCTGCCTGGATAGATAAAGTAGCCAAAGAACAAAGATTACAATACGAAATTATTTTTGTAGATGATGGCAGTACAGATAATAGCTGGTCTGTCATAAAAGATTTATCTATCGCAAATCCTAATATTCGTGGTATCAAGTTTCAAAGAAACTACGGTAAAAGCGCTGCATTAAACGAGGCTTTTCAAGAAGCTCTTGGTGCGGTGGTAATAACCATGGATGCTGATTTACAAGATAGTCCAGATGAAATTCCAGAGTTAATTCAAATGATTAATGAAGACGGTTTTGATTTAGTAAGTGGTTGGAAAAAGAAACGTTATGATAATAAATTAACCAAGAATCTTCCTTCCAAATTGTTTAATGGTGTTACTAGTAAAATATCAGGTATCCATCTTCACGATTTCAATTGTGGCTTAAAGGCATACCGCAATAAAGTAGTTAAACATGTGGAAGTATATGGGGAAATGCATCGTTATATTCCCGTTTTAGCAAAAAACGCTGGATTTAACAAAATTGGTGAGAAGGTCGTTCAACATCAGGCAAGAAAATATGGTACTTCTAAGTTTGGTTGGAATAGGTTTGTTAACGGTTTTTTAGATTTATTGACAGTTCAATTTATAGGCAGATTTCGTAAAAAACCGATGCACTTTTTTGGACTTTGGGGCGCCATTATGTTCTTAATAGGTTTTCTGACCACTGCATATCTTATAATAGCCAAGTTCATTTGGTGGGATGAATATTCAGTTTCTACTCGTCCTCCATTTTATATGGCACTTACGCTGCTTATAATAGGAACTATGTTTTTCTTAGCCGGCTATATAGCTGAATTGTTAGTGCGTAATGCTCCAGATAGAAACAGATATTCTATTGACGAAAAATTAAGAATTTAAGCTTATTAAAATCCTTAACTTTGCCAGTCAAATTTTATTTTGTTATAAATAATAAAACCTTTCATTATAGTAGTTAGCATTACTATAATAATACATTAAAAACATAATGATCAAGAAAAGAATAGCAATATTGGGCTCCACTGAATCAAAAGGGACTCAAGCTTTGGAAGTAATTGAATCACATCCTGACCTTTTTGAAGTTGAAGTATTAGTTACCGATTCTAATGTTGATCTTATATTACAGCAAACGGAAAAATTCAAGCCAAATGCCGTTGTAATATTAAACCAACATGTTTATGAAAAAGTAAAACAACAATTTAGCAACAGTCATACAAAAATATTTTTTGGAGAAGAAGCGCTATTGGATGTAGTTCAATGGGAAAGTGTTGATTTCGTCCTATCGGTTTTAGAAAGTTTTACAGGATTAAAGGCAGCCATATCAGCAATCAATGCTCAAAAACCCATTGGATTGGCAGATAGCAGTCTGGTGATTGCAGGTAAAATCGTAATGGAACTTGCAGCTTCCAAAAACGTTCAAATAATTCCAGCGGATAGTAATCATTCTGCAATATTTCAATGCCTTATCGGAGAAGACTATAAAAAAGTTGAAAAGGTAATGTTAACGGCTAGCGGTGGACCATTTTTAGGTAAAAAACCAAACTTTTTAGTTAATGTTAAAAAGTCTCATGCCATGCAAAACCCAAATTGTGTGATGGGAGCAAGAGAAACCATTAACTCGGCTACAATGATTAATAAAGGATTGGAAGTGATAAAAGCAAAATGGCTTTTTAATCTTAATCCCGATCAATTGAGCGTTGTAGTACATCCACAATCTATTATACATAGTCTAGTTCAGTTTAAGGACGGAAGCCTAAAAGCTCAATTAGGACCTCCAGATATTAAATTTGCTATTCATTACGCTTTATCCTATCCTTATAGAGTAGAAAACAATCTTGAAAGGTTTGACTTTAAGAACCTGACTAAATTCACTTTCGACCAACCAGATACCAAAACATTTAGAAGCTTACAATTATCTTTCGATGCTTTAAATATGGGTGGAAACGCTCCATGCATTTTAACTGCAACTAATGAAGTTGTAGTTGAAGCTTTTTTAGATAACAAAATAGGATTTCTTCAAATGAGTGAGATAATAGAAATTGCATTGAGTAAAATGGCATTTATAGAAAATCCATCCTTAGAAGACTTGATGATAAGCTATAATGAAACACAACAATTTACGAAAGAAGAAATCAAAAATATTGATTATTAAAAATACAAAAAATCAAGATCTTATCCAAAAATGGAAATCCTAATAACTATTGCCCAATTTATTGTTGCTTTATCCCTATTGATTGTCTTACATGAAGGCGGGCACTTTTTCTTTGCTAAATTATTTAAAACAAGAGTCGAGAAATTTTACCTTTTCTTTGACTTCTTATTTCCATTTGGAAATATATTACCTTTCTCTCTTTGGAAAAAGAAAAAAGGTGAGACTACATACGGAATAGGTTGGTTTCCTTTAGGAGGATATGTCAAAATTGCTGGAATGGTGGATGAAAGTATGGACACCGAGCAATTAGCAAAACCACCAGAACCATGGGAATTCAGAAGTAAAAAACCATGGCAGCGTTTATTAATTATGCTTGGAGGTATTATTGTAAATGTTCTTTTGGCATTTCTAATTTTCGCAGGAGTTCTTTATAAATGGGGTACAGAAAGACTACCCATGTCTGAAGTAAATAAAAATGGTGGTGTCATCATTATGGATAGCATTGGCTATAAAGCTGGTTTAATGGATGGAGATAAAATAGTTGCAATTGACGGAAAAGAGGTAAAATACTTCAATAGTCTTATGAGTGAGTTTATAACTGCCAAGGATATTACTGTTGAAAGAAATGGAAAACAAGAAGAGATTAATTTACCTATAGATTTAATTGGTCAATTTGTAGATGCTAACAAACAAATTGATTTGTTCAGTTTCAATATCCCTGTTATTGTTGGAGAAGCTGCTAAAGGTGGTAATGCTGCTAAAGCAGGCATCAAAGTAGGTGATGAAATTAAAGGAATAAATCAGTTGAATATCTCTAATATAAAACAATTACAAACTGAACTACAACAATTTAAAAACCAAGAAGTCACCGTTAAATTGTTTAGAGATGGAAATGAGATAACGCTTCCTGTTTCAGTAAATGATAAAGGACAATTAGGTATTTTATCAGCAATACCTACTGATATTAAGAGTTTTGAGCAATTAGGATATCAACTAGAAATAAAAGAATATAGTTTATTAGAATCACTGCCGGCTGGAATAATTATGTCTAAAGATAGAATTGTTTCTTATGCTAAACAAATGAAGGCAATGCTCAATCCTAAAACCGGAGGATATAAAGGTTTAGGTGGTTTTGTATCAATGGCTAAAATTTATGGTGGAACTTGGGATTGGCATCGTTTTTGGATGATTACGGGTACACTTTCTTTGATCTTGGCCTTGATGAACTTCTTACCTATTCCAGGATTAGATGGTGGCTATGTAGTGTTCACACTTTGGGAAATGGTTACAGGTCAAAAACCAAATGATAAATTTTTAGAAATTGCCACTTCCTTGGGATTAGTATTGTTGTTAGTGTTGATGGTTTATGCCAATGTGAATGATATCATCCGGAATTTCTTTAATTAGCTTTTTGAATGAGTGAAATTTGGAACTTAATAAAAAAAGACCTGCTACTAGAATGGCGTCAAAAGCATACCTTTTTTGGTGTGCTATTGTATGTTGGATGTACAGTTTTCGTAATTTATATGATGGCCAATCAACCTGAAGCTAAGGTGTGGAATGCCCTATTTTGGATAGCGCTATTGTTTATCACTGTAAATACAGTATCAAAAAGTTTTCTTCAAGAGTCAATTGATCGCAGCAGATATTATTTCACGCTTGTATCTCCCGCCAAATACATCATTGCGAAATTAATTTACAGTATACTCTTAATGCTGTTGATTGCATTAATTACGCTAGGTATTTTTAAGTTATTGTTAGGAGATGTCCTTTTACAACCTGGATTCTTTGTGATCGTGCTATGTTTAGGTGCAAGTTCACTATCCACTTTATTTACATTTTTATCGGCTATTGCTGCTCAAGCAAAACAAAGTAGTGCTATGATTGCGATAATGGGATTTCCTATAGCTATTGTGATGCTAATGATTCTGGGTCGTCTTGCGAATGCGGCAGTCTCTCATGTTTTACAAGAGGGAATTTCTCAAATGCTTTTGGCAATGGCAGGAATGAACATTTTGATTTTTGGAATGGCCTTAATCTTGTTCCCATTCTTATGGAAAGAGTAATACTTTATGGTTCTATCCATTCTGCATAAGATGTTCTGGTCTCATACAGCTTTAATGCTTTTATTTTTATATATTCAGGTAATACTTTTTTCAATTGTTGACGAGTATATAACAATATATTCTCAGCACTAGGTTCATAATCCCAAACGATAAGATTTTCATGGGCTTGGATTTCAGGATGTGCTGCTAAATAGGATTTTGATAAAACCATTTTATGATCAAAATAATCGACAATTTCAGCTTTAGCTATTTTTTTCAACTCTTTAAAATCAATTAAAAACCCTGGAGATGGCAAAAAAGAATCACCAGAGTCTGGAGCAGCGACTGTTACATGAAGTTCATATGAATGTCCATGTATGTTTCTGCAAGCTCCATCATATCCAAAAATGGCATGAGCTGTTTCAAATGGGAAAATTTTCGTTAATTGTAGCATATCAAAATAATCTTCGCAAAGTTCCTTAATTTTCTTTAAATAGCCATCATACTATTGAAGTTATTTATTAGAGCTTAAATGAAATTTCTATTTTTTCAAAATCTTATTATATTCTGATTTTTGAGTCGTTAATAAATCCAAAGCTTTTTGGAAAGCAGCACTATTATTATTTAACTGATTTTCAATCTGACCTTTTTCATAATAATATCGTTTCACGATTTCGGAAGAAAGCAACTCCTTAATTTCAGTTTCATTATTAATAAAATCTTGCTTCTTTTCTGCATTAATTTTATTTAATAGTGAATTATATTCTCCTTTAATACTCTCGAAATTTTTCTCATCTACGGCATTCTTTTTTAATAAAGATAGTAGATATTCATTTCTGGTTTCATAATTGAAATTATTCTTCTTTAACCATTCCTGAAAATCCTTATAATCTCTATCTGAAAATTGAAAATCTTTTGCTTTAGCTATTGAAGGATGCTTATAATAATAATCAGTTACATAATTAAACAAATAATCGTCACGTAGCAATCTGATGGTTAATAAACTATAATATTCGCTTTCAATTTTTACATCTGGCTCTATCCCGCCGCCGTCATAAACAATCCTGCCTAATTCAGTTTTAAAACCTTTCTTTAAAGAATCAGGCACTTTAGATACCGTACCATCTTCATTTCTATGAGAATAATCCAAAGCCTGAATACATCTTCCAGAAGGAATATAATATTTCGCAGTTGTCAATTTTAATCTTGAATTATAACCAACAGGTCGTACTACCTGAACTAATCCTTTTCCAAAACTCTGACTACCTACAATTACAGCTCTATCCATATCTTGTAAAGCTCCAGAAACAATTTCAGAAGCTGAGGCAGAATTACCATTTATTAATACGATAACAGGAATAGAAGGATCCCAAGCTTCACTTGTTGTAGGATATTGTTTATTCCACTCCATATGCTTAGCCTTTGTATTTACAATCAGCTTGCCTTTATCTATAAATAAATTACAAACACCAACCGCTTCGGTTACTAAACCACCTGGATTACCTCTTAAATCTAAGATTACTCCTTTAAGACCATCGCCAGAAAGTGTTTTTAAACTATCTAAAGCATTCTTAAGTTCTTTGCTACAATCAGGATTAAACTGTGTTAAAATAGTATAAGCTATTTTCTTATTTTTATCTGCAAAACCTGCATAAGAAATGGAAGGAATCGTTATCTCCATTCTAGTGGCTTCCTCAGTACTTTGTTTTCCAGTAATAGGATTCTTCAATACCACTTCTACTTTTGAGCCTGGAGAACCTTTTAATAACAAGCCTACTTCATCTTCAGATCTCCCTTTTACTTCATTTCCATCTACAGAAATAATAATATCACCAACTTTTATTCCAACGATATCAAAAGGACCATGTTCCTTTACTTCACTAATAATAATATTTTTTGAAGAATCTGGTTTAATGGTAACACCCACTCCACCATACTTCCCATTATATTCCATTTCAAATTGCTGTGCCTGAGCTTCACTAATGAAATTAGTATAAGGGTCCAATTCATTTAACATAGCATCTAGCCCAGTTTTGGTCATTTTACCTGGATTTATAGGATCCACATAAAATGTATTCAGCTCTTTTAAAACATTCGTATAAATCTCTAAATTCTTAGAAATTTCAAAAAACTTATCTGTATCTCCATTATTAAATTGACTAAACCCTTTATTACTAATTAGTATTAGGCCTAAACCAATTAAGAAATGTTTCCCTAAAGACGAAATTCCCATATTTAAATATATTAATAGTTGGCAAATTAAACAAAAGTAGGCAATCTGCAAATTTTGAGCTTTTAAATCACAGATAAAATTTTTTCAATTTTTTCAAAACTGAAGAATAAATGATTTAGAGAAGTAATAAAAACAAGAATAATAACTTTATTTTGGCTGAAGTTTTACATAAAGCTTTGAAACAAAGGAGAAAAAGTAAAATTTTTGTACATTTCACTTTTACAAATACTTTAACTATCTTTGCAAGTAAAGAAAATATTTATTTTGTAACTTTAAAATCTTATCGTTATGATGCAAACACGCAAACACGCAAACACGCAAACACGCAAACAACCTTTGCGGTTTCCTTACTAAACCTTTTAAAGGTATGATTTGTTTAGGATCGAGTTCATTCATTTTATTTATTGGATGTAACAAAAAAGACCCCAATAATATTCCCAAAAAATATCAGCAAATATCCACAAATTATGGTAATGACTCAGATATTATTACCATAAATGAAGCAAAACTTATTGCCGAACGAATTACGGAAGATATTTTAACAGGAAATACAATTGAAATAACAGTAAGAAATATTGAAACTAGTTATGAAATTTTAGGAGAAAATAATATTCCATCTGCCTATGTATTTAATTATGAAAACGGAAATGGATTTTCAATTATTTCAGCAGATTACAGGTATGAACCAATTCTTTCATATGTTTCTAATGGTAGTTTAAATGAAGGAGATTCTGTTGTACCAATGATGGGTGAATGGCTAGCTGCAAAT
Organism: Edaphocola sp.; assembly: GCA_035497795.1. Taxonomy (GTDB): domain Bacteria; phylum Bacteroidota; class Bacteroidia; order Chitinophagales; family Chitinophagaceae; genus Edaphocola. The sequence goes on along the minus strand of DATJCU010000238.1, from coordinate 69,430 downwards.
ACTGAACAAATTGAGAATATTAGAACTAACAACATTAGAGACACCACTTTTTATCCTTTTTATAGAGCAAGATGGAATGAAACTATTAATGATCTAAACATTAATCATGAACATTTTATTCATCCTATTAGATTTGAACAACCTGGCTATGACCCATGTAACAATTGGACAACATATACAAAAACACCATTAATGCAAACAACTTGGGGACAAGATGAAGGATATAATGATTCTTTAGATAATTATTATTGTTCAAATTCTATTAATGGTCGTCCACCAACTGGATGTGTAGCTACCGCAATGGCTCAAATAATACGCTATTGGGAGCCGTCTAATAGTTTTAATTTTAATTACAATTCAATGCCCAATAATTATGGTAACGGTGAAGTTCAAAGGTTAATGAAAATTGCGGGAGAAAAGGTTGATATGGATTATAATTGTAATGGATCAGGAGCATATTCTTCTAAAGTCAAGAATGCTTTGAAGAATCATTTTGGGATTGCTCATGTTGGCAATTTAACTAGCTATGATAATAGCAGTTCAAAATGGGATATATTTAATGACATCAACCTAAATAGACCGGTTTACCTGTCAGCTTCAACAGGTTATGAATGGAAAGGATTCATTATAAAATGGAAATATTACACGGGAGGACATGCCTGGGTGGCTGATGGATATATTCAGAATACAGATGGTTGTAATAGTAGTTTAAAGTTTAACATGAATTGGGGATGGAACGGGTATCAAAATGGTTGGTATTATGAAAATTCTTGGAATCCTAGTCCAGAAGACAATTACCAATACAATAGAGATTATTATAAAAATATTTACAATTAAATTATTGAAACATGAATAGCATATTAAAAATTATTGGAATTGGGCTATTAATTACTTTTAGTTCTATTAGTTGTGAAAGATATAATCCAAATGATGATAGATGGAGACTTCCACCCTACTTTTTATGGTTTCAATTTGAAAAAGACGGTAAATTATTAAATGGAAATGAATTAACAAATATAGAGTTATATTTTATTGAAAATGGAAATATAATTAATAGTATTGATGCCAAACATCTTCATGACTATGGTAAGCCATTAATAGAAGTTTATGACAAGGAATCTCCAAACATTGAGTATTACAAAAACGGAATTTGTCAGTTCCAATATTTCGAGTCCTATATATTAAAAGACGAAAATGGGAAAAACAGAGCGAACACCTTTTATTTCAAATTCCCAAACGGAGATATTGACACACTTTATGTTGAAGTTCAGGCCCAACGTTTAAAAGAAATAGAAGGCAAGAAAGATCCATGCTATTGCCATTATCCAATAGAAAAAATTCTATACAATGGAAAGCCAGTTTCTACAAACCCTTCATTTAAGATAGTAAATAACTTTAACAGACCAGTTTATATTTTCAAAAAGGACTAACGAAGCAATTATGCCATAATATAAAAAGCCTCAATTTCTTGAGGCTTTTTATATTATTATTTGTCTTTATTACTATACTTTCTTAGAATATTACAAAATTATTTCAAAATCGAATAAAATCTTTTACCTTCTCTTTAAATACTTATTTTTAATTTATAGATTACCTTTGTATACTAAATAAATTATAGATTTTGACACAAGGAACAATCACAGCTGGCTCTTTACTGCGCACTATAGCGTATCCTTATGATTTAAGAAAGTTAGACACTTCACAATTAGAGCAAGTCTGCAAAGAATTAAGGCAATATATTATAGACATAGTGAGTGTTTATGGAGGACATTTTGCAGCTAACCTTGGCGTGGTAGAACTTACCGTTGCTTTACATTATATTTTAAATACACCTAAAGATAAACTTATTTGGGATGTAGGTCATCAAGCTTATGGTCATAAAATACTAACTGGTAGAAGGAAAAATTTTTACACTAATAGAACACTAAATGGTTTAAGTGGTTTTCCTAAAATAAGTGAAAGTGATTATGATGCATTTGGAGTAGGACACTCCTCTACTTCCATTTCTGCTGCTTTAGGAATGGCAATTGCCTCAAATTTGTTAGGAGAAAAAAACAGACATCACGTAGCCGTTATTGGTGATGGTGCACTCACCGCTGGTATTGCTTATGAAGCTTTAAATCATGCTGGAACAACAAATTCAGATATTTTAGTAATTCTGAATGACAATAATATTAGTATCGATCCTAATTCAGGAATTTTACAAAAAGTAGTTTCTCATTCGGGAAATTTATTTGAATCATTAGGCTTTAAATATTATGGTCCTATTGATGGCCATAATGTTAATGAAATAGTGGATAAGCTTAAAGAAATATTAAAGGTACCTGGTCCCAAACTATTACATGTAAAAACAATAAAAGGAAAAGGATTTGAGACTGCCGAAAAAAACCAAACTATATGGCATGCTCCCGGCTTATTTGACAAAGCAACTGGAATAATAAATAAAAAAGTATATAATACACCACAGCCTCCTAAATATCAGGATGTTTTTGGAAAGACAATTATAGAACTTGCAAGAGAGAACCCTAAAATAATGGGTATTACTCCTGCAATGCCTTCAGGATGTTCCTTAAAATACATGATGGAAGAAATGCCAGACCGAGCTTTAGACGTGGGTATAGCAGAACAACATGCGGTTACCCTTAGTGCGGGATTAGCTACTAAAGGAATGAAGGTTTTCTGCAATATTTATAGCACTTTTATGCAAAGAGCATATGATATGGTCATTCATGATGTAGCCATTCAAAACTTACCAGTAATATTTTGTTTAGACCGTGCTGGTTTAGTAGGAGAAGATGGCGCTACACACCATGGCGCTTATGACATTGCTTTTATGCGTTGCATTCCAAACATGATAGTGAGTGCGCCTATGAATGAGTCCGAATTAAGAAATCTCATGTACACCGCACAATTGGAGACGACTAAGAATCCATTTGTCATTCGTTATCCTAGGGGAAAAGGTGTATTAACCAATTGGGAAACACCAATGGAAGAAATTAGTATTGGGAAAGCAAGAAAAATAAAAGATGGACAAGAGATTGCAATACTTACGATTGGGCATGTAGGAAATTTTGCGGTTGAAGCCTGCAAAGAACTCGAAACCTTTGGAATAAGTCCTGCCCACTATGATATGCGTTTTGTAAAACCTTTAGATGAGGAATTATTGCATGAAATAGGACAAAAATTTTCAAAAATTATAACTGTTGAGGATGCTTGTATTAAAGGCGGAATGGGAAGTGCAATTTTAGAGTTTTTAAATGAAAATAACTACCATCTAGTCGTGAAAATTTTAGGTATCCCAGATAGTGTTATTGGACAAGGAAGCACCGAAGAATTACAACATTTATGCCATTTTGATACGGAAGCCATTGTAATAAATACGAAAGAATTGATGAATCGTGGAGATCTTAATTAAAGGCAGAGCTCGGTATATATAAAACATTAGCATTTTATTAATAAACCTCAGATTACTTTTGTAGTCTTATTTACACAGACAAAAAAACATAATATAGAAATGAAAAAGATTTTAATTTTAACCTTAAGCATTATCGGATTAAATTTTAGTAATACTTGGGCACAACAAGATGCCAAAGCTAAAGGAGTATTGGATAAAATGAGTGCCAAAATTAATGGCATGTCAAGTATGAAAGCCAATTTTAACCTAATTGCTAAAGATGCAAAAGGAAAAGTAATTTTGAATGAAAATGGCGTATTACAAATGAAAGGAGAAAATTACAACGTCTCTTTAGGCAAACAAGTTATGATAAGTGATGGCAAGACCATGTGGACGTATATGGCAGAAAATAAAGAGGTTCAAATTTCAAACTTTGATCCAGATGAGGTTCAATTTTCTCCTAAAAAGATTTTCCCGACCAATTATGCAAAAGAATATAATTACACCTATGCAGGGGAACGTGTTGTAAATGGCAAAAAGGTAGATATTATTTATCTAACACCAAAGAATAAAAAGAATTATAAGAGTGTAACTATTTTAGTTGATAAAACTGGAATGATTACTAGTGGAAGTATAGAGGAAACTAATGGAGGTTATTATACTTTAAATCTTAAAGGAGTACAAACAAACGCAGCATCCTCAGATGCAATCTATACATTTGATGCCAGCAAATACCCTGGTGTCGAAGTGATTGATATCAGATAGTAAGCGTTTTAATTATACATATATATATATAGATTGTCTTTTATTGGGCAATCTATATTTTTTTAGGTATGTCGCACTTAAATTTTGTATTATGCTTTATAGACTTCTCCTTAAAAAATCATTATATTCAATTTCTGCGTAGAGGAAAATGAAATTTAAGGAGCAAGCTTATACAATCTTGTGGGACGGTATTTATTGGAGATTGTCATTTCTTTCTTTAAAGTACCAGAAGTATTAATTGAATAAATACCATTAAATTTACCTTGAACGCTATTTGGCACCATCATAAACATTTTATTATCAATAACATTAAACAGGTTAACTCGGGATGCTGGATTGGACGAAGGAATCTCTAACTTTCGATACTGATTTGGATTTTGAATATCAAATTCGTAATAATTCATATTTAGACCACTTAAAGTACTACTTTCTTCACTCGAATCGAAATAATAAGGATCCTCGGAAATATGTAAATAGATTTTATCATTAAAAGCTATTATTGATTGCGCTACTCTTCCTACACCAAACAGATTCTCTATATCTATAGACCAATTATCATCAAAATCATTAGCTCCCTTCTTTATTCTAAATACTTTTGAAGGGCGATGAGCATTAAACTGATTCCAACCCCAAGAACAAAAATATAAATTTCCATTTTCATCTTTAGTTGTAGGGTTATTTTCAGACACATAAAAGCCAACAGTTTGTACACCATTGTACTGTATAATCTTTTCGAAACTAAAACTAGGTATATCTATTACAGCAAGGTAAAAATTCTGCTCCGACTCACTAATTAAATTAAAATCTGCATCTTCTAAAAAAACAATACTTACATATAATTTATTCTCTTTATAATCTAAAACCAATGAGCCTGTCCTTACTAAATTATTACCATATTCATCCTGAAACTTTGCATTTGGTCTAAACGCTTTAATAAATGACTTAAGATCTAATGAAGCTCCTGTTACCATAGAAATGGGGTTAAACATTTGAATGCTTTGTTGACCCACATCTTCATTATAGAAAAACCCTGTCTGATCATTTATAATACAGAGCTTTCTCGCTGGGAAAAGATTGTTTTTACTAATAAAAATCTCACCATCAATATAAATTCTATTTTTAGTATTTAAGGTCAGTCTATAAATACCCGGTGTAGAGGAATAACCTCTTTTATCTTTAGCAAGGCTATAAATATTATTCTTATAGCTATGATGTCCTGAAGAAGTGGAAGGATCTGAATTGACAAAAACAGATTGATCATTTATTAAATCATATTCTCTTACCTTATCAATATCATCCATCTTAAAACTAAAAAATCTTGTAATATCCACTGTTGAGGCATCCTCAGTAGCTAAAACATAATTATGATTACTATAATCTATTTTTGGCAAATTGATTTCATCATCAATATTCTTTACCGTACAAGAACCGAAAAGAATAATATTTAGCATAACTAAACAAAAAAAAGAAAATATATTCTGCTTCATAAATTAAAAAGTATACATCAGTTTTGCCCTAAAATTACGTCCAGGACTTTCCATCTTAAATTCATTATAAATTTCATAGTTCAACACATTCTTAACAGCCATGCTAAATGCTATACTATTCTTTCCTAAAGGTCTACTATAATTCATTCCAACACTTAATAAATGCTGAACAGGAATAATCCTATTAGTATTAATTTTTGATTGCCCCCAAAGTCCCAGAAAACCATCTGGTTCAAATTGTCGCTCTATATAATCTAGATAATATTGATGCACATAAGAATAATCAGTAAACAATGAAATATTACCACCCATTTTCAATAAATCTTTAAAATTATAGGACAAACTTAAGTTGGTAAAATAAAATGGCATATTAGCTATTCTTGCTTGCTCATAATGTTTATTATTAAGCATGGGATCGTTACTTGCATATAAACGATAATTATTCCATGTAAGATTTCCTGCCATACTTAAGTTATCAATTGGTTCATAATGAGCATCCAACTCTATCCCAAATCCACTTACATTGTCTAAATTTAAATATATCGCCTGATATTGATTAATATCCTTTAGTCTGATTAGTTCTTTAGTATTTCGATAATAAATATTAGATTCTGCTCTAAGCTTTTTTGATTGATAAACATAACCTAGATTAAAATTATTACTCTGTTCTGGTTTCAAGCTATAATTAGGTAAAACTAAATTATTATCGCCAAATAGTTCTTCTTGGTCTGGTAATCGATATGTATTTTCATATGAAAAGCGTAAATAATTCTCTCTATTTATATTAAATTTAAAAGCTTGTGCAAAACTGAATCCAGAATTAATGATATCCTTAGTAGGTACACTTACTTGATTAGGATAATCAATTGGTCGACTTTGACCTGTTAAATATCCATATAAATATTTTATCTGAGAATTAGATTCTAGTTTTTTATCTAAAAATAAGGCATTAAATGACAAATTACTTATTGACTTTGTATAAAAAGTACCTAAAGGGTTTAATAAATCTGTATTAGACTTTCTGAAATATTGATTCAAAACAATATTCGCCTCGACCTGAAAGCGATTATTTATTAAATAACTCATATTTGTCCTAGAGCTTGTCTGCTGTAAAGTATTTGACAAATATCCATTTTTCAAGTTCATATTTCCCATTTCAGAACTAGAGCCAGTATGTTGTTTTTCACCTTTCCAATCATAAATCGTATTCCTTAAAGTATCAAACATTTCAAAATGAATGGTGCTGAATACTAAAAACTGATTCAGATTCAATTTATTATTTAAAAGATACTTCTTATATTTAAAAGATGGAATAAAATGGGCGTACTCCTTTCTCATTACTCCACCAAACGGGCGGGCTCTAGAAAAGGGATCATTTTGAATCTCTTTTTCTAAATTATAAACATTGCCTTTGAACTCAATACGATCAGCCCATTTAAGGTTTCTTCCTTGTAAATAGAATTCAGTAGAATATTGTTTAAAACCATTATGAAATAATCTTTCTTTTATATAATTCACCTGACCATTGTCTGGATTTCTAAAAGGAAGATGATCCACAAAATAATTATTTTTTGAATAATTATAAAATGTACTCGTTCCAATAAATAAATGTTTATTCAACTTGATATTGGCATTTACAGATCCAATATGGGTTGCAAATGAACCCTGTTCATAAGAAAAAGAGCCAGAGGTGTTATTACTATTTGCAGGCATAAGATTAATAGCACTGCCTAAGGCATCAGTACCTATTTTTGTAGGTAATACACCCTTATATATTTCAATTCTTTCTAAATTATTAACCGGAATTTTACTTAAGGTATAATTTGAACCCAAATAATCTATAGGAATATTATCATAAAGATACTTAACAGCATTACCAGAGAATCCTCCAACCATTATATTGTCAGCTGCACCTAAACCTCCAGTGTTTCTTATTTTAATACCCGGCACTCTATTGACAAGCTCTTCTAATGAAGTGCTCCGTTCAGCCATATTTTTTAGACTGATAATTTCAGCTTTGATTCCACTATTTTTTAGAAGTTCACTTTCTGTCTTCCCCTCAACAACAAAGTCATTTAAAGTGTAATGATTCCCTTCTAATTTTATTGAAAATTCTATTATTTTAGAATTACTTTGAAAGAGGTCAACTTCTATTGGCCCAAATGACTCGCTAAAATAGGATGCATATAACTGATAATGACCAAAAGGGATATTTTTAAAAGAGAAGTTACCCTTTTCATCAGCATAGGTACTTTGGTTTAAAGAAGGAATAAGAATTTCAACATCTTCAAAAAAGCTATCAGCTAAATGAATAATTCTGCCATTGATGGTCCCTGTTCCTTCACCAAAGGAAAGACTTGTAATTAACAAGAAAATAGGGATCATCAAATATCTCATAATAAAGATTATTATTATAGCCGGATTCTCGGCCGATTCGAAGAAAAAAACTAAAAAATCAAACTAAAGTCCCCAATAATAAAAGATAAGGGGAACTTTAGTTTAAAAATTCATGTTTGTTTACTGTCCAAAGAAATTACATTCATAAATTTCTCCTTTTGGATTTGTAAGTTTAGGAGATTGAGTTTTATTAAATCCCTCTTTAATCAATTTAAAATGAGCTGTAGAACCATTTGACAAATCTGCATCAAAATTCATAGACCAAGTGTTACCTGATTTCTCATATTTTACATTTGTTGGTGTAAAACCAAAATTGTAAGGAGGCATTTTTACATTTTTTTGATTGATTGAAAACTCATCTTTAGACCCAGTCCACTCCCAGTAATCATTTGAATATGGATCTGGAAAATACTGAGAACCAACTTCATTTAAAACGAAATAGAATTTACCATCCTCTTTAAAATCATATCCTGAAATTAATTCAACAATACAAGCATCACTTGTAGGACGTCCTGTAGAAGGCATAACACTAAAATCTACATTCGTTAAACGCCAATTTCCAATTAAAACATCATCTGGAGGAGTTGAGCTTTTTTCTTTAGAGCAACTCAGGCTTGAAAGCATTAAAAGAATTACAGATGCAATTAATAAACTTATTTTCTTCATTATAAATATTTTTCACAAAGATATTTTCAATTCTTAATTAAAACTATGACATAAATCTTGTTTTAAAAAAATGGCATCCTATTAAAATAAAAATAATATTCCAAATTACAAGACATGCATTTTCAGATTAATCATAAACAACTGATAATCAAAAATCAAAATCAATAAAAAAGTATTTTGTCCAAGCAATTTAAAGAAAATATCAGTTATTCTAAAATCTCTTTTAGTTTAGTTGTGACACTGATTTGACAAAGACAAAACCTTGTGAATTAAATGAATCGGAGATATTAGAAGAAAACTTAGAGAAAGAAGCGTATAAGGATGCTCTATTTAAAGAATCAATAAGAAATAAAGTAAATTTAAGTTCATTTACAAAATAAAAAGTCTATTTGCATAAATGTCAAACTTAAAGAATACAGCATTTTATAAAAAAGACTGTACTAAGCGTTTCGCAAATTGAGCAATATTTAAATCATCATTTTTTTGGGGATAAGAATCAATTTTAAGTGCTTCTGATCCTTTGCTGGCACCAGTTAGTGACATTTGCTTATCAAAATCTTCAACTGCTTTACAATATAAATCATTATATAAAGTGTCACCAGAACCAAGAACACCATAGACTTTCCCTTTAAGATTTACATGAGCCAATTCATCAAAGAAATCACAAAACTCGTCTGGTATTTCACCTTCTCTGCCCCAAGTATAGGTAACTATGATACAAAGGTCATAATCCTTAAAAGCAATTGGACTTATCATCTGACACTCCTCCACCTTAACATCAACATCTAAGGCAATTAAGGCATCTCTCAATATTTGAGTAACAGCCTCATTATTTCCTGTAAAACTAGCATAAACTATTAAAGCAGTCATAAAAAAGATCTAAATGTTGAATAATTATAAAAGAGAACAAATATTGATATCAAATTGACACTTATTGTATTTACAAAAATAAAGCTATTTCCTGTGGAATAGGAAATAGCTTGTAATATTTATGTAAAACGTTTAAAAAGGTATTACTTTTTCTTTTTATTCTTTTTATTCTTTTCTAAATTGAGTAACATTACATCGTCTGTCAGTTGGACCATTTGTTGTACTTCAAGTCCATCATAATAACCCCTGATATTTCTAAATGTATCAACTAAAACTACTTGCTGAGAATGTATGAATTCATCTGGTGTTTCAGCATCTAATACCAATCCTAACTCTTCTTTGGCAAAATGATAAATACTATCCTGATTACCTGTTAAAAACCACCAGCGATTATGCTGGGTAGTATATCTATCTGCATATTGACGTAATACCGAAACCGAATCATAAGGATCTACCGATATACTAAGAAATTGAACAATATCTGTATTTTTTTTCTTATAGGCAGCAACTGCATGCTCCATATTCAAAATTAAAGGTGGACAAATTGTTTTACATCGAGTAAAAAAGAAGTTGATTACTAAAATTTTCCCTCTCAAGTCTTCATTGATAGAAACTTTCTCCCCTAATTGATTATACAAATGAATATCATTCAATTTATGAAATGTGGTATCATATTCCATTTTACCATCCGATAAAGAGCTATCTACCTTATCTACCCTATAGAACTTGGGAAGCTTCACGGCATTCATCACTCTTTTATTCATATAAAGAAAAATAGAGAGCGGGAGCAAAATTGCTCCCGCGAATCCTATTAAATAATTTTTTGATTTTTTATTCAAAGCCATTTATAATTAATTTACTTTTATAAATTTCAAGATAAAATTTAAGGTTGATGACTACCAATAATAGATTGTACCGTAAATCCAAAAGTTTCATTTATCCAAAGATGATAAGAAGAATCTACAAGTAAAGCAGTTACTAACCAACCAATAAGAACAAAAGCAGGGACTAGAATTATCATTTTAAAATGCCTTGTTTCTTCTCCTAAGTGCATAAATACATTAACGATATAGCCAGCCTTTACAAAAGTTAAGATTACAAAATATGCAATAATACCTAAATGAATATATGTTTTTGAGATATCTGGATTAGATTTAAAGAGTAATAAACCTACAGCAACTTCAAAAATAGTAACCAAACTAAGTATAATCGTAACCCTAATTAAATTTCTGATTCTTGCTTTACTCTCAGGAGAATTATAATCATGATGATCTAATAATAAACCTGAATATAATTTACCTTGATCTTCTTCATAAAGTTCAAGTTCTACCCCAGTATGATGTGTATTTGCCATGATTAAAATATTTTAATTTGGATGTTTTTATTAATTTTTCAAGTAAAATTTAAGATTGATCGGACAATTACAATAAATAATAGAATGTAAATACAAATACCCAGACTAAATCTACAAAGTGCCAATACAAACCTATTTTTTCTATCATTTCGTAATGTCCTCTATGTTCATAAGTATTATTTACTGTATTTAATAACCCAATTGTTAAAAGAATGACACCAGTTGTTACGTGTAAGCCATGGAAACCAGTAACTGTAAAGAAGTAATTGAAAAAATCGTGAGTAGCACTTAATGCCATTTCAGGATCTTGAGCTAAAGCTGCTGTTACATATGGTTTGTGTGGATTAAATAAATGCTCGAAGGTAGAAACAGGAGAAGTTAATAAGTCATTAAAAGAACCCCACCAAGCACCACTTTGATATAAGTGCGTCCATTCCCAAGCCTGACAAGACAAGAAGGTTATACCACCAATTAAAGTCCACATTAACCATTTGATGACGCCTTTCTTATTATTACAATGACCTGCATGAACAGCCAAAACCATAGTTACAGAAGAAAGAATCAAGACGAAAGTCATGAAACTTACAAAAACTAAAGGAGCATTCCAGCTCGGAAAGAACGGAACGGAATGGAAAACATGATTTGGATCTGGCCATACATCGTGTAAAAATCTGCTGGAGCCCATAGATGCTAATAAGCCACTAAAGGTTAATGCATCTGTTAAAAGGAAAATCCACATCATTACCTTTCCATATCCTAAATTAAAGGGAGAAACCCCTCCTCTCCATGCGGAAAGCTTTTTATTGGTAGCGGTCTGTGCCATAATTCTGTAAGAAAATAGTTAAAATTATTTTAATATTCTAAATCGAGTGCAATTTAATAAGGAATTTGGAATTTATTAAATTTTTCACAACATTTTTTTGATACACCGTTAAAAATCAAGTTTGATACTATCTGTATAGCATCAAAAATACAAACAAATACAACCAGAGAATATCAATAAAGTGCCAAAAATAGCCTAATATCTCTACTCCTAAATACTTACGATTTTCTGGTTTGATTTGATTGTTTCTAATAGTAACAACTAACAATGCAATAAGTGCTCCAAAAATATGAACCAAGTGCATGCCGGCTATAACATAGAAAAATGAATTACTTACATTTCCATTCAACCTAATATTTTGCTGATATAACTCTTGAAAACCTAAATATTGTAAGGTCATAAAACCTATTCCTAAAAGCAATGAAAGCACCATAAAAAGAGTATATCTTTTCATATTTTCTGCTTTGAAAGCTCTTGCACCTAGGGAGTAAGTAAGACTACTTAATAAAATTACAACTGTAGAAATATAAAAAATACTCGGAAGTTGGAATTGCTCCCACATTCCCTGCCCTTGTCTTACCAAATAAGCAGAGGTAAATCCTGCGAAAGTTAAGGATAGCGATCCAATAGCAAACCACATCATAAACTTCTGTGGATGAACCTTTCTTGTTGGCCTTGGTGCCAAGGCTTCATTTGTATTCAATGGGTTAATTACTGTATTTTCCATTATTTTACAATTTTATTATTAAATTAATTTTAAATTTTATCATAAAGCAAAGCTAACAAAACTATTGGAAGATAGAAAATGGAAGCATATAAAAGTCCTTTAGCACTTGAGTTAGTACCTTTTAAGTAAAATACGAGAGCTGATCCAAAATACAACAAACATAATCCAACAGCGATATACATAGAAACAACTCCTGTAAGCCCTATTGCATTGGGTAAGATGCTAACTGGAATGAGGGTTAATGTATAATAAATACATTGCATTCCTGCTTGTTTCGTTTTATCACCATTTTTTGTTGGAAGAAGTCGTATTCCTGCCTTATCATAATCTTCATAACCCAACCAAGCTATAGCCCAAAAGTGAGGAAACTGCCAAAAAAATTGAATTAACAATAATGCCCAAGCACCATAATTTTCTGGACCAGAAAGACTATTAGTAGCTGCTACCCAACCAATTAAAGGCGGCATGGCTCCTGGGATTGCTCCAATAAATGTGGCAATTTGATGTTTCTTTTTCATTGGAGTATAGGCAAAGCCATACAACAACAAAGAAAGTAAACCTAACATCCCAGCAAAGAAATTAAAGAAATAACTGATAGTGACAACACCTATAATACCGGTCACGAAAACTAAAATCCATGCTTCTTTCAAACCCATCCTTCCCTGCGGTAAGGGACGATCTTTGGTTCTCTTCATGAACTTATCACTATCTCGCTCTATAATTTGATTAATGATATTGGAACTGATGGTAGTTAAACTACCTCCTATTCCCAAAATAATTGCATCGGGCCAATGAAATTGACTTCCAGGTACAATAAAATAGCCTATTAAACTTGAGAAAACTACTAAAAAGCTAAGGTTAGCTTTTGACATTATAAAGTAATCTTTAAGTTTTGAGGGCTTTTTTGCTATTGATTGATTAACACTTTCCAATTTATTCCTTCTTTTATTGCTCAGCTGTGTTTAAAAGTGGACAAAGTTACTTGTTAATACTCAAACTTTCATTAATTTTCTTAAAGAAAAAAAATTACAAAGAATACAAGCTTTTTAAACAGGTAATTACAAGAAAAACAAAATAGATATCAAATAGAATAATACAACTCTAGACTATTGCAATAAAATATATTTAATATCTGGACGTCCTCTTTCGCCGCCATCTTCCATAGTAAAACTTAAAAACTTTAACTTGTAATAATTATTTTGAGGATCTTTTACTACATAAAATCTATCTTTTAACACACCAGGAATAAGATTTATGCCTGGAGAAGGTGTGTTACGCCAGTTATTACCTATAACCCAAAGACTATCTTTCAAGTTTTCTTCTTGGGCTTCCGATAATCCATATTTTTCAAAAGCAATATTAGCTTCATTCTCCGAAGGGTAATGCTTTTCAATTGCCCTCACGCCACCTCGATTATTGATGGCAACCATATCAGAAAAAATATAACCCACTTCTTCTCCATTATAAGTAGTATGAAAAAGAGAAACACTCCACAATATATCCCAATTAGGTTTTATTGGTTCTGCCGCTGTAAGGATGCCAGAGTCAAAAGAGAAATATTTAAAATTAAATTGATTATCTTTATAGATGGTATCAGTATGAATAATATTCTCGTTCAATTTGGACCATTTTATTTCATAAGCATCGTTTAATATTTTTTTCAACTTTAGCTTAATCAACTCTCTTTTAGGAATAGCAGCACCTTCTCCTCTTCCTAAAATAACAACAGGATTATCTAAATCCCCTGATTTCACTTCTGGAATAATTGTTTTTGACAAATCACCCATTAGATCATCAGTTTTAGTAAATGTTATGGGTGTAGGGTTGGCTATATCTACCAAAAAAGAGAACCCTTGAACGTCTGCCTCAGAAACATCCTCAAGCTTGGTTTTACTTGTAATTTTTGCCATTGCAGCGGTAGTATTATTGATCATGACCCTGAATTCATCACCACAATAAAACTTAAGATCCCAAGCTGCTCTTGGTAATTGAATTTGAGCATCCTTACTAAAATCAACAAATATCATTTTCCCAGCATTCGATCCAATTTCATTTGCTATGATACCATCTAAAACCATTATACTTCCAGTGGATTTAGGAACCTCTATTTTTTCTAACTTACTTTTAGCACAAGCTTGTAATAATATCAATAAAAGTAGTGGAATAATATTTTTCATGTTGGATTATCTTAAATTCTTTAAAAAATTATAATTCAAGGTAACAAAGTAGGATCTACCATAACTAAATGGGACATCCGAAAGACTAGAATGTGGACCACCTGAAGGCAAAGTGTTTTGTATGTCAGTAATATTAAATAGATTTCTTACACCAAAAAAAACATTCAAACCTTTTGTGATTTCTTGCTGAACATTAAAATCAACAGTACTGTAGGCTGCTCTTGTACCTAATGTAAGCTCTATTTTTCCATCTTTCTCGCCCGTCTGTATATAAGACGTCCTTCGTCCTGTAAATTTGTAAAATAAATTCAGTTTAGTTTTAGAAGCCAATATATAATACATCAACTCCATATTCACTTCTGGAGACCAGTTAAATCCAGTTACATTTTGATTGAGGGTATCAGATGTAAGTTGATTATTATATTGTCCTAAAAGGAGTCCACCAATGGTCCAATCCAATTTTTTAGAAATGAATTTATTTGTCAAACCTACACCAGCAGTTTGGTATTTCTTAATATTAACGAAGGTATACACTTGACTATTGGTACTACTTACCGCATTATCAATAAGGTTATCAAAATTATTATAAAAGAAGTTTAAGTCAGTTGCATAAATCCTACTTTTTTCAGTAGGCTTACGATAGGAAAAAGAGAGATTAAAACTTCTGGATTCCTCTGCCTTTAAATCCGGATTTCCAATAATACTATGATTAGCATCTTTAAATACAAAATAAAGTTCCCTCAATGCAGGAGCTCTAAATCCTTGTGCATATGATCCTCTTACCGATAATTGATCATTTACTTGATACAGTGCATTAATAGCAGGAATAATTGGAGGTGCATCATATAAGGAGTTCTTAGTCACTCTCAATCCTGGTTTAAGGTTAAAAGAAGGAATGGGTTTATATTCTGCGGTAACAAATGCAGAAAAATTATAAACCTGAGGGATGCCTATTATTCTCTCTCCTGATCCTTTATCAAAACTATATTCAAATCCTGGCTGCCAACTCAGTTTTTTAGAAAAATAATACAAAGCTGATGTTCTAAAATTAAAAGATTTAAAAATTGCAGTATCATTCTCACCAGGTGCTTTACTAGTGGTAATAGTCTGGTTATTATAATCTAATAAATCTGTTTTCGTAAATCTCTTAAAGTCGGTATAACTCACACTTGAATTTAAAAACCATTTTTGTCCTATAGGTCTACTTGCAGAAAACTGTTGTGCCATTTTACTAGTAGTAAAGAATTGATTAGATGCTCTATATACATCGGGATTGATTTTACCTAAAGTATATATCGTTTCTAATAAATAATCATTGCGATAATTCAAATTCCAGTTATTATTATTAAATCCTAGTCTTATAGAAGGCAATAATTGTTCTTTAGGTTTCCAAATTTGATTTCTTCCAAAGCTATCTGCACCAAAACCACCAAAGTCATAATGCAAAACACTAGCTAAAATATTTAACTTCCCATTACTCCAACTACCATTTACTTGCTGAGTATGCAATCCTTTTCCTCGTATTAGTTGGTATTCTTTCGCTGCAGTCTCTTCTGATACTTGAGCTCCTATTTGTATAATATGTTTATTCGCTTGCTTTGTAATAATATTGATAATTCCAGCCAAAGCATCTGATCCATATATAATAGACATTGGACCTTCTACTATTTCGATCCTTTCAATCTGCCCTGGGTTCAATTGATTTAAACTTTCTCTAATATCTCCTCTGTCTAAAACGGGTACACCGTCTAATAGGATTTTAATACTTCTTCCACTCATCCCTAAGAACGAAATATCAGAAGTTCCTAAAGCTAAATCATTATTAAACCTAATGCCTAATTCACCACTTAATATTTGTTGTGTACTTGAAACAGCCTTAGCCTGAATACGCTTTTGATTAATAATACTCATTTGATAAACAGACTTTCTTAAGCTTTGAGGTTGATACTGTGCAGTAATCACCACTTCTTCCAAAGCTTTCTCTAGGCTATCAGGGACTTCTTTTCTATCTTGAGCTGTAATGTCATGTATAGAAATGGCCATAAACCCAATAAAGAAAAACGGGAAAAGTAATTTAAATGGAAGTCCAAATTGTCCTGTATTCATCAATCTTAAAGTTTAAAAATAAAAATACTCAACCTTGATTTTGGATTTGAATATTTTTATTTCAGGAAATAGTTTAAATTTTGTCATAGAGCAGTCCTTATCACTTTTTGGGATAAAGACTGCCTGAAAAATTCAAACTTTTTTTTATTGTTTAACTAATTTCAAAGTTTTGTTGATTCCCTTTCCTTGGATATTCAACAAATAAATACCATTTGCAAAATTATTTACATTAATAGGGATTTGATGGAAACCGTTAGAAACGCTTGTAGTTAATTGTTTAACTATTCTGCCATTAAAGTCAATAATATTTATTTGAATATCACCTAAAGCTTTTTCAGCATCAATTAAAATATTAGCAATATTAGTAGATGGATTCGGTGCTATAACAAAGGAAGCAACATTTCCATTAACATCTTTTACACTAGTACTTGCTTTATGAACCAAACGCTTTTTAAATGCTACTAATCCTGGATTAACAGTATCTGCTCCTGTTTTGAATTGGTTAAATACAACTTGCCAGATATCACCATTTTTTATTTTAATAAAATAAGTAACAGAATCTTGTAAATATGTACCACCTTGACCTGAAACTTTCCAATCTTTACCTATTGCAGTAATAGCTGTATCATAATTTGAAACATTGTTATAATCAATATTGTCATATTCGCTAGATGGAGTATCCACTCTGGCAACAGCTATATTGTTGTTTGTTAGGATACCAAATACTTTATATTGCGCATTTTGAAAAACAACTGTTGAATCATTATAATTAGAGAAAACGAAGTCCCAATTTTCTCTTAATGGCTCTCTTTCAATGCTAGTACCATCCATAATATTCATATAGGTAAAGTTTCTACCGTTACTTGCAGATGCATTAATCGTATACGTTTGTTGATTACTTCCGTCCATTTTTGCTGTTTGGACAATATAAATCGGAGAGTTGTTAGAAGGGGTAGTTTGTTTTTCTTTTACAAATAACTGTAAGGTATCTGTGCCTGTGATAAATCCAAAGACAACTCCACCATTAAGCCAATGAGTGTTCATATCATAATTAGCCCAACCATACAAAGGTAAAGAAGCATAATTTAAAGCACCCTTATTCCAAGTTAAATTAGAATTATAAAATGACATTGGATGTGTGCTTATTTGAGTAGTTAGTGCAGCATTTAAGTCAGTACCGAAATCCGAAGTGTCAGCTGAAATCTCATAAATCTTCACTCCTTTGTCGGCACTATTAGTGATAATTGTTTCTGAGAATCTATCAACAGATAATCCTAAATGCCAATTATCGGCAGCTGCAGACCCTGTAATACCATCGGCAAGACTGTAATAAATATTGGAGGAATAGTTGGTACCAGTTTCTATGGTGTCATTAATCCAATTTTGAGCTTGTACTGACCCAGCTATTAGCAAAGCAGTAGCGAAAGCTAGAGTTGATTTTTTGTACATTTTGATTTGATTTTTGATTGATTTTATTATGTAATAAGCAAAAGTACAAAATCTTAAAACACAACATATTCAACTGTATTATTATGACAGATAATTGACTCAATTATGGAGCATCCCTTAATTCTAAAATACGAATTAAGATATAATCATAATACTAAAATAGAACTTAAATTTCAATAAAAAACAATCGTAACCAGATGGCTACGATTGAAAATAAGGTTTTAAAGACAAAATTATAAAGAATAAAAATCAAAAAACAACAATCTTTTTTTGATTTAATTTGGAAGAATACTATAAATAGCATTATAGGTTGGAAGAAGATTATTTATATTGTGAGCATTGTTTTTGGTGAAAACTGATATTTTTAGATAAACATTATATGTCTCATTAAATTAATTATACCTTACAAAAAACAATAAATCATTTAAATCTTAATACATAAATCAATTAAAAGTCCGGAGAAATCAGGAGCTATAATTCAGAAAAAGAATGAAATATTTGTTTGTAATTTGGCAAAAGCAAGCTAAGGGTTAGATGAAACCCTATTAAGAAATAAGCTTATTAAATTACTTTACTCCTTCTCATTTGTTGCATTCTTACCATCAGTTTTTATGCTTTCCATAAATTCTTTTGCTGGTTTAAATGCAGGAATAAGATGTTCTGGTATCTCTACGGCTATATTCTTCTTGATATTTCTACCAATCTTTGCGGCTCTTTTTTTAACAATGAAACTTCCAAAACCTCTTATATAAACGGCTTCTCCGTCAACTAAGGCTTCTTTTGTTTCTTTAAAAAAGGTTTCTAAAGTAACTAATACATCTACCTTAGGTATTCCGGTTTTTTCGGCTATTTTAGCCACCATATCTGCTTTTCTCATGATTTAATAGATTTAGTTAAAAAATTTTGTAGGGTAGTATCGTTTTTATGAATAAAAAAATAAAACACAAATTTAAGAAATATATTTCATAAAAAGAGGATTACATATTGTTAATTTTATATTTTCATTTAATTGTAATTTATTACCTCCATTATCGGTAAATTAAATTATACTATTTCTTGGCATAATTCAATCAATACTGAATTTGTTTGCTTAGGATGGATAAAACAGACTAATTTATTATCTGCTCCTTTTTTGGGTTCTTCATTAAGCAAAATAAAACCTTCGTTTTTCAATCTTTCCATTTCACTTTTTATGTCCGTTACTGAAAAAGCTATATGATGAATACCCTCTCCTTTTTTCTCTATATATTTAGCTATTGTACCATCTGATGCGGAAGAAGCTACTAATTCAATTTTGCTCTCACCTGTTTGAAAGAAAGCCGTAATAACTTTTTCACTTTCCACGCTTTCAATTTTATAGCTTTTGGTATTTAATATTTTCTCAAATAGCTTAATTGACAAGTTTAAATCTTTTACCGCTATTCCAATATGCTCAATGTGCTCTAACATGATTTTTGATTTTTAATAATATCCTTTATTAACCACAAAACTACTATAAAGACCGTATATTTGTTCTAATTTACAAAATTTATTCAACATTGATTTATTTAGATTATAATGCTACCACTCCATGTGATTTAGATGTTCTTGAGACCATGTTGCCATACTTCTCTTTAAAATATGGGAATGCGGCAAGTAAAACCCATCCTATAGGTTGGCAAGCTGACGAAGCAGTAAAAATAGCAGCGAAGCAAATCTCCGATTTAATTCATTGTGAGCCGGAAGAAATCATATTTACAAGTGGTGCCACAGAGTCTTGTAATTTAGCAATAAAAGGAGTTTACGAAAAATTAAATCAATTTGGCAATCATATTATTACATGTGTTACAGAACATAAAGCAGTATTAGATACTTGTGCCCATTTAGAGAAAATGGGGGCAAATGTCACTTATTTACCTGTTAACCAGAATGGAGATATCTCATTAGAACAATTAGAATTAGCAATAACAGAAAAAACTATTTTGATTGCCATTATGTACGCAAATAACGAAACAGGAATGATTCATCCAGTTGCAAAAATTGGAGCTATAGCTCGAGCAAGAAATATTTATTTCTTTTGTGATGCTACTCAAGCAGTTGGAAAAATACGAGTCGATGTAACCGAAAATAAGATTGATCTATTAGCTTGTAGTGCTCATAAGTTTTATGGTCCTAAAGGTATTGGGATCTTGTACATTAACAGAAAAAGACCTAGAATTCAGCTTTCCGAGCAAATAAATGGAGGGGGTCATCAAAACGGTTTCAGAAGTGGGACACTGAATGTACCAGCCATTGTGGGAATGGGAAAAGCAGCGAATATTATCAAAACGGAACAATATCAAGCGCAATTAATTCAATTGCAACAATGGCGTGATACTTTGGAAAAATCTTTCTTAAAAATCCCAAATACAAAAATTAATGGTGCTGCAACAGAACGATTGCCTCATGTACTTAATATTGCTTTTCCTGATGTAAAGGCTGAAAGATTGATTGGAGTTTTGCAAAATGATTTAGCTTTTTCAGTTGGCTCTGCATGCACTTCAGCAAATCAAAAAGCTTCACATGTTCTTGAAGCTATGAATATTGGAGCTGCTATACAAGAAGGATCCATTAGACTAAGTTTAGGTAAATTTCTAAAAGAAGAAGAAATTTCAATTGTTATTCAAAAAATCACTAAAGCAATTGAAATTCTAAAAATGGATTCAGATGAGTCTTTAAAATATTAATATCAGTATCTTTCTTAGATTTTAATAATTCAAAAATTATAAAATTCTAAATTTTACTTTTTAACAAACTACGATATTTATTAAAAGCTACATCTTTGGAGACAAAACCTATATATTGTTCCTTTTCATTTACAACAGGAATAGCATTGAGATTTAATTTATCCATTATTTGCAGTACTTCATACAGTGAGAAATCCAAATAGACTTTTTGATCTGACTTAGAAACCAAACTTCCAACAAGTTCCTCTTGTTCTGAAGCATCTGAACTAAAAAAGCATTCTAACAAATGTTCGAAACTTAAAACTCCAATTAAAACACCATTTTTATTTACAACTGGGAATAAAGATTTTTCTGAATGAATAATCATTTCTTTCTGAGAAATCGCACTTTTTTCTGGATCTAAAACAATATAATTATATTCTAAAACACTAATAAGTTTAATTTGATTTAATGCATTTAAATCATGATTTTCTGTTTCTAATAAATTTCCATTATTAGCCAAGGTTCTAGTGTAAATAGAATATTTCCGAATACTTTTATTGATAAAAAATGCTAATGCAGAAACGATCATCAAAGGGATCATCAAAACATAACTTCCTGTTATTTCTGCGCTTAAAAAAACACCAGTGAGCGGTGCATGCATCACCCCACTAACAGATGCTGCCATACCAACAACGATGAAATGTGTAACATCCAAATGTGCTAATCCAGCTTGATTCATACTATATGCAAAAATAAAACCCAATAAGCCACCAATAACAACACTAGGGCCAAACATACCTCCATTTCCCCCACAACTTAGAGTAATACCACAAGCAAAAGTTTTGGCAACCAAAGAAAGGATAGCGAAGACAATTAATACCCAACTCATATTTTGATAATTAGAAAATAAACTATTGGAAAGTAGCGAAGAATAGTCTTCATTCAACAATTTCTGGATATGAATATACCCTTCCCCATACAATGCAGGAAAAACCATGATGAGAATTCCTAAACTTAAACCACCAATCCATACTTTATTGTATCGATTCTTAATTTTTGAAAAGAATAATTGCATTCTTTCAAAAACATATCCATAATAAACTGAATAAAACCCAGAGATAACACCAAAAATAATATAAATTATTACACCTTCTTGTACCCATGTATCTGCAACATACGCAAATAGAGGTTTGTCATAAACCATATGCGACACGATAGAGGCCATCGCAGAAGCAATTAATAATGGTGTGAAAACAGGAATGGTAAAAGAGGGTAATATCACTTCAGTAGCAAATAACAAACCTGCCACCGGGCTATCAAAAGCACCAGAAATCCCTGCTGCGGCTCCACAAGCTAGTAGCAATGTACGCTCTTTATACGTGAACCTAAATAACCGAGCGATATTAGAACCTACTGCTCCCCCACTATAAACAGATGGCGATTCCAATCCCGCAGAACCTCCAAAACCAACTGTCAACGCACTTGTAATAATTTGGCTATAAATATTATGGAAATCCAATCTGCTTCTTTTATGAGCAATACTTTCTATAAGTGGAGGAATACCCTGACGAAAAACTTTTCTTCTAATAAAAACACGAATATACAATACAGTAAGAAAAATACCGATTAATGGCAAAAAGAAATACAAGTAATATTTGAATTCCCATTGAAGATCATTTGCAAGAAAACTAGCCACTAAATGAGTTAACTTCTTTAATAAAGAAGCAGCCAAACCTCCAATTGCACCGACAACCCCAGCCACCAACATAAAAAAAACATTCTGGGAAAGATGTTTCTTACGCCAATGATTAAAATGGACAATATTTCTTAATAAAGACTCATACATAAAAGAGGGATACTACTGCAAAAGTAAAATAAACTTTAATAAAAGTAGAACTTGAAGATGTAGTTCTTTTTAATATCTTGAATTAAAATTACAACCTATTTAATAAAATGAGAAATAAATAAAGAATTTAAATTGCTACTAATTATTCTTTATTAAAATTAAAAGGTAAGGCATAGCTCATTACCACCAATCCAGCCCCAATTCTATTTTTCCCATGTTCATTTCCAATTTGCAAATAGCGTAACCCATAATTCCCTCCACCTTCAATAGATAACTTCCCTTTTCCTAAGGTATAACTAAAACCAATACCTCCTTGAATACCATAGTTCCAATGGTACAATTCTTTCTTACCATCTATGATGGTATCCACCTTTGTTCCAAAAAACTCTTCTACCAAGAAAGGAGGTAATTCCGAAGCAGGATCTTCGGTCAAAAACACTCTTAATGAATCTGATTTAACTATTTGTTTTGCAGCAAGCATATAACCTATAAACGGCCCGAACTGAGCGAAAAAATGCAACCTCCCATTTAATGCAATGTGTGTGTGATATTGAAGTTGAATAGGCAATTGAAGGAAATTGATACGAGATGTATTTTTAAACGTGCCATACAAATAATCTTTATCAGTATGAAAGGTAGATTGAAATAAATCAAAGTATTGTTCTGGAATTGTAATAGGTTGTAGCGTATTTCTTTTTCCTCCCTGTCCTGCAAAATCAAGTTCTGGCACTAAGGACCAATTTGTATTTAATGGAATATTAGCAAAGATTCCAAATTGTGGACCAACTCGACTAACATAATCCTTATTCCAATCATTTAGATTTTGCCCTGCAGAAAGGCTGGGAATACTCAGACCCGCTTTAAGACCGAAAAAAATAGTTTTTTGAGCAATAATTTGAGTACTCAGTAGAGTGGAAACAAAAAAAGGAAAAAGCATTTTTTTTTTCATAATAAATATATTCTAAAAACGAAGGTAATATTCTTATATAAAAGTGTGCACCTTTTTTAATAAATATTGAATAGTTAAATTTTTATTTTACCATTAATTCAATAAAGAATAAATATTTTGGTTGATATTAAAAATAGTTATACCTTTGCATCCTCAAAAAAACCTGTAAGTATATAATCAGGTTTGGGAGAGTATAAAAATCACTCGTTAACACCAAAAAATTAAAGTAATGGCTAAAGAAATTACGGGCTATGTAAAGCTCCAGGCAAAAGGTGGTCAAGCAAATCCAGCACCTCCAATAGGCCCTGCTTTAGGTTCCAAAGGTATTAATATCATGGAATTCTGTAAGCAGTTTAATGCACGTACTCAAGACAAGCAAGGTAAAGTTTTACCAGTTTTGATTACTGTTTATTCTGACAAATCTTTCGATTTTGTCATCAAAACTCCTCCAGCAGCAATTCAATTGTTAGAGTTTTCAAAAGTTAAGAGTGGTTCTAATGAACCAAATCGTAACAAAGTTGGAAAAGTAACCTGGGCACAAGTAGAAGAAATTGCAAAAGATAAAATGAGCGATTTAAACTGTTTTACTATGGAAAGTGCGATGAAGATGGTTGCCGGTACGGCACGTAGTATGGGAATTACAGTTGATGGCGATACTCCTTGGCAAAATTAATTCTTATTAGTTCACCCTATTAAAATTTCGTTGTTACAATGGCAACCTTAACAAAAAATAGAAAAGCTGTAGAAGCTAAAATAGATAAAAACAAAACATATACCTTGAGCGAAGCTGCTCAATTGGTAAAAGAATTGAATTGTACTAAATTTGACAGTTCAGTTGATGTTCATATTCGTTTAGGAGTAGATCCTAAAAAAGCAGATCAGGCTTTACGTGGTACAGTGACGCTTCCTCACGGTACAGGTAAAACTAAAACTGTATTAGTACTTTGCCCTCCTGATAAAGAAGAAGAGGCTAAGGCTGCAGGTGCAGATTATGTAGGTTTAGATGAATATATTGCTAAAATCGACGGTGGATGGACTGATATTGATGTAGTTATTGCTACACCAACAGTAATGCCTAAGATTGGTCGTTTAGGTAAGATACTAGGTCCTCGTAACTTAATGCCTAATCCTAAAACAGGTACAGTTACAAATGATGTAGCTACAGCTGTAAACGATGTAAAAGGTGGTAAAATTGCATTTAAAGTTGATAAAGCTGGTATTATTCATGCTTCTATTGGTCGAGTTTCATTCGAACCAAATCAGATTGCTGAAAATGCTCAAGAGTTAATCAATACCATAATACGCATGAAACCAGCAACTGCTAAAGGTATTTATGTAAAGGGTATTACTATGGTACCTACTATGGGTCCTGGTATTAATCTAGATACTAAATCTGTATCTTAATTCACTTTTGCAAAAATCATTTATTCACCATTTCGGAATACGAAATAAAATTATTTAAAAAATGAATACTGCTCAAAAACAAGAAGCAATCGAGCTTTTGAAAAGTAAGTTCTCTCAATACAGTAATTTCTATGTAACTAATACAGAGTCATTAACTGTTGCTCAAATAAATTCAATCCGTCGTACCTGCTTCGAAAAAGAAGTAGAAATGACTGTAGCAAAAAACACTTTAATCAAAAAAGCGCTAGAAAGCTTAAATGATGAAAAATATACAGGAATTTACGATTCTTTACGTGGTGTAACTGCATTAATGTTTAGTGACTCACCAAAAGAACCAGCTGTAATTCTATCATCATTCCGTAAAAGTAATCCTGGTGACAAACCTGTATTAAAAGCTGCTTTAATTGGAGATGATTTATTTGTTGGAGACGAGACTTTGGCTCAACTTAAAAATATCAAAACTAAGAATGAACTTATTGGTGAAGTTATCGGATTGTTACAATCACCAATTAGCCGCGTAATAGCTGCTTTACAAAACCAATCAGAAGGCGGTGACCTTGCAGTAGCAACTGAAGAGGCTCCAACTCCTGAAGTACCTGTTGCAGAATAATAAAAAAGAATGCTTCCACATTAATTATATTTAAAAACTTAAAAAAATTTATAAAATGGCAGACGTAAAATCATTAGCTGAATCATTAGTAAACTTAACCGTTAAAGAAGTACAAGAATTAGCAGATTTCTTAAAATCTGAATACGGTATCGAACCTGCTGCTGCAGCTGTTGTAGCTGTTGCTGGCGGTGGAGATGCTGCTGCTGCTGAAGAAAAAACATCTTTTGATGTTATTTTGAAGAGCGCTGGGCCTTCTAAATTAGGCGTTGTTAAAATAGTAAAAGAATTAACTGGTCTTGGCTTGAAAGAAGCTAAAGAATTAGTTGATGGAGCTCCTAAGGCTATTAAAGAAGGAGTAGACAAAGCTACTGCTGAAGACTTAAAAGCTAAATTATCTGAAGCTGGTGCTGAAGTTGAAATAGTTTAATTCTTTATAAAAGCAATTAAAAAGCGGGTAATGAAAATTTCATTACCCGCTTTTTTAATCCTTGAAGTTTATATTCTACTTAAATCTTCAACATCATATAACATACTCGTTGGAACAAACTACCAAAAAAACATTTTAAGTAATTATGATAATGCTATTTCCACAGTAAAACAATTAACTTAAGCGTTTTTTAATTATTAAAATATAAAGGTAAGCCGATATTTCCAAAGCATAAACACATAGTCTCCTAACATCAAATGATATGGTTACTAATTTATGTAGTTCTTTAAAATATCACAAGACTGAGTGTAATTTTTGTCGATTTTAATATAATATCCACCCTTTTTTTCCTGCAACCAGTTATCCAAATATTCCATTTTCTTCTTTTGAAGTGCATAGTTTTGGATGATACTATAATCATCTTTTAGATTCATCTGGTGAGGCGGAGTTTTCGATTTTATATAAACGATTCTAACCTTGGTATTATGATCTGCTGGGTCAGTAAAAACAGTTGCTTTGCTGTATTCTCCGACATTAAGATTAGAAACAGCCAAGGCAAGATCAGGATCCGTAATAGTCTCAAGACTTATCACAGAAGCCCCAGTATTCTGGTCTCTCACCATACCTCCTGATTGCTTAGAAAAATCATCATTACTAAATTTACTTACTGCATCATTAAAGCTAAGCTTAGAAGTAATTAGCAAATTCCTTACGCTATCTACTTTATTTATTGCTTTTTCAAAGTCAGAAGAAGTGGGTTTGGGGATAATAACAATATATTGAATTTTTGCATCATCTCCGTTTCTTTCAAGCATCTTTATTAAGTGATAACCAAAGCTGGAACGGAATACCGGCGACACCTCTCCAGGTTGTAGTTTAAATGCCGCAGATACAAAACGAGAATCGATATTTGGATTTTTACGATTCAACATCATTGCACCTCCTTCTTGTGCTCCTGCATCCTCCGAGTAAATTTGAGCCATAACTGCAAAAGATTTACCTTCATTAACAATTTGTTTTCTGATATCTTCTGTTTTTGTTTTAGCGTATTGTTCTACTTCAGCATCAACTTCAGGCACCCAAACGACTTCACCTACTTCCACAGTTGCAGGTATATTTGTCTTTTGTTCTTCTGGAACAGTATTAAAAAATGTTTCTACTTCCTTAGGCGTTATAGTAACATTCTTTACGACCTCTTCCATCATTTTATTTACTGTATATCTTTCTTTAAATACACCTCTGTATTCTTCCTTTATTTGGTAAATGGATTTATTCATACCTTGTTCCATGGCTGCTTTATCTCCATTAAAGCCTTGATACAAAATATTCATAATCTGTTGCTCGACTGCATTATCTACTTCCTCAGAAGTAACTATAACGCTATCTCTTGCAGCTTGTTCATACATTATTTTTGAGTCAATAGCATCTTTAAGCATTTGACATTTAGTATCTTCAGGGAAAGAGACATTTTGATCTTTTTTAGCACCCAGATATTGTCTTCCAATCTCAGACTGCAAAATAATTTTCTCACCAACAACAGCTACTATCTTATCTGCGTATTGTTTTTCCTGAGCAAATGCTCCCAATGTTATTCCTAATAATATACTAGTATAAAAAGTTTTTCTTACCATAAGTTTGCAAAGATAAGCTTAGAATTCATAAAATATTTTAAATATCATAAATAGTATCCTAATCTTACTACAAAAAGATTGTTAACTTGATCTCTACCATTTGAAAAACCTTGTGGAATCTGATTTAAATATCTAATTGGTGTTATAGAATATTGATACCTAAGCTCTGCTATTAATCTTCCAAATACTTGATAGTCAATGCTGATAAAGGCATCCCAACTGTTTTTTTCAAAATAATATTGATCAGAATCAAATACTTGTATTCCATATAAAGTAGTATAATCTTCTTTACTATTTATTAATCTATTAAACGAAACACCTGCTCCGAAATGTATATCATCTCTATAATAATATTTTAAAGCTAAAGGAATTTCGAGATAATTCAATATCATTCTATAATGATTATAATAAGGACCTACAGCACCATATAATTCTTGAGTAAATTTAGCACCCTTCTGAGCATATAATATTTCCAATTGCAAACCCATAAAATCAGAAAGATTAATATAAGAACCAGCGCCAACATGTAAACCGATTTTATGAATACCAGCATCCGTATCTCCATCCACTTGAGTGAGATTAGTGCCAATTATTGGCCCTGCTTTAAATCTTTGTTTCAACCAGTTCACTTTTTGGCCAAAAACTTCCTGACTAAAAATTAAAAAAAACAATGCAAAAAACAATAAAAAGCCTCTTTTCATTATTAAAAGAAATTATTTAACTTCAAAAATACATTTTCAAAAGCTAAGAAATGCTTTAATCATAATAAAATCTTTATTTTTGCTTACTTTTATTTAAGAAGGAATTAAGATAATAAACATTTTCATGGAATTAGCTAAAAACTACCAAGCAGCAAGTGTAGAAACCAAGTGGTATAAGAACTGGATGAATAAAGGATATTTCAACTCTACTCCAGATGATCGCCCTGCATATACTATAGTAATGCCTCCTCCAAACGTCACTGGAATATTACATATGGGGCATGCATTAAATAATACTGTGCAAGATATATTGATTAGAAGAGCAAAGTCTCAAGGATTCAATACATGCTGGGTGCCAGGTACCGATCATGCTTCCATAGCTACTGAGGCAAAGGTGGTAAATATGCTAAAAGAAAAAGGAATTTCAAAAGAGTCCCTTAGTAGGGAGGAATTTTTAAAATATGCATGGGAATGGAAAGAAGAATATGGAGGAATAATCTTACAGCAACTTAAGAAGCTAGGCTGTGCATTAGACTGGAATAGAACTCACTTTACAATGGATAAGGACTATTATGAAACCGTATTAAAGGTTTTTGTAGATCTTTATGAGAAAGGTAAAATTTACCGAGGTGTAAAAATGATAAACTGGGATCCTCAAGCACAAACAGCATTGAGTGATGAAGAGGTAATGTTTAAAGAGTCAAAATCAAAATTAGTCTATATTAAATACAAAATTGCTGATTCAGATGATTTTATAACCATCGCAACTGTTCGCCCAGAAACGATAATGGGCGATACTGCTATTTGTATTCATCCAGAAGATCCAAGATATGCTCATCTGAGAGGAATGCAAGCAATTGTGCCTTTGATTAATCGTAAGATTAAAATCATTTTCGATGACTATATTGATATGGAATTTGGTACGGGTGCTTTAAAAGTAACTCCAGCTCATGATATAAATGATTATAATTTAGGTTTAAAACACCACCTTGAAGTTATAGATACACTGAACACTGATGGAACCATTAGCGAAGCAGCTCTTATTCATGTTGGAGAAGATAGATTTAGTGCCAGAAAATCAATCATTAAGGAACTAGAAGAGGCTGGTCATATTGTGAAAATTGAAGACTACATCAATCAAGTAGGTGTTTCTGAAAGAACCGGTGCGGTAATCGAACCTAAACTTTCAATGCAATGGTGGTGTAATATGGAGGAAATGACCGAACCAGCCTTGAGAGCAGTAATGGGTGATGACATAGACTTTTTTCCTCCTAAGTTTAAGAATTTGTACCGTCATTGGATGACTAATATTAAAGATTGGTGTATCAGTCGTCAATTATGGTGGGGACAACAAATTCCGGCATGGTACGACAAAAAGAACAACATATATGTTGCAATAAATGAAGAAGAAGCGAAAAAGAAGTTCCTAAAAGCACATCCAAATGGCAATCCTGATGAATTAAAGAGAGAGGAGGATGTTTTAGATACTTGGTTCAGCTCTTGGTTATGGCCTTTACAAGTTTTTGAATGGAATAAAGAGGAAGCATTAAATAAAGAACTAAAATATTACTACCCAACCCAAACTTTAGTTACAGCTCCTGATATAATTTTCTTCTGGGTAGCCAGAATGATTATGGCAGGATATGAATATACAGGTGAAAAACCTTTTGAACAGGTTTATTTCACAGGTTTAATTAGAGATAAGCAAGGAAGGAAAATGTCTAAACAATTAGGCAACTCCCCAGATTTATTAAAATTAATTGACGATCATGGTGCTGATGCTGTTCGTTTTAGTGTAATGATATCCTCTCCAGCAGGTAATGATATCCTTTATGACGAAGCATTTCTAGAGCAAGCACGTAACTTTATGAATAAGATGTGGAATGCTTTGAAACTTATCAATATTTGGAATGACAATCAAGATGGTAAACCCAAGCATCCTCATAATTTTGCAACTTTATGGATGCAAGAGCGCATTACAGAAGTAGCAGCATCTATAGAGGTCCTTTTTAAAGAGTTTAGATTAAGCGAAGCCTTAAAAACAATATATTCTCTTATTTGGGATGATTATTGTTCTTGGTATTTAGAGTGGATTAAACCAGAATATGGGAAAGCAATATCTTCCAGAGATCTAGAAGATGCTAAAGATATTTTTGAACAGTTACTACAACAGCTTCATCCCTTTATGCCTTTTGTAACGGAAGAGATATTCCATCTTTTAAGAGATCAGAAAGAGGATTTAATGACCTTACAGATTCAAAGACATGGAGCAGGGAATCCAGCTATTCTGGAAGACGGAAACTTGTTAAAACAATTGATTACTGGTATAAGAGATGGCAGAAATAAGAATCATTTAAAGCCTAAAGATAATATAAAGGTTTATATTGAAAGTCACCAACCAGCGTTTTATCAAAAAGTTGAAAATATTTTAAAACATCAAATAAACGCAAGCGACATTTTCCAGTCTAATAATGAAGGGAAACAGGGTTTTGCTTTAGTAGTTCAAAAAGAAAAGATTTTTGTTGCTTGTGAACTTGAAATAGATCCCGAGGCTCAAAAGGCAAAGATGCAAGAAGAATTGGCTTATTTGAAAGGTTTTTTGTTAAGTGTTGAAAGAAAATTATCAAATGAAAAATTCGTTCAGAATGCAAAACCAGAAATTATTGCTAATGAACGAAAGAAACAAACGGATACTTTAGAAAAAATAAAAGCGCTTGAAGAAAGCCTAGCTGTCAATTCATAGTTGCAAGTTAAATAATTTTTTTGTTAATATTTCATTATTTCTCTTTCTGTTAAGAGAGAATAAACTAAGTTTGAATAAATAATTATGAAGAATAAAATTCTTAAAATCGGAATATTAATTGTCCTTGGGTTGACTCTAGGATTTGGAGTAATATGGGCACAAACCAAATTGAATTCGACTAAAAAAGGGGAAACTTATATGAATGATAAACAAACAAAATCTGGCAATATTAAAGTTGATGATTTTATTAATCTTATTCAAAACCCATTATGGGTAAAAGATACGAGAGACAGTTCTTTTATTCCATTATACTCCTTTAGATTTACCTACGCTGAAAGAGGTTTATTTGAAGATGCTGAAGGTAAACCTAAAATATTTACAGATTATATGTTTTATAATTGTAAAGATCAATTGGAACCTACAATGATTAAAGATGTAAAATCAAGAGTAAAACCAGGCGATACCGTTTTTATTGAACAAGTGCATTTTAAAAACCCAAAGTTTAAAGATAATTATCCAATGCCAAGCTCTTCATTAAAATTAATTCTAATTCAATAATTTAAAAAACACATGAAACAAATAAGTTTAATTTTATTAGCATTATTCTCTTTTGCTCTTTCTGGATTCTCTGGAGATAAAAAAGAAGTAGTAACTTGGCAAGGACATATTAAACATTTAGGAGAAAATAATTATCAAGTTGAAGTTGAAGCTGTTATGGAAAAAGGATTTCATATTTGGGCTATCGATGCAGGTGGAGATGGTTCATTGATAAATACTGAAATTAATTTTGAGGATAATAATATCAAATGGTTAGACGCTAGTTGGAAGAGTAATATTAAGCCAAAAACAGAGACCTATGAATTCATCGATGGAGCAGTACATTATTATGAAAATAAAGTAGTATTTCAAAGAAAATACGTTTCTCCTAACCCATCATCTTTAAACGTTAAAGTTACCTATCAAACCTGTAACGAATCGATGTGTTTCCCTCCTCAAGACGTCTTTTTAGAAATCAAAACACCTTAAAAACTATTTCCTAAATGCTTAAATCAGTATTATTAGTTGGTATTGGAGGTGCTTTTGGTAGTATTTTAAGGTTTCTATTAAGCGAGTATGTATTCCTTTATAAGCGAAACCTTTTACCTTTTGCAACTTTTATTATAAACATTATCGGCTCTTTTATAATAGGTTTGATTATGGGTTATCTCTTAAAGCAATCTGAGGGTCAATCTTTAAAACTTTTAATTGCAGTAGGTTTTTGTGGTGGATTTACTACTTTTTCAACTTTCGCATTAGAAAACATAAAACTCCTACAGACGGGACAATATACCATTGCATTGGCATATATTTTAGCAAGTGTATTTTTAAGTATCGTTTTTGTTTGGATTGGTCTAAAGTTGATGGCTTAGTTATTAAATTAAAGCTAGGCTTTATCTAAAAAATGCTATAAATCATTATCTTTGCATTAAATATAGAAAATTGTATCGTTTATTTTTCAAAAGACTATTTGACTTTTCAGTGTCCTTAATAGCATTGCTTATTTTGTCACCTATTTTGTTATTCGTGACTGTTGCATTATACTTTTCTAATCAAGGGAAACCTTTTTTTATCCAAAGGAGACCAGGTAAAAACGAAAAGATATTCAGCATTGTGAAATTTAAAACGATGAGCGAAAAGAAGGATACCAATGGCCAACTCTTACCAGATGCTATTCGATTGACTTCCTTAGGCAAAATTATCAGGAAGACATCTATTGATGAACTGCCACAGTTAATAAATGTTTTAATTGGAGATATGTCTTTAATTGGGCCAAGACCCCTTTTAATTCAATACCTTCCACTTTATAATAAAGAACAAAAAAGAAGACATGAAGTGCGCCCAGGCATAACAGGGTGGGCACAAGTCAATGGTAGAAATGCAATCAGTTGGAACCAAAAATTCAAATACGATGTTTGGTATGTTGATAATTTAAGCTTCCTTTTAGATTTACGTATTTTCATTAAAACAATTAAGAAAGTTTTCATTAGTGAAGGAATAAGCCAAGATGGTCAGGCAACAATGGAACCATTTAAAGGAGAATAATAATAAATTAAGTTGATTATGTATTTATATGGTGCAAGTGGACATGGAAAGGTCATCGCCGAAATAGCTGAAGAAAACAATATTAAAATTGAGGCATTTATTGATTCTGACCCACTTAAGACACAACTATTAGGTTATCCAGTACTACATTCTTTACCAGATGAAGCAGCTGAATTGATAATTTCAATTGGAAATAACAAAGTCAGAGAACAACTTTCAATAAAATACTCTAAAGTTAAATTTCTTTCTTTAATTCATCCGAAATCAAATATTTCTAAAAGGTCAGAAATAGAAGCAGGAACAGTTGTTATGGCAGGCGTTACTATTAATTCTGAGACAAACATAGGTAAACACTGTATTATCAATACCAATGCCAGTATAGATCATGATTGTAAAATAGGGAACTTTGTTCATATTTCACCTAATGCAGCTTTAGCAGGAGGGGTAACAATTGGAGAAGGGACTCATATTGGGATAGGAGCAAGTATCATTCCGGGAGTTAAAATTGGAAAATGGTGCACAATTGGAGCAGGTTCTGTAATTATAAGAGATGTCAATGACTTTGAAGTCGTTGTAGGGAATCCTAGCAAAAAAATTAAATACAACTCTTCCTCTTAATCTTTTATTCTGTTTTAATTAATTATAAAATACTATTTTTGCTTGATTGGAATTAAAAAGATTTTTAAATATTAAAGAAGGATTGATGACAGGGTATCAAGAAATGAAGTTCTACGTACAAAATTTTCCTAATTATTTAGGAAAAGGACTAGAAATTGGACACAATATAAAATTAAAGAAAAGTAATTATGCTAATCCTATTAAGAATATTGTTCTGACAGGATTGGGTGGAAGTGGTATTGGCGCAGAATTAGTTCATAATTATTTAGAAGACATTTTACATTTGCCTTTATCAATCAATAAAAATTACCATTTACCTAAATTTGTTAATAATAATACTTTAGTAATAGTCAATTCTTATTCAGGTGATACAGAAGAAACTTTACAAGCTTTTCATGAGGCAAAAGAAAAGAAAGCCATGATTGTTTGTATTACCTCTGGGGGAACATTAAAACAATTAGCTGAAAATAGTGATTTTGATATAGCAATTTTACCTGAAGGAATGCCACCAAGGGTTTGTGTACCCACTTCTTTTTCACAAATATTATTTATTCTTAAAGAATTAGAATTAATCGACAATTCCTTTATTAGCGAAATTGAGCATGCAAAAATACTATTAGAAAAAGAAAGTTCAAATATTCAATTAGAAGCACAAGCGATTGCAAAAAAAATATATAAAACGACTCCTATTCTTTACTCAAACCAAGATATAGATAGTGTCATTACCAGATGGCGACAGCAGTTAAACGAGAACAGTAAGATTTTAGCTTGGGAGCGTGCTTTTCCTGAAATGAATCATAACGAGCTTGTAGGTTGGAAAGACAACCACAAGGATTTTTCTGTGTTATTTTTACATACTGGAGTGGAGAGTCAATTAATAAAAAACAGGTTTGAGATTTGTAAGGAAGTGATAAAAGAAAAAGCATTTTTAGTTTTAGATATTTTCGCAAAAGGAAATAGTTTTTTCTCAAGAGCTTTATACTTAATTTATTTAGGAGACTGGTTAAGTGTGTATTTAGCAGAACTAAGAGGTGTAGATGCTGTAGAAGTGGAAGTGATTAATTATTTAAAAGAAACTTTGGCTAAAAGAGCTGATTAAAAATGATTATTTATGGAAATGGAGGAAAGACCATGGGGTAGGTATTATGTTTTAGAAGATGAGCAAACACATAAAGTAAAACGAATTGTCGTTGACCCAGGAAAAAGATTAAGTTACCAATATCATCATCATCGATCTGAAATTTGGACTGTAATAGCAGGTAATGCTACTATTACATTAAATGATGTGATCCACACCATCGGACCTAGTGAAGTTTTTAGGGTTCCTCAAATGGCTAAACACCGATTAGAGAATAAAGGACAAACCCCTTTGATAATAATCGAGATTCAGTATGGCACTTATTTTGGCGAAGATGATATTATTCGTTTAGATGATGACTTTAAAAGAGTGTAATAGTATCATCAATTATTCTTTAATAAAATTACATAATTTACATTAATATAAAAGGATAGTATTCTTGAAATATTCATCCTTTTATTTGCTTATTTTCTGTTAAAAAGCCGAATTCAATGCTAGGATACTAGATATTTCTAATTTTATTCCTCTATTTAAATACCCATTTCCACTGTTCAATTGAAATATTTAGTATCTTATAATTTAACTTTTTATACAAATTACAACTATTATTTAATCTTTAAATTGCAAAAAAAGATTAACTTTGTGAATTGACAATTTTGGACTTCCCTTTTTGACCTAAGTAATTAATATGACGGTATTTGACGACGATGAATTAAATCCTAAATGTAGCAATTGTAGTAACCGTTTTACGAATGTTTTTTGTAAAATGAAATACGATGCTATGCAAGGTGTCGAAAAAGAGAAAGTATGTACAAAATATAAAAAAGGAGAAACCGTATTCAAAGAAGGCTCCATCCCATTTGGAATTTATTGTTTAAATAAGGGTAAAGTTAAGCTTTCCAAGACAGGTGATGATGGCAAAGAACAAATTGTACGATTATATAGACCAGGAGACCCTTTTGGCTATCGTTCATTATTTAATGAAGGTCGTTACAATGCCAGTGCAATTGCCATAGAAGACTCCAATGTATGTTTTATTCCGAAAGATCTATTTGTAGGAATAATTGAAAAAGATATAAACTTAGCCTTCGAAATGCTAAGACTATTATCCGAAGACTTGAAAAAAGCAGAAGCGCATCTAACTAATCTTGCTCAAAAACCAGTTAGAGAACGTGCTGCAGAAGCCTTATTATTTATTCATGACACTTATGGATTTGAGGAGGACAATATTACAATTAATGCCGCCTTCAGTAGAGAAGATATTGCAAATATTGTAGGCACTGCAACTGAAACAATCATTAGAGTTTTATCTGACTTCAATAAAGAAGAAGTGGTCATGCTAAAAGGAAAAAAAATTCTAATAATTGATATGCCGCAATTAATTAAAATTGCAAATGCTTATTCTTAGCCCCTAATTTTCAACTTTTAGGCAATATTTACCTATTAAACTGATTAAAATCATAAATATTCATTAGAATTATCACTCTATTAAATAATGAATTTGCTGACCTTTGCTCGGTAGATTCGATTATAATGGAACAAACTGTATTTAATCAAGATTGGACAGATGCATCTTATAAAGATAAAATTAAAGAAATAAAAGATAATTTATTTCCGGCATTTTTCTTAATATTAGAGACTTTGAATAAAGAAATCATTCAATATTTAGGCACCCCTATTGTTGAAAGTGCTATGAATACCGCTAATGATATTCACAATATTAGTGAACGACTATATTTCAAAGAGAAATTAATTTTACTTCCCTATATTTTACGAACTATTGAAGCAGGTCAGCACACAACTGGAAGCAGAACAGCTAAACAAGTTATAGATGAGACTAAGAAAATCCAGCAAATGATAAATTCTTTTAAAACTAATCTTATCAGTTTAGGAGTAAAATTAAATAAAGAAGAAGAAGTCATTAAGGTTATACCAACTATAGAAACACTTGAACTTCAATGGCGTACATTATTAGATGAAAAATTATTAATTTATGATAGTTTTGCATAATCGTAGATAATAAGTTTAAAATGGCAACAATAGAGACAAAGACAGTTTGTTTTCACTGTGGAGACACTTGCGAAAATCACCTTATAGAATTAAATGAAAAATCATTTTGCTGTCAAGGTTGTCTTAATGTTTATCAACTTCTGAACCAAAACAACTTAGAGGAATATTATTGCTTAAATGAAGCTCCAGGACAAAAAATGGGCTTGCTTCAATCTGAAAAATTTGCTTTTTTAGAGGAGGAAAGTATCATACAGAAAATACTACTTTTTAGAAGTAAGGAACAAGCACAAGTTGATTTTTATTTACCACAGATGCACTGTAGTTCGTGCCTTTGGCTTTTAGAGAATCTTTCTAAAGTTAATGAAAATATTATTGATTCAAGAGTAAGCTTTCATACTAAAACAGTAAAGATTACCTTTAAAATAAATCAATTGAATCTGCGACAGCTTGCGGAATTATTAACGCATATAGGCTACGAACCAATTATAGATCTAAATGAAAGTAAAGAAAGTAAAGATAAATACAATTCAAAGCGATCATACTTAAAATTAGGCATTACAGGATTTTGTTTTGCTAATATTATGATGATTGCTTTCCCAGAGTATTTAGGATTAGATCCTAAATCACAACCTAATCTGGCCAATTTTTTTAAATATACGAATGTTTTTCTTTCCTTACCTGTGGTATTTTACGGTGCACAAGAATTTTTTGTAAATGCTTGGTACAGTATTAGACAAAGATATCTCAATATTGATGCACCTATTGCAATCGCGGTTGGCGTAACTTTTTTAAGAAGCTTGTATGAAGTATTTACAAATACAGGTGCTGGATTCTTTGATAGTATGTCAGGAATTGTTTTTTTTATGCTTCTTGGTCGTACGATCCAAAACAGAAATTATTCCACTTTAAAGTTTAATCGAGATTATAAATCTTATTTTCCAATTGCCGTTAGTAAAGTTGAAGGAAACGGTATTTCAACACTCGTTAAATTAGAAGAGATTGAAGAACATGATGTTTTAAAAATTCATCATCAAGAGGTCATTCCAACTGATTGCTTACTTTCCAAAGGGAATGCTAAGATAGACTATAGCTTTGTTACTGGTGAAGACCAAGCTGAAATGGTAGATAAAGCTGAAATAATCTATGCTGGAGGAAGAAATGCAGGAGAAAGTATTGAGGTGGTAGCGGTGAAGCCTTTTAATCAAAACAGTTTTACGCAACTTTGGAATAATAAAGTTTTTGATAAAAAGACAGACGAAAAAGATAGTCGTATTACAGTCATTAGTAAATATTTCTCGATCGTTGTTTTTATTATTTCATTGAGTACATTTTTATTTTGGAAAATTAAAGGCAATTCAGAATTAGCTTGGCAATCCGCAACAGCAGTCTTAATTATTGCATGTCCTTGTGTATTATTATTAGCTGCTTCATTTACAAATGGATACCTTCTTGAACGATTTTCTAAAGTTGGGGTATATTTAAAAAATGCGAGTGTTTTAGAAAATTTGACTAAAATTAATTTTATTGCTTTTGATAAAACTGGGACATTAACAGAACCAAATGCTACTGATATAAAAGTATTGCAAATGGATTTAAATGAAAATGAATTATCTAAAGTATTATTCATCCTTTCTCAAAGTATTCATCCTTTAAGTCGCGCCATTGTTGAGTTTTATAAATATAAAGCTCATGCTATAAAATTTGAAGCAGAGGTAAAAGAAATTCCAGGTAAAGGCATGGAAGCATGGATAGATGATGTTTATTTTAAAATTGGAAGTGCCTCTTTCACAAATGACAAAGCCGATCAGAGTAATCAAACTTTGGTAAACGTTTCTTTAGATGGAAAAATTAAGGCAAAATTCACTTTTGAAGTGGTATTAATACCTGGCACTAAAGATTTAATTAATACTTTATCTAAAAGTTATAAATTATCATTAATCAGTGGAGATAATACTTCTTCAAAACAACAACTGAGTAATCTATTTGGTGATGATAGCAAATTACATTACCATATGAAACCAGAAGAAAAACTTTCTTTTGTCAAAGAGAAACAGGATCAAAATAATATAGTAATGATGATTGGTGATGGTCTAAATGATGCTGGAGCGCTACAACAAAGTAATATAGGTATATCAGTTGTGAAATCAGCTTTTGCCTTCAGTCCTTCATGTGATATAATTATGGATGTGAATCAATTACAATATTTACCCACTTTCTTAAATTGGGCAAAAGGTGGCAGCCGATATATTAATTATGCTTTTGCTTATGCAGTGATATTCAACCTCATTGGATTAGGTTTTGCCATAACTGGAAATTTAGTGCCATTAGTTGCAGCCATTATTATGCCCTTATCTTCTTTGGGAATCATCTTAATCGCCTATTTGGGGATTAATGCTTTGCCTAAAATTCAAAAATAAATATTATCTTAGACAAATTCATGACAAAAGTCATGTTATTGACTAATCTAACACATTAAAATGATTGGAAACTTTGTGTTATTTTGCAAATAACGCTAAATATTAGCTTTTTATGGGAATAATAATTTTTTTGTTGTGTGTGTCTTTGATAGTTGCGATCGTGTTTTTACTCAGTTTTATATGGGGTGTAAAATCGGGGCAATTTGATGATGACTATTCACCAGCGCATAGAATATTTTTTGAAGATAAAGTAGAAAATAAAAACGAAACAAATACAAAATAAAACAATTAATCATTATGGTTCAAAAGGAACAATTTTATTACGATAATAAAATAGTGAAGCAATTTGGAATTGCTACAATCGTTTGGGGAATTATCGGAATGCTAGTTGGCGTTTATGCTGCATTAGAAATTGCATTCCCTGGATTAAATTTCGGTATTCCTTACATTACATTTGGTCGTTTGAGACCTATCCATACTAATGCGGTTATATTTGCATTCGTTGGAAACGCAGTGTTTGCCGGATCTTATTACATTTTCCAAAGAGTATTAAAAGCAAGAATGTATAGTGATTTCTTAGGTAAGTTACACCTATGGGGTTGGCAATTAATAATAGTATTAGGCGCAATTTCCTTATCATTAGGCTATACAACTAGTAAAGAATATGCTGAATTAGAATGGCCTATTGATATCCTAATCACAATTGTTTGGGTAATTTATGGTATTAATATGCTGGGCACTATGCTCAAAAGAAGAGAAAGGCATATGTATGTTGCTATTTGGTTCTTCATTGGAACTTGGGTTGCTGTAGCCATGTTACACATTGTTAACTCAATGGCATTACCCTATTCTGCATTTGGAAGTTATAGTGCTTTTGCAGGCGTAAAAGATGCTTTAGTTCAATGGTGGTATGGTCATAATGCTGTTGCATTCTTCCTAACTACTCCTATGTTAGGATTGATGTATTACTTTGTTCCAAAGGCTGCAAATAGACCTGTCTATTCTTATCGATGGAGTATTATCCACTTTTGGGCTTTAATTTTTATTTATATCTGGGCTGGTCCTCACCACCTTTTATACACAGCACTTCCTAGTTGGGCTCAAGCTTTAGGAACTGTATTTAGTATTATGTTGATTTTACCGAGTTGGGGTGGCATGTTAAACGGATTGTTCACAATCCGTGGTGCATGGGAAAATGTTAAGACTGACCCTATTTTAAAAATGTTTATTGTTGCTTTAACCTGTTATGGAATGGCCACTTTAGAGGGCCCATTATTATCCATTAAATCCATTAATGCAATTTCTCACTATACTGACTGGACCATTGCTCACGTTCACGTTGGAGCTTTAGGGTTCAATGGTTTCTTAATTTTTGGTATGCTTTATTGGCTTATTCCGAAAATGTGGAATACAGAATTACACTCTAAGAAAATGGCTAACTCTCACTTCC
The DNA here is from genome assembly GCA_035497795.1 of Edaphocola sp. GTDB lineage: Bacteria > Bacteroidota > Bacteroidia > Chitinophagales > Chitinophagaceae > Edaphocola. The sequence continues at coordinate 28,562 of DATJCU010000238.1, read as the reverse complement.
TAATTGGAACTGTTGGTATCTTATTATATGCGATTCCATTATATTGGGCTGCCTTTACTCAAAGCTTAATGTGGAAACAATTCACAGAATCTGGACAGTTGAAATATCAGTTTTTAGAAACTGTAACTCATATCCTTCCAGCATATATGTTACGTTCTTTAGGTGGACTCTTGTATTTAACTGGTACCATTTTAATGGCAATTAACTTAAGAAAGACAATGCTTAAAGGGAAGTTTCAAGACAATGAGTTGGCAGAAGCTGTCCCATTCCAATTATTGGCTAAACCTGAAGATGAGAATTTTAAAACATATTGGCATAACCGTGTTATCGAGCGTCGTCCAATTTTATTAACGGTATTAAGCTTAATTGCAGTAGGAATCGGTGGTTTGGTAGAATTAACACCTTCGTTATTAGTAGATAAAGACATTCCGGTAATCAATGCTGTAAAACCTTATACTGCTTTAGAACTTGTAGGTAGGGATATTTACGTACGTGAAGGTTGTTATACTTGCCACTCACAGATGGTTCGACCTTTCCGCGATGAGATTGCTCGTTATGGTGAATATTCAAAAGCAGGTGAATTTATTTATGATCGACCATTCCAATGGGGAAGTAAACGTACAGGACCCGATTTGCATAGAGTTGGTGGTAAATATCTAGATTCTTGGCATTATATGCATATGGATGATCCACAAAGTACTAGTGCAGGTAGCTTAATGCCTCATTATCCTTGGTTATTGGAAAACAAAATCAATAATACACACCTACCTAGTAAAATTAAAACTTTACAAAAATTAGGTGTTCCTTATCCAGAAGGCTATGCTAACAAAGCACTAGAGGATTATGACAAACAAGCTAAGGAAGTAGTTGCCAGACTTCATAAGGAAAATATTAAGAGTGCAAGTGCAGATAAAGAAATTATTGCCTTAATTGCCTACTTACAAAGACTAGGTACTGATATCAAGAAATTAGATAATGATAATAAAGATAAAGTATCAGCTGCATTTAACTAAAAAAATAAAATAATATGAAATTCGCACAATATTTAACTCAGATTGACAATGTCGCTATATATCCGATTATTTCTTTAGTGATATTTACAGTGGTTTTCTTAATCGTACTATTGTATGCTTTTACAAGTAGTAAGAAAAAAATGGATCAAAATTCAAATATTCCTTTGGACTAAAAAAGTAATTTTATGTATTTAAAATATAAAAAACAATTTTTAATTATTGCTGGTTTTTTACTGGCCGGCTTACCTAATATCTCTTTTGCTCAAGATGCTGATTATACTCCAATAGTAGACAATCTCGAAAGTGCACGATATGTCTTAGTAGGTTTAGCAGTATTATTGTTAGGTGTAATTTATGTCTTAACAAAAGTTGTGAGTGCTGGAATGGTGACAAGAAAAAAACAAATTTTGGAAAGTAGAAGAAAGAATAAAGCCAAATCTTCAATAATTTTACTCCTACTCTCTTTAAGTTCATTAACCAGCTTTGCTCAAGATGCAGCTGAAGAGACAGTTGCCGCAGTCGTAAAAGAACCAGGGTTTATAGAAAGATTTTTCTCATCTTATCCAATGGATATTTGGATGATAATCACATTAATTTTAGTTGAGATAGCAGTAATCTTTTCGCTCTTAATATTACAAATTAAATTATTAAAAGAAAGGAAAACAAAAGTAATAGTAGAAGATGAAGAGGAAAATCTACCTTGGTGGGGAAAGCTTTTTGATAAATTAGGTGCTAAAAACACAAAAGAAGATATCGAAAAATTAGATCTACATCATGATTATGACGGTATTCGTGAGTTAGATAATAAAATCCCTGGATGGTGGAACCTAGCATTTTTAGGAACCATTATAATCTCGGTAATTTATTTTGTTAGATTCTTAACAGGCAGTCTTCCTGACCAGATTACTGAATTGGAAGTGGCACAAAAGAAAGCTGAAGTAAGAATGGCAGAATATTTGAAAACTACTGGTGGCGATGTGGACGAAAACACCGTGACCATGTTAGATGCTGCTGGAATTGCTAAAGGAGCAACTATATATGAAAAGAACTGTGTGGCTTGTCATGGTGCAAAAGGAGAAGGTGGACTTGGTCCTAACCTTACTGACGAATACTGGATACATAAGGGTGGCTTGAAAGATATTTTTTACAGTATTAAATATGGTTGGCCTGAAAAAGGGATGAAAGCTTGGAAAGATGATTTCTCTCCAATTCAAATGGCAGAATTAACGAGTTATGTAAAATCTTTAGTTGGAACCAACCCTCCAAATGCAAAAGCAAAAGAAGGTGAGCTTTATATTGAAGATGCCGCAGGAAGTGCTCCTACTGAAGAAGTTACTATAGAGGAGCCCACAAAAACAGATAACTAACTTTAAAGAAACATAAAATGAAGGATGAAGAATACTATATTCCTGAGCATTATGGAAACAAAGTCTCAACAGTAGATAATGAAGGGAAACGGAAATGGATATACGCTTTTCAACCAAAAGGTAAATATTATAATCTTAGAACTTATGTGACTTGGGGATACCTTGCCATATTATTTGGATTACCATTTATTAAGGTAAATGGTAATCCTTTATTTTTGTTTAATATACCAGAAGGTAAATTTATACTTTTTGGACAATTATTCCTACCTCAGGACTTTATGATCCTTGGAGTTGCAATGCTGCTTGCATTAGTCTCCATTATTGTTTTTACACTACTATTTGGAAGAGTATTCTGTGGTTGGATTTGTCCTCAGACAATTTTCCTCGAAATGCTATTCCGAAAAATTGAATTTTGGATAGAAGGACCCGCTCATAAACAAATGGCTGTAGCCAGAAAAAAAGAGAAACCAAAGGATTACTATTTTAGAAAAGTTGTAAAACATATTTTATTCTTCTTACTCTCCTTTATAATTGCAAATACATTTTTATCCTATATTATTGGTGTTGATGCCTTATTCCAAATTATTACCGAGCCTGTAGGAACCCATTTTGTTGGTTTACTTGCAATTATAGGTTTTACCTTAGTATTCTACTTTGTATATGCTTATGTAAGAGAAATTGTTTGTACAGTCATTTGTCCTTATGGTAGATTACAAAGCGTTTTGATGGATAAGAAGTCTGTTGCTGTTGCTTATGATTATAATAGAGGTGAGCCAAGAAGTAAAAAAAGAAATAAAAACAATGAGGAAGATTTAGGTGATTGTATAGATTGTGGCATGTGTGTAAATGTTTGTCCCACTGGTATTGATATTCGTGAGGGGATACAAATGGAATGTGTAAATTGTACTGCCTGTGTTGACGCTTGTAATATGATGATGCGTAAGGTGGACAAACCCGAATACCTCATTACATTCGCAAGTGAACAACAACTAGAAACTAATACCGTTGGTAGTAAAAAGCTTGATTTAAGAGGCAAATTATTATTAACCTTACTAATTGTATTATCATTAGCATTTACAAGTTTGATTGCCACTCGTTCTACTTTTGACTCAACAGTAATGCGTGTGCCTGGACAACTTTACCAAGATCATCCAGATGGTACTGTTACTAATTTATATAAAATTAAGGTAGTTAATAAGGCTGCTCACACACTTCCTTACAGCTTGAAGGTAAAAGAGGCTGATGCAAAAATTGAATATGTGGGACATCCTATTGATTCCCTAAAAACAGGAATTCATTCCGAAGAAATCTTCTTTATCAGAATGCCTTCAGATAAAATTAAAAACCGTAAATCGTATATTCACATTCAAGTAATGTCTGGAGACAAAGTGATTCAAACAAAAGATGTTTCTTTTTTGTCTGGTTATTAAAAAATAAAAAAAATATTATGAAATTCTTTAAGCATCCTGGCAACTTAATTATATTAGGATTTGTGTTTTTTGCGCTCTCAATGCTTTTCCTAGCCTATAAGTCTATGCAAGTAAAATTCGACATGGCGGTTGAAGGCGATTATTATCAAAAAGAGGCTGGATTTAACCATCAGCTAGAAGCACAAAAAAACGGAAATGATTTAGGAACATCTTTTAATTTTAAAAGAGATGGAAATAAATTGACATTATCACTTCCTAATGAAATGAGCAATCAATTGGAACAAGGAACAGTTGAGTTCTACTGCCTGTCTGATTCCAAAAATGATACCAAGCAATTATTAAAGAAACAAGCTATTGGTACTTATATTTATGATAGAGCTACTGTAGCCCCAGGAAAAAATTATATTGTAAAAATTTCTTTTTCTGCTTCTGGTCAAGATTATTACAAAGAATTCAGGTTATTATAAATAACTTGATTAAAATACATTTATGAATACGCTAGTATTTGCTTCTTCATTTCTTTTAGGTATTGGTAGCAGTTTGCACTGCTTAGGCATGTGTGGACCATTGGTGATGGCGGTCCCCTTCCCAGCTAAGCAAAGAAGCAGCAGTACAAAGTTTCTTTATTTTGGTGGCAAGGCAATAGCTTATGGTACACTCGGTGCAATAATTGGGCTGCTAGGATTAAGAGCTATCTGGGGAGAAGCACAACAATATATTTCAATTTTTGCTGGAGCCTTTATAATATTATTGGTCTTGTTCCCATTATTATTAATAAAAAATATAAGATTTCCCTTTCAAAAATATTTTCAAAAGATATTTTCAAAAATGAAAGAAAGTCCAAAATGGTATCATTTTTTTCAATTGGGCTTTTTAAATGGTCTGCTCCCGTGTGGAATGGTTTATATTGCTTTGACAGCAGCCTTAGCAAGTGGTAGCCCTTTAGAAGGATTTATAGCGATGATATTGTTTGGAATAGGCACGACGCCTATTCTGTGGATTGTGGTAGCGGTTAAAGGAAAAATTAGACCAAGCTTAAAACTTAAATTAAAACCGATAAGTATTGGAATATCTATACTTGTTGGGATTTTATTAATTCTTAGAGGCTTAAATTTAGGAATCCCATTTATCAGTCCAAAAATGAATACATCACCTACTGTTAAGCAAGAATGTTGTACGGGCACCGCCGCAACTAAACATTAATAAGAAAAACAGATCCTAAAACAAGATCGGAATTGTCAATAAAAGTATTATTATAATTCCAATTATTTAAATATCAGTTTATTGTTTTTGCAATAATAATATTAAATTTTGCAAATCAGAAGCATTATCATAATCCCCTTTTTCGGAATAGGTGAGCGCTAGTCGTTCAAGCATTAATGCAATAAAATCTCTACTATCTAAAGCTTTTAAACTATTAAATAATTCGGGGCGCTCATTTTGAGTTAGGTAATTTTCAATATCTTTTTTATTATATACAATTCCATTTATAGGATCTATAAAAAACTGAACTTGTGGTATAAGCTTTTTTTCTTCTGTGTCTAAAAAGCTAAAACTATGCTCAAAATAAGCCAATACAAATTGATTAGGTAAATCAATAGCAAAAATCGGCACATCTAATAATTCACAAAGAGACAGATATAAAATACCAATTGTAAAGGCATTTCCATGTTTCGATTCTATTGTTTTATTAATATAAAAATGATCAGGATTAAGTTCGTTTAATTCATGACCTTGCAATCTGAAAAAGTTGAATAAAATACTATTTATAATATTAATTTGTTCTAAAGGGCTCAGAAAATTATTCAATTCCAGCCAGATATTTTTCCGCATTAGTTCAAATTGATGCAAAACATTCTCTTTATCCATTTCTGGGTACTGATATTTTGCAATCAATATACCCGCATCTAATATTGATGGAAATTCCTTTTGAGACCATTTTATTAAATCGGTCTGTAATTGAAAATAATTAATTTGATGAATTAAAAAATTGATCCGACCTTCCATTAAAGATGTTTCAGAAAAGTTCAATAATTGCTCTAATTTTGGAATAATACCAGTTCCATAAGTCAACAATTTTTGAGTCACCAAATCGAAGACCTCCTGATCGGGGTCATCGATAAGTTGTAATAGAGCTACAATTTCCTTTTCGTTTTGTAGAACATTCATGAACTTTCTTTTCTCCTTATATTAGAATTTAAAATAATTTTTATGCAACAAATATAGTAAATGAAAAATAGGAAAACCAAATTTTTCTATGCTTTTATTTTAGACCGAACATTCTTGGTAATTAAATTAAAAATTAGATGATTGGAAAACTGGAGAAGATTGACTTTTAAACATAATTTTTAATATTAAAAAAATGGTGACTTAGGTAATAACTTTTTGATAAAAACTTGAATTTATTATACATTTGTAGAGCTATTTAGTAATAATGTACATCATAATTGAAATTTAAAAAGATTTGATTGACCTACATACTAAAAAGTATTAATCAAAGAATTAAACTTAAAGAATTAAATTGAAAACAACATTCCTGATACTCAGTGCTCTACTCTTTTTTGCCAAAGATAAAAAGGGAAACATCAAAGAACTTAACTGTAATAACTTTAAGTTTGGGAAATTTGAATTAATAAATTCAGAAGAAAATCTAAAATATATTATAGAAAGAAATGATGAATTTCAAACAGAAACTACTTATAATCTTAAAAATGGGAAAAAAATAAAAGATCAAAAAGTTTTAAAAATAAAATGGATTAATAATTGTGAATACAACTTACTTTTGGACACAGCAAAAGGCACTTATGACAATACTGACTTATACATTAATTCCATAGGTGGCATGAATACAAAAATAATTAAGATTGAAAATAATTGTTTTAATGTAATTACAACTGTAGAAGACATCGCGTTTGAAGCGAGAATGTGTAAAATAGAATAGATGAATACATGCTCCGTATTTTTCCTTTTTGTCGTAATTACTTCTAAGATCAAAAATCATATTAAACCACTAAACAAATAGCATCAAAGACAAAGAAATATAAATGTTAAATTCAATAATTACAATCGGTCTAGTTCTTTTTGGGTTAATAGGAGCATTCCTTGTTTATTTTTTTTAAATCCTCTTTGCTTTGGTTTAGGATGCACTGGAGACTATTCATTCCTAGATACAGCACTATTTGCTGCACCTAAATCAAATATTGAAATATTGGTAATCGCTTCTGGTTATGTTCCAAATGGCGCAGACCTTGGTCACGGCAAAGCCAATGTAAAATTGCATTCAACCGTCAGCAGGTCGGACACTATGTTTTTAAAGACTTCACCCGAAAATATTGACACCATTTTTTACAAAGGGGAAACTTTGCAATTTTCTTATTTCGGTAGGGTATAAAAAACTTGACAGAAATGAAATATTAGAACTTCGGGATGCAATGACTTATATAAATTGTGGACATAAAGAAGGATTATACGAAGGGCAACCAAAATATATTATGGTTAATGAATAGAAACGAAACATTAATAAATAATTAATAGAAAAAAATGACAAACTTAATTACCATAAGAGCATATGAAATAGCTGACAAGGATGCAGTAATTAGTTTAATAAAGTGGAACACTCCTAGATTTTTTGCACAAGAAGAAGAAATCGATTTTAGGGAATACCTTGAAAACAAAAGAGAACTTTATTATGTGTTGCTTTATAATGAAAAAATTGTTGGTTGTGGTGGCATAAATTTTGAAAATAAAAAAACAATAGGAAAAATTAGCTGGGATATTTTTCACCCCGACTATCAAGGAAAAGCCTTGGGAACAAGACTATTAGAATACAGGATTAACACTCTGAATTCAATTGACAGCATTAGGAAAATTATTGTTAGAACCTCACAATTTGCATACAAATTTTACGAGAAAAAAGGTTTTGAAATACTGGAAGTCATAAAGGATTATTGGACGGACGGATTTGATTTGTACTATATGGAATACAAACAAAAATGATATGAAATAATAAGTGGTAATTTATTTATAAAAAACAAGACTAATGTTTAATCGAAAATCAAAAGCCTAAAAACTAATAATTTCTTTCAATAAGAAATAACTTTAATCTATTTTAAACGAGTTCCAATAATTTTTAGCTATTTTTATAAATGCAAAGTTGTTTATGAATAGGAATTTCAAGAAAATAGGTTTAATAATTGCAGGAATAGTCGTCTTATTAATGGCTATAACTGCTGGTATTAACTGGTGGATCGATTCCAAACTTCCTAAAATAATTTTGGAAAAAAATGAAACACCTTATCAAATTCAATATAAAGAATTAAAAATCTCTTTGGTTTCAAAAACGATTAATGCAACCGGTATTACAATTATACCAAAAGTCCAAGAAAAAGACAGTTTAGCCAAAAATGGGATATATGCAGCAGTGGGAAAAATACAAATAGACAATTTTTCAATTTATCACCTATTGTTTACCAATCAAATTAAAGCCCATACTATAACGGTAACTAAGCCCATCATTACATTATTTAAAGACAGTGATATAACAATCAATTCGACCAAAAATATTAGTTCGCAGGTTGTGGCACCTTTTCAGAAAATCATTAAAGTAGCCAATATAAATTTAGAAGAAGGGAATCTTTTTATTGTCAATATAAAAAACAATAAAACACTTTTTTCGGCAAATAATGTTACGATCCAATTGGAGGATATTAAAATCTCAGACCAGACTTTAGAACAAAAAATCCCATTTGTCTACAAAAAGTATGCATTTAATTGTGATTCCTTGTTTTATTTCACAGACGACGGTTATAAGTTAAGCACGGATAAAATAGCCACCACCAATACAGGTATGGAAGTTAACAACTTTGCTATGGTATCAAAATTCAATCGTGTTCAGTTTGTAAAACAATTAGCAAAAGAGAAGGATTTATATACTTTAAAAGTAGACAAAATTGCTATTAAAAATATGGATTGGGGATTTAAAGAAGAAGTATTATTTTTCAAAACGAATGAAATTGTGATTGATCAAGCTGATGCTAATATTTACCGAAACAAGTTACCAGAAGATGATTTGTCAATTAAACCTCTTTATAATAAATTACTACGAGAATTACCATTTGAGTTAAAAGTCGATACTTTGTCGATTATCAATTCTAATATGGTATATGAAGAAGAAAAAAGTTTTGATAAGGGTGCTGGAAAAATAGAATTTAGTTCCTTCAATTTAAAAGCAACTCAAATAAACAGTGGTTTTCAAAAAAAGAAATTGCCGGATGTTGTTATTGTTATCGACTGCAAGTTCATGAAGCGTTCTGCGATGCACGTCGATTGGCGATTTAATGTGTTGGACAAATCGGATGGATTCAAAATTAAAGGTCGAATTTTGAATTTTGAAACAGGTAAGTTGGCTGTATTTACAAAACCTTATTTGAATGCGACAACCGAAGGAATTTTAGACCAAACTTATTTTAATCTTTCTGGAAATGATAATATTGCGGTTGGCGATTTTGCTCTTAAATACCACGATTTTAAAGTAACATTCTATCGAAAAAAAGATAGAGAAAAGAAAAGCAAATTAAAAAGTTGGATCGGTAATTTATTGATTAGTGATGATTCTGATGGTGAATTAGTTGAGCATGAAGTTTCTGTGGAACGAATCAAAGAAAAATCTTTCTTTAATTTTTTCTGGCGTTGCATTGCTGAAGGATTAAAGAAAACATTGATATAATTTCCTTTAGATTCAATTTAGTTTGAAGATTGAAATATTATACGAGTTGGTTTATAACAATTTAATGATGAATATACAACTCATTAGGGAAAATTGCTTATTTGTTTGCTGAATTAAATTTTTATAAATAATTTTTCTCAGAAGCATAATATTTTTTATTATCTTAGCAATTATGTAATAAAACAAGAACTTCGAAAGCTATTGGAGCCCTGATGCTTTCTGTTTTATTAAAAAAAGCATCGAATAATATACACACTTCAATGCTTAAAATTACTTAGGAAATCATACTTTGTCACATTCTTTTTAGAATACTTATGAAAGCGTTAGTCATATCTGGAGGAGGAAGTAAAGGAGCTTTTGCAGGAGGTGTAGCTCAATTTTTGATGCAAGACAACGGAAGAAACTATGAGCTATTCGTCGGTACCTCAACAGGCAGTTTATTGCTGCCTCATTTAGCCTTAGGTAAAATAAATAAAATAAGAAGGATATACACATCTATCAGACAAAGAGATATTTTCAGTAGTAACCCTTTTACAATAAAGGTAAATAAACAAGGAGAAAAAAAAGTAGGCATCAATCACTTCAATGTGCTTAAAAACTTCATGAAAGGCGCTAAGACTTTTGGAGAAAGTTATCGTCTTAAAACACTTATAAAAAGAGGATTTAATCAAGAAGAGTTTGAAGAATTAAAGCAATCTAGCAAAGACATTGTGGTTACTGTTTCTAACCTTTCTTTAAATCAAATTGAATATAAATCTATCAAGGATTTTGAATATGATGATTTTTGTGAATGGATATGGATTTCGGGAAACTTTGCACCGTTTATGAGTTTGGTCGAGAAAGATGGTTATGAGTATGCCGATGGTGGATTTGGTGTTTTAGTACCCATTGAAGAAGCGATAAATAGAGGTGCTACAGAAATAGATGTTATTGTATTGAAAACAGAGATTACTGAAGAAATAATAGAAAGTCCCAAAAATGCATTCTCACTTACAACAGATATTCATTTATTCATGGCGGACAGAATTGAAAAACAGAATATAAGAATTGGAAAGTTTATAGCCTCACAAAAGAAAATATTATTAAACTTCTATTATACCCCAATAAATCTCACCAATAATTCCTTAATTTTTGATAAAGAATTAATGAGTCAATGGTGGGCACAAGGATATCTATTTGCAAAGAATAAGAATAAGGATACTGCTGACCTTGATAATCTAAATGAATAAATTATCCTAGAAAATAATTCTTATTCAATCTATAATTTTAATAAATTTCTCAAAGATTAAGAATCGTAATACTATTGTCATATCTCACTTTTAACACCAATAGTCTTTTTTTATTTTAGAACTTTGCCTCAACAAAGAGTAATATTTAATTACTAAAATAAATTAAACTATTTCAAATGAGTAAAGCAATCATTCATAGTGAACAAGGACATTGGATTTTAGCCAATTTAGGTAAGAGAGTCCTTCGTCCAGGTGGTAAAGAATTAACCGAAAAATTGGTCAACACTTTACAAATAAATAAAAATGATAACGTGGTTGAATTTGCTCCAGGAATGGGCTATACTGCAAATTTATTATTAGCCAGGGAACCTAAGACTTATAAGGGTATCGAATTAAATGTGGAAGCTGCAGATCGATTAGAAAAAAGAATTAGTTCTGATACAAGAAAGATTATTAATTCTAGTGCTGCAGACACGGGTTTAGCATCAGGTTCTATAGATAAGGTAATTGGAGAGGCTATGCTCACTATGCAGGCAGATCATAGAAAATTAGAAATTATCAAAGAAGCATACCGGATTTTAAAACCTGGGGGTTTTTATGGTATTCATGAATTAGGTTTAATGCCAGAAAACATTGAACCTGAAATAAAAAAAGAAATACAAAGAAGCCTTGCAGTTTCACTCAAAGTAAATGCCCGTCCATTGACACAAGAAGAATGGTGCAATCTTTTAAAGGAAGCCGGGTTTAGAATTAAAACAATTTCAACCGCTCCGATGCATTTATTAAAGCCTAAAAGAGTTCTCAAAGATGAAGGTATTTTTAGAACATTAAAAATAGGCTTCAATTTATTAAGACAACCTGAGGCTAAAAAACACGTTTTAGATATGCGTCGAGTTTTTAATAAGCATGAAAAATATTTAATGTCATTTGCAATAGTAGCAGAAAAATAAAAATATTAAAAAATTTAAAACTTCAATATCATGATTAAGCATACAGCACATGCCGTTTGGAACGGTTCAGTAAAAGAAGGTGAAGGTAAATTAACTACCAAAAGTAAAGTTTTCAATGAGCAAGCCTATTCCTACAAAACAAGATTTGAAAATGGTGAAGGAACAAATCCTGATGAATTAATTGCTGCTGCACATGCAGGATGTTTTGCTATGGCTTTGAGTCTAATTTTAGGACAAAATGGTTTTACGCCAGAGTCTATCGAAGCTCAGGCTGACGTAACTATGGATCCTGAAAAATTAGAGTTAACAGGTTCTCATCTTACTTTAAAAGCAAAAGTTCCGGGAATCAATACAGAACAATTTATGGAAATTGCCAATGCTGCCAAGGATAATTGTCCTGTGAGCAAAGCATTAAACTTTAAAATCACAATGGATGCAACTTTGCTATAAATAACCATGTCCTTAAAGTTTATAAAACTATTCCTAAGAGTAACGATTGCTGTTGGATTTCTTTCAGCGGTAGCTGATCGATTTGGTTTATGGCATCAAAATTCTGCTTGGGGAAATTGGGATAACTTTGTTTTATATACACAGCAATTGCTACCATTTCTAGTGCCCAAATTAGTAACAATCACTTCAATTGTTGCAACGACTTTTGAAACGATTTTTGGGATAACATTATTATTAGGGTGGAAAACAAAGCTATTTGCACAACTAAGCGGTTTTTTATTATTGTTTTTTGGAATAGCCATGTGGTTTTCATTTGGAATTAAAAAGCCTTTAGACTTTTCGGTATTTACTGCAGCTGGTGCTTCATTTGCACTAAGCACTATCAAAGTTAAATTTTTAGAATTAGATAGTATTTTTAAATAAAAAATTGTAATTTTCAATTTGAGTAAATTTATATATTATGAACGAAAATAAAGACATGTTTCCTCCTTCAAGTGCTGAGGATTCAAAAAAGAAAGCAGCTTTAGCACCTCATCAAATAGAGACTTGGCGTAATTTTAGCAGAAGTGTTTTTAAAGAAGGTGTACTTGATGAAAAAACAAAGCAGTTAATTGCAGTAGCAGTAGCACATGTTACCCAGTGTCCTTACTGCATCAAAGCTCACGTGCCTCAAGCTATGCGTAAAGGAGCATCAAAAGAAGAAATCATGGAAGCAATATGGGTGGCTGCAGAAATGCGTGCCGGTGCTGCCTATGCTCATGCTACTATCGCAATGGAGGCCATGGAAGCAGCCGAAAAAGCTTAAAATAAAAAAATGAAAATGAAATCAAGACTAGATTATAATAAAGTGGCTCCAGAAGCACTTAAAGGAATGATAGCATTAGAAAAATATCTTCATAACTCTTCATTAGATAAAATAACTTTCGAATTAGTTAAAACAAGAGCTTCTCAGATTAATGCTTGTGCTTATTGTTTGGATATGCATACTAAAGATGCCAGGAAAGCTGGAGAGACAGAACAAAGATTATATGCACTTTCTGCATGGAGAGAGACGCCTTTCTTTACTGATAAAGAACGTGCAGCTTTAGAATGGACAGAGGAAGTTACTCTAATTGGTCAACATCAAATCTCTGATGAATTGTACGCAAGAATGCTTCAGCAATTCAGTGAAAAAGAATTAGTTGATTTAACCATGGCGATCATTGCAATAAATGGATGGAATCGTCTGGCTATACCTTTTCGAACAGAAGCAGGATCTTATAATCCATAAAAACATTATGAACTTAAATCAAAAAATAGCAGTGGTTACTGGCGCCAGCAGCGGTCTGGGTAAGGCAATAGCCACGGCTTTAATTAAAAAGAATACTATTGTTTTCGGTATCAGTCGAAGAGCTGAATCCTTACAGCAATTACAAGAAGCATTAGGAAATAATTTCCATCCAGTAGTATTAGATATTGCAAAAAAAGAATCGGTTGAAAATTGGGTGAAAACGACTTTCAAAAATGATTATTGTCCTGATATTTTAGTGAATAATGCAGGAATTGGAGGTTTTGGCAAAATTGATGAAATGCCCGAAGAAGAATGGTTAGCTATGGTACAAACCAATATCAATGGCATGTATTTTATTACACGATATTTAGTTCCTTTTTTAAAACAAAATATAAATACTAGCCACATCATTAATATTGGATCTATTTTAGGAACCATGGGTAGAGAGGATGCTTCTGCATATTGCACTACTAAATATGGTGTAAATGGCTTTAGCGAAGCTTTATTTAAAGAACTCCGCTTTGATGATATCAAAGTAACTGTAATTAACTCAGGTTCAATTGCAACAGATTTCTTTGTCAATTCTGGCATTCCAGCAAATGTTAATATGATTCATTCAGAAGACTTAGCTGCGACAGTAGTTCATGTTTTGGAGACACCTGATAATATGCTGATTAATGAACTAACGGTTCGTCCATTGAATCCAAAAGGGAAAAAGTAATATTTTTTAAAAGCTAACAATGAAGACTATTATCACAAAAAGAGTGTATGAAGTCGCTGATAACAAAGATGGATATCGTATCTTAGTGGATCGTATCTGGCCAAGAGGAATCAGCAAGGAGCATGCTGCAGTAGCAGAATGGTTGAAGGAGATTGGTCCAACAACAGCATTAAGAAAATGGTTTAATCATGAGCCTGAAAAGTTTCCTGAGTTTAAGAGTCGTTACAAGGAAGAGCTATTAAAGAAAAATGAATTATTAAATCATATTATCTCAATTACTAGTAAACAAAAAGTCTGTTTGGTTTATAGTGCCAAAGATGAAGAACACAATCAGGCTATTGTTTTAAAGGAAGTATTAGATCATTATCATCCCTAAAACCTATTAAATATTAATGGAGCAGAAGCTACCCTTTTTCTCAGTTATAATAACGACATACAATAGAGCAGCACTTATTGAAAGAGCATTATATAGCCTCATTAGCCAAGTAGAGAAAGATTGGCAAGGTATTATTATCGATGATGGAAGTTGTGATCGAACGCCAAGCGTTATAGCTCCCTATCTAGAAAAATATCCATCATTAATTTACCTAAGACAAGAAAACAAAGGTTGCCCTAGCGCAAAAAACGCTGGCATTATTTTATCTTCCGGCCGATATATCAGCTTCCTAGATTCTGATGATGAATATGAAAAAGAACATTTAAAGCTCCGAAAAACCTTTCTAACTAAGAATCCTGAAACGGAATTACTTCATGGTGGAATGAAAATAATAGGAGAACCTTTTGTTCCTGATCGTTTTGATCTTGATAAAAGAATACATTTAAATGATTGCGTCGTTGGTGGCACTTTTTTTATTAAAAGAACAGTCTTTAATCAAATTGGAAATTTTGGAGCAACCTCAATTGGACATGATGCAGAATATTTTGAGCGAGCAGAAGTTGCAGGTATTAATATAGCAAAAGTGAATTTCCCTACTTATATTTATCATAAAGACAATCCTGATGCTATGACAAATATTATGTAACTTTTATAAATTTTTTATATTTTATATTATTATCGTTTAATTAAAACTCCAGGAAAATTATTAAATTATCTTAGATTTAAAAGTATAATTTTGAACTTTAAGTATTTTATTACAAATTAATGTTTTTGAGCCTTTTAAATGGAAAATAGTAATACTATAGTAATTATAGGTGCTGGTGCAGGAGGTTTTTTCTGTGCCGCAAATATAAAAAAAGACCAACATACTCGAATTATTTTATTAGAGAAAACTCAAAAAATTTTGAGTAAATTGAGTATTAGTGGTGGTGGCAGATGTAATGTTACTCATAATAATAAAGGTATTGCAGAAATGGCAAAATATTACCCTAGAGGTTCACAATTTGTCAAAAAAACCTTTCATACATTTTTCGTTCCAGATACTATTAATTGGTTTAGCGAAAGAGGGTTACAATTAAAAACAGAATCAGACAATAGAATGTTTCCAATTACAGATACGAGTCAATCTGTAATAGATGTGCTCACAAAAGCAGCTCAAGACAATGATGTCATCGTACACATGGGGCAAATGGTTGAAGACATAAAACCGAAAAATGGTCAATTCATTCTTACAATTAGAGGTAATAAGGATATCATCGCAGATAAGCTTGTTATTGCCACTGGAGCATTCCCTAAACTGGAGCAATATAGCTGGTTAAAACAATTAGGACATAATATTATTGCACCTGTTCCCTCTTTATTTACATTCAATATTAAAAGACATCCTATAACCGACTTAATGGGTCTTTCGGTTACTAATGCGTCAGTAAGAATTATAGGATCTAAATTTCAAGAAGAGGGCCCTTTATTAATAACTCATTGGGGTATGAGTGGTCCGGCAGTGTTAAAACTGAGTGCTAGAGCAGCCTTATTCTTAGCAGAAAACAATTATCAATTCTCTATCCAAGTGAATTTTATTGCTAATAAAAATGAGGAAGAATTAAGAGCTTTTTTATTAGACTATCAACAACAACATCCGAGTCAAAAGATCTCCAATACTCAGGGTTTAAAACTTCCACAACGGTTGCTGGATTGTCTGCTGCTACTTTCAGGAATAGATAAAGATCAAAGGTGGACAGATTTACCTAAGAAACTTTTAAATAAATTTATAAAACAATTAAACAATGCTGAATTCTCAGTCTCAGGTAAAACTACATTTAAAGAAGAGTTTGTAACAGCTGGAGGAATTGATTTAAAAGAAATCAATCATCAAACAATGGAAAGTAAACTCAATCCAAATTTATTCTTTGTTGGAGAAATACTGAATATAGATGGCGTTACTGGAGGATTTAATTTTCAAAATGCTTGGACAACTGCTTATATTGCAGCACAAGCACTTTCCCAAACTAGAAAATCTCCAGATCTATAAAAAAAAAGGTAGCGCACTGAAATGAATGCTATACCTTTCATAAGATTGATTTTTAAACCCATTTTAAACCTAATGATGACCACCACCATGCATATTCATTCGGCTTGGTGTATTAGTTCGCTCCATATCTTTTTCAGAAGAACCAGATTTAAATGCTCTAATATTATAAGTAAAGGTCAACATGAAATAACGTTGTAACACATTATTTTGCAAAGTTTCATTATAAGCATCTGTATAAGTTTGAGTAAAGCTTGCATTTTGACCCATAATGTCAAAAACTGATAACTTAACTTCAGCCTGCTGCTTTTTAAATAATTTTTTGCCTAAAGAAGCATTCCATAAAAGATAATTTTGGTTGCTACTGCTAATTAGCCCACTATAAAACTGATGATTTAATTCTGTATTGACAACCATTCCTTTCCAGAAAATATAATTAGCAGAAAGTCTTGTACTTTGATTTAGGAAATTATTATCTGCCCTAGTGTTCAGCGTATTTTTCACAAAGTTCATATTTGTATTGGAAGAAAGTGTAAAGTCAATTTTCTCTGAAATATTACTACTAAACACTACTCCTAAACCTAAGTTTTTATTATTCGAGAAGTTCTTGGCACCATTAATTAAACCAGGGATTCTATTAATACCAGCAGAAAGATTAAGATTTACATTAGACTTTAAAAAGTCAATTGGTCTTCCATAAGTGGTAAATCCACTTAAGCTATAGTTCCCATCAAGGTTAGTTTGAGAAATATATTGACCACCTTTAGCTAAAATAACACCTGGTCTGATCAGGGTATCATTTTCTGCAATAACGGTATTGTTAGCCACATAATCTTGAGTTACAGAACCTCTAATCATTGCAAAGAAGGTACTATTTTGTTTTGGACTGGTAAGCGAATACCTTGTAAACAAGTTATGGCTATATGATTGATTCAATAATGGGTTACCCGAGCTTAATTGCAAGGGATTTGTATTATCTATCACATCTTGTAATTGATTCACACTTGGCGCATTGGTTCTAGTTCTGTAAAACAAGCCTATATTTTCATTTTTATTAATAGTAAAACGCATCATCGCACGTGGCAATATATTTTTAAAATCTCTGTCAATAGGCGTAGCCATTGGCAAAACTCGCTCTCCTTCCAATCGCGCGTACTGTCCTTCTACACCCAAATTCATTCTAATCAATTTATTAAAATGGCCATAAGCTAATCCAACCGAATTGGTATTATAATAGGAAGTGTATTTATTACTCAATAAGGAATCCATTAAAACATAATCATTAGTAATAGGATCAAAATTATCGGTCAATTTTGAAGAATTTGTTTTTTGATAACTATTCGAATAACTTAGCTGAATATTACTAGACTTTGTAATCGGTTCCGTATACTGAAAGTTCGTTCTAATGGTGATACCAGTTCTATCAATATCCGATTGTTGATTTAAAGTATCATCTAAAGCAGGATTAGTATAAAAATTATTATAAGCTAAGAATTTACTATTCCCTGAATTTGAGTTGCCATTAATATTCTGGTAAATATTAAATGATCTTCCCGCTTTTTTAAACCTATGAAAATACATCAACATATTAGAGTAGTTGTAGCCACTTAATTCTGATTTAAAATCATTTTGAGTTCTATTTAAAATATCTATGGGATCACTTGTTGCTCCCAATAATTCCGAACTGTTATTATTAGCTTGTAATGATAAGGATGGTACCCAAATTAAGGTATTAAAAGAATCGATATTATAAGTCAATCTAGCATTAATTCTATGATTTAAATTAATGCTATTTGAATTATTAGTTTCTGAATATTGCTGTCCTTCATTTATAGAAGAAACATAGTTTCTATTAGTAATTTGATTGTTTACAGTATTGGATTTATTGAAAAAATAACTGGCAGTTAAATCTACTTTTTTCCCTAATTTATCGGTATAATTTATTCCAAATGCATTTGTAATAGCCACTCCAGAACGATCATTTACTAAAAAATTACCAGTTGAGTTTCCTCCACGACCGCCAAAACCTCTTCTGCCACCACCTGAACTAGCAACGCCCAACAAATCTTGAGAACTAAAATTTTGATTATTTATATTATTACTTTGAGCAACGATGCTGATCCTTCTATCTCCTTTAAAACTATTTATATTCCCACCTAAATTATATAAGAAATCATTAGAGCCTCCATTACCATTTTTAAAAACATTATTCGCATCAGTTCCAGCTCCAGCATAAACTTTACCAAAAACACCTTCTCTTTTTTCAAGCTTAGTTACAATATTAATAGTTTTGATTGTTTCTCCATCATCAACACCAGTCAGTCTTGATTGTTCAGATTTTTCATCATATACTTGAATTTTATTAACAACTTCCGCTGGTAAATTCCTTAAAGTACTTGAAGCGTCATCTCCAAAAAATGGTTTACCATCAACTAAAACTTTACCTACTTTTTCACCTTGAGCCTTCACTTGTCCCCCACTTAAATCAACACCTGGCATTTTCCTGGCCAAATCCTCAGCAGTTGCATCTGGATTCACTTTAAAAGCATCTGCATTATACGAAGTTGTATCATTATTTTGTTGGGTTGCAATTCTGGATCCTTTTACCACTACTCCTTTTAATTCAGTAGTATTCGATGTGAATTTTAAAATACCAACATTTAAATTTCCATTACTAATTTCCACATCTTTTTCAATGTTTTTAAGTCCAATACTACTAACAATCAGTTTAAACTTACCATTCGGAACATCTGTAATCACAAAACTTCCGTCTTCGTTGCAAGAGGTATAGCCTTGTAAACTTCCATCTGTAGTTTTCAATTGAACACCAGCACCCATAGCATCTTCATTAACATCATCCTTCACAAAGCCAGAGATTGTATATAGATTCTGACTCCAAAGTCCAAAAGGGATAATCGAAAAGAATAAAAAAGAAATAAAATACCTCATATTGAATTATTAAAAATAACGAAATGAATTGAATGAATAGGAAAATGATAAAGTACTAAGAATGAAATTTATGAGTAAAGTTTAATCAATTTTTAATAATTTTTTATAATTGATCATAATCTCTTTCCATTTAATAATTCCAATAATAATAAAGAGTAACATTGCTATAATTATCACCATTGAAACAGCAAACCAAATATTGAGCATAGGCAAAAATTCCCTTATAACAAAAGCAGTTACAAAAAGTAGCGCAAAGAAAAGAATGAGTTTGATTATTATTTTTGAAGTCAAATGTACATTAAGTAGTTTCTTAGAAGCTAGAAAATTACCTATAGTTATGATTATCATAGTAATAAAAGCATTTCTTGCTGCAAAAACAGCATTCAGTTCATTTGTAGGTTTAAGTGTTGAAAAATTTAGGCCTAGATTTACAATTAAACCAATTAATGAAATATAAATAAGTATTTTTATATTACCATTTGCAGTTAATAAGGTTGCATAAATAAAATTAAAACTGTAGAAAGGCAAACACCACATTAACCACAATAAAATATCGGCATCTTTTTCTTCAATATTATTATACAATAATTTTAAAATATCGAAACCCCATAAACTGGTAATAATCCCTAAAGTAATAGAAAAAGGAATCAAAAATTTTGAAGTTAATTCAGCAATAGAACCAAAATCCTCACCTGTTTTTATCATTTTTCCGAATAGTGGCAATAATAATCCTGCAACTAAAACACCACTCATATTATTGGCAACATCCAAGAGTCTAAAAGCTGCTGCATATTTACCGGCAATATCAGCATTCAAAGAAATCTTTTCAAGTAAAATAGTGT
Source organism: Edaphocola sp. (assembly GCA_035497795.1). GTDB lineage: Bacteria > Bacteroidota > Bacteroidia > Chitinophagales > Chitinophagaceae > Edaphocola. The sequence goes on along the minus strand of DATJCU010000238.1, from coordinate 8,214 downwards.
CTATTCTAGCATAACAATACATCAAAAAAACAAGGAGGGCAAAGGGTAAACTTTGTTTTATTATGACTAGAATTCTCTTAATTTTTAAATGATGCCAAAAAACCTTTTGAAGTCGGATGCATACCAAGAAAGCGATAATTGCTGATAATGAATAAGCAAATAATTGAACCCAAGCATACCATTCTATTTGAAATTTTTTAAGGAAATACGCTGAAAATAGCAATATCGCCATCACTGGTATCGCAATCATACGATCGAAAATAGAAAAAATACTATCGGTCTTAAACCATTGTAATCCAGAAATATTACTTCTAAAAAACAATAAGAAGGACAAAGCAATCTGCACAGCTACCAAAATACATAACAAAATAAAGCCTTGACTTTGATAGCCCAAAATTTGACCCATAGTAATGGTTACTACAATATATATTAGAGCAAAGATTCCTTTTACCGCTAATATATTAGGAAATAATGTACTCATTGTTTCTGGAGATTGGGCCACTGTTTTAGAATTATATTGTTGTAATCCAAAGTCTAAAACAATTTGAAAAATAATGGTCAGGTTAAATATGGCTTGATATAAACCATAGACTTCGTGTCCAACAGTATTTTGAACATTTCTATCAATACCCAATATCCAAAATGGTTTTATTATTAGGTTAATTGCTACAAGAAAGATGATATTCTGAAGGTATGTCTTCCGCAATGTACTCCTTTAACGGTTTAAAAGATAAATTATAATTAATGTTTCTCTAGTAGATCCGGTCTTCTTTCTTTAGTTCTATCTAAAGATTGTTGGAAACGCCATTCTTCTATTAATTTATGATTACCTGATGTCAAAACCTCAGGAATTTTATTTCCTCGAAAGTCAGCTGGTCGAGTAAATACGGGTGGTGCCAATAAATTGTCCTGAAAAGAATCTGAAAGTGCTGAAGTTTCGTCATTTAAAACGCCCGGGATAATTCTGCCAATAGCATCAACTACAATGGCTGCTGCCAATTCCCCACCACTTAAAACATAATCACCAATTGAGAGTTCCATAGTTACATACAAATCTCTTATCCGCTGATCAATCCCTTTATAATGTCCACAAATAATCATTAAATTCCCACCTAATGATAGTTTATTAGCTATCGATTGGTTAAAAGTCTTACCATCTGGAGTCATAAAAATTACTTCATCGTAAGTTCTTTCACCTTTCAATTTATCTATCAAAATAGCTAAAGGTTCAGGCATAATAACCATACCAGCACCTCCTCCAAATTGATAGTCATCCACTTGACCTTGTTTATAAGGAGTATAATCCCTTAAATCATGTACTTTAATTTCAATAAGTTCCTTATCCTGTGCTCTTTTCAAAATGGAATGAGCAAAAGGACTCTCTAACAAACTAGGAACTACTGAAATGATATCTATTCTCATAAATTAAATTAGATTTCTAGTCTTTAACAAACCAGCCATTTCTTGTTGATAAGCTTTAGCTGCAGCGCCAGCCTGCTCAGCAAAATCTTTACCTTTACTTACATAAATCACTCCTCTAGACACGTTTACCATTAAGCCTCCATCTTCATTTAAACAAATCTCAGCAACGCTTTTTAAATCTCCACCTTGCGCACCAACACCTGGAACTAATAAAAAATGATGTGGAATAATACTTCTTACGTTTTGTAAAAATTCAGTTCGGGTAGCACCAATAACAAACATAGTATTATCTATACTTCCCCATGAAGCAGCTGTTTTTAAAACCGATTCATAGAGTAAACCCTCTTTAAATGATTGTTGTTGAAAATCTAGACTACCTTCATTACTTGTTAAGCCCAAAATGATAGCAAATTTATTTTCATATTGCAAAAATGGAGCTACACTATCCTTACCCATATAAGGCGCAACAGTAACACTATCAAAGGGATAAGTTACAAAAAACGTTTTAGCATATTGATCGGAAGTATTTCCAATATCACCACGTTTTGCATCGGCAATAGTAAATATATCTTTAGGAATATAATTTAAAGTTTTTTCCAGGCTAATCCATCCTTTTATGCCCATCGCCTCATAAAAGGCAGTATTAATTTTATATGCAATAGTATAAGTTTTGGTAGCATCTATTATCGATTTATTAAACTCAAAAATGGGATCTTCACAATCCAATAAATGTGAAGGAATTTTCGTAATATCTGTATCCAAACCTACACAAAGAAAACTTTGTTTTGAAATGATGGCATTTTTTAATTCTTTACGATTCATTATCTTTATATAAAATTCAATATGCGAAGTTACAAAAATGATTGCCAATAGTGATTGTTATATTGTAAATTGTTTTTAGTTTTGCTATAATCAAATTTATGTATGCTGAACCTTCACTTTGTTGATATTCTAATTTATATCGGAATTTTTGTTTTTGCTTTAACGGGTTCGTTAAAGGCTAGAGAACAAGAAATGGATATTTTGGGAGGTATCGTTTTAGCTTTTGTTACGGCATACGGTGGTGGCACTATTAGAGATTTGGTTTTAGGCATTCATCCTATAAATTGGTTTAATAATAATCTTTCTTTGGCTTTAGTATTCTCAGCTAGTTTGATTGTTTTTATAACAAAAAGCAATTTGATAAAGATTAAAAAATCCATTTTGATAACAGATGCCATTGGTTTAGGTATGTTTACAATTGGAGGAATCGAAAAGAGTTTTGATTATGGAGCTAATATACCCTTTGCACTTACTTTAGGTGTAATAACAGCTACATTTGGTGGCTTAACGGCTGATATAATCAGTAATCGGGAACCTACCTTATTAAAAAGCGGTGAAATGTATGCAACTGTTTGTGCAATAGGTGGTGCTTGTTATTTAATTATGAATCGTTTAGAAGTTCATCATGAATTGAGTATGTTGATTGCCGTAGCCATCACTGTCTTAATGAGATTATGGTCAAATTGGAAAAGATGGACTATCCCCAAAATATGAGTTTTATAACTAAATGGCTCCTTGGACTTTTAGTTTATACTTTGTTCCTAACCTCATGTGCTGGAACAAAGTCACGACCTAATTATGATCCTACTTCAACAAAAATTGAAAGTCCTACTAAAAGCATTAACAAGAAGGCACTTATTATTTATGCCGAAAAATTTATAGATGTTCCATATAAATATGGTGGAAACAATCCAAAAGAAGGTTTCGATTGCTCTGGATATGTAAAATATGTTTACAAGCATTTTCAAATAAACGTTCCCAGAATTACAAGAGACTATGAAAGTTTTGGAACTCGAATAAAAATGACAAATGCTCAAATAGGAGATTTAATACTATTCTCCTTATATGATGATAAAAAAACCATTGGTCATATTGGTATTATTTGTTCTATCGAACATGGAAATATTAAATTCCTTCATGCCGCGTCTGGAGCAAAAAGTAGAAGAGTAATTGAAAGTGAGTTAAAAGGAGTGCATTTAAGCAGAATGCTATTCATTACTAGAGTATTACCTTAATTTCTAAACAAAAATTAATTTGCTGGAGTTCAAATTGTAAAAGTAATGTTTGAAATAAAACAGTTACTTAAATTATTTTCGAATATTTTGTTTGTTTCCCTGTGGTTGGTGTTCCGCCACCAACCACAAGCATGCGAGCGGTTTCATTTTTCACACTAATCAATTATCTTTGAGTAATTCCTGTATCTCTATAATCCTCTGATAACCGATGTACACTAAACTAACAGATACTTATTTCTTCACCAGCACCATCAACTCCTGGAAGCATCTGTTGGCAACAGACGCACACAAGGCCATCATATTGTCCGCCTTTCGTTATTGTTGTGAACAAAAACGAATATTGCTACATGCTTTTGTAATAATGCCGAACCACACACACCTTTTGCTTACATTACAAAATGAGGAAACAACAATAACTTTTCAAAGGGACTTTTTAAAATTTACAGCACAGCAAATAATAAAAAATTTGATTCAGTTGAAACAGGAGGACGAACTAAACAAATACCGCTCTACTCAAAAAGATCGCATCTACCATATTTGGGAACGGAGACCCAAGTGGATTACAATACAAAATCTTGATATATTCAATCAAAAGCTGAAGTATTTACATAATAATCCTTTGCAGGAACATTGGTGTTTGGCGATGGATGGGGTGGAATACAAATGGAGTTCTGCGGCATTTTATGAAAATAATGACCAAAGTTATTCATTCCTAACTCCAGTGCGCGGTAGTGTGGTTGGTGGCGGAACACCAACCACGGGTGGAAGGTTTGTATGTTACATAGTGAATTGATTCCTATTTAAATAAATTTAATTAAGACCTAAGATACCGTTACTCTCAAACCTATTTTCTTTTATTTGAATAAAATGAGGAATAAAAATTCGATAACCATCTTCATTTTCAAAATTTAAATTTACACTTAGATTGTCAAGCTTAATGATCTTATGATTATCGTATGCATACATTAAAGATTCATTCACCGAAATAGGATTGTAAAATCCGAAATCAAGTTTTATTTCATAATCTTCAAAATCATATAATGTATAAGAACTTGAATTACAAGAAATAGAATTAATATTAGAACCTGAAATAATTATGCTATGGGTTTCTGTTTTATAATATATCATAAACACATTATTGAACGAGTGAGGAATGGCATACAATTTTATAGGTAAATTATTGTATTTCGCATTAATTTCTCTGCTATTCCGTCCTATAATTTTTAAATCCATACTTAATCCGGATTGCAATAATTGTTCAACAACTAGTGATTTTATTGAATACTTCTTCAAAGCTTCCATTGTTATAATATTTGATTGGCGTGCTTGAGAAGTAAAGTGCTTTTTAAATAATACTAACTCATTATCACTTAACTTTATTTCAGCTTCAAAACTTAATAAGATTCTTTTTGGAATAGGTTTTGTAAGATTTTTCAATTCTGATGAGTGAATGTCAGATTGATCTTTTAGTTTTTTATTTAATTTTATTATTTCATCTGTTTTAAAATTGAGTTCTTCTTGCAGTGTTTTGCTTTCATTTTGATATTTCTTTGTTTCAATTTCCTGTCTGTTGCTTTTTATTATAGCATTAATGGATAAACCGATAGTTACCATTCCCGCAAGAATTATTAGAGCTGCTTCTATCCACATGGTAATTCTATTTTTTCTCATTAAATGTAAAAGTTAATTTTTATTCTCCCCCCAAAACCCCATCATACACATCCTTCATCTCCGTCGCAGTAATCAACTTCGACCCTAATTCTTCAAAATGCTTTTTCCCGCAATCGATTCTACCTTGTTCTGCAGGTCTTAAAAACTCCATGCCCAAAGTTCCTTTGCTTTCCACAACAAAATAGAGTTCCTCTGTGCCGTCTTTTACATAGAGTACTGCCCAGTCTGGATTATAAGTGCCCAATGGTGTGTCGATTTTGAACCAGGAAGGTAGCTTGGTGTAAAGTTTTATGTTTTTACTTTGCTCAAACTCTGCTGCTAATCGTGATTCTACTAAGGAATCAGTTATGGTAAAACAATAAGGAGATTTTGTGCTTGCTACCATATTGGATTTCAGATAGACGGATAACTCTTCATTTTTAAATAATTCCTGACTATAATAAGTATCCTCACCAATCTTTTTGGTGTACACAATGCCATCCACGATATGCAAACGCATTTGCTCATTGATGATTTCAATGCTGGCTTCTATAAATTTTTGAGGATTGACTTTGAAATAACCTAAGGTTCGTTTAGATATGCCGACTAAAATTGCCACCAAAGAACGTCTTGTTAACTGGGTTTCATTTTGAAGGTAGGTGATAATGTCGGGCAAAGCTGTGACTTGTGCTTTTAAACCATAAACTTCATCGCTTTCTCCTGTAGTCAGCAAACCGCCTTGTTCAAATTGCACCAATGCTTTTTGAAAAATCACTCTACCACCAGAAATGACAATTCTGCTGTCCATTTGTTGAATGCATTTTTCAATCAGACTTTTGCTATCATAATTTACACGGAATGTGGTTTTGTATTTGATCCGATCCCATAGTTCTTTGAACTCAGGACTTAAATAAACTTTTTTATTGAGCTTGATGGTCATTTTATCTGCATGGTCTTTGACTTCCAGCTTGCCTGCTGTTTTCTTTAAGACTTCAAGCAGTTGGTTTTCAATATGGATCTCATATTCTTTTCCTAAGTCCACTTTCCCATCTTTCAGATCTATACGAAGCATATCCTGAATCTTCCCTTTTGTGTCGATATAGCCTTTTATTAAAAGATGATTGAACAGATCTTCTGACTCCTCATGACCCAAATAAATAGGTGTATTCCCATTCATTTGAGCAATAACATTACTAAAGCTGTGCTCTTCCAGAAAGCCAAACTTGATGCCAGTTTCGTCTTCAATTTCCTTTTGCAAATGAGTTACAAAATCTTCATAACTCTCACTTGCCATCACGGTTAGTGTGTTGACATCAAAACCATAAACCCTTTCTCCATTTTGATTGACGGCTAAACGCAAACCTCTGCCAATCTCCTGACGACGACGGGTTTCAGATCCGCCGGCTTCTTTTAATGTACAGATTTGAAATACATTAGGATTGTCCCAACCTTCTTTTAAAGCGGAATGTGAAAAAATGAAGCGTAATTTTTCTTTAAAACCCAACAGTTTTTCTTTGTCACGCATAATGAGGTTATAAGTATCTTCATCTGCTTTTACACTGCCTGTAGTATCTTTGAAATATTCAAAGCGTTCTTTTTTATTACTGGACTTTGCTTTTTTGTCGATTGAAAAATAACCTTTATGCACTTTTGAAGCATCAGTTTCCAAATTTTTTTCTTCTTCAAATAAGGATTTGTATTTGTGTAAAGCAATTAATCTCGTGTATTCTTCTTCAAACATTTGTGCATAAATCCCATTGGAAGCATTGCCTTCTTCGTCATAAACTTTATAATTCGCAACGGCATCAATGAAAAACAAAGAAAGTACTTTGATGCCAAGCGGATTTAACCTCAACTCTTTATCCAAATGCTCTTCTATGGTTTTTGCAATTTGGGTTCTTTTAATAATCAAATCATCCAGCGCACCATAACTCGAACCAGTGGTTATTTCTATGCCATTTGAAAACTCAATATAATCCTGTTCGATATAAATATTTCGGACATAAAAATCGGTGTATTGTGGCAATCCGGTCAGTTGCAACAAATCTTCATTTTGCTTCACTACTTTTACAGTTCGCTTTGCTTTGCCTGATTTGTCTTTTACATCCAATTCTAGCTTCGCGCTCATTCCATTCTTATTGGATACCGAAACCAGTTTTATAAAGGCCATTTCATTGGCAGCACCTTCGGTTTTTACGGATGCCACTTCTATTTGTTTCACTAGTTTTTGGCTATAGGCATCTATCGCATCTAGTTTATACAGCAGGTTCACTTTTTCTTTATGTGTTGCAGAATAACGGAAGAGTGCCAATGGATGCAGGTTCTTCACTGATTTTTTTTGTAAAGCACTGCTCAAAGTGGATTGAGGTTCATCTACAATAACGATTGGTCGTGTATTTTGCAATAAGCTAATGGGTTTCGCACCAAGTTTATCATTGTATTCTAATAAAATCCGTTTACTGCCGGAACTGCTGCCGCTAAGGTCTTTGGCAAATGCCTGAATAGTAATCACCATAATTTGCAATTGATCACTGATCGCAAAATCCCTCACCTGACTTAAATTGGCACTGTCATAAATGAAATAGCGATAAGGCACATTGTCATACAATTCCTTTAAATGTGCATGTGTCATTTGTAAGGACTTATAAGTTCCTTCCCGAATGGCAACTGAAGGCACTACGATGATGAATTTTTTATAACCATATCGTTTATTCATTTCCATGATGGAGCGTAGATATACATAAGTTTTCCCTGTACCAGTTTCCATTTCCACAGAAAAATCATAATTGCTTTTCTCTACTTCATCTACTTTCGAGGGTTTCAGCCCATTTCTTAATTGGATCTCTTGTATGTTTTCCAAAACCTGAGCTTCTGTTAATTGCAATTTATTGCCATAGCCTAGTTCATCTTGGAAGGTGGTTTTTCCCTTATTTAACTCTCTAGGTGCCACTACGGTAAAGTTTGCCGTACACACATCTTGACCTCTAAACACATCGACAATCGATTGTATGGCATCTTCTTGATAGGCTAAATCACTTTCAAACTTTATCTTCATGGTTAAATTTCTTGTTGTTATTTACTTTTT
>DATJCU010000237.1:0-2885 GCA_035497795.1 Edaphocola sp. | reverse complement strand
TTCAGATGTGATTGATAAGGTTGATAACTTTGTCAAAGATGTTGAGACTGAATTGAATAAAATTGATACACCCGATTTCTAAAAAAAACGAAAGCACAACAATGTGTATAATTCATAAAGGTTTTAGAGGTTTTCGAGCGTTATCTCCCGCATTAATTTTGGGTGGTAACTTGACAGGTTTAAATCCCGCAATCCCTTACGAAATCATACACTAACCGTTGTGTGGCATTTAAAGCCGTATCCTTGAATTCAAGTTGTACTAAACAAATGAAAAATGGAAAAATATAGACTTATAATTCTGATATTATCTTCAATAACTTTGAATTTACATGCAGGAACTTCTAATACTGAATCGTACTTTTTAATTGAACGAATTGAAAAAGATGCATACGCAATTCCCTTGATAAAAAGTGAGAATAATCCTGAAATTGCGAGTAAGATTAATCAGGTAATTCAAATGTCTTTAGTATACAATCTTTATGATATAGTTGGAAAAGAAAAACTATTTGACAAAATGATAAACGAAGATGGTTATAGTGGAACTACTAGTTTAGATTATAATATTCTATTAAATAGTGCATCTGTACTATCCATCGAATTTAACGATGAAACTCTAACCGCTTATCCTGATTATCATACTTCCTATTTAAACTTTAATTCAACAACAGGAGATATTATTGATTTAAATGAATTGCTAAGCAATGATGGGATTAGTCACTTAAATGATTTAGCAAGTGGGATTTATAATCAGAAAGTAAAAAGTTTATATAATGAATCTATATATGACTATTCCACAGATGAAAGTCAAAAAAAAGACTTTGTTGAATCTATTTTTGACTTGACAAAATGCAACGCAACAAATAAAATATGGAAATTTGGTATAACATCAAATACATTAATTGTTGAAAAAGACAGATGTTTCCCTCATGCGATGCAAGCTTTTGACATTGGATGGAATTGCCAAATTAAAATTGACGATTTATACAAAAGTGACTTTTCTACTTATGGTCACAATTTACTAAAAGAAATGGTTTCGGATAATTCAATGCATTATATTGATAAGGTAAATAATATGACTCTTCATGGCAAAATAGATAATAAATATCCTTTTTGCATGTATTTGAGGCTTAACTCGGACAATAGCATTGGTGGTTTATATTGGTATAGTAAGAAAGGTGTTCTTATTGATTTTAGTGGAACAAAAACATCAAACAATAAAATAGAACTAACCGAAAAGGGTGGAAAATTTAAACTTGACTTGCAAGAAAATGGAAGCATCTCAGGGGATTGGATAAATAGTGGAGGGAAATTATTCTCAATTAAATTTGAATAATGAAAAACGCCACACAACACGCGGTATAAAAAATTGCCGGTTCAGTAGGTTATTCAAGGGTTGTAGCCCGCTCCAGCTTTTGTGTAACTTGAAAATGAAACGCCCGCAATCGGCAACTTTTCATACCGCCACCGTTAGCGCCAAGGCTAAAAAAAGACACAGACTATGAGTGAAGTTCAGAAAGAATGGTATGATATAATTTTTGATAATTGGGAACAGATTGTTTTCATATTAGGCTCTTTAGGAGTGGTATTTACTGCTTTTATGAATTGGATTTATAAAAAAAGAGAAGTTAAATTTTCAAGATTACATGAAAATAAAATAATTGAGATTAAAGATTTCTATAAAAGCTACTTGACACTTGAACAAGCAATTAAAAAGTATTACTATCAAACGGAATTTGGACAGCATGATGAAGAAATCTTTAAAAACATAAAATTAAAAATTTCAGAAGCATTACTTGATTTTGAATACCATTTCAGAATAATTCGGTTATTTCTTAAAGACAATCAAATTGGGTTGATAGAGCAACTTAATGATAAAATAAATGAAATGAGAACAAATGTTGGAAGTTGGCATATTTATAAAAATGACCCTAACGGAAATAAGTTTAATAAAAAATTGACAGAGATTGGGGAAATAGTTATACCTCAAGAGTTACCAAATCTGCTGAAAATAATTGAAGATGAATTGCGAAAAGATTTACAATAGAAATATAAGTTATAATTTAAAACAGAATTACCTATTCAATTCAAAAACTAATGATTATGAAAAAATTAATTTTACTTTCTTTGGTCGCTATAAGCACACTGTCTTATAGCCAGAAATTAACGGTAACTCCAAGTGGATTGCGTGACGCAAACGACAGCGAGAAAACATTTGTGGTAATTAATGCAGAAGGCAAGACCTCTAAACAGCTTTATGATAATGCACTTAAGTATATTAACAAAAACTATAAAAGTCCAGATGATGTAATAAAGGGAAAGACTGATGAAGAATATTTGAAATTTATTACTCATATTTCAAACTTTCTAATTGTTAGTAATTCGGGTGCTAAGATTACAATTGATGCAGACTATACAATCGAATTAAATTTTAAAGACGGGAAGATTAAATTTGAGATTATTGCTCTTGATATGTATGCTCAAAATGGTGGCTATAAAGTGATTTTTAGTGGTGGAGCATTTGACGGATACCCAATTTATAATAAAAAGGGTGATTTAAAAAGAACTGATACTAAAACAGAAATTGAGACTTATTTTAACTCACAGATTAATTCTATTACTGAGTTTTTATTGGGAAAAAGCGATAAGGATAATTGGTAGCAAACAAAGCCCAGGCGCTAACACGCGGTATAGCCAATAAGGGTTTCAGAGGTATGCGAAGGGTTGTAGCCCGCTCCAACTTTTCGTGTAACTTGACAGGGAGTCGCCCGCAATCCCGTACTGGCCATACCGCCACCGTTAGCATTCAGTGGAAGAAAACCCAGCAACAGCATTGAAACATTAACAATGAACAGATAAATAAAATGATTAATAAGCAATAAAAAAGG
>DATJCU010000236.1:0-1535 GCA_035497795.1 Edaphocola sp. | reverse complement strand
TGACCTCAAAAAAGCTTCAAATTTAGCTTGATTTTGATGCCTAAAAAGGCTGTTTTTCACTCAAAAAAGGCTGTTTTTCGCTGTTTTTTGCCACTTTTCGAGTGTTTTTTGTGCAAAAGTTTAAATCAAAAAAAAAGAGACAAAACTTTTGAAGTCTCATCTCTTTTTGAAGTGAGTGATTTAAATTTGATTTAAGACGTTATTTTTACTGGGTGAACAAATACTCATGTTTGTATTTTAAATTGAACCACGTCAAAGTAAATAGCATTGTTTAGCGTTTATTGAGTTCAGGTTGATTCGGGTAATGTGTCAAAATAATGTCAATTGCCTTTGATGGTTAATTAATCTCTGTTTAGCTTGCTCGTAATAATCCTTATCTAACTCGATTGCTGTTAAATCAAATTTCATATCGTGACAAGCTATTCCTATTGATAAGCTCCCAAAATGAGTGTCCAGGATTATGTCACCAGCTTCTGCATAGTTCTGGAGTAGCCATTTATAGAGTTTTACGGGCTTTTGGGTTAAGTGAATACGATTTGGATCAGTATTGTTGTATTGTACTAATTGCGGTAATTTATCAAACGATGTCCACGCTTGTTCAATTCTGCTCATACTGGGTATAAATACCATTTTATCCCAGCAAATGAAGCATCTTGTTGGTGGTAGTGGAAAATAATTACCTCCCCAAATAATTTGATTTTTAGATACCCTCATTAATTCATTAAAATAACTACTATCAGGAATTTTATTATCCCAATCCTTTAATTTGAACTCAGAGGTAAATTTAGATTGTGAATTTTTGCCATTACCATCATGAGCCAACTTGTCTCCTAATCCATACGGAGGGTCGCAAATGGCTAAATCGAACTGCTTATCATTGAACCCTTTCATTATCTCCATGCAATCAGCATTATAGAGTTTGATGTTCCCTAATATATCTGTTGGTTTCATTTTCTATATTTTTTTTATTTATTTTCAATTAAATCTTCTTTCTCCCAACTAAAAAAAATAACCTCTTCACTCCCACGATAGAAGTAAAATTCGACCGCTACCATGTCATCAGCAGTATATCCCCATTTTTTAATCGACTTGGTCAAATCAGCCTTGACAAAAGCCGTCATGCTTTCAGTATATTTATCGTAATTCTGATAGGCTGAAATGGGGTAAGATATTTCGCCGTGATGAGTGATGATAGATTCTTTAAAATCTACGCTATAATACAATTTCATTTTATTTTTCCCTCTCCAAAATTATCGTCCTACTATCTAATCTTCGTTGCACTGAATTTCGCATAATTTCTCGCCCGATATGAGTTAGAGACAATGCCTTTTTCCCTCATTTTTTGATCCTCATCTCTAAAAATACTATGTCTCATTTTTTTTGATTTTTATTGGTATTTTAAATCTCTATTATATTGAAATATTCGTAAATACTACGTTAGTAGCCATTCCCAAGCGACTTAGTAAAGTCATAGGTATATCCTTTATAATATTTCATTCTTTCACATCTCCCATCAAGCCACAACGATTCTAATG
>DATJCU010000235.1:0-145844 GCA_035497795.1 Edaphocola sp. | reverse complement strand
TGCCACTACGGTAAAGTTTGCCGTACACACATCTTGACCTCTAAACACATCGACAATCGATTGTATGGCATCTTCTTGATAGGCTAAATCACTTTCAAACTTTATCTTCATGGTTAAATTTCTTGTTGTTATTTACTTTTTCAATTCAAAAACTCTTTTCTGTTTCAAAGGTTATGAACTAAGCATCTTGAGGTTATGCACTAAGCTCTTAGTTTGTTGTTTATTAATCATTTAGGACTTGTGCACTAAGAACCTTGAGGTTATGCACTAAAGCTTAATATCTCCTTTAAAAGTTTTTTTTCTTATTCTTATGACACCGACATCCATGTCGCTACCATCTTGACTTTTTATAAAAAATTTATATACTATTCACTTCTTTAATTCCCAGTTGATTCAAAATCTGAACACAATTGGTTTTGTCGGCATCGGTTGCAAAACTGCTGTCTTTAAAAATTACCCGAGTGGTTTCTATATTCAATTCCTGTTTCCAATTGCCAATTTCTTCTGCTATCTCTGGCGTAATGGCATCTGCCAAACAAATGAATAACTTGCCAAAGTCAATATTATAAATCGTTTGATTATTGATTTTTCTTTCCAAAATAGGAACAGTAAGGTTTAAACCAAACTTGATCAGAATCTCAAATAAAATATCTTCTGTTGTTCGATCGGGTTTGATATATTCATTGGGATGAGCAGCGTAAAAGTCTAGTTCTCCCTCCAACTGCTCCGGTGTACTGTCCCAAGCTCTGATATTACTGCTGTCCAGCTTGAAAGCGCGGAATCCAATATCTAATTGATCGATGTCTTCCTTGTCTTTAAAATCTTGTTTTATTTTCTCGCCTGCTCTGCGGATGCGTTCTTTGGTGATTTCAGCAATATTGGTAAAGCCAGCTTTAAAAGCTTCTGAATTTTCATCGGTCGCTTCCGGAAGTTGTACAGAAATACATTTTCTATTACCGCCATCTTCAGCGTTTAATTGCATGACGGCATGAGCGGTTGTCCCTGAACCGGCGAAGAAGTCGAGAATGATATTATTATTGTCAATTAATTTAATTAAATATTTAATTAAACTTACAGGCTTAGGATAATCAAAATAATTACCCTTCATTAAATCAATTAATATTTTACTTGCTGATTCATTAGTTTCAACTCCATTTATCTTTTTGTTTATTAAAGGAGAATAAATTCTTTCCTTAATAAAATTTGTTGGTCTTTTAAACCCTTCTTCATCTCTTATAAATCTAATTGAGAATTGCTTGGTATTAATAATAAATGTAGTCCCTTTTTCAACTTCTTCTAATAAAGTATTTTGTATCCATTTAAATTCACCTTCCAATTCTACATCTACATCAGACTTTCCATTTTTTAAAATAATTTCATTAAGAAGATTTACTCTATCATTTTTTTGAGGAAGTAAAATTCCATCTTCAAAATTAGAAGTATTAAATAATATTGATTCTTTAGGAAAAATTAATTTTCTTAAAGAATTTCCCCTATTCAATAATGGTTGGCTACCACCATCTAAACTCTCTCCATTATATTTATTTGAGTTTTTGAATTTTTCATAACAAATTATATATTCATTAGTTTTTCTAGATTTAATAGAAAGAGCAGGTGGTGTAGAAGTTTTAACCCATGAAAATATTTCTATGAAGTTTTCCTCCCCAAAAATCTCATCACACAATTTTTTTAAATTTGGAAATTCTTCAACGCCAATTGAAATAAATATAGCTCCATCGTCCGTCAATAAGTTCCTTGCCAATTGCAAACGAGGATACATCATATTCAGCCAGTTGGAATGATAGCGACCATCACTTTCAGTATTGGTACTGGTTTTATTGCCTTCACTATCTATTTGACCAGTGAGCTCCAGGTAATTGCTGAGGTTGTCTTTGTAATTATCTTTATACACAAAATCCTTTCCTGTATTATAAGGCGGATCTATATAAATCATCTTAATCTTATTGGAATAGGATTTTTGCAACAGTTTCAATACTTCTAGATTATCACCTTCTATAAAGATGTTTCCAGTAGTATCCCAATCTTTACTATCGGTTTTATTGGGTCTTAAAGTGGCGGTAGAGGGTTTATTGGCTTCTTGTCTTGCCTGACTTTTCCCTGCCCAGGTGAAGCGGTAATATTCCTCTTCTTCCTCAATATAGTCTCCCAGTATGGCTTGCAATTCTTCCACATTTAATTTCCCTTCTTTGACAATGGTTGGAAATAATTGTTTTAAAGTAGCTAAGTTTTGTGCTACAATATTTTCACTGCTTAGTTTTTCTAGTTTTTCCATTGAATTATTCAGATAAAGATTTTTTTAAGGAATCTATTTTATTTTTTAAATGATGAACTGTTGTATTTAATTCGATACGAAGGTTCATTTGAGTCGTTTCTTTAATTTGACTTTGCAAATTACTGATTTCTTTTTGATAGTTTTCGATTTCTTCCATCACCATAACCGCTTCTACACTGCGCTCATAAGGTCGTGGAATAAAACTACCGGTCATGGCGGCTACCGTCCAATTATCAATAGCTGTGGTATAAGAAGTATACAATGTTTTTAAATTGGTTTTATCCAGGTTTTTAAAAGACAAAGCTTCCAATAGTTCGGCTTGATTTTCCTGCGCATTTATGGAAAATACTTTCGATTGTTTAATTTGTAGAATAGTGCGTTTATTTTGATCTTTCTGATTGATGTTCTTAAAAGCCAAATGCAATAGAAAATTATTTTCAGCATACATACCAATAACTAGATGATACGGAATATGCTTTTGAATGAAATCGCCAATTTTCTTTGCGTTTTTTTCAAAATCTTCATTTGCGGTTTTTACCAGTAGGAAAACAATTTCTTCATAATTTTCAGTACTGCATACAAAGGCAGGCACATTGCAATTACTTGGTTTTAAAGTTGCATAGATCTCCATTTCCTTAACCAACATCGCATCCTCCAATAGTTTTCGCTCAGAAGGCAGCAGTTCAAAATTTCTTTTAAAAAAAGCTTTTGTCAGCCGACTTTGAACAAGCGTTTGATGTGGTAATTGAAAAAAAGAAAATGGAGCTGTATTCATTTATTGGATGATTAAATAAGCAATCAATTCATAATTATGGTCTTTGAGTTCGTTGCCAAATAAAGTGCCACCCGGAATTGCCAAAGAATCTAATCCCATTTCCCGCTCACTTCCTTCTAAATGATTCATCGCAATTGTTACTAACTCGGTATAAACGCTCATATTGCTTCCCGATTTTGTTACTTGATTAAATTCCGAAAGGAGTTCCGGCATCAATTCCGTTTTCCCGCTTGCCAGTTTTTTAAAATAATCCAATGATTTTTTAGAATGCGTCGCAGGAATACTGATTGCACCATCTTGATTGATCAAACATAAATAATAAGGATAAATCATGTTTCGATTAACCTTGTTATTATCCAATTCCGCTGACTGATCTTTAAAACAAAACAGCATTCCTTTTTGATTGGGATGAATGGTATTTTCCGCAATAGAAAACACTCCTTTTGGCGTTAATTCAAAATCGGCTATTTCTTCAGCGGTCAATCGGTCGGCATCAATTTTGAAATCATTAAAAGTTAAATCGGTAATACTGATGCCACCATCAATATCTTCCAAATCTACCACTTGTGTTTGCAATTGTTTCAATTGTCGTTTGCGATACTCCAAATCTTTACTTTGACTGGCAGTTTCATCAATGACATTATCATCTCCTGTAGCCGATACATCCAGTATTTGCATCCTTCCTTTTACCCTGCCAATCAAATCGATATAACTATCCAAATCTACATTGGGGTAAAAATTAACCAATTGGATTTCCTTGTTTTTAGAACCAATTCGATCTATCCTGCCAAAGCGCTGAATAATCCGCACAGGATTCCAATGAATATCATAATTCACCAAGAAATCACAATCCTGAAGATTCTGACCTTCAGAAATACAATCGGTACAGAAAAGAATATCTATTTCACTAGTGGCATCTGGATAAATCACATCCCGACCTTTTGAGATTGGAGAGAAATTAATCAAAATAGAATTCAAGTCTGCTCTGCAGTTGGGCAGGTTGGTTCTATTTTCGTCACCACCTGTTACTTGGGCGGCATACAAATTATGCTGTTCTTTCAACCAAGGCGTTAATTGATTATATAAATATTTTATGGTATCGGCAAAAGCAGAAAATACCACAACTTTTCTATTGCCTTCATTGATTGGATTTTTCAATTTTTTTTCAATCTCTGCTTTCAGTTGGTGCAGCTTTTCATCTCTTGCCACATCTACTACGATACATTGATTTAAAAGTTGCTGTAATAATTTTTCATCATCTTCCAGATGATCTTTAAATTTCACTAAATCGAGATCTTGCAATAATGCTTTTACCTTTCCGCCAATCAATAAATCCTCCAAACGATCATCATCCATTTCAATATCATTGATGTCCAGTTCGTTGAAATAAAATTCATTTTCATGCGCATTGATAATCTTTGTTTTTAAGTCTTTTGTTTTGGCTATCAAAGATTCCAGCGTTAATCGAAAAGAATAAATCGAACTTTCCAGCCGCTTCAATAAATTGACCCGCATGAGATGAATCAAGCTGTTTTCCCGTTCTATTTGTCTAAAAACAATGCCTGTTGAAGTGGTGACATTATACTTATCTTCATAAGCTTTTCTACGATCGTCCCGCACAAAATATAGCGGCGAATAAAATTTCAGATTCAATGCATTGATTAAATCATTTACCTTATCAATTGTTGGAAATTGTTTCGAAAGATCAAAGTCAGGGCTTAGTGATATTGGTTGTCTTCTAAAAGGGAAAGTGCCAATATCGGCAGTATCATAATATTTTTCAATATGCTTTCTGGAGCGGGCAATCGTCAGTAAATCCAGTAGTTTGAAGTAATCGCCATTTAGCGTATCTACCAAGCTATCCCGATCTTGAGATTCCGCATTTTTCATCCAAGTATTGAACTTTTGCTGTGCTTGCCTTAAAGTCTGGTTGATACTTGTAATGCCGAATTCATCTAATGCCGCATCATTTTGTTCCGTAATAAAGGCAATTTGGTTTTTAATATCATTCATCCTCGTGTTGACCGGTGTAGCAGATAACAAAAGCACTTTGGTTTTGACACCCGCTTTAATAATATCTTTCATCAGTCGCTGATAACGAGAAACTGTATCTTTTCTCGGTTCATTATTTCGGAAATTATGAGATTCATCAATCACTAATAAATCATAATTTCCCCAATTAATCGTTTCCAAATTAATATCTCCCGACATTCCCTTATCTCTGGACAAGTCGGTATGGTTCAATACATCAAAATTCATTCTATCCTTCGAAAGTGCATTCCGGACATCATTCTGACTATAAATTAACCAATTGTCTCTCAGTTTTTTAGGACAAAGTACCAGAATACGATCATTCCGCAATTGGTAGTATTTCATCACCGCCAATGCCTCAAAAGTCTTTCCCAATCCTACCGAATCCGCTAAGATACAACCACCATAAGTTTCAATTTTATCAATAGCACCCAAAACTGCATCTTTCTGGAAATTGTACAACATTGCCCAAACCTGCGATTCCTTGAATCCGGTTTTGGTTAAGCGCTGTTCACTAATTTCATCAATTGTTTTATTCTGAAAAATATTGCTAATGGTGTATTTATAAATAAAATCCAGACTTAATTGTTTGGTTGCTTTTTTATAAAGCTGTGTAATGTCGTTGAGCGCATCCTGCTTTGAATTTGCCCAGGCTTGCTCAAAGAATTGTGTATATTGCACATTTACATCCTCCACAGAAGAGATAAAGTAGATTTCCTGACTGTTTAAAATTCCGAGGGTTTGTAAATTAAAATTATGTGGTGTGAATAGAAATACTCTATTGACCTTGTCCTTTTTCTTAACAATGAGTAGGTTTTGTTGTCCGAGTTTCCCTTTTCTAAATTCAATATTCGGCTGAATCAAATTCAAAACAACCGCTGATTTATATCCATTTTTTAATTCCAATAATTTAACTGATTCAGCTTGATCGTAAATGAAACGCAGATCTTGGCTTAAGTGATCATTATCGATGAGAAACCTTACGGACTTTGCTTTGCTGAAAACCTCTTTAAATTCATACAAGGCATTCATACTGCAATAAGTCGTGCTGATGAGTATTTCATCGCCTGGTTCTATGTGATGGCGGAGTTCATTTTGAAAGAGAGTATCTTGGTTATTGATGATATTCACAGAAGCAAATTGAATATTGTAATTATAAAAACAAACAAGTTATATAAAAAATAAACTTATTGCAAATTAGCATAAAGTTTTTAAAATAATAAATTTTTAGAGTTATAAAATCTCTTAGTCTGTAATGAAAAATTTTTGGTGGAAATTAAACTTTTAGGAAAGCAGCATAATGAGAGAAGGTACAAGCCAATACGTTTTTACTTTACATAGTAATATTAGAGTGAAAGAGACTATTATTAATTACGCTTCGCAGTCTTAGTTATAGGATATTTAAAACAAGAAGGTACTATGTTTCTCCTTTTCATTCTGTGTTGAGATACCGCTATCTGCTTGTAAAAAATATCTTTGTAAAGATTACTTATAAAGTTCAAAAAAATCGTTTCAATGGTTTCAAAAATAGGTTTACTCTAGAGTAAACCTATTTAAAAAGCTTTTGTCGCAAATAACGATATTTCTTATCAAGATACTAAATTTAAATAATTGATTTTGGTGAAACGAATATCTTCGCCAATATCAAAATTCTAAAAATTTACGAAACCTATCAATAATATTCTTTCTCCTTTAAGAACTTATTTACATAATCCATTACGCCATCTTCCAAACTTATAAACGGCTCTGAATAACCTGCAGCCTTCAATTTACTCATATCTGCTTCAGTATAATATTGATAATTATCTCTGATATCTTCAGGCGTATCAATATATTCAATTTGCTCTTTTATATTTAAAGCTTTAAAAACGCTTTTTGCCAAATCGTTAAAAGTTCGCGCTTTTCCAGTTCCTAAATTAAAAATACCATTTTGGGGTTGAGTTTCCATTAACCAAACACATACTTTTACCACATCAAAAACATAAATAAAATCACGCATTTGCTCACCATCTTTATATTTAGGATTATGAGAACGAAAAAGGGTTATTTTATTATCATTTATATGCAGTTTATTATATGCATGTAATATAACCGAAGCCATTCTCTCTTTATGGTATTCATTAGGTCCATAAACATTAAAAAATTTCAATCCAGCCCAAAAAGGAGGTTGTTCTTTTTGCTCTAATGCCCAAACATCAAACTTCTGCTTAGAATCGCCATATGGGTTTAATGGTTTCAATTCAGGTATTAGCGTTTCATCGTCTTTATATCCTAATGCACCATCTCCATAAGTTGCTGCAGAGGAGGCATAAACTAATGGGATATTAAACTCAGCACAATATTCCCACATACTTCTTGAATACCTTAAATTTAGTGTTTTAAAAACATGAACATCCATTAAAGTAGTATCTGTTCTGGCTCCAAGATGAAAGATTCCACAAATTTTTAAATCACAATCTTCTAACCAATCCAAAAATTGATCTCTATGAACTTTAAATGCATATTTCTTATCCATTAAGTTTTGACTTTTTTCTTTTATCGAAAAATCATCTACTAAAACTAAGTTTTCAAAACCTAAATTATTTAAATAACCAACCAAAACACTACCGATAAAGCCGGCAGCACCTGTAATAACATAATATTCTGTTTGTTCCATTTTTCTATTTATTCCCATCAAAATACGCTATATAATACTTCGTCAGCGTAAAGTATTAATATTAGAGTTCTTACTCACTATACAAATTCACTGATTAGATTTACTAATTTTCAACTTGTTGAACACTCAAGTGATTTTTATATCTTTCTGACAGGTCAAATGATTCGGAACCAATACTCATTACCGAAGGAGTAGTTGCGAAATCAAGAGCAGGGAATCCATCAAACCATGTCAATAAATCTGACTGTAAAGTTATAGTTGGCGAATTCGATTTATCTATTTTCAATACAGGATTTAATGGAAATTCTACAGATTTAACAGCAGAGTATCTGCCATCATATCCACCAAGATGGAAAGAAATAATATTTGCTGCTCCGCCTGATTCTGGAGAAAAGCCTTCCATTTTAGCCATAATATAGCCAGTATTCCAATCCCAAAACATTCCATGAATAGGATCCAATGCTCCAGATTGAGCACCACTCACATTCCTTGTACTGTCTACTCCTAAAACCAACCTTAAACTGGTGTAATCTCCTCTTGGAATATCCGAAAATTTAAAATTCTTGCTTTCAGGTTCTGACTCATTAATCAGAACATAAGAATCTGGAATTTTAAAAACAGAACCATCCTCTTTAATCAATTCAAAATTACTTAAATAATAAGCATATTTGTTAATTGTAAAATGATTCCCGGCAGCATTTATATAGTTACCAGATTGTAATTGCATTAGATCATTGCCAACAACATTATTTATTTTAAAGCTCAGATGCCCATTGTCATTTTTTCCATTTTTAGTTTTATCACAAGACACTAACATTGCTAAGCCAAGTAATATTCCTATTAAGAGTAACTTTTTCATTTGATTTGTTTTTAAAAAATTAATTAATAAGTCTTTCCTTTATAAAAAACCTTATACATATTTGAACCAAATCGATATTGTAAAACATCATAATCTAAACGCCATTCAGCAACATTTGCACTCGTTACTTCATACACATCTCCATCACTAAACATACGTATCGTACCTGAATTAGAAAGATAAGCTAAAGAATTATAACCCATTTTGTAAGGACTATTTGGATAAAAGGCATCTAAAGTATAGATTTTACCTTTATAAAAAACCTTAAAATACCCACTTGGATCTTTAAACGCAACTATATTGTCCTTAACTAAATATTCTTGGGGCGTAAAGTATCCTACTTCTAAAGCATCACCTTGATAAAATATTTTAAAATATCCATCATTAGCTACATATGCCAAAATATCATCACCAGCCTTATAACTCAAAGGTGAAATGGTTTCAATTTCTTGAGTTTGACCATTATGAAAAACTTTAAAAGTCTGATTGCCATCCACATATGCTACAATATTTCTACCGACATCAAAGTTTTCTATGAGAAATTGTTCCTGCTCCAGAAGTCGGCCATGATAAAAAATCTTAAATCGTTGTGCGTAATTAATGAATGCTGCTATATTATCAGACACTTTCAAAACTGGTAACTGTCCACTGGCAATATTTTGACCATCAAAAATAGCTCTATCACTATTGGTAGAAGAAACTTTAGAAGCCAAAAATGTCTCAATATCATAGATATTCTTATTGTAATATGCCTTATATGTGGAGTGAATATTATCAAAGAAAAGAACAATACTATCTCCTACTGAAAAATTAGTAATAAAATTAGAAAGTTTTGTAATTTTTCCTTGTTCCCAAACATACAATATATTCTGAATCCGATATGCAATAAGGTTATCAGTAGGAACAAAATCACTTGTGAAGCCTTCATTGATGAGTTGAACACCTTTATTATAATAGATTTTAAAATTACTATTATTATCGATATAAGGAATGGCTACTCTCCCAATATCATATTTAGTAGGGACTAAAGATTCAATTTTACGATCAATAGTATTATCCCAAACCTGAAACTGATTTTGAAAATTTACAAAGGCTGATAATGGTTGTGCTTGAGTACCTATAGTCCAAAAAAGAATTATAGAAAATATAAGTGCTCCCTTATTAATTTTTCTCACCAACATATTCATCTTGTAAAGATACGGATTTTAATAGATTTTTAGTGTTTCTTTCGTTTTAAAAGATGGAAAATTTGAATAATGGCTATCAAACCATTCGATATGATAATTGGAAATTTCCACCCTAAAAATATACCATAAGTTACAAAAGCAATACATCCAATCAGATTAAGAATTCTGATTAATTTTAATTGTTTTGGAATAAATGAAACCACAAGCATTGCCATTGCAAAGTATCCTATTATTTCTACATACAAGTTTTCCAAAATACTACCAATTTTAATTAAATGAGTTTAATACTTCTTCCATTTTTGCACCTCTTGACCCTTTAATCAATACCAATGCATCTTTTATAGGGTTTAAAAGGAGCCAAGCTTTGGCTGCTACTGAATTTTCAAAATATTTAAATTCATGCATCAACCCTTCAAACTCATTACCAACCAAAATTACATTTTCAAAATCCAGACTATTTACTATATTTATAAGCATTTGATGTTCTACTCTACTGCTTGCGCCCATCTCCTTCATTGCCCCCAACAATAACCATTTTGGCTTAGAAGTATTCATTTTTGCAATATTTTCAATAGCCAATTTCATGCTAGATGGATTAGCATTATAGGCATCTAAAATAATTGTATTATTCCCTTTTTCAATTAATTGAGACCGGTTATTAGACGGGTTATATTGTTCAATAGCAGTTTTCATGGTATCAATATCAATATCAAAATGATTACCAACAGCAATTGCCGCTAATGCATTCGGAAAATTATAATCGCCCACCAACTTTGTCTGAATTACAGTTTCCATTCCGGAACTCAACACTATAAATTTTAAAAAAGATTCCTGATGAAGCATCCTCCCAATAACCTGAGCATTTGCCCTACCATAAGTAATCCTATTTTCAATACCATGAGCCATCTCCTCCAGATAATCTAAATCTGTATTGATGAAAATAGAACCTCCATTTTCTCTTATAAAATCATACAATTCTCCTTTTCCTTTTTTGACACCTTCCAAGCCTCCAAATCCTTCTAAATGAGCCATGCCAACATTATTAATTAATGCATAATTAGGTGCTGCAATGGCACAATAGGATGCTATCTCTTTCTGATGATTGGCACCCATTTCAATTATTGCTATTTCCGCATCTGTTTTGATTTTCAGAATGGTTAAAGGCACACCAATATGATTATTCAAATTCCCTTCTGTAGCATAAGTTATATATTTACAAGCCAAAACTTGATGTAACAACTCTTTAGTCGTTGTTTTACCATTAGAACCCGTAATTGCAATAAAAGGAATAGAAAATTGTTTACGATGATAATTTGCTAATTGCTGTAATGTAACCAATACATCTTCCACAACAATGCAATTATCACCTGTACTAAAATCAGCATTGTCAATGACAGCATATGCTGCACCATCCTTTAAGGCTTGAGCAGCAAACTTATTGCCATCAAAATTTTCACCTTTCAGTGCAAAAAATAAATCTCCACGCTCCACTTTTCTACTATCTGTCTGTACAGAAGAAAATTTTTGATAAATTTTATATAACTCTTGAATTTCCATTCTTATTTATTTTCAAATTGTAAATGTAGCATCTCTTGGGTATTCAAATCAACTTTAAACCGTTCATCCGCACGAATACCGCAAAGCCAAACTATTTTCTTTGCACTTTCTATTACCCACACTTTCTCTTTCTCATGAATAGGCATTTTCATGTCTATTAAAACCTTTTTTACTTTTTTCTTCTTCATATCCATGCCTAATGGATAAAAATAATCACCTTCTCTCCATGGTCGTAAATACAAAGGGAACGACAACAATTTTTTATCGATAAACAAATCACTTTCTTTAATTTGTTTTTTTGGAGGAATCTCTTTGACAGCTGCTATCTTTAAAACAAAATCATTATGAATGATCTTCTTTTCAGCCTCTTCTATTACGATAAGCGTACTTTCCGCTTCTTTATTTTTTGCTAAGATGAAAAATCTCCTATCTTTAATAAGCTTCCAATTTGGAAGCTGAATAAATTTTCCACTTTCGCTTTTTATTAGCTTTAATACATCTGGGATTTGTGCAACTTGGAGTCCAAAAGGTTTAAGCAATTCCAAACATATTGTTGCTATGGGCTTACAGTTTTCCAGCTTTCTCAATGAAATATAATATTCCTCTTTTCTTTTCTCTAATAACTTCTTTCTATATTGTGCTATAGATTGATGATATAAGGCTTCCACTTCAGCAAAACGCAGACTATTTTGATATAGTGATTGCTTTGCATTTGGAAATACTTTCTCAATTTCTGGTATTAATTCTAGTCTGATCTTATTTCGAAGATAATCTGTTTTCTGATTAGAAACGTCTTCTCTCCAAATCAAGTTCTTTGACAATGCATATTCTTTAAGCGCTTCTTTGGTAAAAGGCAATAAAGGCCTAATTATTTTATTTTGTTGAGCAAGGATTCCATGAACACCAGCAATACCAGTACCTTTAAAGAAATTCATTAATAGAGTTTCCACACTATCTTCCAGATGATGTGCTGTTGCTATAAAATCAAAATTAAGTTCTGATAATAAATCAGCAAACCAATCATATCTTAATTTCCTAGCTACTATTTGAACATTATCTCCTTCCTGCTCAATAATTTTTTTAGTATCAAAATCCTGCTGAAAAAATGGAACATTATTATTTTCTGCCCACTCTTTAACCAAAACTGCATCCAGATCAGAACTTTCTCCTCTCAATTGAAAATTACAATGTGCAATAGCAATCTTAAATCCTGGATGTTCATCAGGACGGTTTTTAAAATAATTGGTGGCTTCCAAAAACAATAATGCTAGGCTCATACTATCTAAGCCTCCACTAACAGCAATGATAATTTTGCTGTTATGCCAATTATATTGTTGCAGTTGTTTTAAAAAATAGTTAAACAGCATTTAATGCTTTTTATATGAATTCCAAAAGTACAAAATTAGGATGAAGCAAGCATATAAATAATTTTTACAAAAATTAATTATATGCAAATTAAAAAAATAATGGATTGAGAAAATCTCAATCCATTATTTTAATATAAATTCTGCACTATTATTATCTTCTTTGACTTCTACTCATCTTATCTTGTTGTGCCTTTTGCATATCTTCCAGTTTCTGTTGCCATTTTGAAGTAGTAGGACCTTTAGCCTTATTCTCTTTAAGCTGGGCATGAATCTTATCTTCGTTAATGAAGAATTTCTGAATAATATATTGTTGTGCTAAACTCAACATATTGGATAAGAAATAATAGAAAGTAAGACCAGAAGCAAAATTATTAAACCATCCTAAGAACATCAATGGCATAATAAACGGCATCCATTTCATGATTTGTCCATTAGGTCCACTCATTTCCTGACCAGCAGTCATTTGTCTACTGTACAATGCTAAACCTATACTAGACAATGCCATTAATACTGTAAATAAACTTACATGATCACCATAAAATGGAATTTTAAATCCAAGATCTAAGATATTATCATAAGTAGATAAATCTTCTGCCCATAGGAATTTTTGTTGCCTTAAATCGATAATTGCTGGAAACAAATAATACATAGCTAAAAGGAATGGCATTTGTAGCAACATCGGTAAACAACCTCCTAAAGGATTTACACCTGTAGAACGATACAATTTCATTTGCTCCATACCCATTGCTTGCTGATTATCGCCTAATTTTAATTTTAAAGCATCTATTTCAGGTTTTAATACCCTCATTTTTGCCGAAGAAAGCTGTGATTTATAGGTTAGGAACGAAAGCAAAATTCTAATGATTAAAGTCATCAGAATAATTACAATACCAATACTTGGCACAACACCATG
The DNA here is from genome assembly GCA_035497795.1 of Edaphocola sp. GTDB lineage: Bacteria > Bacteroidota > Bacteroidia > Chitinophagales > Chitinophagaceae > Edaphocola. The sequence continues at coordinate 132,206 of DATJCU010000235.1, read as the reverse complement.
CAGCATATTAAATAATGGCAATATTGCCCATTTAACAATATATTTCACAAAAGACATGATACCAAATCCAAATTGTATCATTTCTTCCATATCCAGATTAAATGACTTTAAGGTATTGAAATCATTCGGTCCGATAAACCATTTAAAATTAAAATTAAAATCATTTGAAGCAGAAGCCACAGGAATAGCAAGCTTAGCAAGGTTCTTCACTACAAAGCTAGTATCCTCTTTAGGTTCGGAAGATTCATAAGCAACATTAATGAAATTTTTATCTTTAGTAACTAATGTTGAATTAAAATAATGTGCTTTAACACCAATCCATTCTATCGGTTTTTCTTCTAATTTCTTCTCCGGCTTCAATGAAAAGGTAAAATAATCATGTTCTTTATCAGTATATCGGAAATGCGTTTGAGCATATCTACGCTCTCCTTCAATATCTTTTTCTGTATGATTAACTGTTGTGGACCACTGAACAGGAATATTACTCAGCTTAGATAATTCACTTTCCATACCCACTAGCTTCATAGTTACATCCATCATGTAATTATCTCTTGACAATGCATAGGTAACAATTACACTCTTACCATTTCCTATTGCAGCTGTCATGACCAATGGCAGACTATCTGAAGCACGCTCCTGAGGTGTAAAATACAGCTCATCGGTCCATATCTCATGACCATCAATTGGTAATTTGTAAACCAGTTTATTATTTTTATCCGCAGAGAATAGTTTTAATTCTTCTTGCTTTTTGTTCACATAGTTATTGTAAGATTTATATTTTCTTAAACTAGCTTCAACTGGATAAGCACCTTTATTGCTAATATCTAAGGTCAATAAATTATTACTCACCTTAAAGATTTTCTCTTCACCTCGGAAAGCTGCAGGAATAGTAGAATCCACTGTAGAAGTGGTATCTTTAATTACTTTAGAGGCCGCTACATTAGACTGTTTTTGGGCAGCCTGTTCTGAAACGGCAGCTTCAGTCTTAATCTGTTTAAACTTTTTTGCCTCATGTTGGCTATAGAAAACAAACCCAATTGCTAAACCTATTAATAACACAAATCCTATAATCGAATTACGATCCAAATTCATATATCGAACTTTAAATTGAGCGGCAAAGGTATTAAAAATTATGGATTAATGGCAGAAAATAAAGATATTAATAAACCAAAGCTTTGTTATTTATTAAAGCATATTTAAATACGAAAATAAGCTTAAAAATAAAAAAGTCCGTTGATAAGAACTCAAATCAACGGACTATAATTTACTAAAGAAAGATGTTGCTTATTTAAAAGCCATTTCTTCTTCTTTAGCTTCTACAGGATTACCCTTTTCATACCATTCTTGCATACCTCCAAGATAAGTTTTGATATTTTTAAAACCATTTCTCATCAAGAAAGAGGTAGCTATTGTGGCTCGAGCTCCTGACAAACAATGAACAATTAATTCTTTATTTCTATTGAGTTTATCTAGATGATCGGGTAAAGTTCCTACAAATAAATGAGTAGCACCCTTAACATGACCATCTGTATATTCTGTTAGATTACGAACATCTACAATTTGAGCATTCTCTTTACCAATATAGGTTTCAAATTGATCAATATCAATCAATTCCATAGTGTTCATTTCTATGCCTAATTCATTCAAATCATTTACTGAAACATAGCCATAAACATTATCCAATCCGATTCTCATCAATTTCCTAGTAAGATCGTCGATTTTATTATCATCAGCAATTAACACAAATTGTTCCTGATAATTTAAAAACCAACCCATCCAAGTAGCAAAAGAATTGTTGCCTGTAATACTTAGCGTATTTGGGATATGCCCTTGAGCAAATTCCTCTTTTTCTCTAGTATCAATTATTTTAAGCCCATTTTTATAAGCTGACAAAAATTGTTCTTTATTTAGTCGAGTCACTTTTGGAACTTGCACTAATAATGGACGATTACTTTTGTTCAAATATTTCATCATTGCAAAATACTTAGGAGGCTCTGGTTGACCCGCTAACAAAGTATCTACAAATTCAGTTTCGTTATTTTCAAATTGTAAAGCCCAATTTCTAATTTTCTCATATCCAACTGTTGTGCTTGGAACCGCTCCTAAAGCTTTTCCACATGCTGAACCAGCACCATGTGCCGGCCAAACTTGAATATATTCTGGCAAAGCTGCAAATCTTTTTATTGATTGATACATATCTTTCGCACCTGCTTCCTTAGTACCAATAAGCCCAGCTGCTTTTTCTAATAAATCTGGACGACCTACATCTCCAACAAAAACGAAGTCTCCAGTAAATACCATTATAGGCTTATCAGTCGCAGGATGATCAGTTAATAAAAAGCTGATACTTTCAGGAGTATGACCTGGCGTATGCATCACTTCTAAGGTAAGGTTACCTACTTTGATTATACTACCATCTTTTAAGCCCACATGAGGAAACTCATATTGCCATCCTTCTCCACCTTCATCAGACAAGAACATAGTTGCACCAGTTGCTGCTGCCAACTCTCTAGATCCACATAAATAGTCAGCATGAATATGGGTTTCTGTGATATGTGTGATTTTTAAATTATTTCTCTTAGCAATTTCAAGATAGGTATCAATATCTCTCTTTGCATCAATAACAATGGCTTCTTTGGTAGCTTGGCATCCAATCAAATAGCTACCTTGAGCTAATGACTTGTCATAAATTTGTTCGAAAAACATAATGTATATTTTTTAATTTTTAAATAACTATTTAATTCTGATGTAAAATTCCTAAAAATACCTCAATGATTAAGTCACAAAAGTTACATATCATTAATTTTGAATATTATTTAACAATTCTAATTCATTTCTCAGTCCTTTTTTGTTAGTATTATTTTTCTAGCAAGAAATAGCATAATAAGAGTAAATAAGATTCTAAATGTCATTGCTTTTATTGTCTTCGTTTCGTATAAGCCACCCGCATTAATATGAATAATCAAACCAATAAAAGCGATAATAAGTATAATTAGCGCTAGGGTTAATAGATAAATACTTGTTGTTTTTTGCTGCCAAATTTTAAATGCTGCAATTAAATACAAAATGCCACAAAGTAAATTGCTATAAACCACTAACAAGACATAATTCCCTTCTTTTTCTCTAATGCCAAAAGTATCAAAAATGATTGATGATGACATAAACAACGAAACGGCTCCTATAATAGTTAATAAAAGAATAACAATGTTTCTAAGCATCTTCATGATTTTACATCAATTTTATAATTGGAGTTTACTAAAACAATTTTGTTCCTTCCTAACTGCACCATACCATCTTCTTCCAACTTTTTTAAAAGTCGAGAAACAACAACCCTTGCTGTCCCTAATTTATTTGCCAACTGCTCATGGGTTATAAGAATTGTATCAGAAAGATTCATTTCAGAAAGCTTTTTTAGTAAATCAAGGAGTCGTTCATCAACTTTTTTAAATGCGATGGCGTTCACTACTTCCAAAAGATCTTCAAAGCGCTTATGATATAATCTAAAAATATAATCTACCCATTGAGGGAATTCCTTGACAAAAAGAGAAACCTTATCTACTGGAAGAAAAAGGATTTCAGAGTCCTCCTCAGCAATAGCACTTACTTTGCTCCTTTCGTTATGTAAGCCACCCAAAAAAGACATAATACAGCTTTCTCCAGGTTTGATAAAATAAAGAAAAATTTCTTTTCCATCCTCCTCTGTTTTACTGACTTTTAATAGGCCATTAATCACAATTGGAATACTTCGGATTGGTGAATTTTCATTTAAAAGAACCTTTCCTGCTTCAAATTCTTTCAAAATACCATATTCCTCCAGTTTATGTAACAGTTCGGGAGATTTTCTAAATTCTTCAATATTTTTCAAACTTATCATCATTCAAAGTTAAACATTTAAGCTTGTATAATTATAACTTATTAGTAATTTAATACTAATGGCAATCAAATTCAAAAAGAAAAATCTTTTTTTAAATATAGGCTAATGGCCATATAAAGTAAAAATAATAGACTTTTTTTTCAAGGTTTTATATACCTTAATCTACCATTTTAATTAGACATTTTAATGACTTTCTGAAATAGAAATTAATTACTAATATTTTCGAAGGAAAAGTTTATATAAGTCAAAAAATATCATTAATATTGTAGATAGTACAATTTGATAATTTTTTTATTAATTTTTGGAGCTTTATGGAAAACTCAACAGATCAACAATTACCCGAACAAGGAAATCAGGATACAAAAAGAAACGATGAAACCGTTCAACCTATGGAAACCAAAGAAACGAACCCAACTGACATTCAACAAGAAACTAAAATGGATGACTTTTCTACAGAAGATCCAAAAAAAATGGTCTTAGAGGAAAACCCCCTACCCCAACCAGAAATAGCACAAGCTCTTAATGAGGATATTCCCTCCCAGCCCGAAGGGCAAATAATTTCAGAAGAACCGGTAGTATCAAATGAGACGGAAGTAGGCGCAAATCGACTACAACAATTTTGGGGTTCTTATAATTTTGCAGAAAAGCATTTATGTAAGATTGATCAACAAGGAAATTTGTTTCGAATTGCTAGTAAGCATTTATCCGAAAAGAAAATCGGACATCTTTCAGAATCAAATGCACATGCCGTTATTGAAGCATTGGTTGAAAAATTCAAAGAAGTTGAACAAAGACATGAAAACTTTTTGTCAGAATGGGAAAAACAGAGTGATGTGTTAAGAATGCATGGGAAACTAGAAAGAAATAAAACATATTTATTAAATACGCCCGCTCTAGGTAATTTAGATCCGATGTTGGAAAAATATAATGAACAAAGCATACAGATCAATAAAAAATTAAAAGAAAATGAAGAGATTCGTAAAGCTATAGTCGAAAAGGCAAGTCTTTTAAAAGATTCAGATGAATTTAAAAATGCATCAGAAGAATTTAAAAACATAATAAGAGAATGGAAACAGGCTCCTTATGTTGACAAAAAAGTTAGTGATAAGCTGTGGCAAGAAATAGAAGATGCACGGAATGCATTTTACGAACGTAAAAGAGCAAATTTCGAGGAAGTTGAAAAAGAGATGATGCAGAATCTAGACCTCAAACTTGAGTTATGTGAGAAAGCCGAAGCATTAGCTGACTCTGAAGACTGGAGAACTTCCACTGAGACTTATAAAGCTTTAATGGAGCAATGGAAAGAGATAGGTCGTGTGGCCTCTCATGAGAAAAATGAAGAATTATGGTCCAGATTTATTACGCCTAAAAACAAGTTTTTTGAACGAAAAGATAATCATCAATCTCAGATTAGAGCAGAGCAGGATGAAAACTATATAGCTAAATTAAAATTAGTAGAACAAGCTGAAGCAATAAAAGAGAATAAAAGTTGGAAAGAAACTGCAGATGAGTATGCTAAAATTCTTGAAGAGTGGAAATCTATTGGACGAGTACCAAAAGAGCATTCAGATGAATTATGGGAAAGAATGCAAACCGCAAAAAACCATTTTTTTGATGCTAAAAGACAACAATCAGAAATTTACAAAATAAGTTTGGAAGACAATTATGCACGTAAAAAATCATTAGTAGATCGAATAGAAGCAATAAAAAATTCTACAAATTGGAAAGAAGCAACTTTAGAAGTAAATGAATTAATGGCTGTCTGGAAAACAATAGGCCCAATACCGAGAGAATATGGAGATGATCTTTGGGAACACTTTATTTCTGCCAGAAAGCACTTTTTCAAACAGAAAGATGAAGACCGAAAAGATAGGAAGCAAAAGTTTATTCAACGAATCCAAAATAGAATTGCACAAAGCAATCAATTTTTAAGCACTTTAGAAGAAGAATTAGCTGAAGATGAGAGTAAGTTAGAAGAATTTAATGAAATCCTCTCCAATACAGAAGAAGAAGATGCTAAAGACAAAGAAATTAAAGAAAACATTGTAAGATTAATTAGTCAGATTGAAAGTAAATTACCCAATAGAAAAGCAAAAATAGAAAATGTAAAAGAACAGATTGCTGAGTTAGAAAGTAAATTACAGGACGAGGATTAAGCATAAATTAATTTATATACTACTTAAGAAAAGGATGGTTTTTAAAAAACCATCCTTTTCACTTCTATAAAAATCTTTGCGTTAATAAAACAGGACAGGCTTGGATAACGAATCCAAGCCTGTCCTGTTTTACATTGAATTTTTATTTCATCATGATGACATCGCCTTTCTTCTCATAAATTTGTTTATCTGAGCAAGAATATCTCAAGACATAAGTAAATACTCCAGCATTTACTTGCTTGCCTTTCAAATCATTTCCATCCCAACCTCTAATATTTTTACCACCAGTAATATCTTCATATACTAGATGACCATATCGATCATACACTTGGAAGAATACAATCTGTTGTCCAATATTAATACTTGGAACGAAGAAGTCATTCACACCATCATTATTTGGCGTAAACACATTAGGCATAGGCATTTCACAGCAAGGTTCTGCTTTAATAAATACCGAATCATATGCATTACATAAGTCATTATTTATCGCTCTTACATAAATATAACCAGATTTTGGAATAATGGCCTTCACATTCGAAAATGTTTGAGAACCCGGAGTTCTCCAGAAATACTCAGAAGGAGACCAAATGTATTCTATATTATCACCAGTAGCTGATGCATTAAGGGTTACAGTATCTCCAGAACAAATATCATAGCTACTTACAGCATTAATTTTAATAGTTGGATTAGGAGCAATAGTCAATTCAACCGTTTTAGATACTAGTTTACAACCTTGATTAGACGTCACTTCTACTGTATAATTACCAGCTTGTATTGCAGAAAACTGATCTTGATTCGCTCCGGTGATACTTACACCATTTCGCTTCCATTGATATTGATAACCTGAACCTTTTACTGCTCTAAATACATAAGTCTCTCCTTGACACATTTTTACTTTAGGGCCACTAAGAATCTCAGCTTCCGGCAAAGGATTAACATTTAAGGTTAAGATAATCGTACTATCACAACCTAAACTTGTTTTAAACAGGGTATCATAAACACCTGGAGAAAATAAGGTTTTACCATAGAAATCATAAGTTTGTCCGGCACACATTGATTCCGTTTTATAAGTTTTTACATCTTGGAAATGTATAAAAACGGTATCTCGGAAAGTAAAAGTTTGTTGAGGTGTTGAACAACCCGCGGGTCCACTGTACTCAACAACAAAGAAAGTACCTGTTGCAGGTGGCGGAGGATTATTTAATGTTGCAGTATAGGTTGCTCCTTGGTGTACAAAAGTACCTTGCGCATCATACCACTTTAAAAGTGGACTATTAATATTTTCAATTATTTGCCAAGGGTTAAAAGCAATTCCTGTGTCTAATGTATAAAAAGGAGTCCCCGCCATCGGAGTATACCGGGTAGCAGAATTGGTTGCTCCTGTAGCACCCCACATTTGACCTGGACCTCTGTTTGGGGTATAGATTTGATTAATGGTGTTTCCTGTTTTCCATCTTAATCCCTGAATGGCTTCTCCCTGTGATACTCCAGGACATGTAGGTGTACCTGGTAAATTAGTTACATGAAATTCAATTATATTAGTTGTTTCATATAAAATAATCTGCATAGTTACTCTAAATTGAGTACAAGATGAGCCATATTTGGCTAAATCACAATATTCTACAACAAATCTTCTTGAACCAGGCGCGCCAAAAGTTTGGAAACGAATACTTCCTCCATTAGCTGGAATTGGCCATAAGTCTTGAAAACCAACATTAATTGCATTGTCTACATCTATACCATTAGTTGCAGCAGTCCATGTATAAGGACAATATTGACCTACCCGTGAAAGATCAAAGGAAATAAAGCCATTTGCGCCAATAACACACTGGGTATAGGTATTTCCATAAAACTGGAACGGGAATCCAATATTGGTTGCAGTATTATTGAATATATCGTCTAAGGAGATATTACCTAACTGACCAGTTACTGAAGCACTCATCGTAACAGTCCCCCCCCTACAAATCGTGGTATCCTTTACAGATAGGGCGATTTGTGCTTTACTCAAATTAGCAAAAGCTAATAGAAAACTGAGTGTCAGAATAAATTTTAAACCTTTTTTCATGAAATTTCAATATTATTAAACTTAAGTAGATGATAAAATTAGTGAGTTATTTGCTAATAACAAAATAAATTCTAATGTATCATAATATATAGACAGCATGAAACATCCTTTTGGTTGGTAAATACTATAATTTTAATTTAATATAGTTAATCTTCTCTTCGAAAATAAAGAAAAATCACAGTACAAAAAGTATTGTTCAACCAAAAACATTTACTTTTGTGGCTTGTCATTAATTTTTAGAAAATACACAGCTTTATTTTTTCTGTTTTTGTTCCTTACACCAACAGTAACAGAAATAGTGCATGAATATATTCATATAGATGATGTTCATTGCACTAAAAATGGACTTCACTTTCATAAAACAGAGCACAAATGTGCAATAGACAATTTCACTCAACTAGTATCAGACTTACCTCCATCTCAGTATTTCATTCTTTCTGAGCAAGTTAGTAAATCTGTTTACCTTTCTTTTTATCACACTCCATTCATTTTTGACACTTCTAGGTGTTATCACTTATTAAGAGGACCTCCGAATTTCTGTTAATTAGTGGCATTATAATATATTGTGTTTTTTTCAATACAGTAATGCTTTTCTATCTCACAATATTTCATAATAACAGGATACGCTTAATTTAATCAATAATGAATAAAATTATTTTAATACTGGCTACACTATTTGTAACCACCATGAGCCTTTTTGCTCAAAATAAAACATCTTTAACTGGAATTGTAACAGATCAAAAAGACGGTAGCCTCTTAATAGGTGCTTCCATATATTTCCCTGATTTAAAAATTGGAACTACAACAGATACCAATGGCAGATATCAAATTAAAGAGCTTCCTAAAACAAGACTTTTAGTAGAGATTAATTATATGGGTTATAATCCATCCGCTCAACAAATAGACTTGACAACTTCATCAACTCAGAATTTCAAGTTAAAAGAGGCAGTAACTGAATTAGGAGAAGTTGTAGTTACTGGGCTTTCAAAAGCAACAAGACGAACAAGAACACCCTCCCCAATATCAGTTTTCACACCTTTACAATTAAAACAATTATCTGCAACTAATATTGTGGATGCATTAACCAATCTTCCTGGTGTATCACAAATATCAACGGGATCAAGTATTTCAAAGCCAATCATTCGTGGACTGGGTTATAATAGGGTCTTGGTTGTTAACGATGGAATTCGTCAGGAAGGTCAACAATGGGGCGATGAGCATGGGGTGGAAATTGATGAATACAGCATCAATCGAGTAGAAGTATTAAAAGGTCCAGCTAGTCTGGCATACGGAAGTGATGCTATGGCAGGTGTAATTAATTTCCAACCAGCACCGACTTTGCAAGAAGGCAGTTTAAAGGGAAATTTCCTAGCTAATTATCAAACGAATAGCGGATTAATAGGCGGCTCACTTAATTTGGGTGGAAACCAGAAAGGATTTGTTTGGGATGTACGATACAGCCAAAAAGTAGCTCATTCATACAAAAATAAATATGACGGTTACGTTTTAAATTCAGGATTTAATGAAAATAATATCGGTGGAATGTTAGGCCTTAATAAATCTTGGGGTTATGCTCATTTGAAGTTTAGTAGTTACAATCTTAAGCCAGGAATAATTGAGGGAGCAAGAGATCCCGTTACTGGACAATTTGTAAAACCAATTGCTAATAATGATAGTATTGTAGAAGAGACAATAGCATCGAATACCGATTTAAGGTCATACAATGCATTTATTCCTTACCAAAAAATCCATCATTATAAATTGGTTTCAAACAATAATTTCTATATCGGGAAAGGTGCACTAAAAGTAACTTTAGGCTGGCAACAAAATCAAAGAAAGGAATTTGAAGAAATTTTAAACCCAAATGAATATGGATTATATTTGAATTTAAACACCATTAATTATGACCTTCGTTACAATCATTCCATAAATAATACTTTTGATCTCTCTTTCGGAACAAATGGGATGTATCAAAACTCTAAAAATAAAGGTTCGGAGTTTTTAATACCCGATTATAACCTTTTTGACATTGGAATATTTGCACTTGCAAAAAAGTCTTGGATTAAATGGACATTAAGTGGAGGATTACGTTATGACCTACGTTCAGAGCATGGTAAGGACCTATGGCTAGATGCAGATGATAATATAATAGATTATCCAGACATCAATTCAGAACATTTATTTTCAGCATTTAATTCTAAATTTCAGGGAGTTTCAGGAAGCATTGGAGCCACCTATCAGATTAAGGATATAATTTATACAAAACTTAATTTTTCTAAAGGTTTTAGGTCTCCGAATATTGCAGAACTCACAGCAAATGGTGTCCATTCTGGATCAGCACAATATCTTATTGGTTCACCAATATTAAAACCAGAAAATAGTTACCAAGTTGATTATACTTTTGGGATCAATTCAGAACATGTTACCCTAGAGACAGATTTATTCTACAATAATATTAATAATTATATCTTTTTAGAAAAACTTAATAATAATTCTGGAGGAGATTCTATAACAAACGGTTATCAAACCTATAAATACACTTCCGGAAATGCATTTTTATATGGAGGAGAAATAAGTCTAGACATCCATCCGCATCCATTTGATTGGTTACACTTTGAAACTCATTTTTCTTTTGTTCAAGCTGTTCAAAGCAATCAGGTTGATAGTATGCGCTATTTACCTTTTACGCCAGCTCCAAAATTACAATTAGGACTTAGAGCAGATATAAAAGGAATAGGATCTCATCTTTCAAAAGTATATTTCAAAATAGGTGTAGAAAACTATTTTAATCAAAACCATATTTATAAGGCGTTTGGGACAGAAACCGCAACTCCTGGTTATACCTTACTCAATTCGGGTGTAGGAACTGATATCATTAGAAAAAAGAGAACATTATTTTCAATATATATCCGTGCTACTAACTTGACAAATATAGCTTACCAAAGTCATTTAAGCAGACTAAAATATTTAGACGTAAACAATGCGACCGGAAGAACAGGCATTTATAATATGGGAAGAAACATTAGTTTGAAACTGATTGTTCCAATCGACATCAAAAAATAAAAAAGAAATACCCTAAGGTTAATAAAACTTTAGGGTATTCTATTTTTTTATTTCTGTTCTATAATACTTTTTTCACTTCCTTTAAAACAGGAGTGTGATGATGTCCATTACCTCCCTTTTGCAAAATACCTTCCAACCAAACTTTTTGATTTTTGTATTTCTTTAAATCCAAATTCTTATTAGTGGTATAAATTTGGAATTCTTTTAAGTTTTTTATTACCCGGTCTCCTGTTTCTTTATCTTGCCTCCCTAATGGATAAATTTGAACTGGAACTTCTGTTTGAAGAAAAAGAACATATACTTTTTTATCTGTTTTTGGGCTTTTCCCATATCCAGGCTCTTCATATTGAATTTTTTCAATGATTGTTCCATAAAGAGCTGAAGTCTTAGGTTCATAAAAACAATAATCAGGAAAATTATTAACCTTACTCCAAGCAATCTTTCCGATTTGTGACTCTGTGTATTGATTAACTTTTTTGATTGGATTAGGATTATAACCTTGATAAGATTCAAATCCATATCGATATGTAAACCAATCTTTTAAAGAAATATCATACTTAAAAGTATAATATTGATGAAAGAAATGATCGCTATAAAGTTGTTGAAAATCATCCTCTGACTTTTCATAATCTTGATTGCTATAATCTCCTATTCTTCGCTCAATAGTAAAAAATCCATTTTTAATTACAATCTTAATGTTGTTGAAATTTAAGCCGCCAACATTTAGGAAATTTGGATCCGAAACTGCGTTTTTGAAAGTAAATAAAACTTCATTCTTTGTTGTTACTTTGTAACTTCCATCTCTTTGTTGTAAAAGTATAAGTAATTGAACCAGCTCAGAATGATTACTATTTTTAACTCCTAATATGACATCATTTTTATAATCATCCAAATTGAGATCCCCTTTTGCAAATACTGCTATTTCATAAGCTTTGGGGAGATATTTTTTATAGGCTTCAAGAGCAGGATCCGCTTCAACTTTAAAATCTATTTTTGACTTTTTTAGAAGAAGATCTTCAGAAGCTTCCTCAAATTTAATCTTACCCGTTTGTTTATGATTAAAACCAATTCTTTTAAAAAGATCCTCAACACCATATTGAAAACTTGTACTTTGATAAGCATCAAAATAATAATTCCTATCAGCAGCTTTTTTGAAATTAATTTCTATTGTGGACTGTGAACTATTGGAGCCTATTCTGGTGTAAATGATAATATTATTGTCCTCTAAGGAAGCATAGCTACCTCCAGAAGTGCCTAAAATTTGAGCATTCATCATTAAACTAAAATTTTCAATGAATTTTTCAATCTTATTATTTGTTTTTCTTAAAACTAATAACGCATCAAAATCTGGATCTTCTTTATCATGAAGCACTAACAATATATCTCCAGTAGCAGCTTTCATACCTGGACCAGAAGCATCTTTAAATTCATAATTTTTAGGTACAAATTGCTTTAAAGCTGTAGGAATTTGTGCAAAAACAAATCCTGAACTAAAAATAAACAATACAAAAAGAAGTGTTCTCATTTTAATTAAATTTTAAAATTCCACTTTTTTAGAAGTACTTTTAGAATCATTTTCTGAAACAAATTTCAAAGAGTTATTGAGATAAAAACTTTCTGTTGTGGTAGTTTCTTCTTCGTTTTCCAAATTCAGATTATATTTGGTAATGATTATTCTATTATTTTGAATGATTGAGCTTATTTGAGAAATACTTTCTGCCCATTCATCATAAAAAACAGTTTTATAATCCAATAGTTCATTCTTGGAATTATAGGAAATCATCCACGCAATGCTTTCCATTTCAGAGGTTCGACTCAACAATACAACTTGACCGTTTTCTCCTTTATAGATTTCTCTTAAAAGGTAATAATGTGCATCATTATGTTCTGCTGGATTTTCTAATTTGTCAATTTTATTTATTTGAAGTGTTTCCATATTATGGACAGCTAAAAGCACGCCTTTTTTTATTTCATTTTCACCAAATTGTTCAATATCCAATGTCATATCAGGAAGAAAAACTTTTGATTTATCAGTTATGGAAACCGTTGATTTTTCGTTTTCTTGAGAGGATATTTTATCTGAATTCGTCTGACCATCACAACTAAATAATGAAATTATTGCAATAGATGACAGCATAAATAAGGTTTGTTTAATGCTCATATTTCGGTTTTCTTAAAGTTAAAATATTAGATTACATTTAAAATCACTAAATCTCACAATCTGCATATCCAATCTCAACACTTATCAATAATTTATTTTTAAATGTAAGACTCATCCAATTCCTACCAAATGGTACATCATTATAAGGATCATAAGGAAGATATTCTTGTAAAGGAATCCATAGGATTTTGTATTCTTTCGACATTTCAGTTTCTTCATTGCCAAGATCAAGTATACCAGGATGTTGTTTTAAAATATAAGGTGATAATTTCAAAATCTCTTCATATGTAGTATTTTTATCCAACCTAATATTTCCATAATTCATGAAAATCTTTTCGGTACTCCCTAATTCAAAGTTTTCGTTTGTTAGTCTATTCTTTTCATTAAAAGCTAACAAAAATCCTCCAAAATGATACAATTTGATTTTGCCTGGGTCTACATTGCAATCATGAAAGAAACGCTCGATTCGATCCGGCTTCCCAAGCAAAGGTAAAATCTCACTCATTTTTGCATTTAAAGAGAGCTTATTATTCAATTTCAAATCGTTATACTTCCAGAAATAAGAATTTCTTTTAACTCTTAAAACATTGCCATGATCTGCTATATATCTATATAATACAACTCCTTTTGAAGATTTGCCTATTTTCCCAATAGCGATTGTATTTTCAATTTTATCAATAGTTAAAATGTTTTTTGTTTTATTATCCGTTCGATCAATAAGATTTTGAAATATTAATTTTCCATTTTTATTTAAGAAAACCGCATAATAGAAATTACTTTCTTTACTCTTTTTCTTAGCATTTGATTGGTCTTCACATATAAATGGAACCAAGGCATCTGCATGAGCATCTCCATTCAAATCCTCAATAATCAAAGGCTCTTTAGTTCTTTTAATTACAGAAGAAGTTAAATCATTATTTAAAAACCGGGTAAAACTTTCTTGACTTTTGCTTTTTTCGAAAACCTTTAACAGCTGAGAAGTATCGATAATAGTTTCAGAATCCGTGTTGAAATAGAACCCGGAACTTTTAGCTTCTACTGATTGACAATTTATAACAATGTTCAGTATTAAAAATATAAAAACCAATTTCATTATTTGTATTTTTAGAAGATAACGCATTTTAAAGTTTAATTCAAAACTCTAAAGCCCTGAATAGCTTATAGAGCTAAAGTTTCTTATACAAAGTAAAGCATTAAAAAGAAAGGATGTAATCCCATAAATAGGGGAGTAAAAAAATGGAACCCGAAAAGAATTAATTCGATAGCATAATTTCCATTTTTAATAAGGTGTTTTAAAACTCTTTTTTGGTCTTAGAATAGCCACAAATGAAACGGAGTTATAATATAAATCTCTTTAAATTTAAATAAAGAATATTATATGATAGCTTCTAAAACTTTAATTTTAAGTAATCAGTTCATTACATCATTCTAAAACCTCACTTGGCTTACTTTCGTTCCATAACCTATCTAAAGTTGTAACAACATATTTTGAGTTGCTTATGTCCTCTGCCTCATCAGTAAAGGAATTACTTTGGGTAAGCACATACATTTTACTACTATTCTCCAAATTGATTATTTCATTTTTATTAAACTTATATACTAAATATTTCACATTACTAGAAATAGTAGTACCTGTGTTCCATGAAAGGATTACTTTAGAGGTCTGTCTGTTTATATTTGCCATAGGTGCTGCTGGAGCGGTTTTTCCTAACCAAGGCATCGTTGGAGGGATGGCTATATTCCCATAATAAGGAGGCAATTTTAAAGTAGGGGAAAGTACTCCTGCAACTTTTTGTAGACTGATTAAGCTATAAGCAATTTGTCCATCAGCATTAAAATTCCTAGCTGTTGTTATTTGATTTAAAATTTCATTTTTCCCTAACCATGGACCAGTTTTTGCATCCACCATTCTATATACACCCATACCAATATACAAAGCCCTGTCCTTACAGATGTTTTTCCACCATGGCACTAAGACATCATAGGCAGCAATTCGGTGTCCATGTTCCCAATATAATTGTGGCGCTACATAATCTAGCCATTTTTGCTCTATCCAATACTTTACATCTGCGTACAAATCGTCGTAACAAGCGGTACCATTAGTTCTACTTCCAAGTGGATCTTTAGATTGATTGCGCCAAATACCAAAAGGACTAATACCCACTTTTACATAGCTTTTTTCTTTTTTAACAGCTAAATACATAGCCGAAATGAATTTATTAATATTATCTCTTCTCCAATCATCTAGACTCAATCCCCTATTATACAAATTATAAGATTTGGAATCATTAAAAGTTTGACCTGCGATTTTATAAGGATAAAAATAATCATCGATATGTACTCCATCAATATCATATCGCTTTACGACATCTAAAATCACCTGATTGACATAATTCCTAGCTTCTGGTATTCCTGGATCTAAATAAGATTTTCCACCATAATGAATCATCCATTGTGGATGAGTCTTGGTTATATGATTAGCTGGATTAGGATTAATCCTACTATTCACTAAAGCTCTGAATGGATTGAACCATGCGTGAAATTCCATATTTCTCTTATGAGTTTCTTTAACCATAAATGCTAAAGGATCATAAAAAGGCAAAGGTGCTTCTCCTTGCTTACCGCTTAAATATCTACTCCATGGTTCTAGGCTGCTTGGATAAAAAGCATCTGATGCTGGTCTTATTTGAACAATTACCGCATTAAACCCATTTGATGCTAAAAAGTCTAGTTTATTAACAAATTCTATTTGCTGTTGAGTCGCACTTAACCCTGATCTAGATGGCCAATCAATATTGCCTACTGTGGCAATCCAGACACCTCTAAACTCTCGTTTAGGTGCTTGTGCATTCAATAAATATGGAAGAAAAAGCAAAAGAAATAATGAAAAATATTTAAAGATAATGTTTGGTTTCATTTTTTGAAAAGGCTTACAATTGTCAATTATAAACAAAGTGAATAAATTAAAAATTAAAGTTTGATGGATAGTTGGTAAACTTATCGAAAATAAATTATAAATTTGATAGCAATAAAATCTTATTATTTTTCTTTATAGGAAAATAATAGTTAACGCTTGCACTAAAAAGAAAAAAAATAATATTCTTAATCAACATTAAAGTATATTCAGAACTTGTTCTTTGGCTTTTTCTAAAGCGTCTTTCATCCTAACTACAATTTGTTGCATTTCTGCATCATTTGCTTTAGAACCTAAAGTGTTGATTTCTCTACCTATTTCTTGAAGTACAAAACCCAATTTTTTACCAATGCCGTTTTCATCTGCATTTTCTACCAAAGTTTTGAAATAACTGCAATGCGTGGTTAATCTTTGTTTTTCCTCTGAAATGTCAAATTTTTCAATATAATAAATCAATTCCTGTTCTAATCGATTATTATCCCAGTTTTCACTTCCTACCCATTCCTCTAGCTTTGTGGAAATACGTTCCTTAATACGAGGTACTCTATTTGGTTCAAATTGCTCCACTTCAAGTAATAATCCTTCTATAGTATTAATATGATTAATAATATCTATCTCTATAGTAGCCCCTTCTTCTTTTCTATGTGTATTTAAGGCTTGAATAGCTTTCTCAAACAAATCTTGAATCAAAATCCAATCCTCCTTATCAACACTATCTGTCTCTGCCGCCACTACTTCGGGTAGTCTTAAAAGCGTAGCTAGAATTTGGTCTTCAGGTAATGATAAATCATGAGCAATTGATTTTATAGATTGATAATAGGATCTTGCCAAAGTAGTATTAATTTTCATTGGCTTCACTGCGCCATCTTGCTTGATATTAATATAAATATCAACAGAACCTCTTTTCAATCCGTTAGCTAATATCTTTCTAATATCCATTTCATAAGCCTTTACTAAAGGATTTATCTTACTAATGATATCAAATTGCTTACCATTTAAAGATTTAATTTCTATAAAAATTTCCTTACTACTATTACTGCCTTCTGCCTTACCGAATCCGGTCATTGAAAATATCATATATCTTTACTTTTAAAGACAAAAATACAAGAATAAAATTTGGAATATTAGGTTATGTTTTAATTATAATTGATTAAATCCTTTATTACTACGAAAATTTTCACATTTCCTATTAATTTTCATTAAATTCAAAGTATTATCTTTGTACTTAATTAACAAAAAATAATTGAAAATGAAACTGTCCATATTAACTACTGCAGCTTTTACATTAAGTATCGGTCTTTTATCCTCTTGTAATGATACGAATAAAGAACACAATTCAAATTCAACACAAGAAGTTCTGACTGACGCAGAAACACCAAACAAAGCAATAAAACTAGCTGATTTCCCTGCTTCTCCAGACTTTCCTAATGCGCAAATTGCTATAAAAGATGTAAAAACAGCATTACAAGGAAAAGATTCTGTGAAGGTTACTATCAATTATGATGTAAAAGGTTATGAACTTAAGCATCAAACAGGATCTGATAACGCCAAAGAATGTAACAACTCTAAAGATGGCCAACACATCCACTTTATTTTAGACAATAAGCCTTATGCTGCATTATATGAGCCAACACATAGTTTCGTAGTTCCTATAAATTCAAAGCATTATGTCATGTCCTTTCTTTCCCGGTCTTATCATGAGTCTTTAAAAAACAAAGAAGCTGGTGTATTATTATATTTCGCAATTGATGACAAAGGGGTTTATAAGGTATTGGATAATCCCAGTTCTCCAATGATATTCTACAGTCGTCCAAAAGGTGATTATGTAGGAGATGATACGAAAAACATTTTATTAGATTTTTATGTTTACAATACGACTTTATCACCAGATGGAAATAAAGTTAGAGCGACTATAAATGGTAATACTTTTTCCTTTGATCAATGGAAACCAATGTTTATTCAAAATACAACAATGGGTGCGATGAAAGTTAAACTTGAATTGTTAGATAAAGATGGTAACCTTATTACAGGAGATAATACTGTTGTTGAAAGAGACGTCCAATTGGCAGCGCAAGAACCTGTAAAATAAAATATTTTTCATTAATAAAAAATGAAATACTATAAGCAAAAGGACAAAAAAAATTTAATTGATTGACCAGTCTATTGGTACTTTATTGTGAGCTTTAAGATATTCATTGGTATGACTAAAATGTCTATTACCAAAAAATCCATGATAAGCCGAAAGAGGTGAGGGATGAGGTGATTGCAAGATTAAATGTTTAGTAGTATCTATTAAGCCAATTTTTGATCTTGCATTCGCTCCCCATAGAATAAATACTATATTTTCTTTTTTTTCGGAAACCAATTTAATCACAGCATCTGTAAAATTTACCCAGCCAATCTTACTGTGAGAATTAGCATTTTGGGCTTGAACAGTTAGACTCGTGTTCAACATAAGCACTCCTTGCTGTGCCCATCCGCTGAGATCGCCATGTAAAGGGTAAGTTATTCCTATATCTTGTTGTAATTCTTTATAAATATTTTTTAAAGAGGGAGGTATTGCTACATCCTTTTGAACAGAAAAACACAAACCATTAGCCTGCCCTATTCCATGATAAGGATCTTGACCTAATAGTACCACTTTTACGTGTTCAAATGGACATAAATCAAAAGCTCTAAAAATATCTGATTCTTTAGGGTAGATGGTTATTCCTGCATTTATATCGGCTACTATTTTGTTTTTTAAAATCTGAAAATACGCTTTTCCGAATTCGGATTTTAATTTTTTACTCCAGCTTTCTTCAATACTAAAAACCATCATCTAGCTTTTTGAAGGCTTAATATCTATCACTTTAATTTGAAGATTGATATTTCCTCTAAATTCATTTTCCTCAATGGTATAAACTATATCAAAAGGATTTCCTGAACTTATAATATCAAATTTATCTTTCAGGTTAAAGCCGATTCCATTCACGGCGGAAATGCCATCTTGAGTAATGGAGAATTTGATATGATTACTGCCAACGATTGCAGATCGATTCTGGAAATCGAATACATTTTTGGTTAAAAAAACCGGTCGCATATTTTCAGGACCAAATGGTTCAAATTGCTTTAAAATTGAATAAAATTTCTTGTTTATTTTTTTCAATTCTAATTCTGCATCTATTAAAATTTGAGGCTTTAGAGAAATTTCTTTGATACTCCCTTTAACCACCGTTTCAAATTTATCCTTAAAAGCTAAAAGGTTTTCTTTAGGCATTGTTAAACCAGCCGCAAAAAAATGCCCGCCAAAATTGTCTAATAAGTCACAACAAGATGCTATTGCATCATGAATATTAAATCCGACTACAGAACGTGCAGAACCTGTAATTTTATTATTGGATTCGGTAAGTACAATGGTAGGTTTATAATAATGGTCAATAAGTCTAGAGGCTACAATACCCACAACTCCCTTGTGCCAATGTGGCTGAAAGACAACTGAGCTAAATGTATTTAAAACCTGCTCCTCGCCTACAATAGCCAATGCCTCATCTGAAATAGATTTGTCCACATCTCTTCTATTCTCATTGTCAGATTGCAGTTCGTTTAGCATCTGTTTGGCTCGCTCTTCATCTTTCTCAATAAAAAATGCAACTGCTTTCCCTCCTTCATCCATACGACCTGCTGCATTAATTCGAGGCGCAATTGTAAATACTAAATCTGAAATAGAGAATTGGGATTTACTCTGTACTAATTCTTTTATAATTCTTATAGATAATCTTGGATCTTGATTAATTCTCTGTAAGCCATGAAAGGCTAAAATTCTGTTTTCTCCATTAATCGGAACAATATCTGCTGCAATGGAAGTAACTACTAAATCCAAATAAGGCATTACCGTTTCAGAAAAATCTAATTCCCATTTGATTGCTAAGCCTGAAATCAATTTAAACCCAATACCACAACCACTTAATTCTTTAAATGGATAAATACAATCCTGTTGTTTGGGATTTAATATCGCAAAAGCATTTGGCAAGTCCGCTTCGTCTGGTAAGTGGTGATCACAAACAATAATATCAATTCCAAAAGACTTAGCTCTAGCTATTTTTTCAACAGATTTGATGCCACAATCCAACGTAACAATTAAAGAAATATTTTCAGCTGCACATTTATCAATAGCTTGATCAGACAATCCATAACCCTCGTTATACCTATGAGGAATATAATAACTTAATAATTCGGTATCTAAATTCGGAGCATAAAGAAACAAGAAATCGTGCACTAAGGCTACTGAAGTGGTGCCATCAACATCATAATCTCCAAAAATCATGATTTTTTCGTTATTGGAAATGGCTACCGTAATTCGTTCCACAGCTTCTTTCATGCCTTTCATCAAAAAAGGATCATGTAAATCTTCGAGTTGTGGTCTAAAAAAAGACTTCGCAGTTTCAAAATCTGTAATACCGCGTTGTGCGAGTAATTTACAGAATGAACGATGAATTTTTAAATCTGCTTCGATTTTATCTATTATTTCATCATCATATGGTTTGTATTTCCATACCTTTTCTACTTTCATCTTCTATGACTATTTACTACTTTGTATCACTCCATTCACTGGAGCTTGTCCATCCTGTAACTTAATAATCGGAATAAGATTCTTCACCAACTCCCATTTATAATTATTCCATTTCAATCCATCCAAATTACCATTAGGAACTAAAGTATGCTTCCGTTGTGGCTGATTAATCTCTGATTCCAAAACATTAAATACGATCATCTTTTGTTCAGTATCGTAATTTAAACTAACCTGTGTGCCTTTTTGATATTCTATAATAAAACGATTCTGTCCTTCGGAAAAATATTGACCTCCAAAATCAATTTGTTGATCATTAAATTTTATAACATCCACAATTTTAATACTGGTACTTTCCCTATTATGATTCACTCCAAAAATAAAGTAAATAGGTTTTCCACTCTCATCCTTTTGAGTTAAAATTCGATAGTACTCCTGGCCAAACCAATCTTTATTATTTAAAACATCATTAATATGATTATCTCCTATTCTATCGCTTTGATCTATCAATGGATATAAAGTTCCATCCGCTTTTTGAATCACTCCATAATACCTAAATCGAGCAGTCGCAAACTCAATAGGCCAATTAAAAACTCTAAAACTCTTATCTTCTGGATATAGAATATGAATTTTTTTACTCAATGTATCAAAAGGAAATGCAAAACTATTTTCATTTTTGAGTACTTTTCCAAACTCCTTAATAAATAAATGACAATAATCGATTTTTTCTTCAGAAACTGCAAGGCGATTCATGGAATCTACATACTTTAGCAATGAATTCTCACTTTTTTTAAATGCTAATTCTTGTGTTTTACTCATCTGAGCTTGTGCTGATGTCAAGCTGAAGATGATAAAAGAGAAGAAAAATAATATATACTTCATTTTAAATTTTTTAAACATTTGAAAGTTAAACCGCTAATTTACGCAAATTCCACAATATTATTTCTGATTATCTAGGTAACTTATCATTTCGACACTAAGTAATAATTAATTTTAAAAAATCAATAACTAATATTTTGAGAATTAAATAGGTAAATTATTTTTTCACTTCATTCCATAATGCATCTTGCTCCTCCAGACTTAGTGATTCAAATTTCAGCTTTCTACTTAAGGCGAGTGCTTCCATCTTTTCAAATCTATCTTTAAACTTCCTATTCGTTTGCTCTAGCGCTGCCTCGGCATCAATATCTAAAAACCTAGCATAATTAATCATCGAAAATAATAAATCTCCAAATTCAGCTTTTGTGTTTTCTATATTTTTAAGTTCCACCTCTGCTTCAAATTCAGCTAATTCTTCTTTAATTTTCTCAAATGCACCAGATCTATCTTTCCATTCAAATCCAACTTGTTTTGCTTTTTCTTGTAGTCTTGTAGCTTTCACAACAGCTGGTAATGACTGTGGGACGCCACTTAAAACAGATTTCTTACCTTCTTTTAATTTGAGTTGCTCCCAATTCTTTTTTACCTCTTCCTCATTTTCTACATTAATATTACTATAGATATGTGGATGACGACGAACTAGTTTATTACAAATCTCTTCAATAACTTCTCCCAGCTGAAAGCTTCCCTCTTCTTTGGCTATTTTTGCATAAAAAACAATATGTAATAACAAATCTCCTAATTCCTCTTTAATGCCTTTCCAATCTTGCTTATCTATGGCATCTGTCAACTCATATAACTCCTCAATTGTTTGCAATCTTAGGGAATGTATAGTTTGTTTTTTATCCCACGGACATTGCGCTCTTAGCTCATCCATTATGTTTACTAACCTTTCTAAAGATTGATTATATTCCATTCAATTTATTTTTTTTAAAAACCAATTTCCCTTTAAAATACCTGAAAAAAATCGAGCTGCGTTAAATAATCGAAATTTTATTCAAAAATCATCATTACAAAAACTACAATAATATTATACAAAACTAATCCATTCCTTTGAATTTACTAGATTTTTAAAGTTTGTAATTTTCTTTCTTATAATTACTCTTTTTAATTTAATTTTGAGTAGATGAAAGACTTTAGTGAAGAAATAATTTATAAAACTGCTAGAAGTGGCGGAAAGGGAGGACAAAATGTAAATAAAGTTGAAACGATGGTTGAAGCTAGATGGCTACTTATGGCTTCAAATATTTTCAGTCCGGAAGAGAAAGAAAAATTACAATTAATTTTTATAAAAAAACTTTCCTCTGATGGTAATTTAATAGTACGTAGTAGCAATAATCGTTCTCAATTAGAAAATAAAATAGAAGCAACTAGAAAAATTTTAGAAATGGTCAACAAAGCTTTAATTCCTAAAAGAATTAGAGTCGCCACTCGACCTACAAAAGCTTCTATTAAAAAAAGAATAGAAAGTAAGAAAAAGATAAGCACTAAAAAGCTCAATCGAAAAAAAGATTGGGATTAAGCATATTTATTACCAAATAAGATCTATTCCGTATTTTAGCGGTTTAAGTTTAATATTTTTAGGATAATCAAAATCGGATTTTACTAAAGGTAATTCTTTAAGTTCTACCGCTTTTCTATCTTCTACAAACTTACCTCTAAGATCTACCATTATTACTCTCAACGGCAATGCTCCTTCCGAGGCTTCCAGATAAACATTCCATCCATCCATATAATAATTTTCATATGGTTCGGTATCTATTTTTATCTGAGCATTAAAAAAGTAAATATAGGCTCTGAAATCTGTTTCAATTTTTACCGCCGTACAGGGATAGCCCAAAATCGTATCGACATCATCAACTTCAATTACTTTCACTATTTGATTTGTTTTTGAAGTCTGATCTATTTTATAAGCAGTATTATCTCTATTAAAAAAGAAATAGGAATTATATTTCCCTTGAAAAAGCTTCACATGCTTATTCTTATCGTTTATAATTTTAAAGTTTTGATTATTAATAAACATACTTTGTTCTAAATCAAAAAAAGACGCAACTTTTTTATTGATCTCATTTCCTTTCAAATCTGTAAAATTACTTCGATACCTTATTTTCCCAGTAAAAAACTTACCTGTATCAATCATTTTCGAATGAGCCAAAAAAGGGAACATAATAAAGGAAAGAATTAATATTTTCTGTATCTTTAAGCTCAAATTCATTGTTATACCCAGAATAAAATTATAAATTAATGATGAAAAATAAATAAGTTATAAACCTCTTTTTCTAATATACAAAAGTAGTAAATTCTATCATATTGAAATCACAATTTTATGGAACTAATAATTGATATAGAAACCGTAAGTAATCATAAGGATTTTGAAGAAATTAGTAGCCCATTAAAAAAGCAGTGGGAACGAAAAGCTTCTTTCTTAAGGTTAAGTGAAACAGAGCAATTAAACCCACATCAAAGTTATTTTAACCATGCAGGGATATATGCAGAATTTGGAAAGATTATTTGTATTGGTATCGGTTTTGTTCAAGATAAAGAAAAACAGATTCGAATAAAAATGATTGCTAATCATAATGAGAAAGCACTAATTTTAGAGTTTTTCCAATTGATTATTGATATTGAAAAGAAAATTCAAAAGCCAATAATTTTATGTGGTCATAATATTAAAGAATTCGACTTGCCTTATATTTGCAGGCGTGCTTTAGTACATGGTATTCCGCTTCCGAAATCACTGAAATTATCGGGATTAAAACCATGGCAAATATTGCATCAGGATACTTTAGAATTATGGCGATTTGGAGATTACAAACATTATACTTCATTGGATTTATTAGCTCAAATTTTAAATATCCCCTCCTCGAAAACGGATATAGACGGCAGCGAAGTCAATAACGTTTATTGGAATGAAAATGACCTACAAAGAATCAGTGATTATTGTGCTAAAGATATATTTACTACTGCTTTAGTTTATTTGCGACTATCAAGGGAGAACTTTAAATATTATGACCCAATTTATATTTCTTGAAAAAAAATTCAATATTTATCTCCAGTTTATTAACAAAAAATATTAATCACTTTTTAAAAGAATCAGTAAATTGCAATTTTACGTTTAAATAATCTTAGCCCTATAAAATATTATGTTCAAAACTTTTCTTTTTAAAAATGCAACCATTGTTAACGAGGGAAAATCCTTTACAGGAGATGTATTAGTTAAAAATGGATTTATCGAAAAAATTGGTACTTCAATTTCTGTTTATAGCAATGTAGTAGAAATAGATGCTACTGACAAATGGTTAATACCTGGAATAATTGACGACCAAGTTCACTTTAGAGAACCAGGCCTTACTCATAAAGCGACCATCGCAACAGAAGCTAGAGCAGCAGTTGCAGGTGGAATAACAACCTTTATGGAAATGCCAAATACCAATCCACCAGCGATTACTCAAGAACTCCTAGAAGATAAATATAATATTGCTGCAGCTAGTTCTATTGCTAATTTCTCATTCTTCATGGGTGTTACCAATAAGAATATTAATGAGGTACTGAAAACAAATGAGAAGCTGAATGAAGTTTGTGGTATTAAAATATTTATGGGTAGTAGTACTGGCGATATGTTAGTAGATAATTCTGCAACTTTAAATGAAATTTTCGCAAAAACAGCTCATCTAATTGCCACACATTGTGAGGATGAAGCTGTAATAGCTAGAAATAAAGAAAAATACCCCAATCCAACTGATGCTTCCTTTCATCCTTTAATAAGAGATGTAGAGGCTTGTTACCAATGTAGTTCTAAAGCTATCAATTTAGCTACAAAATATAATACCCGATTACATATCCTACATATTACTACCGCAAGAGAATTAGACTTATTCACCAACAAAATCCCTTTAGCTAATAAACGAATTACTAATGAGGTTTGTGTTCATCATTTGCACTTTACAACAAATGATTATGCAGAAAAAGGAAATTTAATTAAATGTAATCCTGCTATCAAGGCTCCTGAAAATAGAACTGCTTTATGGGAGGCATTATTAGATGATCGTTTAGATATTATTGCAACAGATCATGCACCTCACACTTGGGAAGAGAAGCAAAAGCCATATGAACAAGCTCCCGCAGGCTTACCTTTAGTGCAACATGCATTACAAATAATGCTACAATACGTAGAAGAAGGGAAAATTAGCATCGAAAAAGTAGTGGAGAAAATGTGTCATGCTCCAGCTGTTTGTTTCCAAATTTCCAATCGTGGTTATATCAGAGAAGGATATCATGCTGATTTAGTTTTAGTTTCAAAAAACACTTATACTGTCGAACAATCAAATATTCTTTATAAATGTGGTTGGAGTCCATTTGAAGATAAACAATTTAGCTATAGTATTGACAAAACAATGGTTAATGGTAATATTGTTTTTGAGGATGGCATTCTAAAAGATACTATTATGGGTCAAAGAGTGTTGTTTAATAGATAATACTTAAGTAATTTAAAGTGTATCTAAAAAAATCCCTTTATATTTGAAGCATGGAAACACAAATAAGTTCTGACGTTGCTGCAGTAGAGCAATTGCAACAAAAATATCAAGCTTTAAAAAATGCAATTTCAAAAGTTGTTGTAGGACAACATGATGTCGTAGAACAATTAGTAATGGCAATTCTTTGCAATGGTCATAGTCTATTAGTTGGAGTGCCTGGATTAGCAAAAACCCTACTTGTTAAAACACTTGCTGATGCTATGGATTTAAGCTTTAAAAGAGTTCAGTTTACACCCGATTTAATGCCAGGCGACATCACTGGTTCTGAGATATTAGACGAACAGAGACATTTTAAATTTATTAAAGGTCCTATTTTTGCAAATATTATTTTGGCTGATGAAATTAACAGAACACCTCCCAAAACTCAGGCAGCTTTACTAGAAGCTATGCAGGAAAGGAGTGTTACGGTATCTGGTGAGATGTATTCTTTACCAAAACCATTTTTCGTTTTAGCTACTCAAAACCCAATTGAACAAGAGGGAACGTACCCTTTACCTGAAGCTCAGTTAGATCGTTTTATGTTTTTGATTAAGGTTGATTATCCAGACTTTGAGGAAGAGGTTCAAATAGTAAAACAAACAACAGGAAATACTATTGTAGATGTACCTAAAGTTATTAGTGGCGAAGATATTTTAATGTTTCAAAACTTGATAAGAAAAGTTCCAGTTCCCGAAAATGTATTACATTATGCAGTAAAACTCGTGCAAGCAACAAGACCTAATCAACCTGGTAATGACTTGGCTACTCTTTATTTAGCCTGGGGAGCAGGGCCTCGTGCTTCTCAAAACTTGATATTAGCTGCAAAATGCCATGCAGTATTTCATGGTAAATTCTCACCAGATATTGAAGATATCCTAGCAATTGCACCCGCAGTCTTAAGACATAGGATCGTATTAAACTACAAAGCAGCTACTGAAAACCTAGATGTTGAAACAATAATTGAAAGACTAAGTAAACAAGTGTTATAATCTCATTTTAGAGTGTTTAAGTTTTAAATAAATTATTAAACACTCTAAAATCTATTACAGAATATGCATAAGAACACATTAAAAAATCCAGTTGTTATTATCTAAAAACCTCAATGTCTTGACCATCAAAAGACGCAAATACCATAGAAGGATGAGAATCTTGATGATAAATATTCCCTAAATGATCTATTGCTATGGCGCCACAGAATCCATCATAAGGTTTAAGCTCTTTAAAAGTTCTCTCAAAGGCCTCTTCAAGAGACAGTCCATCTGTAACTCTGGTCACTATTTTTGCTGCAACTGCACCACTAACAATATCCTCTCCAACTCCAGTACAACTTACCCCACAAAAAGTATTGCAATAATTACCTGCTACTGTTGCAGAATCTGAAATTCTACCAACTAGTTCAAAACCTTTTCCTCCAGTAGAGGTAGCCGCTGCCAAACGTCCATCTTTATCTAAAGCGACACAACCAATAGTTCCTTGTCCATTTGATTTTATTTTAGCTTCATACTCAGCTCGTCTTTGAGGTATTTCAGTTGAAAACTCTTCAAATCCTGCATCTCGAGCATAAGTCGTAGCACCTTCTCCTCCTAATAACCTATCCTCCTCCTTCATCAAAACTTGAGCAACCAAAATAGGGTTTCTAACTTTCATTATATTAATAACACCACTCATTTTTTGAGACTCTCCATCCATTAAAGCAGCACTCATCCTAATGGCTCCATCACTTTGGATTTGAGAGCCTATCCCGGCATTAAACAATTGGTCATCTTCTAAAAGTGTATTAGCAAATACAACTGTCTCCACAGCGTTATGTGTTTTCAAGTATTCAAAACTTGCTTTGACAATTCGCTCTAAAGCATTTTGTTTTGCTTTTTTTGTTTCAATTGAAGTTGAAGATTCCGAAAAGAACCCACCATGAATGATTATCTTCATAATTATTCGCATTTACCAAAATAGCATCCTTACAGATGCTATTTTATTTAAAAAAATTAAAAAATGTTTAAAAATTTTTACTACCAATCATCATCTCTATTGGGAGCAAAATCTCCTATTTTCGTATACTGAGAATTATGAATGCTCATTATTTTAGATTCTAAATCAAATGTATCATATCTTCCCAATACGTGAGTGATCAAATTATTAATTGAAATAGGTTCTCTCATATTTATGACTGTAAGATTTGTATCCTTAATTTGACTGCCATCAACAAGAATCACTAATCCAGAACCTATAGCCTCCATATCTCTACCTGCCTTAATAAGCAAGCCAGTATCTTCTCCTAAGCCTACACCTAACATCCATGGATTACTTACAACGACTTGAAACAATCTTCCGATTCTACCTCGCTTTACAAAATGAGTATCAACAATAATATTATTTATAAAGCCTAAACCACCTGTCATTTTCACTTCACCTTTAAGCAAAGCTTCTTGGCTGGCACCTTGATATATCATATTCTCAGAAGCTGCCGCAGCACCCGCCGAAGTACCAGCATACACAAATTTTTCTGTTCGGTATTTATGTAACAGTAATTTATGAAATGCTGTTCCTCCTATTATAGATGATAACCTAAGCTGGTCACCACCTGTAAAAAAAACAACATCAGCATTTCTTAAACGCTCCACATTTTCTTCACTATTAGCATCCTCTCTTGTATTAATACTAATAACTCCAACATTTTTCGCATTGAGATACTCAAATGCTTTAATATATTCTGAACCAATAACATCAGGGATTTTGGATGCAGTAGGAATAATTTCAATCCTAGAATTCTCCCCATGTTTCGACTCGTTTATCATTCTCCTTAAAATCCCCTTCTCAAAGAAATTAAGATTTTTAGCTATATCTTGTTCAAATTTGCTTTCAGTAAAACTACCAGTATCTACAGCCCCCCCAATAATAATTAGTTTGCCTTTTACTTCCATTTTATATTGATCGTGTTAGATAATCGAACAAAAGTAACAAATAGTTTAAAATAAAGAATGTTTTTTATCTATTTAAAAAAAATAATATAGAATAATTGATTTTTCCACTTTTTAATTCTAATTTGTAACGGCATTACAATTTGTATAAATATTAACAAGAATTATTTATGAAAATATTAAAAGTTCAAGCTTTGAGAGGTCCAAATATATGGAGCGTTCGCAGAAAAAAACTCATCCAAATGCGTTTGGATATTGAAGATTTAGAACAGAAGCCAACCAATTTAATACCTGGATTTAGGGAGAGAATAGAATCTCTTTTACCTACCATGGTTAGTCATAGATGCTCTGAGGGTGTAGAAGGCGGTTTTTTCATGCGTGTTGATCGAGGAACCTGGATGGGACATGTTATCGAACATATCGCATTAGAAATTCAAACCTTAGCAGGAATGAATACTGGATTTGGACGAACAAGACAAACTAAAACAGAACGGATTTATAATGTTGTATTTAGTTATGAAGAAGAGGACGTGGGAATGTATGCCGCTGAAGCTGCAGTAAAAATAGCAGACGCTTTGATTAATGACATTGATTATGATTTGGATGTGGATATTCAAGCTATGCGAAAAATAAGAGAAAAAGTACGTTTAGGTCCAAGTACTGCAAGTATTGTGGATGAAGCTATCTCTAGAGATATTCCATGGATACGTTTAGGAACAAACTCACTGGTTCAATTAGGCTATGGTGTAAATCAAATGAGATTTCAAGCAACTATTACTTGTCAAACGAGTAATATAGCCGTTGATATTGCTTGCGATAAGGAACAAACAAAAATGATGCTGAATAGTAGTTCTATTCCAGTAGCAAAAGGAGATATTTGTGTTAATGAAGAAGACTTAAAAAGTGCTATCGATAAAATAGGATTCCCTATTGTAATTAAACCATTAGATGGGAATCATGGAAAAGGTGCCTCTATTAATGTAACTAATATTAAGGATGCAATTGAAGGTCTAGAACATGCAAGAAAATACTCTCGTCGTGTGATAGTAGAGCGCTTTATTACTGGTTATGATTTCAGAGTACTAGTAATAAACAATAAAATGGTTGCTGCTGCTTTAAGAGAGCCGGCTCATGTTGTAGGCGACGGCACAAGTACTATTCAAGAACTTATTGATATAACAAATGAAGATCCTCAAAGAGGATATGGTCATGAAAAAGTCTTGACTGAAATTAATGTAGATAGAGATACTCAAGACATATTAACCAAAAATGAATTGACTTTGGCGAGTATTCTTCCTAAGGGCGAAAAACTACATCTTAAATCAACTGCTAATTTAAGTACAGGAGGCACCTCTACAGATGTTTCTGATATGATTCATCCAGAAAACATCTTTTTATGTGAACGTATTTCTAGAGTAATAGGACTAGACATTTGTGGTATTGACATAATGGCTAAGAACCTAACTGATCCACTTAGACAAAGTGGAGGCGTAGTACTAGAAGTAAATGCAGCACCCGGATTCAGAATGCACTTAGCCCCTGCCGAAGGCCTACCAAGAAACGTGGCTGCTCCTGTAATGGATATGCTTTATCCTCTTGGCAAACCAAGCAGAATACCAATTATAGCAGTTACAGGAACCAATGGCAAAACGACTACAACTAGATTACTAGCTCATATTGTTAAAAACTGTGGCTACCGAGTTGGTTTCACCACTTCTGATGGAATTTACGTACAAAACCATATGATGGAAAAAGGGGATACCACTGGACCATTTAGTGCAGAATACATACTTAAAGATCCTACTGTCGAATTCGCAGTTTTAGAAACAGCTAGAGGAGGCATTTTACGATCAGGTTTAGGATTCAGTAGATGTGACATTGCCGTAATCACAAATTTACAAGGAGATCATTTAGGAATCAATGATATTGACACCATTGAGGATTTAGCCAATGTGAAAATGGTGGTAGCAAGAAGTGTGAAAAAAGATGGATGGGCTATTATTAATGCAGATTGTGAGGCAAGTATGAAAGCCTCAAAAAGTTTAGATTGTAATGTCGCCTATTTCAGTATGGATGAGGACAGCCGACATGCAAAAAGACTTTCTAAAGACGGAGAAATTGTTGCAGTATATGAAAATGGATTTATTACGGTAAAGAAAGGATCTTGGAAAATAAGAATTGAAAGAGCTGCTTTAATTCCTTTGACTTTAGGTGGAAAAGCTAAATTTATGATTGCAAATGTTTTAGCGGGTTCATTAGCTGCTTATCTATGGGGATTTAAAACAGAAGATATTAGCCTTTCATTACAAACCTTTATTCCAGGTGCTGCGCAAACTCCTGGAAGAATGAATATTTTTGATTTTAAACATTTTAAAGTTTTAATAGACTTCGCCCATAATCCTGCTGGTTATTTAGGAATTGAGGAATTCTTATCTGCTATTCCGGCTACTAAAAAGATTGGTATTATTGCTGGAGTAGGTGACAGAAGAGATGAAGACATCAAGGAATGTGCAACTATTGCGGCAAGAATGTTTGACCATATAATCATTCGCCAAGAAAAACACTTGAGAGGCAGAACCGGTCAGGAAATTATTGACTTACTTATCGAAGGCATTAATGAAGCTGGAAGAGATATTACATGGGAAATAATCCCTAAGGAAACAGAAGCATTAAAGCATGCTATTGGCACAGCTCAAGAAGACTCCTATATTGTAGCATTGAGTGATGTTGTAGACAACGCTATAGAGGTGGTTCAATCATATTTAGATAAAGAAAACGAAGAAATCCTTAACGCTTAAAATCGCACCTAATTAAATAAAGGCTCCTCAAAAAGGAGCCTTTATTTATATTAAAGTAATATGGTCAAAAATAAGTGGTATTTTTTTTGAAAAAATGGTGAACAATAGGGGATACTTTCTATTGCTACTGTTTCACAAAAATATCATTCCTATAAATTAATATTTGCTTAATTTCAATCTTTCGATAACCTGACTTTCATGCAAAAGTTCTAATAAATAAAGTCCTGAGGCTATATTCCTAAAATCAATATTTTGATTTAAATCCATCTCAGATATAAAATGCTTTACATATACCGTTTGGCCCAGTTGATTAAATATCCTAACAGAATAGTTACCTTGTTTCAATAATTTCCCATTTAATGTAAAAACACCACTATTAGGATTTGGATAAAGACTAATTAAGGAGGTTTTATTATTTGAATGACCATTAATTCCAACACCTGTAATATGCATTACGACAGGATTACTAGTCGCTTTTGGAGGAATTGCACAATTTTCACTTGAATTCAATTCAGCATGAATAATATCCCCATCTTGAAAATCAGTACCTGCGGTAGCGATATAAATTAAGTCATTTTCATTGTTAATTAAAACCTGATTCTTATACCAATTAATTACAGGATTTGTTCCTTCATGCATAGTTGTTGCTGTAAAATTAACGATGGTATTGGAATAAACGGTAGATCCAGGATTTGGAGTAATATCAATAGAAGGTGTAACACTTTGATTCATAATCATTGTAATGATATTAGAAGACACACTCACAGGACTCCCTTGTGCCGTTGTTGTATAAGTACAACTAACCTCATCATTATTAGACAAGGTGTTAATAGTATAGGATGTTGAGTTTGCTCCTGAGTTAACAACATTTCCGTTAAGTTTCCATTCGTAATTAGAGCTAGATCCTGGGTTTGTTACATTCGCAGTGAAGGTGACAGAAGATCCAAAACAACTTGGATTTTGGTTTACATCAATACTTATGGTGGGTGTAAGGGATTGTCCAAAAACTACATTTGTAGGTTGAACAATATTATTACCAGTAAACACATAACTCCCACTAGAAATAGAAGCACCTACATCATTTATCGGCATCATACTTACTGTATGTGCTCTAACTCTAAATTCTATCGTATTTATAGAGGTAAAATTAGGTACTGTCACGGTTGCTGCTCCATTTGGGGTTTGACCTAAAGAGACACCTTGAACTATCGTAAAAATTATAGTATCTACGCCTCCAACATTTCTTGAGTTTAAGCTTCCAGCAGCATAAGTCCCTATTAATCTATATCCTGGAAAAGGAATCAGCCAATCTAAAGGCATATCTACGAATACGGTATCATTTGTATTTAAGTTATTTGGCCCTAAATTTTTAATAGCTGTCTTAAGTCTTACCGTATCCCCTAAAAGTACTTCAGGATAAACGCCATTAGTCACTGGCATAGCAGCTATAATCTGTAAATCTGCGGTCGGCACCGGATTATAGGTAGGAATATTGCTATAACTTACTCCTTGAGGATTAGCAACATTATTACCACTTAAGCTAACATTTCCACTGACAATTGTTGTCCCAGGATCTGTAAATGGCACATTCGTTGCCGTATGGCCATAAGTTCCAAAAATGATATTATTGAGTGAAGTGTAATTCGGAATATTTACAATTGCCGGTCCACTTGGTGTTTGTCCTAAGGATACACCCTGAGTTAAACTAAATGTAAAGGTGTCCGTTCCGCCTACATTTACTAAATTCAAACCTCCAGCAGCTGTCGTGCTTCTTAAAACAAAACCAGGATAGGGGATCACAAAATCCAAGTTTAGCTGAACAACTACTGTATCAGTCGGACTTATATTATTTGGTCCAAGATTGGTTACAGTCACTTTATAAATTATTGTTTCACCTAAAGATACCGTATCATAAATGGTATTACTTTGAGGCGTCACTGCGGTAATACTTAAGTCTGATTGAGCTGTTAGAGAAAGACTTAAAAACAAAAACAAAAACGAAAGTAAAGAAAAGTTTTTCATGTAAATTATCTTTTATGTTTAAACAAAATAATAATCTAAATTAAATTTTAAAAACTACTTTTCAAAGCAATTAATCAATTTTTATTAATAAAAGGTTGATTTCTAAACAAAATCAAATAAAACACCCCCAAAAATAAACCAAAAATCAAAAATAGAATAATTTCAAAATACTATTGTAATCTTAAACTAATATATATATTTTTGTGACAAAACAAAAACTATGAAATTCAATCCAATATTAATTTTAATGCTGATTGTATCTATTCTGCTCAGTCAAGCTTCTTGCAAAAAGAAGACTTATGATGATACTCCATTGGCCAGTCAATGGATTTTACCCATTCTAAAAGGTAATATTACACCACTTACCATAACAACATTAAAAAATAAAAAACTCAATCTGATAGTAACGGGTGATGATTTAGGTATTTCCACAAACAGTCCAACTTCGAGTCCTATACCTTTAAGCTTTTTAAATGTAAAAAGTGATGATATTGAAACAAATAATTTAATTGAATCAATTGTTTTGGACACTTGTTTGATAGATGTAAAAATTACAAATAATTTTCCAGTGACAATTTTAGCTGGTACTAAAATAAAATTTAAACAAGCCGGAAGTTTAATGGAAATAATGAATTTTACGCTTGATAATAATTTACCAATGGGACAGAATAAAACATTTGAATTAGACCTCTCAGGAAAAACTATAGGATATAAAATCATAGTAGAAATTGAAGAATTGAAAATTGACGCCTATTCCAATGAGACATTTAGTGAGGATTTAACTTTTGATTTTTTATTTAAAAATGTTTCCGTTCATGAATTGAATATTTTCACTAACCAGGAATATCTAAATATGAGAGATACGGCGGAATTTGATGGCAGTGCTATAGAATTTAATGAATTCGACAATAAAATAACAGACAGTACCGTGAATGCTACTTTTAGGTACACATCATCTAATGGCTTACCCATAAATTCGTATTTTCAAACCTATTTTTTAGATGACTTCAATCAGGTTATCGATTCTATTTTCACTCCGAATGCAGATATGCCTGGTGCAGAATATGATGGGACAACATTTGAAAAAATCACAGAA
Organism: Edaphocola sp.; assembly: GCA_035497795.1. Taxonomy (GTDB): domain Bacteria; phylum Bacteroidota; class Bacteroidia; order Chitinophagales; family Chitinophagaceae; genus Edaphocola. The sequence goes on along the minus strand of DATJCU010000235.1, from coordinate 97,197 downwards.
TCAAAAGGGACTGTCTTTGTTCCTAAAAGCCGAATTGAAAAAATCAAAAATGCCAAAAAGATTGTTTATGTGCTTGAGCTTAATTCAAAAGGGTATTCAGGAGCTTTCATAACAATAAAAAAAGAACAAAAATTTGATCTCAAAATAGTGGGTGATTTAAAATTAATTTTAAATTCAAATATCTTCAACTAAATCAACATGAAAAAAATAAACCTTCTATTACTCCCTTCCTTATTTGCAGTATCGCTCTCTTATGGACAAGCACATATCAATACTTTAACTCCTAGTCCAATTTGGAGTGCTGAGGCTTCATTTTTAAATCCAGCATATTTAAAGAACAATAATAAAGTCAGTATTAATATCGCTCCTTTAATGGGTGTAAACTTTAATTTGAGAAATAATTTTATTTCAGTAGGAGGAGCGATAAGATTATTTGAACAAACAGATAATACGAAACCAAAAAACTTTGCTCCTGTTCATGAATTAATGGATAATTTACAAAAACGCAACACTGTTGACATGACAACAGATTTAACATTATTACATATTGGATTTAAAGTGGGCAAACCTGAGAAAGCATTAAATTTTGGGCTCTCTGTAAGGCAACATATCTATGCTAAATTTACAGTAAATGATGATTTTTACAAATTAGTTTATGGAGGCAACAAACAATTTGTAGGTCAAAAGGTGTTTTTTGAACCTAACTTAAACTTCATGGCCTATACAGATCTTGGTTTTGCTGTTTCAAAAACAGTGAAACTAATGCAGTTTCAAATAACGCCAGCTGTGAGATTACGATATTTGATGGGTGAGGCTTCATTGATTACTAAAGGTTCAAACTTAGCATTATATACTCATCAAGATGGAGAATATTTGGAACTAAGTGGACAAATAAAAGGCCAAGCAGGTGGGATGCTGAATTTCGATAACCTTATCAAAGGCAATACTGACAGTCTTTTCCAAATGAGCGAAATGTTTAACGCTTTAGGCAAAGGAGTAGGAATAGATATTGGAGCTAATATATCCTATAAAAACATGTCTTTTAGTTTAGGATTAGTGGATAATGGAAGAATAACTTACGCTAAAAAGAATGCTGTAAGAATTTCTTCTACTAATGCTAATGTAAGATGGGAAGGATATGATTTTGATGGATCTGAAGAAGGCCTTGAATACAATGGAAATCTGCCCTCTTTGGATTCATTAAAATTAGAAACAGAATCAGAAGCTTTTACAACTGCTCTTGGCACCAAATTAACTTTAAATGGCAACTATGGTTTAATAGAAAAAAAAGACAAAAAAGACAATCCTTATTACAACCATAATGTCGGACTTAGTTATATACAAGGAATTTCTAATCAATATAATACTTCAACAGCACCATATGTCTCTCTTTATTATTTATATAATTTCAAAAATAAATTTACAATTGGAGCTAACTATAATCATTATAGTTCTATCGATGATTTGGGTGCAAATATAGGATTTAGATTTGCAGGATTAAAACTAGCTTTAGGAACAAATAGCTTATTTGCGACTTTTAATAGAGACTTTAGTAAACAAGCAGACTTTTTCTTTTATTTAGGATTAGGTTTTTAGTAATTATTGCAGTCATTTTTTGTAGGCTCTTATTTAATCATTTTTTTAAAATAATTTATAATTTCATTAATTTTTCCGCACTCTTTTCAAGTCGATGATATTTAATGGATTTTGCTCAAAGCCATCAATATTATTTTGTGTAAAATGTAGCATTTCATCATAAAACAACGGAATAACTGGTGCCTCCTCACTTATCATACTGTCCATTTGAGCATACATTTTAAAACGTTTACTGTTCTCTATTTCTTGTAAGCTCTTTAAATACATATTGTCATAACGCTTGTTGTCAAAACGAGTGTAATTTGGGGGTGCTGGAAATTTGCTGTAGAAGAAGGCCAAAAAAGTTTCAGCATCGGGATAGTCAGCTATCCATTGTCCTTTAAAAAATGCAGCTTTACTCCGGCTCATTTCTTGACGTAAAATTCCCGGTTGCATTACTTGAACTTTCACCGGAATACCTAAATCATTTAATTGACTTGCAACGAAATTACAAATATCTACACTTACATCTGGACATTGTAAAATAATAGGAGACAACCCTTTACCATTAGGAAAACCGGCTTCTTCAAGTAAGGCTATAGCTTTTTGGGGATTATAATCATATACCCTAGAAATTCTGTTAGAGGTTCCTGGCATCCCTTTAGGTATAAAGCCTGTAGTTGCAGGTACACCAACACCATTACGAAAATAAGTGACGATTTTTCGACGATCAATTCCATAGTTTATTGCTTGTCTTACTTTTTGAAATCGAAGCCCACTATTTTTAACTAAATCAGATTGGGGATCCATTAAAATACCAATATATTCAGTATTAAGATAAACTAATTTTTGTAGCCGAAATTTATTTTGAAAATCTTTTTTTAAGGTGCCTTTTTTTGTCAAGACCAAATCTTTGAACGAACCATCCAAACCATTGATAAAGTCAAGTTTACCTTGACGAAATAATAAGAATTCAGTTGCTTTTGTATCATTAAAACTTATTTGTACAGCGTCCAAATAAGGTAATCGATTCCCTTGATGATCTAGTTCCCAATAATTCTGATTTTTATGTAGGACAAGGGTATTACCTTCATCCCAATATACAAATTGAAAAGGTCCTGTTCCACAAGGGTGACTTCTAAAATCCTTCCCCCATTTTGCAACTACCTCTTTAGGAACAATTGAACAATAGGGCATGCTTAGGATCTCTGGTAAAGGACGAAAAGGTTCAGCAAGGTGTATTATTAAAGTAGTATCATCTATTGCTTCAAAAGGATGTTCTTTACGAACTCTATCATTAAAGATCCAAGCTCCTGAGGAGGCCGTTTTTGGATCAATTAATCTTTCAAAACTGTATTGTACATCAAAAGCGGTCATTTTTCTACCTTTCCCATTTGGGAAAACAGGGTTATCATGAAAGAAAACATTATTATGCAAATGAAAGGTATAATGCAATCCGGTATGGTCTAATTCCCAATTCTTGGCTAAAGACGGTACAACTTCCATGTTTTTATTAACCTCAGTTAAAGTATTAAATAGAAAATGGACATTCCACATAATGCTCAAATTCTTTGCAAAAGCAGGATCTAAACTTTCCAATCCACCAGATTGGTTTAATCGAAAAACAGTTTTTTGATGCGCTTTATCATTTCCGCAAGAAAGAAATAGCAACAAGCTCAAAAGAAAAGCTGTAAACCTAAAAATTTTACTCATCCAGATTTGTATTCATAAATTTAATGTTCAAATATAGTATTTCTTTTGGCGTCTAAAAATAGGTTTATGCCAAAGAGTATTTCGAAAATCTTTTTTACAAAATAATAATACTCTTGGAATTAAAGAAATATCACGATAGTAAGCTAGTTTTTATTTAATTTGAGATAAATAATATCTTTTGAACTTCTTCTAATGGAACCTGTAAAAAGTCCAGAACTAATGACCACATTTAATTTAGCACCATCCAAAATAGTTGTAAATCTATTACTTTTAAATGTACCCGAAAATGGAATTGATCGTTTGTCTTCAGGAAAATAAAAAACACCCTTTAAGGACTTTTCTATTGGGTTTTCTAATAGTAAATAGACTTCTTTTTGTCCATATTTCCCTTCATAATAACCTGCCACTCCCGTGCTTTTAAAGTGTTTAGGTTTAGGCTTTCTTATAATACCAAATAAGGACTTCCCATAAACATTCAAATAGGAAGATAGCTTTTGACTACTGAATCCTGTAGCCATCGAATAATATGTTTGCACACCAAAAGTATCTATAGAAGAACAATGTGAAGAAAATATTATTACCGTATCTGCTGTCAATTTAAAATCGCCAATATCCTCTTTTAAACATTTTTCCATCTGTCTTGATAAGCTTGGTAATTTACTATTCTGTAATAAATTATTTTGGCTCTTGACAATTTCTTTTTTTATAAGATTTAATGCATTTGGGGTAAACAATTCTTGTAAACTGAGCAGTGCTCCAGTTGCTGCATTAAAAGCAAAACTTTTTTCAATTTGATTGCTATCTTTTAGTGTAAAGGAAAGCAAATTTTTATCGTTGAAGTGAACTTCGGTTTGCCATCTGTTCAAAGAATCATCAGGAGCAATACTATCATGGCTCATTCCTAAAGCTAATAGTATCGTTTGATTAATCTTATAACTTGCATTCTTGGCTTTTTTATTGTAAAAAGAAGGAAGCACTTGACCATTTATCTTTCTTTCAGTAATTTTTAAAAAATCTTTTTGTTGTGCCCAAGAATTTAAAGATAATCCTACAAGGAGGATTAAAATTCCTATTTTTCTCATTTCAGAGTGCTTAAATATGTAAGGGTAAAGATAAATTAATAATTGGATTTTAAATATTATTTTCTTAAAATAAAAAAAGCAGATCAAATTAATTTGACCTGCTTTGAATTGGAGTGGAATCGGCGGGATTCGAACCCGCGTCCAAACACTGATTGAAAAAGTTTTCTACATGCTTAGTTTATTATTATTTGTCGGCTACAAGCAGGAAATAAACCAACCGACCTGAAGCTTAGCTGAATAGTCTTATGTGATGAGCACAGCCTAACATCACAGCATTCTACGTTTTTTAAATGAGTCGGCGGTGGAGCTTGGTAGTAGAATCACCTGCTCAACACGGCCCTAATGACTATCTAATCACTGATTAGGCAGCCATGGCATACTGAGTATTGCCATTTGAAATTTGAATATTCAGATTTACGTGCTAATTATACAACGCACGGCATGCTTACGCTTTCCCTCTCTTGTGCTGTCAAAACCAGTCGACCCCAATTATTTTTAATACAAGAAAGACGTAAATAAACCTTGTGTAGCAACACAAGTATTTATATCTTCAAAGAACTTTATAATACAAAGATAAGCATATTAGAACGATTTTATTTTAATAAAACGCTAATAATTTTTAAGCTTTTAAATGTTTTAAATTAATGACTTCTTGTTTGGTTAAGAAACGCCATTGACCACGTTTTAAATTCTTTTTGGTCAATCCAGCATACACTACTCTATCCAATTTATCAACGACATAACCAAGTGATTCGAATATACGACGTACAATTCTGTTTTTACCACTATGGATTTCTATACCAATTTCATTCTTTTTTTCCAAATAAGCCAGTTGATCTACTTGCATGAGACCATCTTCTAACTCTAATCCTTTTAATATTTTATCAAAATCGGTTTGGGTAACAGGTTTATCTAATGTTACCTGATAAATTTTCCTGTTTTCATACTTGGGATGAGACAAACGTTGCGCTAAATCTCCATCATTGGTCAATAACAATAAGCCAGTGGTATGTCTGTCCAATCTTCCAACTGGAAATACTCTTTCAGGCACTTTCTCACCTAAAATATCCATTACTGTGCGACGTCCTTTAGGATCATCGGTGGTAGTGATAAAACCTTTAGGTTTATTTAATAATGCATAAACAAGGTTCTTTTGAATTTTAACAAGTTTTCCTTCTTGGTAAACTAAATCACCTTCTTGAACTTTGTATCCTGGTTCTGTAACTACTTGCTCATTAACTTTTATTTTTCCACCTTTTATTAATACAACTGCATCTCTTCTGCTGCATATGCCACAATGAGAAATGTATTTATTTAAAGGCATCACATCCATATTTGCAATCATTTGTTGTTCTGCACGGACTCCTCTTTTGCCGCTACTGTCGTATAACTTAGCTTCTGGCAATTCATCATCAAAATGATCTAAGAATGATTCTTGTTTTGGTTTTCCCCTTTTATCTGTGAAAGTTCTGGGCTTCCCTTCATTTCTATTGTAATCTTTAGATGGAGAAGGTTTTCTATCTGAATATGGTTTCCTTTTATCGTCTTCTCTATATTTAGGTTTGTGTTCTGTAGATTGTTCCCCATCAATTTCTTTTACAAAATTATCAGGAGTCACTCGTTTAAATACCTGTTCTTCTTTAATATTCTTTTTTTCCTTTCTTTCCTGATAAGCTTTATCCATCACCTCTTTAAAAGTCTTCTTTTGGTCAGGATAGTTCTTTCTTTCCTCTTTAGGTCCTCTACTGCGTTCTTCCTTTGCTCCTCTTGGTTTAGATTGATTTCCTTTCCCTTTATCTTTATCGAAATCTTTCCAAAATGACTTTCGGTCAGTCTCAGAAAACTTTTTCTGTGCGGCAGCTCTTTCTTCTTTAAATTCGTCTTCCTCTAACCTAGGAGCGGGCTTCTTATTTGAAAATTTTTTATCCATAAAAAATGGGGATATTAACTGTATTTATTTATTTTAAAATTTATTTCTTTGTATCGATATTGGCTAACTGCCCACATGCAGCATCTATATCTTTACCACGACTATGACGTAGCCGCGCATTTACTCTGTGTTTTGCTAAATAAGCCATGAAGGCATCTGTAACCTCCTCATTTGGCTTTTTAAAATCTGCCTGCTCAATTGGGTTGTATTCGATAATATTTACCAAATCTGCAGGAACTTGTCTGAAAATTTTTATCAATTCGTCAGCATCCGTTTGACTATCATTAAATTCAGAAAAAAGAATATATTCTAAAGTGATTTCACTTTTCGTTTTTTGATAAAAATAGTTCAGTGCTTCTACTAATGATTTCAAATCACTAGTTTCATTAATGGGCATAATTTGATTGCGCTTTTCATCATTCGCTGCATGCAAGCTAACAGCTAGTTTAAATCTCACACCATCATCTCCTAATTTCTTAATCATTTTAGATACGCCAGCAGTAGAAACAGTAATACGTTTTGGACTCATTCCCAGACCTTCAGGAGAGGTAATTCGCTCTATAGCTTGCATCACATTTTTGTAATTGAGTAAGGGCTCCCCCATTCCCATAAAAACGATATTACTTAATTTTTTTCCATAATGCTCTATAGCCATATCATTAAGTAAGGTAACCTCATCTACAATCTCATCCCAGTCCATATTACGCATCCGCTTCAAATAACCAGTTGCACAAAACTTGCACGCCAAGCTACAACCAACCTGTGAAGAAACACAAGCCGTCATCCTCTTTTCGGTAGGAATAAGCACTCCTTCAACATAACGTTCGTCTGTTAGTGTAAATCGGGTTTTTATTGTACCGTCTTCACTAAACTGACTATGGTCTATACTGACTTTGGGAATAAAAAATAATTCATGTAACTTATCTCTAAGCTCTTTGGAGATGTTGGTCATTTCTTCAATAGATCCAACATTCTTTACCCAAATCCAATCTTTAATTTGCTGGATTCTGAATTTTGGTTCACCCCATTCTGTTAAAGTTTGTTCTAAACTTTCGATGGGTATATGTCGCAGATTTTCCATCTGTGATTACAATTTAATAAATAAAAGAAAGCAAAGGTACAAAAAGGATATATGTATTTATTCCTTTGACTCATATTTAATTCATTTTTAACTTTTTTGTCGTTAATTGCATCAACAGCAAGAATATTCACAATGTCTGAAACCTCAACTATTAAATACCCAAAATCTAATCAATTATCATCTTTTCTCTGAATATTACTTGAACAAAAATAAAAAAAATGAGATTTAAACTATACGTTTAATAATTCTCAAATGGCCTATTCTCTTTTTTTGTTTTCGGGAGATTATACCTCCTTGGTCAATATCATCAATAACGACGCAACCAGATTGCTGACTAGCATGGATAATAGTATAGGGATCTAATAATATGCCTACATGAATAATTGCACCTTCTTCATTATCGAAGAAAGCAAGGTCTCCACATTGGGCGGCTATTAAAAAATCAATGCTAAAGCCGATTTTAACTTGTTCATTTGCATCTCGCGGTAATGAAATATTTAGCATTTTATACACCATTTGACTTAAACCAGAACAATCTATTCCCATTAGGCTTCTACCACCCCATTGATATCCTGCTCCTAAGAAGGCAAGTGTAAATCTTAGAATGTTTTCAGCATCAAAATTATTTTTCTTTAAAACAACTTTGGAACCTTTATATTTAATGGTACTACTTTTTAACCACGGGAATTGATTGTTTTTCATTCCAAACAAATCACTACCTGGAGATAATAAACAAAATCCATTTTCTAGAATTAATTTATTAATACCTATTCCTGTAAGTGTTTTAGGGAATTTCTTATATTCTTTTTGTGTAATAAAATTGACAGAACCTTTATGAATCCAACCTTCATATTGATCCCAATGACTTTCAATGTATAACCAATCGTTCTCTTGTTTTAAAACTAAAGCCCTTTCTCCAAATAATAATTGAGACGACATCTCTGAATGTTGAGATGGCATTGTTTTGATTGGAATTACCGGGACGGCTCCTACTACAAAAGAGAATGGCATATCGATAATATTAAGCTCAAGATAAAATTAATAATAAGCTTTCATTTAAAGATTATTTATTGTTTTCTTCTAAATATTTCTCAATAGCAGATGACATGGAGGGTGTACCTGGCAATGGAGCCTTAATAGCTACAGTAAATCCTTTATCTTCTAAAGCTTTCTGTGTTCCCAGTCCAAATGCTCCCAAAACTAGTTTCTTTTGTTTGAATTTCGAGTCGGTTTCCATAATAGAATCTAATCCAAACGGACTAAAGAATATAATGGAATCGTAATCCTTGTTCTTTACAACAGCTTCCATCTCATTAGGAACGGTTCGGTAAACGACACCTTCAGTATAATCATAGCCATTATTAGACAAAGCAGGAGATATATCATTTTTGGTTCTTTCTGCAACAGGGATTAAATACTTTATGTGATTGTATTTGGCCAATATATCCATTAACCCATCAATACTGCCATCAGCACCAAAAAACACTTTACGCTTACGATAAATAATAAACTTCTGAAGATATAAAGCCACAGCTTCGGTAATACAGAAATATCTCATTTCTGGAGAAATCTTAAATTTCATTTCTTCACAAATCCTAAAAAAATGATCTATAGCATTTCTACTATTAAATATAATACCCGAATATTCAGATAATTCTATTTTTTGTTTTCTAAATTCTCTAGAAGAATAGGGTTCCAATTTTATAAACTGATGGAACGATAGTTTGATATTATATTTTTTCTCTAATTCAAAATACGGAGATTTCTCATTTTCAGGTCTAGGTTGAGACACTAAAATATGTTTAATAGGATGCAAGGTTTTTTCCTTTTTTGGAGCTATGCCTTTTTTAGTTGACTTAGCAACCTCTTTATTTATTGACTTAGCAATAACTTTCTTTACACTCGCCTTTTTTGCCGGTTTCAAATCTTTTTTAAGCTTCGGCATCTCTTTATCCGCTTTAACCATTCTCCCAATTAATTTGAATATAATTTATTACTATGCCTATTGTATTATTAAATTAAGCATATTCAGACAATAAATTGAATGTAAACTTAAATAGAACAGCAATTGGCAATAATTCTGACGTGCAAAAGTACATAAAAAAATGGAATTTACTAAAATGAAATAAATTACCAAGTGAGGACCACGATCGCACATACCTATTAATTACTAAAATAAAAATTGTAATAATAGAGATCAGAAAAATTATTTGTAACCATGCTCCTGTACCAAATGCTAAAATTATAGTAAATGGCAGTAATATTATTCCTAATATTTTATTAACTAAAAATACATTATAAAGATAATCATTAGTAGTTGATTCTATCTTAAAGGACCAACCTACAAATTTTAAAACTAGAAATTTTATCAAATAGACAAACCCAATTACAAAAATAATAATAAGCAAAAGAAAATCTCTGTTTATTCTGAAGGCATTCAAGAAATTTTTATTCTGTGTCAGAAGAACAAAAAGAAATAATCCTAAAGAAATACAAAAAAAGATATTCATAGCCCAACTTGCCGCTACATTTTGTTCAATTTGATCCCTGATAGCACGTCTACTGATCATTGGATTCATAAAGGACTGATATAGATTCCGGAAGAATACTGGAAATATTTTTCTTAATAAGCCTAAAATTAATAACAAACCCAGTATTAAATAAAAACTGGCTGTATTAGTAATCAACTGATATGGCTTTTCAATTTGAGTAATGACTTTTACATCCTTATTTAAAAAAGGCGTTTCCTGCCAGCGATTATTCTGAATACTATCCATAATAGTATTCACTAGGCTATCGGAAATACCGATACCATAAATATCTCTGGCAAATACTTCAATACTAAAAATAAAGCAAAAAGTAAAAACCATTAACCCAAAAGCAAAGTATAAAATTCCTTTTCTCAAAAGTAAATAAATGAAAAATTTGTTCTTTGCAAAAGTAATGGTTTAGCTCATAAGTTTTTCATGTTTTAAAATAAAAAATGATTAAATTACATCTCATACTTAGTACCTTTGAACAAACATCAATTTTAGAAAAATAAAATGGATAATAAAGAAATATTTTTAGAGAAAAGTAAGGCGAAAGTTTTTGATGAAAAACATCGTCATACTATTTCTTTCAATATTGATAAATATAATATTGCACTAGAAAAAGGTCAGCATCAATTTGATAATTTAGAGTATGCTCGGAAAAAGGCAAAAATGATAAAATGGAAAGCAGTAGAATCTTTACACAATTCATTAGAGCTTTTTGAAAAAAAATGTACTGAAAACGGAGGAAAAGTTATTTGGGCAGAGGATTCGGAAGATGCATTAAAATCGATTGCTGAAATCATGAAGCATGCAAATGCCAAAACGGTTGTCAAATCAAAATCTATGGTTACAGAAGAAATTCATCTGAATCCTTTTCTAGAGAAATTAGGAATCAAATCGATAGAAACTGACCTTGGAGAGTATATACAGCAATTAGATGGTGAGCCCCCATACCATATCGTTACGCCAGCAATGCATAAAAGTAAAGAGGATATTGCTAAACTTTTTGAAGAAAAATTAGGAACAGCTCCAAATCTAAGTCCAAAAGAACTAACATTAATCGCCAGAGATAAGTTGCGTTCTGCCTTTTTACAAGCAGAGGTAGGCATAACAGGTGGAAATTTCATTATAGCAGATTCAGGGGCAATTGCACTAACCGAAAATGAAGGAAACATTAGATTAACCACTACTTTACCAAAAATCCACATTGCTATTGTTGGAATTGAAAAAGTAATTCCTTCTTTGAAAGATCTTTCTCTATTTTGGCCCTTATTATCAACTCATGGCACTGGGCAAACACTAACAGTATATAATACCATTCTCTTTGGACCTAAAGGACAGGATGAAATGGATGGACCCAATGAAATGTACGTTATCTTACTAGATAATGGACGGACTAAACTTTTAAGGAAAGAAGTTAGAGAAGCAATGTATTGCATTCGATGTGGAGCTTGCTTAAATGTTTGTCCTGTATATAAAAATATTGGAGGTCATGCTTATGACACAACCTATAGCGGTCCAATAGGCTCTGTAATTACGCCTCACATGAAATCAATGGAGGAATTTGGACATTTAAGTTTTGCTTCCAGTTTGTGTGGTGCCTGCACTCAAGTATGTCCGGTTCATATTAATATTCACAATATGCTATTGACCAACCGATCAATATATATTCAGGAAGGAAATTCGAACTTTCAAGAAAAAGCTGGCTGGAAAGCTTTTCAGACAGGGGTATCTTTAAGGTTTATTATGGATATACCAGGAGCTGGAATAAAAAATAAAGTTTTTGATAAACTTTTCAAGCCATTATGGGGAAGTTATCGAGCTCCTTTAGTTTTCTCAAAGAAAACCTTTAAATCTATGTGGAAAGAGTATAAAAAAGGTAAAGATTAGTTATTTTAGGTCAAAATTCAATATTATTCTCAATTAAATTTCATAATATCACAATTGATGTATAATTTTGCACACTATTTGAAAACTTATAATAATTATTTTTAATAAAATATAAATATAGAGGTATGCCAAACGTTGGTAAAATTAAGCAGATCATTGGCCCGGTAATTGACGTTCATTTTACTGGAGATAATGCTTTGCCTGAAATTTTTAATGCTTTAGAATTAAAGCGTGAAAATGGTGAGATATTAGTTTTGGAAGTTCAGCAACACTTAGGTGAAAACAGTGTAAGATGCGTTGCTATGGACGGTACAGAAGGTCTGGTTCGTGGAATGGAAGTAGTAGATACAGGAAAAGCGATAGCAATGCCAACAGGCGACCAAGTTAAAGGTCGTTTGTTTAATGTAACTGGTGATGCTATTGACGGGTTACCTCAAACTAGTAAAGAAAATGCACGCCCTATTCATGCCAAACCTCCAAAATTTGAAGATTTAAGTACTTCAACAGAAATTTTATTTACCGGAATCAAGGTTATTGACTTGATTGAGCCTTATGCAAAAGGTGGTAAAATTGGTTTGTTTGGCGGAGCAGGTGTTGGTAAAACAGTATTGATTCAAGAATTAATTAATAATATCGCTAAAGGTCACGGTGGATTATCAGTATTTGCTGGTGTCGGAGAGCGTACTCGTGAAGGTAATGACTTGATGCGTGAGATGATTGAAGCAGGTATTGTAAGATACGGCGACAAATTTAAAGAGTCATTAAAAAATGGTATTTGGGATTTAGATGCAGTTGATTTAGAAGAATTAAAAGAATCTAAAGCAACATTCGTCTTTGGACAAATGAACGAACCTCCTGGGGCTCGTGCTCGTGTGGCTTTATCTGGTTTGACTATGGCTGAATATTTCCGTGATGGAGAAGGTGATGGTCGCGGTAAAGATATTTTATTCTTCGTTGATAATATTTTCCGTTTTACTCAAGCAGGATCTGAAGTATCCGCTTTATTAGGACGTATGCCATCTGCGGTAGGTTATCAGCCTACATTAGCAACAGAAATGGGATTAATGCAAGAACGTATTACTTCAACTAAGGCTGGTTCTATTACATCTGTACAAGCTGTATATGTACCTGCAGATGACTTAACTGACCCAGCACCAGCAACAACCTTTGCTCACTTAGATGCTACAACAGTATTATCTCGTAAAATTGCTGACTTAGGTATCTATCCAGCGGTGGATCCATTGGATTCTACTTCTCGTATTTTGACTCCAAGTATTGTTGGTGAAGCTCACTACGAATGTGCAGAGAAGGTAAAAAGAACTTTACAACGTTATAAAGAATTACAAGATATCATCGCTATCTTGGGTATGGATGAATTAAGCGAAGAAGATAAATTGATTGTATCTCGTGCAAGACGTGTACAACGTTTCTTATCTCAACCATTCCACGTTGCAGAACAATTTACTGGTCTTGTAGGTGTATTAGTTCCTATTGAAGAGACAATTCGTGGTTTTAATATGATTATGGATGGTGAAGTGGACGAGTATCCTGAAGCAGCCTTTAACTTAGTTGGTTCTATTGATGATGCAATTGCAAAAGGTAAAAAATTATTAGAGCAAGCTTAATTACAATGTTCTTTAGATTATAAGAGCATTAAAAAGCTTAAAAAAATATTATTATGCGATTAGAAATATTAACGCCCGAAAAATCAATTTATAGCGGAGAAGTATATGGTATACAGCTTCCAGGTGTAGAGGGTTCTTTCGAGATTTTACAAAACCATGCTCCTATGGTTGCGGCATTAGGAACTGGAAAAATGAAAATTATTCTAGATAAAGCTCAAACTAAATTTGAAAACTTTCATATTACTGGAGGATTTGTAGAAATATTAGATAATAAAGCATCAGTACTTTTAGAAAGTGCTGTCGAAGCATAATTTTCAATTATAATATTTAAAAAAGCTGTTCGAATGAACAGCTTTTTTAAATATTATAATATATTCTTTCAATAAAAAATACTGAAAATGTAAATGATTCCATTCCATATTTTTATCTAAAAGTATGCGTTGTGACTTTTTAAAATTTTACTATTTGAAATCTTGAAAATGGTTAAGGCTGTTGCTTTTTCATTCTATTGACCTCAACACAATAGCCAATCAAAAAATTACTAATAATATTCCAATCAAATTGTGAACGAATAACTCCAACCCCAACTTGACCCACTTCTTTTCGCATTTTTGCATCTGATAATAATCGAATACATGCTTGTGCAAAGGGAACGGTATCCATTGCAACTATTACTCCTTCACCTGAAAAAATATTTAATCCTTCAAATCCAATATTAGTACTAATAATAGGGACTCCCATCGCCATAGCTTCCAAAACCTTATTTTGAGTACCTGCTCCAAAACGAAGTGGGGAAACTACAATAGAGGCTTCTTTATACCAGTCTTTCAAACTAGGTACAAAACCAGTAACAATAACCTTCTCGCTTTGAAGAGCCAAGATTTCCTTAACTGGTCTTTGACCAGCTATAATAAATTGTGCTTTTGGATGTTTTTCTAAAATTAAGGGGAAAATCTCTTTGCAAAAATACAATACACCATCAATATTAGGAGCATAATCCATATTGCCTGTGAAAAGTATTTTATTTCTATTTGTATAATAGTCAGGGGTAGGATTTTCAAAAAATTCAGCATCTACTCCATTAGGTAAAAGTGAGACATTATTTAGATTTGATTGGGTTTCTAGCCAAGCTAAATCTTCACGAGAGCAGACCAATACTTTATCAAAAGCTTTTAGTTTTGGTTCATATGCTTTTATTCTCTTATATTCCTTATAATTAAACCACTTTCTAAGTCCGCTAGAAGCATCGGTTCGCCTCATCCAATATAAGGAGAAGGCATCAGGTAAATCTAAAATTCTGGGTATTTCTTTATGTTCAATAAAATACTGAGCCATCCGTAAATGTTGGATATGAACAGCATCATAATTTTCTTCTTTTAAAAGAGTATTTACTTTCCTAAACATTTTTGAAGACCTGAAATAGGCTGACTGTAATGGTTCTGAACCTACAAACCCTTTCAATACATTGATGTAAGAAGTAATTTTTCCTAATCTGACCAAATGAATATGTTTAAAGATACCATCTAAATTTTCAAGGTATTGTAAATCACTTTCTTCTTCAAGGAAAGTTAATAAATGCAGTTCATGATCTTTGCACAAACGCTTTGCAAGATTATATATTTTCAACTTATCACCTCGATAAGGAGGATAAGGGAACCTATTGGCTGCAAATAATATTTTCATTCAAACGTTTCTTAATATTTAAGGTAAAATTGGATGCATCTTTTCTTTATAGGATAAAAGGCTATTCCCATTCGATCGTTGCTGGTGGTTTAGAACTAATGTCATAAACTACCCTATTTATTCCATTCACTTTATTAATAATATCATTAGAAACTTTTGCTAAAAACTCATAAGGTAAATGTGCCCAATCTGCTGTCATTCCATCTACAGAAGTTACTGCTCTTAAGGCAACAGTGAATTCATAAGTTCGCTCATCTCCCATCACACCAACACTTTGAACCGGCAATAATATAGTACCCGCTTGCCATACATTATTATATTCCCCACTTGATTTCAAATGACCAACATATATATGATCAGCCTCTTGTAGCATGCTTACTTTTTCAGGACTAACTGCACCTAATATTCTTATACCCAAACCAGGTCCAGGGAAAGGATGTCGCTCTAAAAATGAAGCTGCTAGACCTAGTTCTTTACCTACTTTTCTTACCTCATCTTTAAATAGAAACCTTAAGGGCTCTATTAATTTTAAGTTCATTTTTTCAGGTAATCCACCAACATTATGATGAGATTTAATAGTAACTGATGGTCCGTTTACTGAAACAGACTCAATGACATCAGGATAAATGGTTCCTTGTCCTAAAAATTTAATATCCTGCAAAAGAGTAGCCTCCTCTTGAAAGATATCAATAAATAATCCACCAATAATTTTTCTTTTTCCTTCTGGATCACTGACACCAGCAAGCTTTTCATAAAAACGGTTTTGAGCATTTATTCCCTTAACATTTAATCCTAAGGTTTTATAACTTTCCAAAACTTCTTCAAATTCATTTTTACGTAGTAATCCATTATCAACAAAAATACAGTATAATCGATCTCCAATAGCTTTATGAATCAAAGTCGCAGCAACAGTAGAATCAACACCACCACTTAAGGCCATCACTACTTTTTCTGCTCCTATCTGATCTTTAAGATTTTCAATTGTCTGAGTAACATAAGCTGCAGGCGTCCAATCTTGAGAACATTCACAAATATCTACGACAAAATTTTTCAAGAATGTTTTGCCTTGATCGCTATGGGTTACTTCAGGATGAAATTGAATACCATAAACAGGTTTTGAAAAATTATTTACTTTAAAAGCAGCTACAGGGATGCTGTTGGTATCAGCCAATAAAGAAAAGCCTTCAGGTAATGTCTTTATACTATCACTATGGCTCATCCATACCTGAGAATTATTATCAATTCCTTTTAAAAACTCATCATCAGATTTTATGTTTATATGAGCTCTGCCAAATTCTCTACTTTGAGATTTACCCACCTCAGCGCCATATTGAGCCGCTAATAATTGAGCACCATAACAGATCCCTAATATAGGAACTTTATCTGCCCATGAAGCCAATTCAGGTTTAGGTGCATTCTCATCATTTACCGAAAAAGGACTTCCTGATAAGATGATACCTTTAATATCTTCTGTTAATTCTAATGGTTTCAAGCAAGGAACAATTTCACAATATATATTTAACTCTCTTATGCTGCGGGCAATAAGTTGAGTATATTGAGAACCAAAATCTAAAATCAGAATTTTTTCTGTCATCTGGGAAGTATTTTTAAAAGTTTATTTATGCGTTCTGGCAGTTTGCAAAATTACGTTGAAAATCTACATAAAAAAAGAAAATGACTATTTTAAAAGATAGTCATTTTCTTGAGATATTATTTTCTTATGCTTGACCTGTTGGTCCACCAAAATTAATTGGAATACTTCCACCCTCTTCAGGCTGCTCATCTTTAATTAAACCATTTTGAGTTTCATAACGTTTAACATTATCAATTAAAGCACGCATTAATCGTTTAGCATTATGAGGAGTCATTACAACTCTTGATCCAACTTTAGCTTTAGGAATACCAGGCATAATGCTGATAAAATCTAATACAAATTCTGAAAAAGAATGCGTAATGATTGCTAAATTTGAATATAGACCATTGGCCTGCTCTTCTGTCAATTCGATATTAATACCTTGTTGTTGTTCTGGGTTTTGTTGATCTGCCATTATTAATTATTTTAAAAATTAAGTTTATTGTAATTTACAAAGATAAGTTTTTTTAAAGAAATATTTAAAAAGGATCTTTAAAAGTTTTGTCAAAATCAAAATTTAGTTATCTTTGCACTTCTTCAATAAGAAAGTATGTTCTTTTTGGGTCCTATAGCTCAGTTGGTTAGAGCACCTGACTCATAATCAGGGGGTCCCAGGTTCAAGTCCTGGTGGGACCACTTAAAAATGAATAGGTTACAACAAAGCGTTGTAACCTATTTTATTTTGTAAAAGACTTATAAATAAACGCTCGAATTCTAAAATTAATTTCTAATAGAAATCATAGAAAACCTTTCCTATATTCATTCTTAAGGCACCATAAAAAATCATAGTATTTGGTTGAGCCATTTCATTCTTGGTTGAATTAATAGCAGTTCCACCTGCTTCTAAAAAGATATTCGGACGTATTTCATACGCTATATTCAAATTTGCAAATATTGTTTTAACGACATCTCCTCCTAATATTGGATAAGAAAAATCATCTCCATAGGAACGACTCTCTGCTGATAAAATTATACCATTACCTAAATTATTATTGGAATTTGGATTGAACCCTTGCTTGCTATAAATCGCTCTTGCATTCACAGTTAACAAAGAAAGAGGTTGATATTTTAAATTTCCAATAATTTCATAGAAATTATTTCCCAAGGGATGTGCAATCGGCTGATTATAATGTGTAAACCCCGTAACTTCATCTGATAGTGCAGCATAAGTAAAAGGTCTTGCTGTATTATATTCTATTTGACCATCAAGATTTTTCAAACCAGCTATATCATAATATTTCAAACCTAACTGAAAAGCATATTGATTCTTCCAATCTCCTTTACCGATTGTTCCAAAATCAATATGTTCTATAAAAGCTTGACCATAAGCCTGAACATCTTTTAAAGGGAGTGCTTTGAATTGTAAACCCCAAGCTGTATTAGCTCTTTGACCAGTTGACGCTTTAGTTAAAGACTGAAAACCTACCACCGGGACAAACATCTCCCAAGGTAATTTATTATTATCTTTTCTTAAAACACTGCTTTCAAAAATACCCAAACTCAACTTATCATTGACTCTATAATTTAATGTATGAATAGCTGCATATTTTTGAGGTTTTAAGGCATCTCCTGTGGTATTATTCACCTCTATTTGTTCTGTTAATAAGCTTTGATAATCAAATCCTAGCCATTTACCTTCCAATCTTAAGAAGGTAGCTGGAGCAGCATGATAATCATAAACCAAACTTCTAATTCCATAACCTATATGTTGTTTGTCATATCCAAAAGAAGCTGTAATCTTATCTTTATAAATTGGGAAGTCAATATACCCTCTACCTAGAAAGATATCATAATTCTTACCCCTCTTAACTGCCATATCATTTCCTGGGAATTGATCATTATGTCGAGCAATCCAATTTTCTACATAATTATGAACACCTACTTGATTATCCGCTAGCATGGTATAAAATCCTATCTTATCAGCAATACGTCCTCTTAATTCCAAGCCTCTTGTATTGGTAATCTGATTTCCTTCATCCACCCCATACGCACTTTGCAAGTATAATACAGGATTTAGGGCAAGGAAAAAATTATCAGTTTCCACATTAATAAAATCAGTCTTTGTCTTGTAAAGATATTTCAAAACTGGCTTTTTAGACTCTATAAAACCAGATTCTCCTGAAGCATTCTCATACCATTCTCCACTAATACCAATAGCTCTATTAATATTAAATTCTTCAATTCCATTTTCTCCCAATTTTCCTACTCTGGCAGCTCGGCTATAATCAGAAAGATATTCAACTAAATCTTTTCTAGAAATTGGTCTCATGGCAGCATTCAAATTCTTACTGATTCTTCCGGTCTTTGCTTCTACCTTTTCGATCAACTCGGATTCTGGAGCATTAACATCCAAATATGTAGTTTGTGCCATCGAAACAGAACTCGCAAATAGGAGCAAGCTCAAAGAGCTTACTATATGTTTATAGTAGGATTGCTTAATCATCTCTTATTATTTTATATAAAATAACTCATCTTAAGCTATAAGATGAGTTACAAATGTATTAAAAACAAACAATATCTTAAACCTTTCTACTTAAAATTTAAAATTATAGGTGATACTTGGCAATATTGGAAGGATAGAAACCTGCTTTACACTTACTTTCATACCTTGTTGTAAACTACCTTCTGCATCTACATACAGGATGTAAGGATTCATTCTATTATAAACATTATAGATGGCAAAAGCCCATGTCCCTTTAACCTTTCTATTTGAATTCGCTCTTGGTGTCCAATTTAGAGAAAGATCTAATCGATGATAAGGAAAAATTCTATATTGATTCATTTTTGAATAATCCTGCACTAAAATACCATCAACAAAATAAAAACCAGTTGGAAGTGTAATGGCATTTCCAGAACCGAAAACAAAGACCGCTGAAGCATTTAATTTTTTATTAAATTCATAATTGGCAACCACAGAAAGATCATGCCTGCGGTCATACTTAGCAGGAAATGGATCTCCATTATTTAAAGCTCCAAAAAATCTATTAGTCCAAGAAAGAGTATAACCAATCCAGCCAGTAAATTTACCTTGTGTTTTATTGATGAAAAACTCTGCACCATATGCTTTTCCATCTCCAACTACTAAATCATATTCAGGATCTTTGGTACTTGTTGGTGTATAACCTTCACGATATTCTAATTGATTTTTTAAATCTTTGTAATAGACTTCTACTGAAGTTTCTAAACTATTATCCAAAAAATTCCTGAAATATCCTAATGAATATTGCCAAGCTTTTTGCGGCTGTACAATTAAAGAACTAGGCATCCAAATATCTGTTGGAAGGGTGCTTCCATTATTAGATACTAAATGTATATATTGCATACTTCTACCTAATGAAGCTTTGATAGAAGATTCCTCATTAATGGTAAACCTTCCAGAAGCTCTTGGTTCCCAACCTCCATAATTTTTGATAAATTTACCTCGACCATAATAAGTACTATCGACTTTATTTCCATCTGCATCAAAATTAAAATCGGTATAAGGCCCTATTTGTTGAAACATGGAATAACGAATGCCTACATTGACTTTTATCTTTTTGCTTAAATCAAATTCATCATTTAAATAAATAGCAGATTCATGTGCATATTTAATAAAAGGATTATCCGCCATAAACAAGCTATCACCACTTGAACCGCTAATTTGACTTGGAATAAAAGTATGATAGGTATAATTAATGCCTCCTTTAAAAGCATGTCCGAAACTAGAAAAATAATCTAAATCCATTTTGCCATTCCAATCTCGAATACCAGAATTCATTTTTATTTTCATTTGCTTCTGACCACCACTAAATTCAAAATCATATTTGTTGTAAATCGCAGAGGTGTTCAAGAAGAGTTTATTGCTAAACTGATGATTCCATCTTAAAGTAGTGGTAGCATTGCCCCAAGGCATACGCAAATCAAAATTCCCATTCTTACTATTAAATGAAAATATATCTTGTCCAAAATAGCCACTCAAGTATATTCTATCTCTTTCTCCTAATATATAATTGGCTTTTAAATTAGCATCATAAAAGAAATAACCACTCCCTTTAGCATTTCCTTTAATAAAAGGTTTGGTTAACACATCAATATAGGTTCTTCTACCAGAAACCATAAAAGATCCTTTGTTTTTCACTATGGGTCCTTGCAAAGTCAATCTAGAAGATATCAAGCCAATACCGCCTTCACCTTCAAACTTATTCATATTCCCATCTTTCATCCTTACATCAAGCACTGATGACAAGCGACCTCCGTAATTAGCAGAAGGACTCCCTTTCATCAAATTGACATTTTTAATAGCATCTGAATTAAAAATAGAAAAGAAACCAAATAAATGTCCTGTATTATATACAACTGCTTCGTCTAAAAGTACCAAATTCTGATCTGGACCACCACCACGCACATAAAACCCTGACTGTCCTTCTCCGGCGGATTGAACACCTGGTAATAATTGAATGGCTTTTAAAATATCAGATTCTCCAAATATAACAGGAAGCTTTTTAATCTTTTCGGTGGAGAGTGAAATTGAACCCATTTGAGTGCTACTCACATTTCTATCAGCGCGTTCGGAAGTGATAACAACTTCATTCAATTCCTGAGAAGCTATCTCTTTCAAATCAATATTTATTGCAGTATCATTCACCAAATTGATATGATAAACAGCGTCCTTATAACCCATATAAGAATAGGTCAGTGTATATTTACCTGGCTGAACCGTGAAAGAATAAAATCCATAATCATTAGTTGCAGCGCCATTATTAGCTTCTTTTACATACAAGACAGCACCTGGTAAGCTTTCTTTAGAACCAGCCTCATTTATATATCCACTAATGGTTACTTTCTTTTGGGCAAATGCCGAAATAGAAAATAAAATTAATGAAAAGAATGTAAATAGGTGTTTTCTCATTATTTAAAATTTTCTCAAAATTAGACTAAGCGCTTTAGATTCCCAAGAATGATTTTAGTTTTACATAACCAGACTTACTGATAGGTAAATGCTGACCGTTGGATAAAATTAAAGTATATTGTTCTTTACCCAATAGCTCTATCTTATGTATATAATTACTATTAACAATAAAGGAACGATGTATCCTAACAAATTGCTGAGGTGGCAACTGTTGTTCCATTCGGGTCATTGTCTGACTTTTTAAATAAACTTTTTCATTCGTTTTTATTTTCACGTAATCGTCCGAAGCTTCAATAAAAATAATTTGATCATTAGGGATGATTTTAATCTCATCACGTTCTTTCACTACTATTCGTTGTGACTGTTCAGGCAAAAAAGGTAAGGCTTCTTTACTATTATCATTAACAACAAGTTTTTCTCCTAAATTCTGTTTTACTTTCTCAACAGCTTTAAATAAGCGTTCTGGTTCAATAGGCTTTAATAAATAATCTATGGCATTTACTTCAAAAGCTTGAACCGCATATTCATCAAAAGCAGTAGTAAAAATAACCG
Source organism: Edaphocola sp. (assembly GCA_035497795.1). Taxonomy (GTDB): domain Bacteria; phylum Bacteroidota; class Bacteroidia; order Chitinophagales; family Chitinophagaceae; genus Edaphocola. Next base: position 75,011 of record DATJCU010000235.1, on the reverse strand, counting down.
CTGGTGCATGATCTAAAAGTTCTAACATCTCAAATCCATTAATCTTAGGCATTTGAACATCTAGAAAAATCAAATCAGGTGTCATAGATTGAATAGCTTTTAATCCTTCAAATCCATTTGCGCACTCCGATATCATTTCTACTCCTCCAATTTCAATAAGCATTTCCTTAAGAATACTTCTTGCTAAATGTTCATCATCAATTATAATACATTTCAACATTATTATCGTTTTAGTCTATCTCTATAGTTAATTAATAAGTTAATTATATCCTCTTTTTATAAAATGAATTTACAAAACAAATTTTCTTTACTTTAATAAAGTCTTATTTTTGGGGATTAATAAATTTATAATATAAATATCCGCATCTTCTTTCTTAATCCCAGGACTTTTTTCAACTTTTAATAAATCATTTCGCGCATATAATAAAAATAGCCTACGAGATATCGCTTGAAGACCAAAACCTGTGCCTTTTGGTGCTACGCTATGCTTATCATATGGATTACTGATTTCAAAATCATAGAAATATTCTGTTTCTTTTAAAGTTAAAGTAATGATCACTTCATCCAAAGTATCATATAATCCAAATTTAATCGCATTTTCTAATAGAGGTTGTAATAAAAATGGTGGAATAATTTTTTCCTTAAGATTTTCAGGAATATCTTTTAGAATATTTAATCTATCTCCAAACCTCACTTTCTCAATATCCAAATACAATTCTAAAGAATCCACCTCTTCTCTAATAGAAACTAATTTCATTTCTTCTCTTTTGACAGACAATCTCAAAAAAGAAGAAAGTTTTAATAACATTTCTCGAGCTAGTTTTGGATTAGACCCAATAAGCGCATTAATTGAATTTAAACTATTAAATAAAAAATGGGGATGCAATTGTTGTCTTAACTTAAATAATTCTGCTTCATTTTTCAAAGACTGGGCGTCTTGCTCCATAAGTAATCGCTGCTCTTGATTATTTATTGTTTTTACAAAAAGATTAAGAAGCCCCAATGCTATTAAAACCATAATGGCAATAAAAATAGAAAAATGAAATAGCAACGTATCTACAGTAATTCCCCAATGGTTATGGAAGAAAAAGTTAATGATCCATAAAAAGGTATAGCCATAAATAAAAGCAAAAGCAGACTGTTTGATTGCAATGAATAAAATAGGATTTTTTTCAAAAATAGAAAGGTTACTTTGAACAGAAATAAAGTAAAACAAATATAATAAACCATTTGCTAAAGCACATAATTCAATCGCATTTTTCCAACTAAAAATACTAAAATTAAATAGAAGATAAGCTTCTGTTCCACAGAGCAATAACAGTGCTACAAACACTGCCACATTCAACTTCCAAATATTAATATTTAAGCTCACTTTTAATACTTATACATTCTTAATATCAATACTGCCAAATAAAACTAACCCAGTAATATAGACTTTTTTCAAATTTCCATCTGTATTAATCACACGTCTTCTATCTTCAACTGAACCCAATAATGTGGTGGTTTCATTAATAATTTGCCAGTTGGCAGGAAACAAGAATTCAATACTACCAAAAACCAAATTTATGTTAATCTGAATATCCTGTACCAAACCAGCTGATCTCATATCTATCTCAACACTACCAAATACTGAAGAAATACTTCCTCCCCTAAAATCTTTTGATAAAACATTCCTTTTGTCTCCGCCTAAAATATTATTAATATTTATGGTTTCTGAAGTATCGATATAGGAATAATCAGTTTGTGTAAAATGAGTTTGCTGCTCCTTCTGTTCTCCAGATGGTGGTGGCAAAGCCTTTATTTCTTCTTTAAGGATACGCTTCTTTTTTTCTTTATTATTATTAATAATATAAATTCCCACTATAATCAAGGTTATAGGAAATAGATAAGTGGTAAAGCTATGATCTAATCTGGAAATAAAAAGGAAAACGCCAGCTCCAGTTAAGAAAACCCATCCTCCCATTTGGAATCGTCTTCGACTGCCTAAAATTATTCCGCCAATAATCATTAGTATTGGGAAAGAAATAAAATGGTTTAAAAATGGAAAGTTATTAGGAATAATCGTTTTTAACAATAAATAAAAACCAATAATGATAATTATAATTCCCCAAACTTTCTTATTATCTGAGTTGTTCTTTGAAGAATGATTCGAATTCGAATCATAAGAATATTCTTTATTATATGGATCAGTCTCTTTCATCTTTAATTTCTTTTTGTAATAATAAATAAACCAATAACTATTAGTCCAAATGGCACTCCATATGCAAAAATGGTATTCAAATTCATAATATTGTAATTTCTTAAAGCTACTAAAACTCCAATAATTATTAGAATCATCCAGCCTACTCCATTAAATCCAGTTTGTATACCCTTATACAATCCAATTAAAATTAATAAGGAGTGTATTCCAAAAAGCCATTCAGGCAAAAAATGTTCGGTTGCTGGAATTTGTCTTAATAAAAAAGCAATACCAACAAGAATAAAAATAGCCCCTTTAGCTATTGACTGGTAGGGAATAGATCTACCATTCGTTCGTATGGAATCATATTCTTTCATTTTTTTATAAATTTTGATTTGTTATTGTAAAAGTACAAAGACAATTCATTACAATACCATCTCTTTCGGTGAATGTTGGCAAACCTTCGGTAAGCTAAGATAATTTTAGATTAAGAAAGCATTTACTTATAAAAAAGAAAAGAAAAACATCCTTTTTAATTTAAAAATTCCACTAAATTAATGTTCATGTGGCAGCTCATACTGTTGCTGCCCTTCATGATGATGTTCATGACCCGAACCTATCATAGTCAACAAGGCAAGAGCAATAGCGGCAATAGTAATAAGCCATTTTTTTATTGAAATTGCATGTAACTTATTCCCACTTTCATAAAAAATGGTGGTTCCTATATGTAGGAATGAACCTGTAACAATAGCAATAATATAAGGAATTACTTTTGAAAACTCTTGCCATTCTAAGGCATAGGAATGTGTAATAAAACTGGATAGCGGACTTAAAGCAGAAAACGCTGCTAAAAGCAAAATAACCCTTAAATTGCTGTTTTTATTAATTATTAATAAAGAAGTAATCACCATTGCTTCTGGAAGTTTATGCAAAGCTATTGCGATATACAAAGCTGGTACAGTCTGTTGATCTAAATACTCAGCTCCTAAAGGAATACCCTCTGCAAATGCATGAACAGCCATACCTATAACTAGACTTGCTATTGGTAAATGATTATGGTGATGAGTCGTATTATGTGAGTGTCCATGTTCTATACCATGAGTAAACTTTTGCAAGAACTGTTGTAAGAAAAAACCAATAAGTATATAAATACCCATTTCAAAACCTAATACTTCTGCCGATTCAGGAATTAAATGTAACATTGTAATGCTTAATAAATATGCTCCTGAGAAAGTCAGCAATAAATTAAGTTTTAGATCTGTCCATTTGTGGTAAACAATAGGAATCAGTCCACCTAATATGGTTACTAAGAATAGTAATAAGTTTAAAGTTATATTCATAAACCAGCAAAATTAACCAAAACAATAAATTAAAAAAGAGTATTTTTGTATAATATTATAAGTTATGGCATCAATTAGTCTTGGAGAGGCAATAAAGCAAGTTATGGAGAGCAGTGGCTGGAAGGCACGTTTACAAGAAATTAAGCTTAAACGTGACTGGGAGACTATTGTTGGTGTAACTATTGCTAAATATACGCAATCTATAAGTTTGAGAGATGGAATTTTAATCATTAATACTACTGTTGCTCCTCTTAAACAAGAATTGCATTATGGAAAAGAGCAACTGAAAGCTAATATTAATGAATTTTATAAGGAACGAATTATAGCTGATATCATTGTAAAATAACATTTATAACAAAAGCCACCTTATTTTAAGGTGGCTTTTGTTATAAATGTTGAATTAAGCATCTTTGCTTTTTTGGCTATCCGTCAGGTCTTCCATTTTATCTTTAGCCTGATCTTTAAGATCTTCAAGTTTATCTTTGGCATGATCCAAATTTTCAGATGCTTTATTCTTCATCTCACTTGCTTTTTCTTTAGCAGAATCCTTGGCGTTTTCGGCTTTATCTTTGGCATCATCAAATCTATCCTCAACTTTATCTTTTAAGCTCGCTACTTTTTCCTTAGTATTGTCCCACATTTTTTCTGCGCTATCTTTCACATCATCAAATTTATCTTCAAATTTGTCTTTTAAGTCATCTGCTTTTTCTTTTGTATTGTCCCACATTTTTTCGGCGCTATCTTTCACATCATCAAATTTATCTTCAAGTTTGTCTTTAAATTCCTCTGCTTTCTCTTTTGCAGCGTCCCAAGCTTGACTCGTTTTTTCTTTTGCTTTATCCCAAAAGCTTTTTTCTTCATTTCCCATTTTAAAATATTTTGTATTAAACCCTCATTTTTTTAATAATAAATTTAAAAAATTAACAGGTTTGTTAAATAATGAAATTCCGGTACTAAATTACAATTTTAAAATTTAAAAAATCATTTATATTTTTGATTTAACAATATATTTCAAAATCCTTTATCTTACAGAGGAATATTACTATGTTTCTTTTTTGGTAATTTTACGACTTTATTTTCTAACATCTGAAATCCTTTTATTAACTTTTCACGAGTAGTTTCTGGTAAAATCACCTCATCTATAAAACCTCTAGCTGCAGCACCATATGGATTTGCAAATTTCTCCATATATTCTATTTCTTTCTCTTTCCATTTAGCCTCTTTATCCTCGGCTGCTGCAATTTCCTTTTTAAAAATAATTTCGGCAGCACCTTTAGCGCCCATTACTGCTATTTGAGCAGTTGGCCAAGCATAATTCAGATCAGCTCCAATATGTTTAGAGTTCATTACATCATAAGCACCACCATATGCCTTTCTAGTAATTACAGTCACTTTAGGTACGGTAGCTTCACTTAATGCAAATAAAAGTTTAGCTCCATTGGTAATAATTCCTCTCCACTCTTGATCAGTTCCAGGAAGGAACCCAGGAACGTCCACTAGAACTAATAAAGGTATATTGAAACTATCACAGAATCTAACAAATCGAGCAGCCTTTACAGACGCATTAATATCTAAAACACCTGCCATGCTTGCAGGTTGATTCGCTACGATTCCGATACTGCGTCCTGCTATTCTAGCAAATCCGACTACTATGTTTTCTGCAAACAGTTTATGTACTTCCAAGAAAGATTCTTCATCTACAATTTCTCCAATTACTTCTTTAATATCATAAGGCTGATTTGCATTCTCCGGAACAATATCATTTAGCTTTTTCCTAATTTCATTTCCTTTTTCATATGCATATATAGGAGCATCATCTTCACAGTTTTGAGGCATATAGCTCAAAAGTTTTTTCAAATACTCGATAGCTTCTAGTTCATTAGCACATGCAAAGTGAGTAACGCCTGATTTCTCAGCATGAGTAATTGCTCCTCCTAATTCTTCACTCGTAACTTCTTCATGAGTGACTGTTTTTACAACATTTGGTCCGGTAACAAACATATAGGAAGTATTTTCTACCATTAAAGTAAAATCAGTAATGGCTGGAGAATATACAGCACCTCCTGCACAAGGCCCCATAATTGCAGACAATTGAGGGATAACTCCCGATGCTAATACATTTCTGTAAAAAATATCAGCATAACCACCTAATGAAACAACACCTTCTTGTATTCTAGCACCACCACTGTCATTAAGACCAACAATAGGAGCACCATTTTTAACAGCCATATCCATTATTTTTACTATCTTTTCGGCATGTGTTTCAGATAAACTGCCTCCAAAAACCGTAAAATCTTGAGAAAACACATAAACCAAACGGCCATTTATTGTACCATATCCTGTAACGACTCCATCACCAAGATACTGCTCATTTTCCATCCCAAAATCAGAACTTCTATGTTTTACCAACATACCAATTTCCTCGAAAGTCCCTTCATCCATCAACAGTTGAACACGTTCTCTAGCGGTCAATTTCCCTTTACTATGCTGACTATCGATTCTTTTCTGGCCTCCTCCAAGCATGGCAGCTTGAGTATATTCCTTTAATATATTTACTTTATCCATCTGTTTAGATAATTTATCTTTGAAATTTTAAAACTAGGCAAATTTAGTTAATTGAAATTACTATTCCATAAAGATTTAAAATTAGCAACACCACAACAACTTATTGCACCTCAAAATCTTTGCCTATTTTTCTCAGATTAAATTATTTTAAACATCGCTATTTGGGTTATTAGAATTTTCAAAAACTCAAATAGTGTCATTAAAAATGATGTCTTTTTTTGATAGCCAATTATTATTGAATCCTATATTTAAAAATTATCTTAGAAATCACTAAGCGACACATCTAAATATTAAACTAAAATAGTAGCATTTTTTTCTTCATTTTTTCATTTTTAAATCGCTCCGTTTATTCTTTTTTGGAAAATTTATTCATCCAATTTAAAAATTCAAAAAAATATCATAAAATCTGCTTGTTTCTGTTAAAATTACTATAAATTTGGGGAATCAAAAAAAGGAACTCATGAAGAAACTATTATTACCTATTGCCATTGTAGCCATGGCTTCGGCTTCAGCAATAGCTCAAGAGCGTACCGTCCGAGGACGTGTAGTAGATGCCTCAGGCGAGTCTATACCAGGAGCCACTATAGTTATCAAGGGTACCGCCACTGGGACGGTTTCCGATAATGATGGAAATTTTCAATTATCAGTTCCAGAAGGAAATGTAAGACTGGTAATCTCGTCGTTTGGCCTAGATGATCAAGAAATTACTATTGGATCTGGAGGCGAAACTGTTACTGTGCGAATGAGAAGTGATGATGAAAGTACACAATTAAAAGGAGTAGTCGTTACTGCTTTAGGAATTAAAAGATCTGAAAGATCTTTAGGTTATGCTACGCAACAAGTTAGTTCTGACCAATTAGAGAACGCACGTTCCAATAACGTTGTTGATGCCATAGCTGGTAAAGTTTCAGGAGTAAGGGTCAATCAACAATCAGGTGGTGTTGGTGGTTCCTCCAAAATTATTATAAGAGGAGCATCTTCATTTGATAAAGTGAGTTCACCTCTATTTGTAATTGACGGAGTTCCTGTAAGTAATTCTTCTCAAGGTCCCTCCAACTCAGGTATTGGCGTAGACTATGGTAACCGAGCATCTGATATAAATCCAGACGATATTGCTACTATGACCGTTTTGAAAGGACCAGCAGCGACTGCACAATATGGTTCTTTGGCAAAAGACGGAGCTATTATTATCACTACTAAAAGAGGTTCTAAAAACTCACCATTATCTATCAATGTAAATTCCTCTCTTCGTTTCGAGAAAATATTGATTAAACCTCATATGCAAGATCAATATGCACAAGGAAGTTTTGGTGTTTATAATTTGAAGTTTTCAAATGGATGGGGACCAAAGATTTCTGATATGGCAGGAATAAAGGTTGATGATTATTTAGGAAGAAATGGTGAATTAAAAGCTCATCCTGATAATATTGATAATTTCTTTCAAACTGGTAGAACTTCAATGAACGACATTTCGGTTTCTGGAGGTAATGCTCAGACCGATTATCGTATTGGATTCAATACTTTAAACAGTAGAGGTATTGTATTAAATCAAGAGTTAAATAGATATGGACTTTCTTCAAATGTTGGATTTAAGTTCAATGAAAAGTTTTCTTCTAGATTTACAATGAACTATGTGAATTCGAATTCTAATGGTCGTCCTGTTCAAAGTTCTAATAATCCAAACGTTTTAACTTCTTCTGCTTATACTATTCCTATAACTGTTGATGTTAATGATTTAAAAGCTAACTATGTAGACAGTTTCGGTAATCAAAATTTTATGACTACTGATAAAACAGGTAATAACCCATTTTGGATTCTTAATAAAAACTTGAGTGGTAATAAATTGAACCGTTTTTATGGAAGTACTCAATTTGAGTATAAAGCAACCGATTGGTTAACTTTCTCTGAAAACTTTGGTTACGATATGTATATTGAAAATCGTTTGGGTTACAACAGAAAAGGAACTGCAGGTGATTTATTAGGTAGTTATTTGACAACTGATATTTTCCAAAAGCGTTTTAATAATGACTTTATGGCTACTGCCCAAAAAGACATTAATGAAGATTGGTTTCTTAGAGCAATGGTAGGAACAAACGTTTTAGACAGAAGAAGTGATGTTAGCGGTTTGACAGGAACTAATTTCCTTTTGGATGAAGGTACTGGCGTTTTCAGACCTGGTAATGTTGGAACAGTTATAAGTTCTCGAAACTTCTCCAATTCAAGATTAGCAAGTATATATGGAGAACTTGCAGCAGACTATAAGGACTATTTATTCCTATCTGTTACTGGAAGAAATGATTGGTCTTCTGCATTAGTATATACAGGTAACTTTTCTTATTTCTATCCTTCCGTTTCTGCATCGTTTGTTTTCACTGAATTAATCAAAGATAAAAGCGTACTGTCTTTTGGTAAATTAAGAGCTAGTTGGGCACAAGTAGGTTCTGATAATGACCCTTATTCAACATTATTAACTTACGATCCATTAATTTCTTATTTCGTTCAATTCTCTTTACCGGGTAACTTCCCGTTCTTAGGTAATGGAGCTTTTGGTCAATCAAGAATTTTACCTACTGCAGATTTAAAACCACAAATAGCAACTTCGAAAGAAATTGGTACAGACCTAAGATTTTTTGGAAATAAAATTGGACTAGATGTTACTTATTACAACACCTTAACCAAAAACCAAATTATGAATATTACTGTTCCGGCTTCTACAGGTTTCTTCGTTAAACAAATTAATGCAGGTTCTATTACCAACAGTGGTTGGGAAGCAATGTTAAGAATTAGCCCATTTGCAGATAACGAAAACAGTTTCCAATGGGATTTCTTAGCTAACTTTTCTCATAATAATCAAATCGTAAACCAACTTGATGGACAATTAAAAGAATACACTGTTCAGTCTGGATGGAGTGGTCTTCAAATTAAAGCACCAGAAGGTGGAAGTTTTGGTTTATATGGTACAAAATGGAAACGTTCTGAAGGTGGAGATTTCATAATTAATAAAAACACAGGATTAAGAGAATTAGATTTAAATAAGTTTATTGGTAAAGTTAATCCAGATTTCATGTTGGGTTTATCAAATAATTTCTCTTACAAAGGATTTAGATTAGGAACATTAATTGATATTCGTCAAGGAGGTGTATTTTATTCTGGAACAGTAGCTGCATTAAGAACTTCTGGTATGGCTTATGAAACCATGGAAGGTAGAGATGGAACTTTTATTGATAAAGGTGTAAATGAAGATGCTTCTGGTAATCTTACTCCAAATACAACTCCTGTTCAAAGTATGCAAGATTTCTGGGGTAGATATGCTGCTACAGCTAACACAGAAGGTAATGTATTTGACGCTTCTTTCGTTAAATTTAGAGAATTAACCTTCTCCTACTCCTTCCCAGAAAAATTCCGTCCTTTTAATAAGGTAATTAAAGGATTAGAATTAGGATTTGAAGGAAGAAATTTATGGTTGATAAAATCTCATGTTCCTCACATTGACCCTGAAATGAGTTATTTTGGTGCAGGCTCAGTTGGTGATGGCGTTGAATTCAACAGTTTCCCATCAACTTCATCCTATGGTGTAAATCTAAAAATAAAATTCTAAGAAGATGAAAAAACTAATTATATTGGCCTTAGGAGTTGCAACAATGACTTCTTGTAAAAAGGCTTTCGAAAAAATAAATACAAACCCAAATGCTGCAGAATTAGCCTCTCCAGATTTACTTTTTAGTGGTGCTTCTGTAAATCTAGTTACAACTCGTGCAGGTGGAGACCTTTACATTTCTTTAGCACTTGCTGCTCAAACTATTGCATCTGGTGGTGATTATGGATGGGGTGCTGATGATGTTTATGCTGTTAGTCCATATTCAACTGGTAACGTTTGGAGAACATCCTATGTAAGTACAGCTGCGAATTTAAAACAAGCTATCAAGTTTGCAGAAAAATCAAATCCTGTGAAAAGTGGAGCAATTGGTCAAGCAAAGGTATTGTTAGCAGAAACTATGTATGAAACTACTATGCTTTTTGGTGATATTCCTTTCTCAGAAGCATGGAATTCTGAAATAGTATATCCTCACTTTGACAACCAAGAAGATGTTCTAAACAGCATTCTAACTACTTTAGATGAGGCAATTGTTAGCTTAAGTACAACTGGAGCTGAAGCTTCAGCGATTACTGGTTTTGACTTATTTTATAAAGGCGATGTCTCCAAATGGTTGAAATTGGCTAATTCTCTAAAGTTTAAAGTTTTAATGACATTGGTGGATAAAGTGCCTTCAAAAGCTACTGAATTACAAGCATTATATGACGCAAATCAAATGTTATCTTCAGCTGGTGATAATTTTAAAATGCCTTTTGGAACTGGAACAGGTAACAAAAATCCAAAATTTGCCATTCTAGAACAATATGCAGGTAGTTACAACTTCTTTTTCTTTGCTAACAAATCTGTAATAGATCCGATGCTTGCTGACGATGATCCAAGGATAAGTAAATTCTTTGATTTAGGTCTTGGCGATACTACTGACACGTATCAAGGTGTTGAATCTGAAGAAGAAGCAGATGAGTTTACATCTACTATCAGCATGAGATTATACGCTGCAACTGCTCCAGAATATATCATGACTTATCAGGAATTATTATTCTTACAAGCTGAAGCTGCAGAAAGAGGATTTCTATCCGGCGGACGTGCTTTAGCAGAAGAAAAGTATCAAGAAGCTATTTTACAATCATGCTTATTAGCAGGAGTTGCTAATGGTGTAGCATCTGACTTCGCAGCTACTAAATCACTAACTAATTTAACGGACATTTATTTACAAAATTGGATAGACCAAATGGATCGCCCTATTGAAGCATTTAATACATGGAGAAGATCTGGTACAAAAGGAAATGAAACACCAACTCTTCAAATACCACGTGGTGCGCCAAATGCAGGATTAATGTATCGCTGGGAGTATCCTTTAGATAATGAGATTAATCCAAATGTGAATGCTCCAAAAACAAAAATAAATTACTATGAACAACAATGGTTTGATCTATAAAATAATAAAATCATGAAATTAAATAATTTAGTAAAATATACGGCCGTAGCTACAGTCTTATTTGTAGGATTTACAGCCTGTAAAAAATACGCCGGTGATTCTTATGACTTTTCAGATACCGCTAAAAAGTATGTAAAGATGAAGGCAGGACAATCAATTGAAATCAATACAGAAACTGTTGATACTTTCGTTATTGATGGCGTGGACACTTTTGAGGCATTTTATTATATTCCTGATGAAGAACCAGCCACTGTACTTCTTGAAACTAGAGAAGGTATTCCAAACCTCTTAACGGTTGGAATAGAACTAAAAACTGATGAATCCACTAGGACAATTCAAGGAACTATTCCTGCGTTTACTACAGCAGGTAAAGCTACATTCACTATTGATGATGATGATTTTGGATCAGAGGATGAATTAGAAGGCACTTTAACTATAAAAACGGTCACTGGACATGATATGGCTATTGGGTATCCAACTCCAACTTCAGGAATTAAAGTTCCTTTTGTTGCGAATAAACCTTATGTTGTTCACTTAGTAGAGGAATAGAGTAAGTTTAATGTTGAAAAATAATATTTGAATATATAAAAATAATATTATAACTTTGTATATTATTTTTCACCAAAAGGAGGTATATTAATGCTAATAATCGATGCTAAAGATTGCGAGAACCTAGACAAAGCGCTTAAGAAGTATAAGAGAAAATTCGAAAAATCTCGTACAATGGTGCAATTACGTAAGCGCCAGCACTTTACAAAGCCTTCAATCGAAAGTAGAGTTCAGTTGCAAAAAGCAGCTTATCGTCAACAGATTCTTTCAGGGAAAATTGAAATTTAATTTTCATTTTCTAAGTCTTTCGACAAAAAAGCAAAAATTAAGGTCTGGTTTAAAACCAGACCTTAATTTTTTAAAATAACTATACTTTAATTGGTTCACTTAAATATATTATGTATATTTACAGTCCCAATAGAAGATAAATACAGGTCTATGAAGGAGAATCAAGTCACTTTGTTTCAACAATATTTAAGATTCGGAAAAAGGATGTCGGAGCATACTTCAACAGCTTATTTGAGTGATTTGGATCAATTTTCAAACTATCTATCTGGTACTTATCAGATTGAAGACTTATCCCTAGTTAAAACAATCCATATTCGTTCTTTCCTAATTCATCTTATTGAATTAAAATATAAAGAAACAGCAATCAAAAGAAAAATATCATCATTAAAATCATTTTTTAAATTTATGATGAGACAAAATATCGTACAAATTAACCCTTGTACTGACCTTCCTATTCCAAAAAAGAAATCATTATTACCAGTATATTTAGAACAAAACCAAAGTAAGAAATTATTTGAAACTGTTGTCTTTCCTGAAAGTTTTGACGGAATGACTCATCAATTAATTTTGGAAATATTGTATCAAACAGGAATAAGAAGGATGGAACTAATCACACTCAAGGAAAGAGATGTGGACTTTTATAGAGATGAAATAGTGGTATTGGGTAAAAGAAACAAAGAAAGAGCGATTCCTATATGTGAAGATTTAAAAAATCTTATTAAAAATTATATAGCAGAAAAGAAAAGACAGATCATATGCAATCATAAAAATCTACTTACTTTAAATTCAGGAGGACCATTATATGATAATTATGTGTATCGAGTAGTGACAAAATATTTAAATACTAATATAACAACATTAAGCAAACGGAGTCCACACGTATTAAGACATACTTTTGCTACACAATTAACGAACAATGGAGCCTCTATTAATGCAATTAAAGAATTATTAGGTCATAGTAGCCTCGCATCAACTCAGGTCTATACCCACTTGGACATAGAACATCTAAGAAAGGTTTACTTAAAGGCACATCCAAAAGCATGAGCATATTAAAATAATATATTGTTTAACCAATTAAATGTTAAGAAAATGAACGTTCAAATTCAAGCCGTACATTTCGACCCGGACAAAAAATTGATAGACCACATCGAAAAAAAAGTACAAAAACTAAAAACATTTCATGACCAAATAATTAATGTAGAGGTTTCTTTAATTCTGGAACATGTAAATGAAAAACTAAACGACAAAGTAGTACACATCAAAGTAAATGTTCCAAAAACATCTTTGTTTGCAAAAAATGAGTCTAAAGTATTTGAAGAATCTTTTGAATATGCTATAGAATCTATAGTAACACAACTAAAGAAACGAAAAGAAAAACTGATTGCATAGAAAGAATTATTGAAAAGTGATAGGAAGCCCATTTGTAAAAACAAATGGGCTTCCTATTTCACCTAAAACAAAAACAAAAAAAACTATTTTTTTAAAAAACTACCAATACTCTTTCTATATAAATAGACAGCTTAGACACAGAAAAAGTTACAAAATGAAATGTTAAATAATAAATGTGCTATAAATTCTATTATGAAGTAAGCCTATTAGTCCACAAAAGCATTGAAAGTCCTAAAATAAAATAGATAGCCAGACCAATAATAGCAATCCGCATATTGCCAGTTACTTGTTCGATAAAAGCAAAACTAAACATTCCTAATACAATTGATAATTTCTCGATAACATCATAAAAACTAAAAAAAGAAGTATTGTCTAAGGTATTTAAAGGTATCATTTTTGAAAATGTAGAACGACTCATGGATTGAATTCCGCCCATTACTAAACCCACCAAAATAGCAAGTCCTATAAATTGATAATTAGAATAAGTATAATACGCCAGTAAACAAATGAGTATCCATACACAAACATTCAACATTAAGACGCTAATATTTCCAATTTTTTGGGATAGCTTGGCCATCAACAAGGCACCTAAAATAGCTACAACTTGGATTAATAAAATAATAGGGATTAAGTCCTCTGCTTCCATATTTACCCATTTCCCTTCCACCTGTTTCTTTACCACCTTACTGCCAAATACTGCGGCTGCAAGCATTACCGTTTGAACACCCATACTGTAAAAGAAAAATGCGATTAGATAGGTCTTCATCTTAGGAAGATTTCCGATCTTTTTGGCAACCTCTTTCAAAATTCCAAAACTAGATTTAAAAACATTAACCTTAGCGTTTGAGTTATCAGGCCTATTTAAATTATTCCTTGGTAATATTGAGAACGGAATCATTGCCCATGCTAACCACCAGAAACCTACAAAGAGAAAGGAAAAACGCGGCCCCCAACTTTCAACCTGGCCAAACCAATTGTCATAATTAAAAACAAATAATAAACATAATATTTGACATATAACCGAGCCAATATAGCCGTAAGAAAACCCTCTAGCACTTAAACCATCTTGCTCTTCTTTAGAGGCAATCTCAGGCAGATAAGAATTATAAAATACCAAACTGCCACAATAGCCTATTGCAGCAATAACAGAAAGAATAATACCGAGTTCTAACGAATCTTTTTTAAAAAAGAACAAGCCCATACATGCCATAGAGCCCATTATGGTAAAAAACTGCATGTATTTCTTCTTATTGCCTTTGTTATCTGCAATAGAAGAAAGAATAGGAGATAAAACAGCTATTATTAAATATGCAAATGACAACCCATAATTAAGTAGAGAGCTATTGATAATTTCCCAACCGAAAAAAGAAACTTTATCGCCATTCTCGGGATTTCGGGTAATGGCAATATAATAAATAGGAAATATAGTAGAAGTAATTACTAAATTATATGCAGAATTCGCCCAATCATAAAAAGCCCATGCACGTTGTTGCCTTTTCTTTTGAGCCGGATTATTTGTTATTCCTTTAATCAAAATATTCCGTTTTTAAACCTCTTGTAATTTGATTTTTTCTGGCCGCTCGCTTACTGCCAACAATCCTAAAACGGTTATAATTCCGTTCAAGATAATTAATTCAACACCAATATGGTAGGTGGTATATAATCCAACCAAAAAGTGAATTAAATAAGTTAGCGCAGGAGCAATTAATGTAACCGCTAAAATCGAATACTTAATTTTGATCACTCTCTTAGAAAAAATTCCAAATGCGAACAAGCCTAAAAGTGGCCCATAAGTATAACCTGCTATTTCCATAATCAAATAGACAATGCCTTTATTATTAATCACTTTAAATAACATGATTAATAAGAAGAAAATTAAAGTAAAAGCTAAATGAATCCGAATTCTAATCTTTTTCCTATGCTTCTCGCTCCAATCCAACCTTTCTTTAATGCCTAATAAATCAACACAAAAAGAACTAGTAACTGCTGTTAATGCCCCATCAGCGGAAGGAAACAATGCGGAGATCAACCCGATACTAAAGATAATTGTGATAATCATAGGAAAGTGCCCCTGGAAAGAAAGAGCTGGAAAAATATCATCCCCCATTACATTCGCACCACCCTCAAACAAGAAAAAGCCACCATCACTATAAAAACCTCCTTCTTTTTGAGCATATAAATAAAGTAATCCACCTAATAATAGAAAGGCAAAATTAACTAACAACAAAATAAAAGAAAATGTGATCATATTCTTTTTTGCATTCTTCACATTATTGACTGAGATGTTTTTTTGCATCATCTCTTGGTCAAGTCCAGTCATAGAAATAGTTATAAAAGCACCTCCCAAAATTGTTTTGAGAAAATATGTTTTTGAATTAAAATCGAGATTAATTAATCTGGTATATCCTTTATCACCTAATTGAGTCATCGCTTGCCCAACACTCAAATCTAATTTACTTAATATAAAACCAATACAAGCCACCAAGCTAATAACCATAAAGGAGGTCTGTAAGGTATCTGTAAAAACTATTGTCTTCACACCTCCTTCAAAGGTATATAATAGCACCATAAACAATAATATCGCTGAAGTCATCCAAAACGGAACACCTAAGGGTCCTAAAAGGAAGATTTGTAAGACATTGACCACCAAATACAAACGTGCAGTGGCACCAATACATCTAGATACTATAAAAAATATAGAACCTACTTTATGTGCTTCTACATTAAATCTCTTGCCTAAATAGGTATAAATTGAGGTAAGATTCATTCGGTAATATAAAGGTAAGAGAATAGCAGCTACCACAAAATAGCCTATAAAAAAGCCAATAACAAGCATATAATATTCAAATGCACCAAACGGGTAGGCTCCAGACGTCATTTTCCCAACAGTTCCAGGTACAGAGATAAAGGTAACCCCACTTAAAGAGGTTCCTATCATCCCAAAAGACACCAGCATCCAATTGCTATTCCGATTTCCAATAAAGAAGGAATCATTATTTGAATTCCTAGATGTATAAAATGCTACTACTAGTAACAAAATAAAGTATGCAATAACAATACCTAATACTAAAGTTGTATTCATTAATTTTCTGTTTTATTAGTAGCTCCTTTTAGAACCTTCTTTGTAATCACATTTAAAATCCTATCCCTACCCCAATAACAGGATATATTGTTCCAGAATAAGGGCTTTTGACATCATAGATATATCCACCAGTTGAGGTTACTGTTTTCTTAGTGGAATTTTGCAAAACATCATAATAAAAGCCAAAATATAAAGCCACTTTATCTGAGAGTTGGGAATAGTAGCCAAGACCAACTAATAATGTAGGCATAGAAAAGCTAATTTTATCACTTCCTTTTCCTTTTGCATTCGCCGCTGGAATGGTTCTATTCATTCTCATAAAAGCATCTTCAAAATGTGTTTGAATATAAAATGAGTTTAGAATTGAATATCTTGCCCATATTCCAGGAGTGAGCGTATGATATCTTTCTGGATAAGATTCTTGTCGTCCAGTAGTAGGGTTATAAAAATTAGAAATGTCGGCATAACTTTCGTAAAGATAGCCCAAACTTACACCTGCTGTAAAGTTTTTTGTAAGCTTGTATCCAACAATAGGTGTTGCTCCTAATCGAGTAGCACCATCCCAGAATCGTAAAGTGCCCCAACCGCCAAAAACGAGTTTTTGAGTCTCAAAACCTTTAGTCTTAGGTTGACTACTCTTTCCTCCACTATTGTATTTAATCTGAGCATTTAATCCTAAGCTAAAAAAACAAAGAAAGGTTAGCGTTATTGCTTTTTTCATGAATCTTATTTTTACAATCAACAAAAGTACAAATTTAATTATAGATATTATTTTCCATTTCAATGGTAGTGCTTAGTTAGCTTATTCTTTTTCAAGTTCCAAAGAACCTAAGAAATCGATTAATGATTTTACTGCCTTAGAACGATGACTAATAGATGCTTTAAAACTATCGTCTAGTTCACCAAAAGTTTGATTGAAACCTTTAGGAATAAAAACAGGATCATAGCCAAAGCCATTAGCTCCCTTTTGTTCAAAATCAATGGAACCTTCACATCTTCCTTCAAAAAAATAATTTTTGTCTAACCCTTTCAAACAAATTACAGTTTCATAATAAGCGGACCTTTCATTTTCATCTTCTAGTTCTTTAAGTAATTTCAATGTGTTATTTAAATCATTAGAAGGCTGCCCTGCATATCTTGCACTAAATGCACCTGGAGCTCCACCCAAAATTGGAACTACTAAACCACTGTCCTCAGCAAAAGTAAGTTTACCAGTTTTATTAAAAACGTATTCAGCTTTTGCTGCTGCATTCAAATGAAAAGTATCATACGGTTCTGGAATTTCCTCTGTGATGCCGGCCTCTTTTAAAGAAATGATTTCAAAATGATTTGGCAGCATCTCATTAATTTCTTTAATCTTATTTTTATTATTGGATGCTAAAATTATTCTTTTTATGTTCATATTCTGTTGTTAGTAAATGTATTTATTGCACTTTTTCGTTTACTTAATATTAAAACCTTTTCATGAAATAATTTCTATGATTAATAAAAACCTATGAATAGAGTTATAAATGACCTAAATTATTTATAGTATGGTTTTAAACAGTTATTCCAAAAATCCATTTTCAATTGTTGATTGTTCATAATAACATCTATGGAATCCGCCACAATTAATTTTTTATTACTAATTGGCATGAAACTATATGGGAATACTTGATAATAAACGCCAATATCCTCAGGATTTATTCCAAAAAGAAACACGTCTTTTACTGTTTGTGACTTTGTAATATCAGCCCATAATATTAGATCTTGAGTTATAAAAATCTCTTCATTATTTAAACCACAAGCGTTAAAAATTTTAAAAAGGCTTTTTTCACTTTCATTCTTATCTAAATAAGGTAAAATAAACAACACCAACTTCTTATCTTTCAATTCTGTAATATCGAAAGGTAGCAGGTTTTCTGGAGCAATAATAATATTCTCATTCTCAAATATTGAGAAAGGTATTTGTTCTAACATTCTACAAAAATATCCAAAATAGTTGTTTAAAATTAGCAGAATGATTTTTTTTTCTTAGGTTTAAGACAAAAAGCTTATTTTTGCTAATCTTTTAACGAGTTGTTAGTACAAGTTTGAATGAAACAACATTAACAATGAATCAAAAATTAAAACATGGATATTAAAATCACAAAATCACAAAATAGTCACCTTCATGAATTAAAAAAAAGTGAAATAAAATTTGGCAAAGAACATACTGATCACATGCTAACTTGTGATTATACAAATGGAAAATGGCAATCCCCTGAAATAGTTCCATTTGGAGATATTAGTATAAGTCCCGCTCTTTCTGCATTACATTATGGACAGTCGATCTTTGAAGGTATCAAAGCCTACAGACAACCTAATGGTGGCTCTGCAATATTCAGACCTGATAAAAACTTTGAACGTTTTAATAAATCAGCTTATCGAATGGATATGCCAGAAATTTCGAAAGAAATTTTTATTGACGGATTGACTGCATTAATTAAATTAGATGATAGTTGGATTCCAAATGACGATGAAACCTCTTTATATATTCGTCCATTTATGTTTGCAACAGATGGCTTCTTAGGCGTTAAAACTTCCGATGATTACCGTTTCATGATTATTAACAGTCCAGCCGGACCTTATTATAATCATGCTATGAGTATTTTTGTTCAATCTACCTTTGTTAGAGCAGTAAAAGGTGGTATTGGTTTTACTAAAGCCGCTGGTAATTATGGTGCTTCTATGTTCCCAACATCTGATGTAAAGAGAAAAGGATATGATCAGATTTTATGGACTGATGCCTTCGAGCATAAATATGTTCAGGAAATTGGAACGATGAATGTCTTTTTTATAATTGATGGTAAGGCAATTACTCCTGATTTAAATTCAGGAACTATTCTAGCTGGTGTAACTCGTGATAGCGTTATTACTTTACTTAAAGATAATGGTATTACAGTTGAAGAACGTGCAATCAGTATTGATGAAATAGTAGAAGCCTTCAAAGCAGGTAAATTAGAAGAGGCCTTTGGAACTGGAACTGCAGCTTCAATGTCTTTAATTCAAGATTTAACTTATAATGACTTTAAAATGATGTTGAAACCAGCAGAGGAATTCCCTATATCAAATATGATCAAAAAACAATTAGATGATATTCGTTATGGTAGGGCTGAAGATAAATTCAATTGGTTACACAAAGTAAAATAATTGAGCATACTTTTATATAATTAAGGTCAGTTTTTCTGACCTTTTTTTATTATTAATTTTGGAATAAATATTAAAAGCATTGTAGGTTTCATAATATTTTGTTTTGCCTAAAAAGCTATAAAGAGTATTGATTATCATTAAATTTGCAACAATTGTAAACAAGAATGATATGCCTATTTCAAATATTATTTAAATTGGCGGGAAGAATTGATTTTTAGCAAATAGTATTTTTTCATGCATCAACAAATATAATAGTATTAAATTATTTTTAGATTTTAAAATTCTCTATTAAGGTTAAACAATAAATTAAACCATGAAAAAAACTAGATCTTGGTTAAAGGCTTTTAGATTAAGAACACTTCCTTTGTCGTTTTCGAGTGTTTTATTAGGAAGTTTTTTAGCAATTTCACATTGGAATTTTAATATTAAAGTTATGATTTGGGCTTTAATAACTACTCTCTTTTTACAAATCTTAAGCAATCTTGCCAATGATTATGGAGATAGCTCCCATGGAGTCGATAACCAAAATAGAATAGGTCCTAAAAGGAGTATACAAAGTGGAGAAATTTCAATTTTTAAAATGAAAATTGGTATTATTGTTTTCGCAATGCTATCATTATGTTCCGGTCTTTACTTACTTTTTATAGGTACAAAAGGGCTGCAGAAATCCTCTTTTTTAATCATGTTAATTTTGGGTTTATTGGCAATTGTTGCAGCACTTAAATATACAATGGGTAAGAATCCCTACGGCTATACGGGGCTTGGCGACATCTCAGTATTCTTGTTTTTTGGCTTAACTGGTGTATTAGGTACTCTTTTTTTACACACGCATAAAATTATACTTCTTGATTTGCTACCGGCTTTATCTGTTGGCTTTTTTAGTACAGGTGTATTGAATATTAATAACCTAAGAGATGAAGAAAACGATAAAGCATTTGGAAAAAACACAATGGTTGTTAGGTTAGGATCACATAAAAGCAAAATATACCATGCTATTTTAATTTGCGCTGGAATGGCAGCCACCTTTATTTATACCTTAATGACCTTTAAAACTGGATGGGAATATCTTTATTTACTTTGTTTCCCTTTTTTTATAAAAGATTTGGTAACCGTATTAAAAAATAAAATACCAGCTACTTTAGATTCAGAGCTCAAAAAACTAGCACTAACATGCTTTGTATTCACTTTACTTTTTGGTATGGGCATCCTGCTGTAACTAATGCGTTAGTAACTCCACTAATCTTTTAGTTTTAAGGATTAATTATTCTCACTATTAGCAAATAATAAATCCATCTTTTCGCCTGACTTAAAATTTATTTATAACAGTTTTTAATTGCACTAATTTATTTAATAATTCTTCTAGGTGATCTAGATGCAGCATATTTGCACCATCAGATTTTGCATTTTTAGGATCTGGATGGGTTTCTATAAATAGTCCATCTGCACCAACTGCAATTGCAGCTCTAGCGATTGTTTCGATCATTTGTGGATTACCTCCAGTAACGCCTGAACTTTGATTAGGTTGTTGTAATGAATGGGTACAATCCATAATCACTGGAACATCGAAGGATTGCATTTTTGGAATAGCTCTGAAGTCGACAATTAAATCCTGATACCCAAAAGAAGTACCTCTATCTGTTAATAATATTTGCTCATTGCCACTATCCTTAAGTTTTTGTACCGCAAATTGCATAGACTCAGGAGAAAGAAATTGCCCTTTTTTTACATTAACTATTTTCCCAGTTTTAGCGGCAGCCACTAACATATCTGTTTGTCGGCAAAGGAAGGCTGGTATTTGTAAAATATCAACATAGGCTGCTGCCATTTCCGCTTCATGAGACTCATGAAAATCAGTAACAGTAGGTATTCCAAATGTTTTACCAACTTTTTCAATAATTTTCAAAGCTTTTTCGTCCCCTATTCCAGTAAAGCTGTCTAATCTTGTTCTATTTGCTTTTCGGTATGAGCCTTTAAAGATATAAGGGATATTTAATTTTTGACTTATAGTTAGTATCCTTTCGGCTATAGATAAGGCTAAATGCTCCTCTTCTATTGCACAAGGACCAGCCATTAGAAAAAAGTTTTCACTTTGTGTAAATTTCATTTTTATATTTTTTTGTAAATTCAAACTGTTTCTGGTTATAATCCAAAAGTAAACTTTATTGAAGACTGTTTAAACTTAATTAATCATTATTAAACACTGAAAATAAGCATTATATTTATTGCTATTCTCATCATCACAAATTTATAGTTTATTGCCGAACTTTTAGGGAATTATTTATTAAATGAATATTATAAATCTAGACATGGTGTTATCACCAATTTGTCCACACAAACATTAAAGCTTATCTGGCTACATTGATAAATTAAATGTGCTAAATCTTCAGCAGGCATTAATTTTTCGAAATCTATACCCGTTCCTTCCCAGCTAAAACTTTGAGTAGGTCCAGGAAGTACCGCTGTCACTTTTACTTTAAATGGCTTTAAAGCTTCTCTAAAATTATCAGACATGCCCAACATTGCATATTTTGAAATCCCATAACTTGTACCACCCGCATAGGCAGCAATTGAAGCTACGGAACAAATATTAAATATATGGCCGCTCTTTCTTTGCTGCATATTTGAAGCAATTATCCGGCTCATGATATAGGAACTATTCACATTGACTAACATTTGCTTATTAAAAGAATCAAAAGGTTCTTCCAATACGGTCCCAGGCAAAAATATACCAGCATTATTTATTAGTATATCAATATGTTTAAATGTGTCTATTGATAGTTGAGCAAAGGATGATACAGATGCCTCATTTTCAAAATCCGCAACAGCGATCATTATTGTTTGATTAGGAAATTCATTGGTCCATACTTCCTTTAAATCTTCTAAATCCTTTAATGTTCTAGCACAAATACTAATATCATAGCCATTCTTCAAAAATTGATAGGCCAATGCTTTACCGATTCCTTTTGTTGCTCCTGTAATAATTGCTGTTTTTCTATTCACACTTCGTATTTTAAAATAAATATAAAATTAGCTTGTTTTTTCTAATCATAAAAATATAAAAGATTTAACTGCTTTCTATTTTTAAGCATTTATCTTTGTTTTATGACTAATAGAGAAATTGCAAAACATTTTGAGCTTTTATCCAAAATTATGGATATTCATAATGAAGACAGCTTTAGATCAAAATCTTATGCTACTGCAGCATATCGTATTGAAAAGATTTCTGAACCACTTTCAGAGAAAAAAATTGATGAGTTGAAAACAATTCCAACAATTGGGCTCTCCTTAGCAGAAAAAATATTCGAATTAACTCAAACAGGAAATTTGAAAATATTAGAAGAGTATTTACAAAAAACACCAAAAGGAGTAGTGGATATGCTACAAATTAAAGGAATTGGTCCCAAAAAAATAAGTTTATTATGGAAAGAACTAAATATTGAAAGTATTGGAGAGCTAGAATATGCCTGTCAAGAAAATAGACTTATTGGTCAAAAGGGATTTGGATTAAAGACTCAAGCATCAATTCTTGCAAATATTAAATTTATAAAAGCCAATTCTGGATTCTGTTTATATAGCGAGGCTGATAATATAGTGCAGTTGCTTACTAATTTATTTGAAAACTTATTTCCAGAGTCACTTTACTGTCCAACAGGAGCATATCGACAACAGCAAGATGTGATGGATAAAATAGAATGGATTACAACATTAAACAAAGAACAAGTTCTAAATACTTTTAAAGAATTTAATGTTGAAGAAATCATTGATAATGAAAATCTATTAACCTTATATATTGAAGGACTTGCTCCCATCATTTTTCAATTTGTAAATAATGAAACTGAGTTTTATTTAAATTTATTTAAGAACAGTGCAGGTAATGCTTTTATAGATACTTTCGAAAAGGACTTTACCTATCCTCTAAATCTAAGTTCAGAGGAAGAGATTTTTAGTGAGAATCATCTTGCCAATATTCCACCCTATTTAAGAATAGATGATTACTATCTCAAACCTGCAAAGGAGAACAGATTACCAGAGATTATTCAAACTAATGATATCAAAGGTATTATACATAGTCACTCTACTTATAGTGATGGTATTAATAGTTTAGAAGAAATGGCATTGGCAACTAAGGAAAAGGGGTATGAATATTTAGTGATTAGTGATCACTCACAAGCCGCATTTTATGCTAATGGCTTAACCGCAGAAAGAATTAAACAACAACACCAAGAAATTGACAGGTTAAATGAGCAATTGGCACCTTTCAAAATCTTTAAAAGTATAGAATCTGATATTTTATATGATGGAAATTTAGATTACGAAGAAGCGGTATTAAACAGTTTTGACCTCATCATAGCCTCGGTTCATAGTAATTTAAAAATGACAGAAGAGAAGGCGATGCAAAGATTGCTAACTGCTATACAAAATCCTGCTACCCGAATTCTAGGACATCCAACTGGTAGGCTTTTACTTTCACGAGAGGGATATCCAATAGATCATAAAACTATTATTGACGCTTGTAGCGAGCATAATGTGGTGTTGGAGATCAATGCTCACCCTAGACGACTAGATTTAGACTGGATCTGGATTCAATATGCAATAGAAAAAGGTGTGTTGTTATCTATAGACCCAGATGCTCATAGTATTGATGGTATTGATTTGGTAAAATATGGTGTGATTGCAGCACAAAAAGCAGCCTTACCCACTCTCAACAACTTAAGTTCCTATAGTTTGGAAGAGTTTGAGCTATTTCTCAAAGATAGAAATTATAAAAAATGAAATCATAAAAATTGATCGTATTTCTGTCGAAGATTAAATTTATTTGATAAAATAGATCATTTGAAACTAATTGAAATAGCGTTTCAATAGATCAACTTGTCTTTTAAAGTATTATTCTATAACTTTACTTAATTAAAGAATTTTTAATTATTTTTTTAAAAAACCTCATTTTATGAAATCTAAATTACTTATTTTATTTCTTTTCTTGTCTCCAAGCTTACTATCAGCTCAAAAGAACAATAAGAATTCATTGACTGTAAAAGTCGATGGTGTGGAAATGCAAGCTCCTACACGCAAAGTCAATTTTGGGAAATACGTTTATTATACCAGTAATCTTACCAAGCCTGAAACCATGTTAAGAATATGGATAGGAAATTTTTCAGGAGGACAGGCCAATGAAAGTGGAACTTATTTAGTGATAAATGGCGATATACCACCTTCTAAAAAAGAGATAAAAGAAAAAAACCTTATTGAGAAGTATAAAGGAATTGCGGTTGTACGTTATGTATTAGAAACTAAATCTCCAAGAATGACTTATCATGTTGGAGATTCTGGAAATAAAGATGAAACGATTACTGTAAAAAACACTGGTGATGGAAATTTAGAAATCTCATTTAATGTAGAACTTGATGGTACGCATTGGAAGGAGAAAGCTTCCGCAACAGTTTTTGGAGGTTTAGGTAGATTGCAGAGCAAAGCAGAATCCAAAATAATTTCAAAAACAACTGGTTTCGATTGGAATATAGATCCTGAAGGAAATGGTTATCGTAAAGAAAAAGAAAATGATACCATTAAATTATCAGAAGGCAAGATGATTATTAAACTTAAAGAAGGTGAATAGGATTTTTTTATTGTTTACGAATGATTGAGATTTTATAACTCTCTATTATTTTAAGAAACAAGACGAGAATATTTTTCAGTAACTTTGCAAAGGTTTTAAACAAATCAATATTCTAAATGAGGCAAGATATTCATACCATAGAAGATATTAAGATATTAGTGGACACTTTTTATAGCAAGGTTCAGATTGATGAATTAATTGGAGGTATCTTTATGGGCACTATTAGAGATTGGCCTACTCATTTAGAGAAGATGTATCGTTTTTGGAGTACGATATTATTAGATGCTCAAACATATCGTGGACAGCCCTTCTTACCACACTCAAGTATGCCAGTAGAACAAAAACATTTTGACAGATGGTTGGGTTATTGGCATGAAACGGTGGATGAGTTCTTTTCTGGAAATGTGGCAGAAGAAGCAAAGTTCAGAGGCGCTTTAATGAGTCGAATTTTCTTAAGCAAAATAAAACAAATTCAAAATAAAGAATGGGAAACCCTTGGTTTAAAATAAATTACACCAAGGGCTATAAAAAATGACATCCATTTTTAAATAATCTATATACTTACTAAATGTACGTCTGAGACTGCTCCTGCATTATAAATTTCATTAATGCCTTGTGCCTCTAAATAAGCTACAGCACTACTACTTCTACCTCCAGATAGACAATAAATAATAAGTGGCTTAGAAAAAGATTTTATCTCATCTAAATGTGCCGGGATTTCATTTACTGGCATATTGATAGAGCCACTAACGTGGAAAGACTGAAATTCCTCTTGACTTCTAACATCTAACAATGTTCTTCCAGGTTGATTAATTAATTCTTTTAAAGTCATAATTTGTAATTTTATACAAAAATAAGATACTCAAATCTTTTACTTTGCAATATAAGTTACAAAAGGATTTTTATTTTTTAAGAAAAGCAATCACTTTAGCAGTGAAGTCTTTTTTCTCATTAAGATAAGCTGCCAAATTGTTGATATCTTCAATATAAAAAATAGCATCCAGATTTTCTTCCACTGCAATCGCTTTTATCGATAGTTCAATCTTCTTTAGCATGGGATCGATATTCAACTTTTGCATATCCGCTAGTTTTTTATCATAAGCCTCTTTCTTTTTCTCCAATAAATCGCCTTTATCCAAAAGCTTCTTTAAAGACATAGTATCCTCAGGAGTCATTCTCTTTTTAATTGTTTCCATTCTCTCCTCTTCCTTAGGATTGTATTTATTGACAATACCTCTACCTTGTTCTTGTAAGAGCTGTCTTTCAAATTCAATTTCGACATTCTGTCTTTTTTCTAAACTATCAATCTGTCTGAGATCTTTAATAAAATTGGGAAGACTCTTAAAAATGGCAACACGGCTTACTGTACCTATACCTTGTGCCTTAACAATAATTGTACTAAGACAAAGTAATAAAACTAAGAAAGAGATTTGTTTTTTCATTTTGCAAATGTATGATAAAAATGTTTTTAAAAATCGATTGACTTATACGATTGAAAACTTAAATTAATAGAAAAATATATAAGACAAAAAAGCAATAATTTTTGTGATTATTGCTTTTGACATAATTAAAACGCTTCCTTATTTAATGAGGGCTCCGCTCCAACTCATTGCTCCACCTTTTAGATCATAGACTTCTTTAAAGCCCAAATCTACAAGTATCTTTCCTGCCTTACCACTTCTATTCCCACTTTTACAATAAATATATATTGGTTTTTCTTTATCCAATGCTGCCATTTTTGTCTGGAAATCTGAATCAAAATAATCAATATTTCTAGCATTCTTGATATGCCCTTCATTATACTCTTCGGGAGTACGAACATCTACAATTGTTTTATCTCCACTACTGATAGCTTTTTCAAATTCTGATTGACTTAATACGCTATATTTAGATTTATTTTGTGTTTGGGATTGAGGCTCATGATTTACTTCATCCTGATTTTGTGCTTGACAGGATACTAAATATAAGCCAGAGAATAATATTAATATGATTTTTTTCATTTTCTTATTTAATTTTTTAATGTTCAATTTGTCTATTTTTTGGTATTTTTATCTTTCCCTCTAATCAAAGAGAATAATAAGCCTCCCATAACAGCACCATAAAGACTACTGTTCAGAGGTTTTGAAGTTATAGCACAAGTGCCAGACTCACATCCAATAAGTTTCCAATAAAGGAATCCTGCTATTGTTCCAGCAGCTATTCCAATAAGTTCTAAATAATATTTCTTGAATAACCCCATTTTATTTAATTTAATTTAATTTTCCACATGCCTCTAAAGTCACCCATTTTATATCCAGTAGCTTTATCATTAGGATATTTAGCAGCGATAGCTTTTAAAGTTTCGGCTGAAATATCATACTTTTTGCTTCCATGACAGGAAAGACAAGTTGGCATTGCAATATTAATTGCTTTATAATAATAAGTCCCTTCATCCGTGGATTTGACTATATGCTTAGCAGCTAATGCAGTATCCTTCAATAATTGAGACATTTCTTCCCAAATGGATTGGTCTAATTCTGTTTGAATAGCATTTTGTTCATTTCTATTTTTATCGCTTAATCGCTGAATAAAAACATGATATTTTTCAGAAAAGGAATCTGTTAAAGGTATCGCCTTTTCATTACAGAAATCTACAGCACCAGCTACACCTTTACTTTTAATAGCATTGGCAACATTAGCCATCAACATAGTCTGAGTTTGATTCGCAATATCGTCTCCCATTTTTAAATAATCAGCTTCTGATAATTCTAATGTCGTTGTCAATGCTGCTTTTTGTTCATCATTTTGTTGAGTATTGCATGCACATAGAAAGCCTAGGGATATCAGAATAATTAATTTTCTCATAATTGGTTTTTAAAGCATTTGTATTATTTCACTTCTTCAAAACTCACATCATCAACATTATTCCTATTTCTTGTTTTTTGATTCGGAGTACAATTTCCTGAAGCACAACCAATATTAAATAATGGCATAGCTGCAAAAAGACCTCCCATCGTAATAAAAGCCCAATCTTTAGTCACTATTCCCTGAATAAAAATAAATAGACCTAAGGCTAATCTCAGGAATCTCATAAAATTCCATTTGCTAATATATTCTTTCATAATATTTCAAGTATTAATTTATCTTTTAAAAAACATTCATAAAGCTATCTTCTTCTTCTTCTTCTTCTTCTAGTTTTTATTCCTAATAAATGATAAATAGGACAAAAGTTTATAAAACTAGTTATTGCTAAAATCAAAGCTAAAACTCCAAAGACAATAGCAGTAACACCACTTACAACTTTAAAAATAATTAGAAAAACAAAAAAGGAGGCTACAACAATTCTCGTTAACTTATCAGTATGACCGATATTTTTTTTCATAATAGGTATATTTTCAAGGTACTACAATTCTATAAATTAGAGGCAATTTTACTCCAGTTGGGTAAAATACTTTTCGATATTGCTCTTGAATTTACAATAAATATCGAACACTTACATTCCAATTTAATATATAAAGGTAGTTAATATTTATAATATCTCGTCAAAAAGGTTTACTTTAATCCAAGTTAAAGGTTATATAAACACTAAAAAAATACATTATTTGATCACAATTAGAAACACGCCTTATGGATATTTTGTTTCATCTTTCTCTAATTATTCTTAATGGAATTCTCAAAAATTAAAATGAGATTCTTCAAAAAAATCCTTTATTTTAACTATTTACAAGTCTATTCACTTTGGACCAAGATCCTCCATTATAAACATTTTGGATACCATTACCCTCTAATATTCTTTTAGCTTGAGCACTTCTGTTACCACTAGCACAAAAGACCACAACACCTTTTTTAGCCTTAAACTTTGACAGCTGTGATTGCACTTGGTTTAATGGAATATTGATTGCACCTTTTACACTTCCTCCAGAAAACTCCGCTGATGTACGAACATCTACTAAGAAAGCCCCATTTTTTATGACATTTACAACTTCTTCATTTTTCTTCCCTTTTCCAAATAACATTGAAAATATTCCCATAATTATAAATTTAATATCTTATTGTTAACTCTTAATTATTATTGTATGAAATGTAAAGTTATAATTTCTAAAATCATTATTCGGCTACTTTTGTTACATTGGAACCTAAACAAATAATTTTAACAAAAATGATTTATTTTTCTTATTCCTACCTATTCTCCATCCATGAATCATTCCAAATCTACTATTTAAATTTATTTTAAAATTCGATAAATAAAATTATTCAAATTATTATTTTTTAAACCATAATCATCCCCTATTTTTGCTTTTTAGAAAACATGAAAAACAGTCTATTTATTATCCGTATTGTAATTGCTGCTATATTTATCAGCCTCAGCTTTGCAGCCTGCAACCCTCCAGTTGAAACCGCTTATCAAAAACAGGTTGCTATCCCAAACGCATCTTGGGATTATAAATTTCAACCTACCTTCAAATTTGAAATCCCTGATAGCAATAGTAAATATAAAGTTTTTCTTATTTTCAGATACGATGCAGCTTTTGACTTTTCAAATATTTGGGTTCGATTGAAAATGAAACAACCTGGTGATAGTACTTTTACTATCGGAAACAGGATAGAAACTGTTTTACTAACAACTGATGGCAGCCGTCTAGGGAATTTTGTTGGGGGTATGTATGAGTATAAAGTTCAGTTAACTGAAGGAAATGATTTTCCTAGCTTTAAAAAATCAGGAGAATATACCATTCAATTGGAGCAAATTATGCGTAAAAGTCCTTTACCTGGTTTAGTCAATGTCGGCTTGAGAGTCGAGCGTACTTATCCCAAAAAGACCGTAAGCTAAAGTGTTTAAGGCTTCTTTTTCATTAATAACTACGATTTTAGTTTCAGGAATTGTAATGTTTCCCTGATAATCATTGACACTATATTTAATTACATCTTTATTTTCTTCTTTTGAAAAATTGATATAAACTTTAGGTGCATACTTATTAGTATTTGTCCATTTTATATTGAATTTCTTAAGCTTTTTTTCTAAAGATTTATTATTTCCAATTGAAGCATAGCTCATTTGAGGACTAAAATCTGCAAAAGGCAATAATTGTGGAAAGTAGCGATAGATTTGTGCTTGGTAAAATTGATATTGATCTTTATCGTCTAATTTATCGGCACAAATTGCTAAAGCCTCATAACAGCGAGCTAAAAATAGCTTCTCATAATTAACATCAATATCTTCTGAAAACTTCAAAATTTTACTTAATCTGTCTTTGGCAACCTTATATTTACCTTGTTTCATTGCAAGCTTTGCTAAAAAAAGATTATAATATTTGTAAACCTTTTCACGCTTATCTGACTTTAGCTCATTTTTAAATTTATCATGGAAGAAGTTAGTACTAAAATCCTTAATCAAAAACCACGTCTCATCCCATGTTACAACATTTTCCGTTGAAAATAATTTATAAATAACATTTTCTCTTTCTGGATTGGCTGCAAACTGATTAGTAATTAAATATTGCTGACCAAATTGTTCAATTTTGAGCTTAGCTATCTTAAATAAACTTTTAGGATGCCACCACCAATTTTTATCTTCAAATTTGATTGCATTAACTGATTTAGTTGTGTTTAATAGACTTACAAGATTAATAGCAAATTCGTATTGAGACTGACCTAAGGTAGTGCCAATATGAAGTTCTTTGAAATTAGCCGCTCGTTCATTGTATTTTTTACTTTCAGAAAGACTTCCTTCATAACTACATGCTCTTGCTAAAGCAATATTGTACCATCCAAACCCTGGAGTAGAACCTGCAGCTTTAATTATATCTCTTAAATTAGTAGCAGCTAGTAATGAATTTCCTTTATAAATATCGAGGATAGAGCCATAATAAGCCCACTCTTGTAATTTTTTATCTCCATTGTCAATGCTGCTAACTATTTCATAATTTTCTTCGGCTTCTCTGAAATTCCCGAGAACTGTTTGAAAAGTAGCATAATTATTATATGGAAACATGGCAGTGCCATCCATCAACTGAAAATAATGTTGAGCAGAATCTATATTGAAATTATAAGCATATAATATACATTTGTAATGATATATTGAAAGATAATCATATTGAATATAATAATCTGAAAAAATATTTTCATTGTAGGGTCTTAATCGCTCTATTTGATGTAAGCCACTATCTAAATAGCTATTGGATAATTTCTCATTTTGATCAATACTATTCAAAAGAAAATCATATTTCTTAGCAGTATAAAATCGATTTCTATGCGTTAACCATGATAACATAGTATAGGTATTGAGCTGCCATTCTCTTTGCATATCCCATTTCTGAACACGTTTCAGTAATTTGAAACTTTCTTCGTTCATTTCTGAATTTTGATAAGCAGTAAATAGATAATAAGCTATTGTGCTATAGTCTTGTTGATATTGCTGAATTTGATAGTAGGCAACGATATCAGCGGTTTTAATCTCCAGTTCTTTGGCATAGTCTTTTTCAATTAAAGTTAAAGCTTTTTGCAAAGGTGCAATAACATTTTTATAGCCTAGATAATCTGCCGCTCTTTCAGATAAATACAGACCCTGGAACATCCAACCAACATAATAGCTGCTATCGATTCTTATAAACTCTCTTGAAGCTGCCAAGCCTTCCTCTGATTGAGGATAAACTCCGACTCTTTTGGCATTTATTTCATAGCGCTTAGCTACATTTGGAGCAGCATACGCTGATTGGAATACACTTAATATAAGTAAGCTAAATCCTAGCAGAAGAAAAAATTTTATTTTACTATGCACATTCAAAACAATAATTTTTAATATATTTTCAATCCATTCAATCTTTCCAGTTCAATGTCTAATATCTGATTAAAAGCTACTCGTCTGGCTTCCTTATTTTTAAATAACAATCTATGTTCTAATACAGATTTCGCTAATGACTTTATATCATCTTCAATAACAAAATCTCTTCCTTTTACTAATGCATAGGCTTTCAAGCATTTTATAAATGCAATACCAGAACGGGTAGAAGCACCGAGTATAATCTCATTATGTGCTCTAGTTCCTCTAACAATATTTGAAACTGCTTTAATGATTTCTGGATGAATAAAGACCTTATTGACCTCTTCTTGTAAATCAAGAATATCCTGCATAGATAATATTTGTTTCAGGTTTTTTAGATTATTATCTATTGTCAAATAACTATTATAAATCTTCAACTCTGTGTCCTCATCTACATAACCAAAATGGATCTTCATAAAGAAACGATCGAGTTGGGCAATAGGTAATGGATAAGTACCTTCACTTTCTATTGGGTTTTGAGTGGCAATCGTAAAAAACATTTGATGCAACTTAATTGTTTCATCACCTATCGATATTTGCTTTTCTGCCATACTTTCGAGCAATGCTGATTGTACCTTTGGAGAAGCCCGATTAATTTCATCGGCAAGTAAAATATTACAGAATAAAGGACCTTTTTTAAAAATAAAATCCTTTTTATTATCGTCAAAAATATGAGCACCTATTAAATCCATAGGCAACAAATCTGGTGTAAATTGAATCCTTTTAAAAACAACATTTCCTTCTCCTTCTCCACTTATAGAATGAGCTAAGGTTCTAGCTAAAATAGTCTTTCCAGTTCCTGGATTATCTTCCATTAAAACATGACCTTGTGCTAATAAACATGTAACCACTAGCTCAATTTGTAATCTTTTTCCTAAAATCACCGTTTCCATTTGAGCAATCAGGATATCTATTTTGTTTTCACTCGAATGCAAATTATATTCTTCCATATTTCAAATTTTTGTTTTAAATACCTTAAACGTTTAGAATAGTAAGTTCATCAGATTACAAATTAAAACATTTTAAATCAATACCCTTTGTCATGTACTTTAACTGCTCTGCCACTTGGGTTATTTGCATTTTTAAATGCCTCATCCCAAGCTAATGCAATGGGTGATGAACAGGCTACCGATGGCACGGAAGGCACAGTGGCAGCAGAAACATCACTTGGAAGATGTCCTTCAAAAATCATCCTATATCTATATTCTTCTTTGTTCTGAGGCGTATTCAGTGGGAATCGATATTTAGCATTAAGCATCATTTCATCTGAAATTTCTTTCTCCGCTACTTCGTTTAAAGTATCAATCCATGAATAACCTACTCCATCACTAAACTGTTCCTTTTGTCTCCATAAAACAGACTCCGGTAATAAATCTTCAAATGCTTTTCTTAATATCCTTTTTTCCATTTTACCTTCGTCCAAATTTACCATTTTATCTTTAGGATTAATCATCATCGCAATTTCCATAAACTCTTTATCCAAAAATGGTACCCTGCCTTCAACACCCCAACTCATTAATGCTTTATTAGCCCTAAGACAATCATATAAATGTAGCTTTTCTAATTTTCTGACATTTTCCTCATGGAATGCTTGAGCATTTGGTGCTTTATGAAAATAAAGATATCCACCAAATATTTCATCAGAACCCTCTCCTGATAAAACCATTTTGATACCCATTGCCTTAATAGCTCTTGCCAGTAAATACATTGGTGTAGAGGCTCTTATAGTGGTAATATCGTATGTTTCCAATTGATAAATTACATCTGGAACAGCATCCAATCCTTCTTGAATAGTAAAGTAAATTTCATGATGAATTGAACCAATATGTTGAGCTACTTTTTGTGCAGCTTCCAAATCAGGAGAACCTTTTAAACCCACTGCAAAGCTATGCAATCTTGGATACCAAGCTTCTTGCTTATCTTCACTTTCAATCCTATTTCGAGCAAATTTAGAAGTTATAGCAGCTATTAAAGAAGAGTCAAGACCTCCAGACAATAATACGCCATATGGGACATCGGTCATTAATTGTCGATGAACCGCATCTTCAAGGCCTTTACGTAAAACGGATAAATCTGTCAGTTTTTCTTTAACGACATCATAATCTACCCATTCTGGTTGATACCATTTTTGCAATTCCATACTATCCATACTATATAAGTAACAACCTGGAAGGAAGACTTCTATGGTATTACAAACATCAGTGAGTGCTTTCATTTCTGAAGCTACATAAAAATTCCCCGATTTATCTCTGCCATAATATAAAGGGCAAATCCCCATATGATCACGAGCAATAAAATACGCTCCAGTCTTTTTATTATATAATGCAAAAGCAAAAATTCCATTCAATTTATTTAAAAAGCTTACACCATATTTCTGAAATAAGGGTAGAATAACCTCACAATCCGATTGAGTTTGAAATGAGTAATCTGGGAATTCTTCCTTCAATTCCAAATGATTATATATTTCTCCATTTACTGCCAAAACTAAATCACCATCTGCACTAAATAAAGGCTGCTTTCCTGAGGTAGGGTCTACAATTGCTAAACGCTCATGTGAAAAGATCACCTTTTCATCTTGGAATACTCCTGACCAATCTGGTCCTCTATGTCTAATTTTCCTTGACATTTCTAAAACTTGAGGACGCAATATTGCTGTATCCTGTTTTGCATCAAACAAACAAACTATACCACACATAATTCTAGCTAATTTATAACGAAAGTACAAACATAATTATAATATTTCTTGAAAATATATTTTTTTGCTCCATCTATTTATTTAGGGAAAAAAGTTGATGTAGTATAATCATTTAATCAAAAAACCAAATATTATTAAATAGTGCAAAAATATACCCTATGCTAAAATAAAAACTATTAAATAGAAATCGATTATTTTAAGAATATGGTTTTATGAACAATCAGCGTTAAATTTGCATTAAAGTAAGTTAAACCTCTTTTATGCAGATAAAATTAAAAAAAGTTACAGATAGTTTTGATAAGCAAGAGTTTTTGAACTTCCCTGCACTATTAAATAAAGATAATCCACAATATATCCGACCTTTAAATCAAGATATAGAAAAGGTATTTGATCCTGAAAAAAACAAGTTTTTCAAGTCAGGAGTCTGTGAACGCTTTTTAGTAATTGATCGCAAACATTATAATGTCATAGGCAGATTTGCAGTTTTTATAAATAAAAGATATAAACAAGAACGACCAACTGGAGGAATAGGATTTGTGGATTTTATTGACGATTATAATGTTAGTGAATTTATATTTGAAGTAGCCAAGAATTGGCTTTCCTCCAAGGGAATGGAGGCTATGGACGGACCTATTAATTTTGGAGAAAGAGAACAATGGTGGGGACTTTTAGTTGAAGGTTTTCATGAACCATTATATGGAATGAACTACAACTTACCTTATTATAAAGACCATTTTGAGCAGTATGGATTTCAGGTTTATTTTAACCAATTATGTTTTGGCAGAAAAATATCAACACAAGTATCTGACAGAATTAAAAATTCGCATGAGCGACATTGTAACAATCCGGCTATCAGCATTAAAGAAATAAAAACGAATAATCTAAAGAAGTATGCAAGTGATTTTTTAGAGGTCTACAATAAAGCTTGGGCAGCACATGGAGAAGGTAAGCAAATGAATGAATCTCAGGCTCAAAGACTATTTAAAAGTATGAAACAGGTCATTGACCCCAAAATAGCTTTTATTGCTTATGAAGATCAGAAGCCCATTGGTATATGGATTAATTTACCAGATTTGAATCAATGGTTTAAACATTTTAATAGCAATCTGAATTTTTGGAATAAAATTAAATTTTTAATAGCTAAAAAAAACAATAAAAACACCAGAATCGTAGGATTAGTATTTGGAGTTATTCCTGAATGGCAAAAAAAAGGCTTGGATGGTTATATGATTTTAGAAGGAGCTTTAAGGATGCTGAAAAAAACAAAATACTTAGATTATGAGCTGCAATGGATAGGTGATTTTAATCCAAAGATGATTAGAATAGCAAAAGAGTTAGAGACCGAGGTTACTCGAAAACTGATTACTTATCGATATAATTTTGATAGAAGTATTCCTTTTGAAAGGCATAAGGAATTATAACACTTGAATTCAACAAATAAAATATTGCTATCATAATAAATATTCCCATAAATGAACATTTCCTGTTGGAATTTAATATTTAAATAATAAAATAGGCTATCTAAAATTCAGATAGCCTATTTATTATTAATAACCTTATATTTTATTCGGATAGAATACTTGTCAATGGAGCAGCTGAAAGCGTTTCTTCACTAGCCTCAGAAGCATATTGTTCAAAGTTTTTTACAAACATTTTTGCTAATTTTAATGCTGATGCAGTATATTCTTCTTTATTCTCCCAAGTTTTTTGTGGATTAAGAATATCACTAGGAACTCCAGGAACAGATTCTGGCATTAAAACACCAAATATATTATGAGGTGTATAAGCTACTTTATCTAATTCTCCATTCATTGCAGCAGTAATCATGGAACGCGTATATTTTAAATTCATTCTCTTACCAACGCCATAAGCACCACCACTCCAGCCAGTATTCACCAACCAAACATTTACATCATGTTCATCTAATTTTTTACCTAAGAGTTCAGCATATTTGATTGGATGTAATGGTAAGAATACTTTTCCAAAACATGCAGAAAAAGTTGTTTTAGGCTCTGTAATACCAACTTCTGTACCTGCAACCTTTGCGGTATAACCACAAACGAAATGATACATTGCTTGTGCCTTGGTCAATTTTGAAATTGGAGGTAAAATACCAAATGCATCACAAGTTAAGAAAAATATATTTTTGGGATCGCCTCCAAAAGATGGCTCTTTAGCATTTTCGATATAATAAATAGGATATGCGGCCCTGGTATTTTCTGTTATACTTCCATCAGTATAATCTACTTCATTACTATCTTTTTTAAATACAATATTTTCCAATAATGTACCTGGTCGAATAGCATCAAAAATTTGAGGCTCCTTCTCATGACTTAAATCGATAACTTTGGCATAACAACCGCCTTCAA
This sequence comes from Edaphocola sp., assembly GCA_035497795.1. Taxonomy (GTDB): domain Bacteria; phylum Bacteroidota; class Bacteroidia; order Chitinophagales; family Chitinophagaceae; genus Edaphocola. The sequence continues at coordinate 37,941 of DATJCU010000235.1, read as the reverse complement.
AATTAAAAACAGAACCTTTTGCCCATCCATGTTCATCATCACCAATTAATGGTCGATTAGGATCAGCACTAAGTGTAGTTTTACCAGTACCACTCAAACCGAAGAATAAGGATACATCACCATCTACTCCTTCATTTGCAGAGCAGTGCATTGATAATACTTTCTTTTGTTCAGGTAAAATAAAATTTAATACACTAAAAATTCCCTTTTTGATTTCACCAGTATATGCGGAACCACCAATTAATACGATCTTTCTAGTAAAGTTTACTATAGTAAAGTTACCTTGACGCGTACCATAAAGCTCCGGATCAGCAAAGAAGCTAGGTGCTTGAATGATATGCCATTCTGGTGTAAAGTTTTTCACTTCTTCCTCTGTAGGACGAAGGAAAAGATTATGGCAAAATAAATTCGCCCATGGCATTTCATTAATTACTCTTAAATCTAATCTGTAATCAGGATCGGCACCAGCATATGCATCACGAACCCAAAGTTCTTTTCCTCCTAAATAAGCAACCATTTTATCATATAGCTTGTCAAAAGCTTCTGGAGAGAAAGGTATATTAATCTCACCCCAATCTACGCTATGCTCTGTGATTTCATCTTTAACGGTAAACTTATCTTTAGGTGAACGTCCAGTATATTTCCCAGTGCTTACACATAAAGCTCCAGCATCGTTTAATACACCTTGGTTAAGATCTAAAGTTTGTTTAACTAATTGTTCAGAAGGCAAATTCCAATGTTCCATTGAAGAATTAATTCCTATATGTGCTAAATTAGCATTTGGGTTTTTTAAGCCGTCAACGACCATATCTATTTTATTTTAATAAAAGTGCAAAACTAAAACTTTTTCATTAACTAACCATGATAATTATCATAAAATTTAATGATTGGTTAAGAATGTTTTTTATTTAATAATCCCCTTTTGTTTCTGTTAACTCCGATAATGCTTTGTCCAATTGTTCATCATTTGGTGCAATACCATGCCATTCATGAGTACCTTCCATAAAGCTTACACCCGCACCCATTTCTGTTTTTAAAAGTATGCAAATAGGCTTTTTCTTTCCTAAATATTCTTTTGCCTGCTTCAATCCAGAAAGAACTGCTTCCATATCATTTCCGTTTTCTATTTCAATAACCTCCCAATCAAAAGCTGCAAACTTGGATTTAATATCTCCTAAATTCATCACGTCTTTAGTAGGTCCATCAATCTGTTGTCTATTGTAGTCAACTGCAACAATCATATTGTCTAATTTATGATGAGCCGCAAACATAATAGCTTCCCAATTTTGACCTTCTTGTAATTCTCCATCACCAGTTAATACAAAAACAGTATGATTATCTTTATTCATTTTTTTTGAAAAAGCCATCCCATTTGCTACACTAATACCCTGACCCAATGAACCACTGGCAACTCTCACACCTGGAAGATGGTCATGTGTTGCAGGATGACCTTGAAGCCGAGAATTAATTAGCCTAAAAGTTGATAATTCACTTACTGGGAAATACCCAGAACGTGCCAAAACACTATAAAATAGAGGAGAAATATGACCATTGGATAAGAAAAAAACGTCTTCCCCTTTCCCTTCCATATTAAATTTAGGATCATGTTGCATTTCTTTAAAATATAAAGCAACCAAATATTCTGTACAACCTAGTGAACCACCAGGATGACCACTTTGTGCACTATGAACCATTCTTACAATATCACGACGTACTTGAGATGACATGTTTTTTAATTCCTGTAATTCCATAAAAAATCAATATAAAATATTGGCAAAAGTAAGCTTATTTTTTATCTTTTAATTATTTAACGATAAACTTTTCTAATGGAATAGTTGTACCCAACTGTAATCTATTTGACCATTCTTTATCTTTTTTCCCTTTACCAACATACCAGTCTATTCTAAATACTTTCAATAATTTAAAACCTATATTCTCTAATCCTACTCCATATTCTGTATAATATACTCTATCAGAGGTATACAATAAATTTGATGACAACACCAAATACCAGTTCAGTTTCTTAAATCCAGGTATTTTATTTGTTAAGATTCCATTCAAATGCCATTGGGTGTGAAGCTCTCCATAGACATCAGGAGTACTACTGTACTCATAATACGGTACTGTTTGAAATCCAAGATTATAATTATTAACAAAGGCAATCTCATTTCCCATTACATGAAACATATCAGGATTACCAACGTAATTTTTATTTAAAAAACCACCACTTGAAATAAGATAATCAATTTGACCCAACATTTTCAGATTAAGTTTTTGACTTATTCCTAATTCCCATTTATCAAAATCAGAAATAGATTTTAAAACACCTTTAATACCTTTTGAATATTGAAACTCTAAAACAGGGGCATTTCCTGGCTTCCCTATTTTATACTCTGGATAATCGATAAATTTCCATCCCGGTTGATATTGAATTTTTAAAGTGGTAATAAAAGCCTTGTGATTATTAAATAAGGGCAAAATTGCAGGATTATTTATAGATATATGCCTTTTGGCCTCTCTTACAAAACTATAATTAGTGATATTCTCTAATGAAGTTCTATCTTCAAAGTTTACATTTGCTCTTATATTTAAACCATTGCCTAAGTTATTATAATATCCTAATTGAATTTTTTTTGCTTCATATAACTTCATGTAATTATACCCATTTAATAAAGTAATCCAAGTATTGAAGAAAGGAGAGATTGGATTAGTATTATTAATTTGATAAACATCTTTACCTAATTTCCCCCAAAAAACAGATTGCTTTCCTATAAAATCTGAATCATTTTTTTGGTATTCAAAATTTAAGGAAGCCTGAAGTTTCTGATTGGACCATCCATAATGAAAAGGTAAAGAGACTTTAAAACTATCAGCGCTACCGAGTCCATAATTCAAATATGGACTTAATCCCAAAGTCAAGCCTTCTACAGTATTATAGCCCATAGTTTCAAAAATTGGAGCTGTGCCCATTTTTATTTGCTGCTTTTTATAGGAGAAACCTATTAAAACAAAATCATAATTAATAATTCTAGCATTATATAAGGAATCCTTTTTCTTTTGTTCTACAATAAATACACTATCTTTAAAACTATAATTCCCTTTTTCTTCTGTACTCAGACTAATTGGCCTTTGTTCCTCCCAATATTCATTTTCTTTTTTTAAAGCAGTTTTATCATAAACCGCAATTTTTTTTGTCTGAAATATACTATCAGGAATCTGCTCGTTTACTTTAGTATTATTATAATTGGTTAGAAAATCACCAGCAATTTCAATCCCGAAAAACTTTATTACTGGACTTAAAACCTGTTGCTGAATTATCCAATTCCCATTTTTTGTTCTTCGATAAAGTTGGGTGAATTTTAAAGTATCAACATTGTCAATTTGTGCATCTTTATCTGCAATTAATTCCAATTGTTGAAAAGCCCAGTCACCTTCTGCAACATACAGCGTTCCGCTCAGCGTTGGTTCATTACTACGTTTAGGCCAAAAGCTTATTTTATTAATCATGATGCCTTCATCCATATAAGAACTGATATACTTGAACTTATAATATTGAAACGACAAATCATTAACTGGTGAAATAAAACCTCTTGGACTTACACCTTCCAAAATCTGAACATTATTTTCATAAATATTAGTAATGGGAGGCATGGTAGCAAAACCAAGACCTTTAGGGTCACCACTGGTTTTAATAGCATCCACTCGACTAAATTTTTTATTTGGAGCCTTAAAATAATAATGTGTAACCTGTTCCAACAAATAAATAATTCCATAATTACTGCTATCTAGATTCAACATTTTCTGTAATTCAAATTTAGCAGAATCACTTAGCGTTTTTCCAAATAGTTTATCTGGGATTTCTCGAATATATAATTTTCCTTTTAAGTAAATATCAGTTTCAAGTGTTTTGATTTTTTTCGAATTTTCTGCTTTATGAGCAATCACCTTTCTCATAATTTCATAAGCAGGATCTTCTTTATTTGCTTTTATAATAACTTCAGATAAGGCCTCTCCTTCTGTGTCCAGTTTAAAATCCACCCTCATCTCTGCTCCCTTTACCAATATAGTTTTTGACATAGGACGATAACCAACAACCTTAACAATTATTGTAGTTTTCCCTTCTGGAACTTCAATAAAATAACTACCATCTTCTCCTGCAGAAGTTGTTTTATCGGTATTTTTTATCAGAACAGAAGCAAAAGGAACGACGTCCCCATAATCATCTTTAATAATTCCTTTAATAATAGTAGCAAAAACCTTCTGCGGACTACCAAAAAAGGATATTAAAATAATAAAAAAGAAAAGGGAAAGACGCATGAGTCCTTGATATTATAGTTTAAACCAGCGAATATAATTAATTTGAATCAATTCACGAGTTTTTAAATATATAAGCGAACATTCCTATTACATTTTAAGTTTCTAAAAGAAATTACGTTCCTTAAATAAAATGACAACCTGATGCAATTTACAGTCTGAAACCTAGTTCTAAAACTACTTGCTTTTGTAAAATTTACAGTAAGAAACCAAGATAAATCTCTCAACACTTTTAGAAATATATTGCTTTATTTATTGAATAATCAAAAGAAAGAATAGTTACATTGTTTCGACTGAAAAATATTCCTTTTAAAAAAACATTAAATATCTGCAAATTCTTTTTTCATAACTACCCTATTTATGGTATTGTTTCACTTTTATTTTAAGTGTATTTTTACAATTAATTAAGTCATCATGAAAAATAAATCATTTAAATTAATTATTTTTTTTCTAGTATTTTTCGTAGGATTTAGTATCTTTTTTAAATTAGGAATGAATTATTTCCTAAAAGAGGTAGTGGGTGTTGAATCAAACGGAATGGATGCTATGGCAAATAATTTACCTCAGGAGTTTTCTTTCTTAAAAGGTATTTTAGGAGGTGCGAACATCCTTTTTCAAATATTGGGGTTTTTACCTTTTATTATTATTGGATTTATAGTCTTTTGGATTTTCAAAAAAAAATGGAAGAGTTTAAATGAAAACGCCACAATTCAGAGTAATACAAACATCCAAGATAAAACGATCAAAGCTATTATTAAAGACCTCAACCCTCAAGGAGGATCTACTACAACTTTCATTAAAGGTAAAAAATTAGAAGCAAATGAAGGCATTAATCAAATTCTTCAAAATTCCATAACTAATGCAATGCAAGGTAACGAGATTCAATCAAACGCTTCAAACCGTATTTTTCCAGGAATAGTTTTACCAATGAATGGCCAGCAAAACAATATTACATTGCCATTTAATGCTCCAACAGATATTATGCTCAACATTCAAGCTTCAGCAGCATTATTAAACGAATTAAAAGAAAAAGGAATCCCGGCAGAAGCAACCATTATCGAACAAAATATCGTGTTCGAAAATGTAATGCCAGATATTGATGCTATAAAAATAAGATACCAACTAGACTTAAACGAAAAAGATTCAATAGAAAATTCTGAAACAATTTTAACTCGTAAATCTTCTTTAAGCAAAACACAGCCAGGTAATACTATTCATGTAATTTATAGTGCCAATAATCCTCGAAGGGTAACATTCACTGGAACAGATAAGCAAAGTACAACGACTAATTGTTAAGCTCAGCTATTTACTTAATAAATCTTAAATTATCATGAAAAGAATCCTTCTTTTATTAGTTTTAATAATTACGAATTCTTTTGTTTTTTCACAAGACTTCACTGTTAAGCTTTTCACTGCCGATATCACTTTACATTCTGAAGGATACTTTGACGTAGTAGAAAGTTATGATGTCAATTTCAGTGTTCCGAAACATGGTTTACTAAGAAATATAATAAACAAGTACGATTTTAAAGATGACAACGGTACGCTTTCTAATCGACAGATTGACATTTCTAATATTGAAGTTCCAGGTCATAAATTTTCAAGAGCTCCTAAATTATTTGAAAAATTGTCAGGAGCTATAGAACTAAAAATTGGAAGCTCAAATCAGTTGGTCACTGGTGATCAACATTATGAAATTCGATATAGAGTAAACAATGCTCTTATCAACACAGACAGTTTGGCTCAATTTTATTGGAATATAAAACCTAATGGATGGCATGCCGATTTCAAAAAGATTGAATTCAAAATTCATATGCCTAAAGGGGTAATACTATCTGCTGAAAATTGTTTTACTTATTCTGGTGTTACTGGAAATGAAGAAATTTCAAAAGATTTTGAATATAAATATGGGGATGGAACCTATTCCGCAGTCAGTAATGAAAACTTTAATTCTAGTATGGGTGAGAATGTAACAGCATTGATAAAATTTCCAAAAAACATTATCATCATTCCAAAACCGCCTTCATTTCTTGAGAAAAATAAAAATTGGATTGGAATACTATCTGGAATATTAGTTTTATTTGGACTTTTGTGGCTGAAGTATGGGAAAGATAAGAAGGTTGTGAGTATTACCTCCTATTATCCACCAAAAGGTATAGACCCTGCATTAGCAGCTTATTTAATGCATGACAAATTAGACAAATACAATCTAATTTCGCTAATCCCAAAATGGGGAGCCGAAGGATTGATTAAACTTAAAGAAATTCCAAAAAGTGGATTCCTAGAATCTGATGATCTAATAATTACTCAAATAGGAACACTAGCTCCTAATGTCCCCATTTATGAAAAAACAATGTTTGATGGCATATTTGGAGGACTGGCTATGGTAATGAATTTATCAGAAATATTAGAAAAAATTGTATTTCAAAACCAGACAGAATCTAAAACTGCTTCATTTACAACTTCATCTTACAATATACAAGACATTGGAGGCACTCAAGAGTTGGACCCGAAATCAATAAAAATGAGTAGTTTAAAAAACGTTTTTTATTTAAACATGAATTTGGCCGAAGAACAATTAAAGAAAACTGCATTACAGTATTATGAGATTTCTGGAGAAAAAGCAAGATTAATTGCTATTACAGTTAGTATTATTTTAGCGATTGCATTACCACTACTATTTGCAAACTTCTATGGACTTATTGCTGCAATATCCGGATTTGTCATCGCTTTAATTTTGGTAATCTTAAGTTTTACAATGAGAAAAAAGAATCCGAAAGGAGACCAAGCTTTTTCGGAATTAAAAGGGTTTTATGAATTTGTTAAATTAGCAGATGTCAATAGGATAAAAGTTTTAATTGAGCGTGATCCAAGTTATTTTGAAAAGACAATGAGCTATGCTTTAGCATTTGGGTTCCTGAAAAAATGGGCCTCAAAATTCGATTCTTTAAATATGAAACCACCAGAATGGTACAGAAGTTCAAATTTATCGAATGCTAGTATGCCCCTTACAATGACTCATTTTACACAGCATTTTACTAATAGTATGTCAATGGCAAGTTCTAATATGGTTAGTGCTCCTTCAAGTAGTAGCAGTAGCGGTAGTGGGTCTAGTAGTAGTTCATTTTCTGGTGGAGGTTCTTCAGGTGGCGGCTTTGGAGGTGGCGGTGGTGGGAGTTGGTAAAATACAATTCTAACAAAATAATCTGTAAAAACATTACTAATCATAAATTTATTATAAAAATCTATTCAATATGAAAACTAAGCATATTCTACTACTATATTTTATTTTATTTTCAAAAATAATATTTGCGCAAATCCCTACTATTAAAGCAATTGGAGGGGATGGCAAAAATATCAATTGGGCTATAGAAAAAATGACAGACGAAGAAACAGGTTATTTTTATAACGATTGTGCTCAAGGAGTAGCAGCAATAAAAGTATCATCAACACTTCCTCCTGAGGGTAAAATTAATTATGGCATTAGTAATTTAACAGATGATGATCCCATGACCGCATGGATTCCAGCTAAACCAAAAAATGGCCTTAGAGAATGGTTTGAAATAAAATCACCATTAGTAAACACCATTTATAACGGATATCAATCATCCCCTAAAAATTGGAAGGATAATTCAAGAGTTAAAATGTTTAAAGTTTTTAAAAACAATGTCCCATTATGCTATTTAGAATTAACTGATGAAATGGGCGCTCAGATTTTTGAATTACCCGGAGATTATCAATATGACAAGCCAGTTATTTTTAAATTTGAAATTATTTCTGTTTATAAAGGTGATAGATGGACTGATGTGGCCATATCTCATATAGATAATGTAGGATGCTGTTTTTCTGGAAATACAAATTTGGTTTATAATGGAGCATTAATTCCTATCTCAGGAATAACCAAAGGTAAAACGCTTACAACAATAAATATCAATTCAGGAGTAAGCAACAATACAGAAGTACTGAAAACCACAACACAAAAGCATTTAAGTTTACTTAAAGTCACTACAAATTCTAAGGAAATAGAGCTAACACCAGAGCATCCGCTATATTTTAAAGATTATGGATTTACATCATTGAGCCGTATTCTTCACTTAAAGGGATTTAAAAAATACACTGACTTAATCAATCAAGTTGAAATATTGGTCTGGGACAATAAAAAAGGTGCAATGCTGTATGAGAAACTTAAAGCAATAGAACTAAAACAAGGTTTATTTGAAACCTATGCAATTTTAAAACTAAAAGAAGGCGATACCTATATTGCTAATGGTTTTATTACAAAAACTTATTAACTATTTGCAATTAATCCTAAATAGAATACTATGAGAAAAACAATTTCATATACTATAATTTTTATTTATTCCATTATTACTTCATTTGGACAAGGATTTGAGGTTAAAAATTTTACAGCTGATATTTATTTAAGTGAAGATGGATACTTTGATGTTGTAGAAAAATACGATTTAAATTTCACTGAACCCAAGCATGGTATATTAAGAAATATTCAAACAAAATTTAATTTTAAAGATGAAAATGGGCAGGTAACAAAGCGCGAAATCTATATTTCTAATATTGAAGTTCCGGATAGAGTATTTACCACTAATGAAGTTTTAGGTAAATTGCTCAGTAATCAGTTTGAAATCAAAATTGGCGATAAAAATCAATTCGTCTATGGAGCACAACAATATGAGATAAAATATAGAGTAAAAAACGCACTGATATTTAACGATAGCATAGTTCAATTGTATTGGAATGTAAAACCACCTGAATGGATGGCAATCTTTTACAAGGTAAATTTCACTGTTCATGCTCCTGAAGGTGCCAATTTTTCCGCTGAAAACAGTTTTGTGTATTCCGGAAATATAGGAAACACTCAGGAATCTCAAGAATTTGATTATCATTATTCATTAAATGAATTCTCAGTAAATTCAAGGGGAAATTTCATTTCAGTTCCTCAACAAAGTGTAACTGTTTTAGTTAAATTACCTAAAACACTCATTAAAGAAACTGATTTCACACCATCATTTTTTGAGCGTTACAAATGGTTAGGGTATTTTATCTTGGCATTGGTGGGTCTTTTAGTTTATCTTAAATACATAATCAACTCTAAAAAGGTAAAGCCTATAACAAGTTATTATCCTCCAAATGGCTTAGACCCTGCAATGGCAGGAGTATTGAGTGATAATACCGCTGATTTTAGAGATATTACTTGTCTGCTTCCCTATTGGGCAACCAAAGGTATTATTCGAATGGAAGAAATACCAAAAGGCGATCGTTCCATATTAGGAGATTTGAAACTAATAAAATTAAAAGAATTACCTTCAGATTCTGCTGGATATGAACATAATTTTTTCACTAAAATATTCTTAGGAAAAGATCAGGTCTTAGTGAGAAACCTTCGTGGAATTCTAGCAGAACCTGTTCAATTATTAAATAAAAAATCACAACAATATTTTTCAAGTTCGTCTAAAACATCCAAGCGATTTGGATGTTTCATTATGCTACTCTCATGGATTTGGGCATTTAGTAGCATTTCTTGGATACCAATAATACTCGAGACAAAATATAAAGTAAACATTAATCAAGGCAAGTTTATCTTAATTATTATTGCTAATTTTATTTTCTTCTTCATTTTTTTTCCAATTATTGTTGCTTATATCTCCAAAAAATTAAAAAACAAAAATAACCAAGGCCAATCATTCATGCCCGAATTAGTTGGATTTTATCAATTTATAAAGTTAGCAGAAGTAGATCGAATAAAAGCACTCTTAAAAGATGACCCAAATTACTTTGAAAAAACGATGCCTTATGCAGTTGCTTTTAATCTTTTGAAAGAATGGACCGCTAAATTTGATAGTTTAAATATATCATCACCAGAATGGTACGGTAGCACTTCTGGCAACCATTTTAACATGCAAACTTTTGCCACTTCATTTAATAATAATATGTCAACAGTTAGAAATTCAATGGTGACGTCTCCTTCTAGCAGTTCTTCTAGTCATAGTGGTGGCGGCTCATCTGGAGGTGGCGCTGGCGGTGGAGGTGGTGGAAGCTGGTAAAATAAATTTATGCATTTCAGGTGAAGGCTTAGTTTCGTACTTTCATTTGAAAAAAACATTAACTTTTTATCATCTGAAAATTGCACTTATTAGTTGAATTCAAGATATAAGAAATATGCCAAGTTTAAATTTATTCTTTTCAATCGATGTTTAAAAATCTAATTTGAAAATTGGAATTTTTCTTAACTTTAAAATAGCCAATGGTTAAAGCTGTATATTTATTCAGGAAAAGAATCTTTTTGATTTCCATTTTAAAAAATGAAATCGACTCAGTTTGAATCGATTTCATTTTTTTCAAAGCAGAGAGGAAGGGATTCGAACCCTCGATACAGTTGCCCGTATACTACCTTTCCAGGGTAGCTCCTTCAACCACTCGGACACCTCTCTGTATTTTTTAGAAGTGCAAATATAAGGTATTTAATAGAATTATGACATAAAATATTTACATTTGCTCCTGAAGAAATTATGGAACTACCAATAGGGAAAAAAATATTCTTTGCCTCAGACTTTCATCTAGGGATCCCCAATAAAGCAGAAAGCTTAGTTAGGGAAAAAAAGATTTGTGCTTGGCTGGAAAGCATTAAGGATGAAGCACATACAATCTACCTTTTAGGAGATCTATTTGATGTTTGGTTTGAATATAAAAAGGCAGTCCCTAAAGGCTATATTAGATTCTTAGGAAAACTCGCAGAATTAGTGGACTTAGGCGTAAAAATTGAAATTTTTACTGGCAATCATGATTTATGGATGAAAGATTATTTTACCGAAGAATTAAATATCCCTATCCATTTTGAAGCAATTCAAGTAAATTTCAATAATAAAAAGTTCTTTTTAGCTCATGGAGATGGTCTTGGACCTGGAGATAAGAAATATAAATTTTTGAAAAAAGTAATGAGTCATCCTTTAGCCCAAGGCTTTTATAAATCTTTACATCCAAATATTGGTATCGGTATTGCCGACTATTTCAGTAAAAAAGGCGCTAAACATCAAGGGAATCAAGATGGTGCCTATAAAGGAGAAGATAAGGAATGGCTTATATTATTTGCAAAAGATTATTTACAAAAAGAACATATAGATTATTTTATTTTTGGACATCGTCATTTAGCTATGACCTTAAACATTGCCGTTAATAGTTTATACGTTAACTTAGGCGATTGGATAAATTATTTTAGTTATGGAGTTTTTGACGGACAAGATTTTTCACTTAATTATTTTAAAGGATAAATGAATAAGAGATTTGTAATTATCCGACATGCTATAGCAAGTGATTTTGAAATTGAAAAAAAAGATTTTGATAGATCGCTTCAAAAAGTGGGGATAGAAGATGCAAAATTGATGGGAAAAAAATTATTGAGCTATGGCTTAATACCTGATCGTATTGTAGCTAGTGCTTCTTTAAGAACACAACAAACAGCAAAACTTATTGCAGATAGTTTAGGCTATAAAGGTGAAATCCACTCTATAGATAAGCTATATAATGCTTCTGAAATTGTAATAGAGGAAAATTTGAATGCATTATCTGAAGACTGCACTACTGTCTTTCTAATTGCGCATAACCCAGGAGTTTCTCAGTTTGTAACCGATATTTCAGGGCAGGACCTATATATTAATATGGCTCCTTGTTCTATTGCAGTTTTCGAAAGCACAGCTGAAAAATGGTTTTTGCTAGATAAAAATAATACGAGTTTAATAAAATTTGATGCTCCATAATTAAAATAAAAATGAAACAATATAAAGATTTCACTGAACAAATTAACCAATTATTCAAAGAACAATTTGGAAAAACGCCGGAGCATATTGACTATATTCCTCAATCTGGATCTGATCGAGTTTATACTCGATTAATTGAAGGAGAGCATTCGGCTATTGCCGCTTATTGCCCTAATGTAAAAGAAAATAACACTTATCTATATTTCACAGAAATATTCCGAAAGCATCAACTTTCTGTTCCAGAAATTTTTCAGAAAGGCCCTAATAATAAATATTATTTAATGGAGGACTTAGGGAAAAATTCATTACTGGATTTGTTAATACAAGAAGGAAAGACACCCGAGGTAAAAGCTCTTTTTGTGAAAGCCGTTGAAGATTTAGTGAATTTTCAATGGATAGCAGGTAATGATATTGATTATTCAAGATGTTTCCATCATCAAAGTTTCGATAAAAACACGATTCTATCTGATTTAAATTATTTCAAATATTACTTTGTTGACGTGCTCAAAATCGAATACGATAAAAAAGAATTACAAGAAGAGTTTGAACTTTGGTCTCAACAATTAGCTGGAGAAGGTATTAAGACTTTTATGTATAGAGACTTCCAAAGTAGAAATATTATACTAAATGATGGGAAACCGGCATATATAGATTTTCAAGGTGGCATGTATGGATTGCCTCATTATGATTTAGCCTCCCTACTTTGGCAAGCAAAAGCACAACTACCTACCGACTGGAAAAAAGACATATTGGATCATTATTTAAAATCTATTAAAGACTCCAAGAAAATTGCTGATATTGATGAAATTCAGTTCAAAAAAACTTATATAGAGTGTGTGTTATTGCGTATTTTACAAACTTTAGGTGCTTATGGTAACAGAGGATTAATAGAAAGGAAACAACATTTTATTTCCAGTATTCATCCGGCTTTAATGCAGCTTAAAGAATATTTAGATGAGTACTCCATATTAATTAGATTCCCTGAATTATTAAACCTTCTAGAAGCTTTAGTTCAACCAAACATTGTCGATAATTTTTATAAGCCGAAGCAAAACGAAGCAAAGCCTTTAAAAATAGACATTTATTCCTTTTCCTATAAAAAAGGATTACCTATTGATGAATCAGATCATGGGGGTGGATTTGTATTTGATTGTAGAGGAATTTTAAATCCAGGAAGATTTGAACCGTACAAAATGCTCACAGGGAAAGATTACCCAGTTCAGGAGTTTTTAAAGACACAGACTTTGATGCCTGTATTTTTACAAAATATATTTTCTACTATTGATATAACTATTGAAAATTATCTTAGCAGAGAATTCGACCGATTAAGTATTTGTTTTGGTTGTACCGGAGGTCAACATCGCTCTGTTTTTGCTGCAGAACAAACCAAAAACCATCTAAAGGAAGTTTATAATATTGAAGCCAATTTAATTCATTTAGAACAAGATGAAAACAGTATTAAAAGAAGATAAATAATTTACCATGTTGATTTTCATATAATTATAAAAGGCAAATCTAAAAAAGATTTGCCTTTATAATTTCTAAAAAAAGATAATTGTTTATTTCTTTGATTTTTCCTTAATAAAACCTTTACTTTCTAAGTATGGTTTTATATCAGCTTCGTGACCAGTAAAATCCTTGAAAGCTTGATTTAAATCTTTAGTATTTCCTATGGACAAAATATATTCTCTAAACCTATCTCCATTTTCAGAAGTTAATCCTCCATTATCCATAAACCATTTATATGCATCTTGATCTAAAATTTCGGACCATAAATAAGCATAATATCCAGCTGCATAACCACCACCCCAAATATGATTAAAATAAGGAGAGTGATAGCGAGGTGGAACTTGTGGCATTAGTAAACCAAGACTTTTTAAGGCCTTTTGCTCAAAAGAAAGTGCATCTCCAATTTGATTTTCATTGGTGATAGAATGCCATGCCATATCTAATGATGCGGCAGCTGCAATCTCTGTTACTGAATAACCTTGATTAAATCCAGATGCCAAATGCATTTTATCTAATAAAGTTTGAGGAATGGACTCTTTCGTCTTATAATGAATAGCATAGTTTTTAAGAATAGAAGTATCTAATGCCCAGTGTTCGTTAATTTGAGAAGGGAATTCTACAAAATCACGGGGAACATTAGTCCCTGAAAGTGAAGTATATTTTTGCTTTGCTACTAAACCGTGTATGGTATGTCCAAATTCATGAAACATGGTTTCTACCTCATCAAAATTGATTAAGGAAGGTTGTCCAGATGCTGGCTTTTGATAATTGTAAACATTGACAATAACTGGCTTTTGATTTAATAAACTTGATTGTTCCACATAATTACTCATCCATGCACCTCCTAATTTATTATCTCTAGCATAAAAATCTAAATAGTAAATCGCCATTGATTTCTTATCCTTATCAAATACCTCATAAGCTACCACATCAGGATTATATACAGGAAGGTCGTTTCTCTTTTTAAATGTTACTCCATATAGCTTTTCAGCAGCATAGAAAACGCCTTTTTCTAAAACGGTTGTGATTTCAAAGTAGGGCTTTATTGCTGCTTCGTCTAAATCATATTTGGCTTTACGTAACTTTTCTGCATAATAATTCCAATCCCAAGCCTTTAAAGTAAAAGTATCGCCTTCTGCTTTAATAATAGCTTGTAATTCTGCGGCTTCTGCTTTAGCCATATTAACTGCTGGAGTAGCTATTTTTTTCAACATAGCAGTAGCAGCTTCAGGTGTTTTAGCCATTTGGTCTTGTAATTTCCAGGCAGCGTAGTTAGGTTTCCCCATAAGTTTAGCCTTGCGAAGTCTCACTTTAGCTATTTGTTCAATAGTGGAACGGGTATCATTATCATCTCCTTTTTCGGCACGAAACCATGAAGCATTAAATATTTTTTCTCTAGTAGCTCTATTTTTTAAGCTTTGTAAACTTGGTTGCTGCGTTGTATTTTGAAGTCCAATATAATATTTCCCTTCTTGTCCAATCGCCTCTGCATCACTTTGAGCTGCTTTTAATTCCTCAGGACTCAATCCTTCAAAATCAGCTGCATTATCAAATAAAACACCACCGCCTTTAGTGGCAGCTAATAATTTATTCGAAAATTGTGCAGTTAACTTTGCTTCTTCACTATTAAGTTCTTTCAGCTTTTCTTTATCCTCTTCATTAAGATTAGCGCCTGCAATTTCAAATTTTTCAAAATAATATTCTACTAATTTTTTATCCTCTGCGTCCTTTATACTATCTCTACTATCATAAATGGCTTTTATTCTATTGAATAAGCTTTCATTTAAATAAATATTATCTTGATGTGCAGAGAATTTTGTTGCGTACTCTTCTTCTAATTTGGAGATGTCTGCATTTTTATTTGCAGAAGTATAATTAAAAAAAACAATTTGTGCTCTCTTCAGTATTTCACCACTTGTTTCCAAAGGAATAAGTGTATTTTCAAAAGTAGGTGCTTGAGTATTTGCAACAATCGCTTCTATCTCTTTATTTTGTTGAGACATTCCAGAATCAAAAGCTGGTTGAAAATGTGAAGTTTTAATTAAATCAAACTGTGGGGCCTGATATTGTAAGTCACTTTTCTTAAAAAATGGGTTATTCATATCTTTATAATAGTTTGATATAGGTTGCTTTTCCTCTTTAGGGCTATCTTTACAAGCAGACAAGGAGCCAAAAGAAAACAGTATAGCAATCACAAAATACTTATTCATTCTACAACGAGTTTTATTTTTTAGTTTTATTTATAATTAAGCTCCTAAGTTAAGTAAATCTCTTCAATTTACAAAAAAGTTTATTAATTTATTCTAAGCTGCCCACTGCTTCCTTTATTCTCTTTATGGCTTCATGCAAATTCTCTAAAGAAGTAGCATAAGAAAAACGAATACAACCATCATTACCAAATGCAGCACCACTAACACCACTCACATTTGCTGAATTCAAAAGAAATATTGCAAAATCATCTGCATTGTTTATGACTCTGCCTTTTTTATCCTTTTTTCCAAGGAAGTATTTAATATTCGGGAATGCATAAAAAGCCCCTTGTGGAATAATCACCTGAAAACCTTCAATCTCTGATAAAGCATTTAAAAAATAATCTCTTCTTGCCTTAAAGGCCTTGACCATTTCTTTCGTAGGATCCTGACTGCCTAAAACAGCAGCTACTGCGGCATGTTGTGCTATAGAATTAGCACCCGATGTAAATTGTCCTTGAATTTTCTCACATGCTTTTACAATAGGCACTGAAGCAGCGAGGTATCCTAATCTCCAACCAGTCATAGCATATCCTTTTGAAAATCCATTTATCAAAATTACTCTATCCTTAATTGTTTCAAACTGAGCAATACTTTCATGCACACCTTCATAATTAATATACTCATATATTTCATCGCTAATTACATATACTTCAGGATATTTTTCTATCACTTTAACGAGTCCGGCTAATTCTTCTTTTGTATAAATTGCTCCTGAAGGATTGCAAGGACTAGAGAATATTAAAAGTCGTGTCTTATCATTGATTGCCGCTTCCAATTGAGCAGGAGTCATCTTAAATTGTTGTGACACATCACAATGTACGAAAACTGGCTTCCCTAACGCCATTTCTACTTGAGCAGAATAAGTTACCCAATATGGCGTTGGAATAATGGCTTCATCACCTTCATTTATAATAGCCAAAATTGCATTTGCTAAAGATTGCTTAGCTCCAGTAGAGATAATGATATTTTCAGGCTGAAAATACAAGTTATTATCGTTCTCGAATTTTGTACAAATCGCTTTTTTTAACTCTAAAATACCCGACACGGGTGTATACTTTGTATACCCTTCGTCTAAGGCATTTTTAGCTGCGGTTTTTATATGCTCCGGCGTATCAAAATCAGGTTCTCCCAAACTTAGATTAATTACATCTATTCCCCTGCTTATTAATTCTCTAGTTAGCTTTGCCATCAACAAGGTTTGGGTTTCGCCAAAACGATTAACAAAATTTGATATTTGCATAAATTTTAGTTTAAATTTTAATCCTTGCAAAGATAAATGATAAAATTCTATAAGTTGTCAATGCAATTGTAAAAACTAATTTAACTTTGCCGCTTATTAATAATTTTAATGAATGAAGCCATCTATTCCACAAGGTACCCGAGATTTTGGACCAGAAATTGTATTTAAACGTCAATATATATTAAACACCATACGTTCGGTTTTTGAATTATATGCTTATCAACCCTTAGAAACTCCTTCTATGGAGAATTTAAATACACTGATGGGTAAGTATGGAGAAGAAGGAGATCGATTGATTTTTAAAATCTTGAATAATGGTTTACATGAAAAGAAAGACAAAGAGAAGATCCAACAGGAATGGGATAAAGTAATTTCTAAACCTTATAGTAGTAGTACCATTACAGAAAGAGCACTAAGATACGACCTAACGATTCCTTTTGCAAGATTTGTGGTTATGCATCAAAATGATTTAGCTTTCCCTTTTAAAAGATACCAAATGCAACCTGTTTGGCGGGCAGATAGACCTCAAAGAGGTCGCTACAGAGAATTCTGGCAATGCGATGCAGACGTTGTAGGTAGCAAGTCTTTAGTAAACGAAGCGGAATTATTATGTATTTATCATGCAGCTTTTCATTTGCTTAAAGTACCACAAGTTACTGTAAAAATTAATAGTCGTAAGTTATTGGCAGGTTTGGCTGAAGTGTTGAACTTGTCAGAGCAATTAACAGCTATAACAGTTGCTATAGATAAATTAGATAAAATAGCTTGGGAAGGTGTAGCTAAAGAATTGAGAGAAAAACAGATAGAAGAAACTGCAATAAACTTTATCGAACAATATTTAAATGTTGAGGGTAGTAATGAAGAGCGTTTGAATAAAATGGAAAATCTGCTTAAAGAAAGTGACACAGCTAAAAAAGGTATAGAAGAATTAAGAGCGACATTAGGCTATTTTAATCAATTAAAGAATACCGAATGGAACAGTGAATTAAGAATTGATTTTACATTAGCGAGAGGTTTGAATTATTATACGGGTGTTATTGTAGAGGTAGCTACTTCTGCTGTGAAAATGGGAAGTATTGGTGGCGGTGGTCGTTATGATGACCTTACTGGTTTGTTTGGATTAAAAGGATTGTCAGGAGTAGGCGTTTCTTTTGGAATAGATCGAATTTATGATGTTATTGAAGAGTTGGACCTATTCCCTGAACAATTAACAGAGACAACGAAAGTCTTAATATTGTTAATGGATGAACAAGGGCTTTCTAAAGGTTTGAATTATCTAAGTCAATTGAGAGCAGCAGGTATTTCTAGTGCTATTTATGCTGATAAAGCAAAGTTTGACAAGCAAATGAAATATGCCAATAAGAGAAATATCCCTTTTGTGGCTATTATTGGTGAATCAGAATTAGAAAAAGAAACGATTATATTAAAGGATATGCAATTAGGCAATCAACAAGAGTTAAAAATAAATGAAATTATAGCAAAATTTTCCTAAATTTTGTTGAAGAATATTTATAAAAGAGAGTCGCATTTTTGAATAATGCGACTCTCTTTTGTCATTATATTCGTTGCTATTTTTATTTTTCTATATGATAATCAGTTATATTATAAGAGTATACCTTATCTACAAAAGTACCAACATGAAAATCATATTCCTCAGCTACGAACCCTAATCCTTTTTTAAATTTTTGAATTACTGTTCCACAATCTTCCCAAGGATCAGTTGGTGAAATCTTTGCATATAATCTATTTTTTGCAACTACGATATTATCAAGATTTGTTCCATTCATATTAATAACATCATCAGTGGAAAGAACTTCTCCTACAGTTTTTGCATAAAAGTTTATCCCATTATAAGTTATATTTCCTAGACTTTCCCAAGTGTCTCCCAACTTAGGAGTTCCCGGTAAAATCTGTGCTTTCATAAATACAGTTCCTTCATCATTTACCTTTATTAAACTATAATAATTCCCCTCAAATTTTCCATAAAACTCTTTAACTATTACGCCACCATCAGAAATCTGTTCGTATAAATTAAAATCAAAGTTATCAATAATAGTATCTCTTCCAGTATAATACCGCTTAAAATTAGTGCCATCACTTGCTTCATATCGCCACCAATTCGTTGTATTAGTAGGTATAAATTCATTAATCCCTTCATTTTTTGAATTATCCTTCTTTCCACATGAAGAATTAACCATACTAAGAAGTAATAATGTTATAATAGAGCATCCGATTGTTTTTTTCATTTATTTGTATTTATTTAAAAAAATATTTTTGATTTGGACAGATTAACACATCCAAAGATATATCATTTCTGTCAATATCCAATATCTGTTCTATTGGATTAGAAAAGGAAAATCCAATTTTAAAAACATCATTTCTACACCTAGAAAGGAATTTATCATACATTCCTTTTCCATAACCCACTCTATAACCAGATCTATCTGCAACTAATAAAGGAACAATAACAATATCTACTTCCTCGGGTCTAATTAGATGTTCACTAACTGGTTCTATTAACCCATACTGCACTTTTTCAAATTCTGTATCCTCATTTGTAAGGTATGCTTCCATAGTCCCCAATTTCATATTAGTAATCGGATAGCCTATTTGTATTTGGGGAAATAAAAACTTTATATAATCACTAAACAAAAAAGTGTCTGGCTCAGCCCGGTCTTCCATCGGTATATAACTCAACAAAATATTAGCAAAAGGTAATTCCATGCTTTGCAATTGAATTAATAATAAATCATTCAACTTATTTTGTTCTAATCCCGATAAACTTTGTCTTTTAGATAAATATTCTTTTCTTAATTCTGACTTAATTGACATTGATCAGTTAAATTTCAGTTTCGTTTACAGCTTATTAAATTTTTGAAAAAAAGGTTAAGCAAAATATCAATGCTTAACCTTTTAATTAAAATTAATTTACACTCAAAGCTTAATGAGCATGAGCTTCTGTAGTGTTGGCATGGCCTTCATCTTCATGGTTCAATGAATTTACTGAACTCATAAGACCTACAAAGAAAACAATTATTAATAAACCAAAAGCCACTGCTGCTGAAGTAGTTACTTTTAATTCCTTTTTTTCAGGTATTTCGTTATGTCCCATAATTTATATTATATTTTAACTTACAAATTTAATAAAAATTTTAATTTATCCTAATTAAATTAAGAAAGCTTGATCAATTAACATTTGTTGCTCTTGTACATGAAGTTTCGCAAATCCAGTAGCAGTTGCTGCACTAGGCTTTCTTGTTAGATAACCAATATTTAAAGGTTTGCCTAAATTCATTTTTAAGAAAGATGCAGCTCCCATATTTTTCGGCTCTTCTTGAACCCATAACCATTGAGCATGATCATATTTATGATATAATTTATTCAATTGTTCTTGAGGTAAAGGATAAATCTGTTCTAATCTAATTATTGCAATATCTTCTCTTTTATCTGTAATTTGTTTTTCGCTTAAATCAAAATAAACTTTTCCAGAGCAAAGTAATACTCTTTTGACTTTTGAAGCATCATTTATATTAGGATCATCTATCACCTCTTTAAAGCCTCCATTTGTAAATTCAGAAATGTTAGAATAAGCTCGAATTTGTCTTAGATTTGCTTTAGGAGCAAAATTAATTAATGGTTTTCTGAAAGGCAATGCTAATTGACGACGTAATAAATGGAAATAGTTGGCAGCTGTAGTTACATTAGTAACATAAATATTCTCCTCAGCACACATTTGTAAAAATCTTTCCATTCTGCCGCTAGAGTGCTCAGATCCGCCACCTTCATATCCATGAGGAAGCAACATGACTATACCATTTTGTTTTTGCCATTTTTGCTCAGCACAAACAACATATTGATCTGTAATTGTTTGCGCTCCATTTGCAAAATCGCCAAATTGCGCTTCCCAAATAACTAGATTACTAGGATTAGCTAGTGCATATCCATATTCAAATCCTAAAACCCCAAATTCACTTAATAAAGAATTATAAATAAAGAACTTACTCTTTTCAGGATTAATACCACTTAAACGATTGTATTCTTCATCAGTCTTTTCATCTCTTAAGCAAGCATGTCTTGATGAGAAGGTTCCTCTTTTTACATCTTCACCACTTAAGCGAACATCATGGCCCTCATTTAATAAGGTAGCAAATGCCAACAATTCACCAGTTGCCCAATCTATCACTTTACTCTCCTCATAAACCTTCACCTTGTCATTTAAAAGCTTTTTAACTTTCCTTAATGGATTGAAACTTTCAGGAATTTCCATTATTCTATGAAATAAATCATTTAGGGTATCCTCATTAACGGCAGTATTTGGTGAAAAAGCAAAATCACTTTCTTGACTCTTTTTTAATGCTTGCCAAGACAATTCAGATTTCTGATAGGTATAAGGAATGGGATTTTGCTTTGTTTCCTCTAATCTAGCTTGCATTTCATTCCAAAACTCGGTTTCCAACTCTTTTGCCAAGTTTTGGGCTTCTGGAGTGCCACTATTGATTAAACGTTCTGTATAAATTTCTCTTGGATTCTTATGCTTATCTATTAAAGAATAAAGGTTAGGTTGTGTAAATTTAGGTTCATCACCTTCGTTATGTCCATGTTTTCTATAACAAACCATATCCACATAAACATCTTGATTGAATTCTTGACGATATTGAGTCGCAAAAATACAAGCCTTAACTACAGCTTCAGCATCATCACCATTTACATGTAATACTGGTGCATGTACTGTTGCTGCTAAACTAGTGCAATAATCTGAAGAACGTCCATCTTCAAAATCAGTAGTAAATCCAATTTGATTATTAATAACAAAATGAATTGTACCACCCACTGAATAGCCTTGAAGCTTGCTCATTTGCAAAACTTCATAATTAATACCTTGTCCAGCAAGTGCGGCATCGCCATGAATTAATATGGGTAATACCTGCGTATAATCTGAATTGTACAATACATCACATTTAGCTCTAGAATAACCAGATACAACCGGATCAACAGCCTCTAAATGAGATGGGTTTGGTAATAATTGTACATTTAACTCTTTATCATTTGCAGTTTGAACTGTGGAATGGAAGCCTAAATGATACTTTACATCACCACTGCCCATTGTTAAATCAGAAGGTAATGTTCCTTCAAATTCAGAGAAAATTTGGTCGTATGTTTTTCTCAAAATATTAGCTAAAACATTGAGACGACCACGGTGTGCCATTCCAAAAACTACTTCTTTTACACCAAAATCAGCTGCTGTTGTTAAAATAGCATCTAAACCAGGAATCATACTCTCGCCACCTTCAAGACCAAATCTCTTTTGTCCAATAAATTTAGTGTTCAAGAATTTCTCGAAAATAACACCAAAGTTTAATTTCTTTAAGGTTCTCTTCTTTTGTTCAAAAGTAAATTCTTGCTGCATGAAAGCCTCAAAATTTCTTTGTACCCAATCATGTTTCTCCACATTATTGATATAGGTATACTGAATGCCTACACTACCAGCATAAATATCATTTAATTTTTGATAAATATCCTTAAGTTTAGCTTTTCCCATACCTAAAAAACGACCACTATAGAACTCTTGCTCTAAATCCTGATCTCCTAATCCAAAATCACTTAAAGCTACTCTTGCATGTCTATCTTTTCTTTTGCGAATAGGATTAGTATCAGAAATTAAATGCCCACGCTTTCTAAAACTTCGGATTAAATCATATACTGCTAACTCTTTGGTTAACTGATTATTATCTAAGCTAATTCCGTCTGTCACAGCAGCTGCTAATGTTGTATTGTGAGTACCAGACTTTCCAATGGCAAAATCAAAGCCTTCAAAAAATTTTTTAAACTCGGGGTCAACTGTTTCCGGATTATTTAAAAAGTCCTTGTATAATGACTCTATAAAAGCCGGGTGAGCGTTAGTCACAAAAGAAAAATCTTCCATTTTTTTTCTTGAAAATATTTAAAATCTAATCCTAAAAAAATACTTTTACATTCTAATTATTTTATAAATAAAAAGAATGCAAATCCAACCTACAAAGATAGAACAATCTAAAGTTAAATTCAATTTTTTAATCTGTTTTAAGGATATATTCTAAATTACTTGCAATTTTGAATAGATTTATTCGTTATTTTAACAATTCTAAGACAAACTCCACAAAAATTACTCAATAATATAATTTGTCACATTGGTTTATAAAGAATTTAAATATTATTTCTACTTGTTACTTCCTTTTTTATTCTGCGGGAATTCCTTGTTAGGCCAGAATAAAAATGAGGACAATTACAAGAGTTTTATAACCAAATCTGTAAAATTCACTTCAGATACCATCCGATTTGACACTTTAAGTATTGTGCCTGGAAGCTTCTCAATTAAAGATTTAAATAAAGACCAATATTATCTAGATGAGATAAGAGCCGAATTAACTTTTAAACCATCTAGTTTAACTAATTCTGATAACTTTTTAATTACGTATCGTCGCTTACCAATCAAATTAGACAGCGTATACAGCCATAAAAACATTGACCAGATTGAACAACATGTTGCAGTAGGTGGATCTTATAATTATAATGCACAATCTGTGAACAATCCAAGTGGGAAATTAATAGATTTTAATACTATGGATTATTCAGGTTCTTTTGCAAGAAGTATTGCAGCAGGCAATAATCAAAATATTTCTATGAATTCTCAGTTTAATCTTCAATTAAATGGATATCTCTTAGACAGCATCAAGGTGGAAGCAGCTATTAGTGATAATAATATTCCATTTCAGCCAGAAGGCAACACTCAAAGATTACAGGAGTTCGACCAAGTATATATTACTTTTGAAAAAAAGCTACATCAATTAACTT
This sequence comes from Edaphocola sp., assembly GCA_035497795.1. Taxonomy (GTDB): domain Bacteria; phylum Bacteroidota; class Bacteroidia; order Chitinophagales; family Chitinophagaceae; genus Edaphocola. The sequence continues at coordinate 14,026 of DATJCU010000235.1, read as the reverse complement.
TAGGTGATTTTAAACTTGAAAAGCCAAATAATTATTTTTTAAATTATAATAAAAGAGTTCAAGGGTTAAGGTATTTAGGCAGTTTTGGGAAAGAAGAAAAGATTAATAATAAAGTAGCTTTTAGTGGTTCTATGGCGAAAGGTCAATTTACGAGGAACATTTTTAATGGAATAGAAGGCAATCAAGGACCTTATAAATTACAAGGAGAAAATGGAGAGCAATATTTTATTATTCTCGCAGGGAGTGAGCGGGTGTATATCGATGGTGAATTATTAGTTAGAGGAGAAGATAAGGACTATATTATAGATTATAATATGGCTGAACTTATTTTTATGCCGAGAAGATTAATCACTAAAGAAAAAAGAATACAAATAGAATTTGAATATCAAGCAAGGAATTATTTAAATAGCCTATTTCATATTGCTGATGAACTGTCTATAAATAAAAAATTTAAGTTTAGATTTAATCTTTATGCTAATCAAGATGCTAAAAACTCAAATTTCAACCAAACACTAAGTGATGAACAAAAAATATTTTTAGCCACCATTGGTGACAATACCGATCAGGCATTTTATGATAATGTTAGAATAGATACTTTCGGTGCCAATAAGATTCTATACAAAAAAATTGATTCGTTAGTGAATGGAATTTTATATTCGGATATATATGTTTATTCTACAGATTCTAGTTTAGCAAAATACAGTCCTGGCTTCAGTTATATGGGAGAAGGAAAAGGGAATTATCAAATTTCGGATTTAAACACTAATGGAAGATCCTATCAATGGATAGCACCCATAAATGGAATAGCTCAGGGAAATTATGATCCAATAGTTTTATTAATCACTCCTAAAAAACTGCGTGTTTTAAGTGCAGGTGGCACTTATTTAATAGATAGTAACCAAAAGATTGATATCGAATGGGCAGGAAGCGAATATGATCCTAATACCTTTTCTAAATTGGATAATGACAAACATTGGGGCAATGCATTGAGAATGAACTATGAACTTGCAAAGGTTCTCACAAAAGATAGTTTAAATATGCCCATTCTAAAATGGCAAAATAAGTTAAGTTATGAATTTGTAGATAACAGATTTGAGGCAATAGCTCCTTTTAGAAATGTAGAGTTCAGCAGAGATTGGAATATTAATAATAATGAAAAAAGAAGTAATGAGCATATTATTGATTTCACTACAGGTTTAACAAGTTTACAAGAAAGAAAAGTATTGTATAATTTCACTTTTTACAAAAGAGGTGTGGGCTATTCAGGAAATAGACATCTTATTGATGCCAATTGGGACAAAGGTTTGATGAAAATAAAAACTTTTAGTAGTGTATTAATAAGCCAATCTTTATTATACAATAGCACTTTTTTAAGGCCTAATCTTACGTTTGAGCACTTCTTATCCAAAAAAAAGCAATCGCTTTTAGGAGTCCATTTCGAGAAGGAATATAATTATATAAGCTTCAATCAAAGTGACAGCCTCGACTTCAATAGCTTTGACTTTGATGTTTCGAAATTATATTTTAAGATGCAACGTGATAAACAGGTAAATTTTGATTTTTCTTATCAATTCAGAAGAGATTTTAATCCTATCGGAAAGAAATTTAAACTACAAGATATAGCTCAAACATTTGAAGCAAACATCTCGATAAATAGCTGGAAAAACCACAACCTCTCCTTCAATGGCTCTTATCGTACTTTAAGTTTAAAAAGGCCATCTACAAATAATTTGAAAGATGAAAACACTTTACTTGGTAGAATTAATTATAAAGGGAATGTATTAAATGGATTTTTTACCTCAAACCTATTATATGATTTTGGCACTGGTCAAGAGCAAAAGAGACAATTTACATTTATTGAAGTCCCAACGGGTCAAGGAACACATATGTGGATAGATTATAACAAAGATGGCATACAGCAAGTAAATGAGTTCGTCTTGGCAGTCTATCCTGACCAAAAACGATTTGTGAAAATGATAACTCCTACAAATGAATACGTTAAAGTAAATTTTGCAAACTTTAATCTGAGTGCACAACTTAATCCTGAAAATTTATGGAAGCATACAGAAGAGCAAACATTTATGCAAATGTTCACAAGCAAATTCAGCGATCAGTTTAGTATGCAGGCTAATAATCGAATTCTTAAAGATGCTGGATACAAAGCTTTTAATCCATTAGCTTTTCATTTCATCGATACTACAGTTGTTTCTAGTCTGATGTCAATGCTGAACACTGTTTATTTCAATAGGAAAAATACGAAATGGGGAATAGATTATTCAACAAATTTAAATAGGATTCAGGCTTTGCTAACTTATGGTGTAGAAACTCAGATTTCGACTTTTCATTTAAAAAAAATAAGATGGGTTCTAAATAAGAATTTTACTTTTTTCTTAAATGGCTCTCAAGGTAAACGTTCATTTGAATCTCCCATTTCAGATGGAAGGACTTACCTAATTTCGTATTCAAGTATAGAACCCAATTTGAATTTCATTTCTGCTGGTAGCTGGAGGATAAATGGAAGCTATAGATTTGAACAAAGAAGAAATGCGACTATTTGGGGAGGCGAATTGGCTTTGGTCAACCGGTTTAGTGTTGAAACCAAATGGAATATGCCAATAAAAGGAAATATCTCTGCGGGACTTTCATTAAATAATATTGAATTTAACAGTCAGGATAATTCTCCTGTTGGTATTGTTATGCTAGAATCTCTAACTAAAGGAAATAATTGGATTTGGAACCTAAACTGGACAACAAGGTTAAGCAAAACAATAGAGCTTTCTATTGATTATAATGGAAGAGCATTAGGGAACACCAACACTATTTATACTAATTCTCGTACAATCCATAATGGGAATATGAGCTTAAGAGCAATTTTATAATGTAATGTTTTCAATAATTCTTTTTGAAAAATAACTTAATATTTTGTTCGGCTTTTCTTAAAAAATTATTGAAAACATACTAGGCTCTCAATTTTGGTTAATGGAAATTTTTGTTTTTTGAAATAGAAAAAGCTAATTGACAGGAATCGAAATTGAAAGCATAATTTGTGAAGTGTATAAATTAGGCAAATAATCATCGAAACCAATTTTAAATGAACCAAAATTATTCGCCTATCTCTTAGTGTAATTTTTGGAATTCATTTTTAAAAATAAAATTTGAGTAGGGTATCTTACTTCTGATACAGATTTCCAAATCTTGAAATAAAAAACTCATTCTAAACAATTTCTAATATGATTCTATTTTTGTAATACTATTGTCATTTGTTCTTTTAACTTTCTATTAGTTGTTAAAAATGGCTGAACTTTGCGACCCATTAAGCAGAATAGAAACTATTTTTAGAAGATGTTAAAGAAAATATTTTGGACTTTTACTTGTTTAGCTATTGCCCAAATTACATTAGCTCAAGGTGTAGACAATAAAGAAAAGAAGCAATTAGGATTAACTCCAGCTCAAAAGTTAATTGCAAACTCTGGTGAAGATTTATTAACTGGTGGTAATGCCGAAGACCAATCCACAATTATTTCTGGATATGGTGAAATGTCTTTAAGAAGAGACATAGCGAATAAATTGACGAAAGCTAATTTAGACAGAGTAGTTTTATTTGTAGGGCATCAGTTCACTAATAGATTATCTTTCTTCTCTGAATTGGAGGTTTCTAATGCAAGAATAGAAGAAGGTTCTCCAATGGGAGAAGTAGGAATGGAACAAGCATTCTTACGTTATAATTTTAATCCCAGGCAATATTTGATAGCTGGTCTAAATCCCTTCAGAATCGGGATCACCAATGAAGCTCACCTACCGATAAACTTTTACAGTTCCGAAAGACCTATGGTAGAACAATTAGTTATTCCTAGCACTTGGCGTGAATTAGGTATTACTTTTTACGGGCAAATGAGCAGCCTACCTCTGGCTTATACTATTGGAATTTCTAATGGCCTAGATGCATCAAAATATCAACATGGTTTTGGAATTGGTAAAGGCAGCATGGGTGGACAATCCATAAATGCCAATAGCATGGCAGCCAATGCATCTTTAAGAGCTTATTTAGGAGATTTCCAAGTACAAGTTTCTGGATATTATGGAGGTTCTATTGCATTAAGCCCTTATACGGCGGACAGCATGGGCGTAGCGCATGGCGCTTTTGCAGCACCAGTAATGTTAGTAGCGTCTAATATACAATATAGTTTAAATGCTTTTTCGGCAAAAGCTTTAGGGGTGTTTATTAATAACCCTTTAGCGGATGAAATAAATTCAACCTTTTCTAATAATACACCACAACAAATGTATGGTTTCTATGGAGAAGCAGCTTATGATATTTTGTATAATAAAAGTCAACGCACTGGTTCCGATGTAAGTTTGGTAGGATTTTTAAGGTATGAGCGTTTAAATTTAAATGCAAAAATCCCTTCAAATGGAATTATTAATGGCACTTTAGATCAAAATCATTTTATTGGTGGCCTTGCATTTTATCCTACTCAAAATGTAGTAGTGAAAAGTGATGTTCGCTATACAACTACTGGTGCATTTAATAAATATTTAGTGATAAATCCTCCACCTGTTATGAGACCATATGCAGATAAAAATTATACCGTTTCTGTAAGTATTGGATATGCTTTCTAATTATTGTAACCTAACTAAATATTTGTGAATATGGATAGAAGAGCATTTTTATCTTGCTCAGGCAAGACCTGTGCAGGTTTAGGACTTGGTTTATTTTTAAATACCTGGTTATTAGAGTCTTGTAGTTCAAGCTTATCAATTGTAAAGACAAAACAAGAGCAAGGTTGGGTAGCTGTTCCGCTGACTAATTTTAACCAATCCGATTTTGCAATGGTGAGAGTAAAAGACTTCCCATTTGATTTAGGAATACAGAAAAAAGCAGAAAATACTTTTTTAGCTATGGTATTGATGTGTCCACATGGTCGTCAACCTTTAACAAAGACCAACTCAGGATATTTTTGCACCCAACATGGCAGTAAGTTCTCTAAGACAGGTGATTTACTTAAAGGACCATCCGCTCGCGGATTGTTCGATCTACCTTATATAGTGGAAGATGGATTATTAAAAATACAAATAGAAAAATTCGAAGGATAAAATCTAAAAAAAATAAATTAAAAATGAAAATGAAAATAACTAAATTAGTGTGGATATTGGCAATTACTGCAATTTCAGGATCTTTATTACTCAATGCCTGTGTTAAGGATAAAAAGACTGAAGAAATTCCTTTTCATGAGTTAGAACAATCTGTATTAAATGATTTTACAGATGTGGTTGCTAACCCTCTTTATGCCAAATTTGAAATATTAGCAGGTGAATTAAAAACCGCAATCCATAATTTAGCTAATGACCCAACACAATCAAATTTAGATAAGGCGCGTCAAGCATGGAAAGATGTGCGCGTATACTGGGAGCAATCTGAAGGATTTTTAATCGGACCCGTAGATTACTTAAACTATGACCCCTATTTGGATACTTGGCCTACTGATTATCAAGCAATGGAAGCCTTATTAAATAGTAACATTCCTATTACAGTCGACTTTCTAACAGGATTGGATGACCCTGACAACGAGACTGAATTAACATTAAGAGGTTTTCACCCATTAGAGTATATGCTCTGGGGTTTAGGAGGAAATAGAGATGTAAATAGCTATACAGTGCGCGAAAAAGAATATATGACAGCTCTTGCCGATGATATATATAATAATGTAAATGCACTTAAAAATAGTTGGCTTCCAGGTACTATTAATTTTAGTGAAATTATAAAAAACCCAAGCCAAACCAATGATCATTTTAATTCCAAAAGAGAAGCACTTGAGGCTTTGGCAAACACTTTGATTGATATTTGTGAAGAGGTAGGTGACGAAAAAATGGTAGCACCTTATGATCCAGAACCAGATAGTACACTCTCAGAATCACCATATTCTCATAACTCACTTGCAGATTTTAAAAATAATATTATTGGCGCAAGAAATGTTTACTTATGCTCATTTGATAATAAAAAAGGCAAAAGTCTAAGTGATTTAGTAAAAGTTAATAATAGAGCTTTAGATAACGAGATCAAAGCTAAATTTGAAATTGCTATTAATAGCTTTGGTGGTTTTACCACAACATTTGAAGATGCTGTATACAATCAAAGAAATCAGGTACAGACCACTTTGGATGCATTAGCTAGCTTGCAAAGTACTATAGGAGATAAATTGATTCCATATATCCAACAATATGTGAAAGATTAATTCCCATTGAGGATTCCAATACTCCAATTTTTATAAAGAATAAGAAACTTGAAAATTGGAGTATTTTAAATAAAATTGATAGCATTTTTAAGTTAATTATGAAGAAGGTATTAGTGTTCATTTCGATAAGCTTATTGGCATTTACAGGTATTTTATGTAAAAAGCTTAGTGTTGATTTTGATGAATCAAAATATGATCAACGAATGTCGGGAGGGGCTGCTACTGTTTTCTTAAGTAATAGTCAGGCTTTTGGCAGCATGATCCCTGGGATGTCTCCTTGGGACAGCTATATTCACGCTGTCGGAGATAAAATATTTTCGCAGACCTTTGTAACTGCACCTGCACCTCATTTTGGAGGTTTAGGTACTTTATATAATAATGTTTCTTGCATCAGATGTCATATGAATGATGGCAAGGGTGTACCCACATCAGGGAGTGTAAACTCAGGATTTTTAACCAAATTAAGTGTTCCAGGATTAGGATTAAATGGTGCTCCTTTAGAAATTCCAGGTTTTGGAAGTCAATTACAGGATAAAGCTGTTAGCGGTAAAACACCTGAAGCAAAAGTTCAAATCGTTTATAATGATAAAATGTTTACCTATCCAGATGGCAGTAAAGTAATTTTAAGAAAACCAGATTACGCTATAACTAATCCTTATACCATTCTGCCTTCAGATTATATGATGTCAGTAAGGCTTGGTCCTCCTGTTTTTGGAGTAGGGCTGTTAGAACTTATTCCTGAAGCTACAATATTAGGTTTCGCTGAAGCTCAAAGAGCTGATAATAAAGGAATTAAAGGTATTCCGAATTATGTTTGGGATGAAGAAACAAAATCTATTAAAATGGGAAGATTTGGTTTAAAAGCCAATAACCCTACTGTTCTAATGCAAGTTGCTGGAGCCTTTCATCAAGATATGGGCATTACTTCTTCATTATTTCCAATAGATAACTCTTATGGACAGCCTCAATTTGATGGGATGAAGGATGACCCAGAAATTACGGATAGTATATTAATGGCTACTGTTTTTTATGTCCGCACACTTGCTGTTCCTGCTCGTCGGGATATAGAGGATCCAACTGTTATAAAAGGAGAAAGATTATTCCGACAATTAAACTGTTCAAGTTGTCATATTCCGGAAACCAAAACAGGAGTAGATGTTCGTTTAGCCCAAATTTCCAACCAAAGAATTCAGCCATTTACAGACTTATTATTACATGATATGGGTCCTGATTTAGCAGATGGCCGCCCTGATTTCTTAGCTTCTGGTCAACACTGGAAAACGCCAGCCTTATGGGGTATTGGATTATTACAAAGAGTGAATCAAACCGCTTCTTTTTATTTACATGATGGTCGTGCAAGAACAATAGAAGAGGCTATCCTTTGGCATGGTGGTGAAGCTGAAAGATCAAGAAATGATTTCGCTCAACTGAATGCAGCTGATAGAAAAACTTTAATTCGATTTCTAAGCTCATTATAGTTAGATGAAATGCTTATTTAATTTCGTTTGTAATAATTCTTTACTTAGTATTTGATGACATATAAATCCTAGTATTCCATTATCCTAGCATAATTATTTAATTTTAATTACACCTCAAATCTAATCAACTGGAGGATAGGATAAGCTGTTCAGGAAAGTAAAGATCACCTATTTTTCAGTACCTCAAATTAAAAGTGTGTTTATAATCTTCTAAACACAAAAACCATTTTCTTTAAAAACTCATTTCTTGGATTATTGAGCGGTAATTAATTTATAGAAAATGGCTTTTTGATCTGAGTGATAAGACTAATTCCATTTATAATTTTTAGCCCAGATTATATTACCACTTTAGATTGTTAAAATTAATACTTTTACTGAGTCTTATCTGCTTTTTTTTTGTATATTTGCAAGTCTTTTTATATATAAAAATATGAGTGAAAATATTAGTGATATTACCGGGGATGAAATGGAACATTTCCCAAGCCATGACAAAATAATTAAGGTAAATATTGAAGAGCAAATGAAATCTGCTTATATTGACTATTCCATGTCAGTAATAGTAGGTAGAGCTTTACCTGATGTGAGAGATGGTCTTAAACCTGTGCATCGTAGAATATTATATGCGCTTAATGAATTGGGAATGACCCACAATAAGGCACATAAGAAATCTGCTCGTGTTGTGGGTGAGGTTTTGGGTAAATATCACCCTCATGGAGACTCCTCTGTTTATGATGCAATGGTGCGTTTGGCTCAGCCATGGAGTATGAGATATACTTTGGTAGATGGTCAAGGTAACTTTGGCTCACAAGATGGAGATGGTCCAGCTGCTATGCGTTATACTGAGGTAAGAATGCAACGTTATGCTGAAAGCATGATTGAAGATATTGAAAAAGAAACGGTTACATTTAGACCTAACTTTGATGATAGTCTTACCGAGCCTACCGTCCTTCCTACGAGAATTCCACAATTATTAGCGAATGGTTCCAGTGGGATTGCCGTTGGTATGGCTACCAATATTATGCCTCACAACCTTACCGAAGTCATTAATGGTTGTATTGCATATATCGAAAATAAAGAAATTACCATTGAAGAATTAATAGAGTATGTAAAAGCTCCTGATTTTCCTACTGGCGGTATTATTTATGGGATGGATGGTGTCCATCAAGGATTTATGACCGGAAGAGGAAGAGTGGTATTGAGAGGAAAAGTAGAAATAGAAACACTTAAAAATGGTAAAGATCAAATCATCATAAATGAACTACCATACCAAGTTAGCCGTGATGCTTTAGCAGAAAAAATAGGCTATCTGGTTAATAATAAAATTATTGATGGCATTACTCACGTAGCTAACGAATCTAATAAAGATGGTACACGTATTGTTTTAGAATTGCGTCGTGATGCTGTAGCTCAGGTTGTAATAAATCAATTATACAAGTTTAGCGAACTGCAAACCTCTTATGGTATCAATAATGTTGCTTTAGTTAATGGTCGTCCTAGAACATTAAACTTAAAGGACATGATTTCGGAATTTGTTTTGTTCCGAATGGAAGTGGTGACTAAACGTACTGAGTATGAGTTAAGAGAAGCTGAAAAGCGTGCACATTTGCTAGAAGGATACATGAAGGTTATCGGAACCAAACCAGATTTGGACGATGCTATTAGAATTATCCGTGAAAGTGCAAATCCTGAGGCAGCTAGAGAAGGTTTAATTGCTCGTTTCGATCTTTCTGAAATCCAAGCTAGAGCAATTCTAGAATTACGATTGCGTACCCTTACAGGCCTTGAAATTGACAAGATAAGAAGTGAATATGAAATATTAATGAAAACTATTGCTCATTTACAAGACATTCTTGCTAATGAATATATGAGATTTGATATTATTAAAGAAGAACTTTTAGAAGTTCAGAAAAAGTATGGTGATGAAAGAAGATCAGAAATTCAATATGCTTCGGGTGAAATGCGTATTGAAGATATGATCGCTGATGAAGATGTAGTAATTACTATTTCACATTTAGGATATATAAAAAGAGCTTCTGTAGCAGACTATCGTTCTCAACGTAGGGGAGGAAGAGGAGCAATGGGTGGCAAAACCCGAGAAGAAGATTTCATAAAACATCTATTTATTGCCTCTACCCATCATACCTTATTATTCTTTACTGATGCTGGAAGATGTTATTGGCTTAAAGTTTATGAAATTCCAGAAACGGATAAAAATGCTAAAGGAAGAGCAATTCAGAATTTAATGCAAATTCCTTCTGACGAGAATATTCAAGTAATTTTGGATGTCCCTAATTTGACAGACGAAGAATTTGTAGAAAATCATAATATTGTTCTTTGTACCAAAAAAGGTATCATCAAGAAAACAAAACTGAAAAACTTTAGTCGCCCGCGTCAAAATGGTGTAAATGCAATTACAATAGTTGAAGGAGATCAACTATTAGATGTTGCTTTAACCGATGGCAATAGCTTTATTATGATGGCTGTTAAATCTGGAAGAGCGATTAGCTTCCCAGAAGATAAAGTAAGAGCAACTGGACGTGGTGCAATAGGCGTAAATGGAATTACACTAGCCAATGCTGATGATGCCGTTATTGGAATGATTTGTCTTTCTAAAGAAATTAAGGATAGAAATAAACAAGTATTAGTTGTTTCTGAAAAAGGATTAGGAAAACGTACTTCATTCTTTGAAAAATTAGGAGAAGATGCTTCTGAAGAAGAAAAAGGAAAAGCATTTATTTTGAAAGAAGAAGATGAAACCGAAGCATTATATCAATTAAGTTATCGTATCACCAATCGTGGTGGTAAAGGGGTAAAGACAATGAATATTTCAGAAAAGACTGGTAGTTTGGCTGGATTATTAGCTGTTGAAGCAACTGATGACTTGATGATTACCTGCCAAAGTGGAATAACTATAAGAATGAGTGTAGAAAGTGTGAGAGAAGCTGGAAGAGCAACTCAGGGAGTAAAGCTCATCAATTTAGATAAAAAAGATACCATTGCTGCCATTGCAAGAATTCAAGAACAAGAAGAAGAGGAGATTGAAGAAACAGAGGAAGAAAATAATGAAACAAATGATGAAGTAAATAAAGTTCAAGGTGAGGAGAATAATGAGCAAGGTACTAACAATTTAGACACTAACGAATCCGAGGATACACCTGAGACTACTGAATAAGGGTTTCATAAAAAAAGAATAAATGACAAAATTGAAATTAGAAAGGCCTTTAGCTTTTTTTGATTTGGAAACGACAGGAGTTGATACTGCTAAAGACAGAATCGTTGAAATCGCTATTGTAAAATTAATGCCGGATAGTAGTAGACAGGAATATGTTAAAAGGATAAATCCAGAAATGCACATTCCAGAACAAACTACAGCTATACACGGTATTACAGATGAAGATGTGAAAGATGCTCCTACTTTTAAAGCCGTAGCTCATGAAATTAATAACTTCATTAAAGATTGTGATCTAGCAGGTTACAATTCAAATAGATTTGATATTCCTTGTCTTGTTGAAGAATTCTTAAGGGCTGGTGTTCCTGTAGATTTTAAATCCAGAAAGCTAGTAGATGTACAGCAAGTGTTTTATAAAATGGAACCTCGTACACTTTCTGCCGCCTATAAGTTTTATTGTCAGAAAGAACATAAAGATGCTCATGCCGCAAAAGCCGATGTAGATGTAACTATTGAGATATTAGAAGCACAATTGGCTAAATATAATGAAGAAATAGGAACGAACGTAAATGATTTACATAAATTTACTGGTGGTGATGAATTTGTTGACTACGCCAGAAGAGTAGTTCTAAAAGATGGCATTCCAATATTTAATTTTGGGAAACATAAGGGCAAACCTGTGGCAGAAGTTTTTAAAAAAGAACCTCAATATTACGATTGGATGATGCAAGCTGATTTTGCATTACATACCAAACAATGTATTTCCGAAATATTAAATCAAACGCTCTTAAAAAGATAGATTAACTCAAATAATTTTTGTGAAGAAAGTAGTCATCATCCCAACATATAACGAAAAAGAAAACGCAGCTTTAATAATTGAATCCGTTATGAAACTTGAAGGAGATTATCATGTACTAATAGTGGATGATGGATCTCCTGATGGAACTGGACAAATTGTTAAAGATTTAAGTGCTCAAAAATATACCGACCGTTTATTTATTATTGAAAGGAAAGGTAAATTAGGACTTGGGACAGCTTATATTACCGGATTCAAATGGGCTTTAGCCAATGGCTACGATTATATATTTGAAATGGATGCTGATTTCTCCCATAACCCTAAAGATTTACCCAAATTATTTGAAGCTTGCCATAATCAGGGAGCAGACCTTAGTGTGGGCTCTAGATATGTAAAAGGCGGTAAACTAGAAAATTGGCCTAAAAACAGAATTTTACTTTCTAAAGGTGCATCTTTATATACAAGATTAATCACATGGATGCCGGTTAATGATACAACTGCAGGTTTTGTATGTTATAAACGTAAAGTATTAGAAACCTTACCTTTGGATAAAATCCGATTTATTGGATATGCCTTTCAAATTGAAATGAAATACAGAAGTTGGAAAGCAGGTTTCAAGATTAAAGAAGTACCTATTACTTTTACAGATCGTGTTTTAGGAAACTCAAAAATGTCTAAAGGAATCGTAAAGGAAGCGGTATTAGGCGTATGGAAAATGAAATTTTTCATATAGAATATACAATCATCCTCTTTAGATAAAACCAAGCCAAATAATAAACATTATATTTTATATTTTCTTTTAAAGAAATTTTTTATGCCTAATATTTCACAAAGAGGAGCAATAATGCCTCCTTCTCCTATTAGAAAATTAACACCCTATGCAGAAATTGCAAAGAAAAAAGGTGTAGAAGTTTTTCATCTTAATATAGGTCAACCGGATATCGAAACTCCAAAACAAATTTTACAAGCAGTTAAAGATGCTAACTTAACTGTTCTTGCATATTCTCCAAGTGAAGGATTTGAGTCTTATCGAGAAAAGCTTGCAGGATATTATCAAAAACAAGGACTCTCTATTACAAAAGATAATATTATAACGACCACAGGAGGATCAGAGGCTATTTTATTTGCTATGATGGCTTGTTTAAATCCTGGAGATGAGATAATAATACCAGAACCTTTTTATGCTAATTATAACGGCTTTAGTGTTGCAGCAGGCGTAAAAGTTGTGCCTATATCTTCAAGCATTGAGGATAATTTTGCACTCCCTTCTATAGATGCTTTCGAGCAAGCTGTAAGCCCAAAAACGAAGGCGATAATGATCTGCAACCCAAATAACCCGACTGGCTATTTATACAGTAAGGAGGAGTTATTGGTATTAAGAGATATTTGTTTAAAACACGATTTATTCCTTTTTAGCGATGAGGCTTATAGAGAGTTCTGTTATGACGGAGCCCAACATCATTCCGCATTATCTTTAGAAGGCTTAGAACAGCATGCGGTACTATTGGATACTATTTCCAAAAGATACAGTGCTTGCGGGGCAAGAATTGGAGCATTGGTTACAAAAAATCAAGAATTATATAACACTGTTTTGAAATTTGCACAAGCAAGATTATCTCCACCAACTTATGAGCAAATTTTAGCAGAAGCTGCTTGTGATTTACCAGAAGATTATTTTGATACCGTCCTAGAAGAATATAGAATTAGAAGAGATCTTTTAGTTTCCAGACTTCAAGCTATGGAAGGTGTTGTTTGTCCTAATCCAGGAGGCGCATTTTATGCGATGGCAAAATTACCAATTGAGGATAGTGAACATTTTTGTTTATGGCTATTAGAACATTTCAGCCATAATGGTTCAACAATTATGATGGCTCCTGCTAGTGGATTTTACTCCAGCAAGGATTTAGGCAAGAATGAAGTTAGATTAGCTTATGTATTAAATGAAGCATCAATTAATAAAGCTATGGACTGTTTGGAGGTAGCTCTAAAAGAATATAAATTACAATTCAAATAGAAAGCACTACTTTCCCAAAACTATATATATAATTAAAAACGGCTGATTTCTGAAAAGAAATACAGCCGTTTTTTTGAAGTGAACTTAATGATATAATTATAACACCATAAATAATTAAAAAATAAACATAAAAATAATAAAATGGGATTGTCTGACTTGCAGAAAATCCCATTTTATTAATATAGTAAATTAAAACTTTACTACTTTGCTAAACTTATTTTACAACTACCTTAGTAGCTTGATTATTCGAACGAATAACATAAATTCCTTTAGCATAATTACTTAAATCAATTTGAGTATAAGCACTTGTAGTAGATCCTTTCATAATTACTTTAC
>DATJCU010000234.1:0-2651 GCA_035497795.1 Edaphocola sp. | reverse complement strand
AATACAATCCTGCTTGCGAATAATCGTACCCTTTTAACCTAATCGATCTTCGATGCCGTTGGGGTGATTGGGACGATCGGCAATTTGTCCCCACTGGTGTTTTGTTTTTATTATTGTTCATGTCATGGTTTTAAAACAATTCATGTGGCATGCCTATACTGATCATTTTCCCTATGTAGCATAAACTAATGCCAAGTGGGATAACCCTAGATAATACACCTACCCATTAATGGGGGTTGTGCTTATACTTAAGTTCAATTCGTTCAATTTAATACGTTATAAACGTTTGAATATACGAAGATTATGTGAATTATTTATTGAAATGTTTAGAATGGTGCCGTAGAAGATAAGACTTCACCTAAAAGGCAAACCTCCTTAAAATCTCTTTAAAAGTGGTTGAGTTTTTATGTTTTTGAAGATTATTTGGGAAAATTAAGGGTTGTGCAACGGTTACCCTTGTTACCTGCTGGCCGTATTAATTAACTCTTTTAGTAGTTTATATTCATTATTTTCAAGTAAATTATAGTTTCCAAACGTTGGTGTTTTAATTAAAATGTCAACTTTATTTACAGTGTCAAGCATTGGAATAATTTTAGAACTATAATTATTATAAAATCTAATAAAATCGCCTTTACAACATGGTAATTTGTACCCAGTTGTTGAACTTGTTATCAAAACTTTATTATCCCTAAGTTTACTAATTATATCTTTATTCAGCATCCTTTTATTAATAGAATATCCTCTAATATTTAATCTTTCTAGTATTTCATCTGAATAAACATAACTATATGGATTTGACTTGAATCTATATATCATGTAGTTTAAAAATGCTATTTGATGCCTTACAGAATGGCAATTTTTACTACATCCAATGGTAATTCTACAATTTCATTTCCTTTTAAACTGAACATTAATACGATAGTCAGCAAAAGGGCAACCAACGTAATGGGGATATTTTGGGAATGAATTTATGATGATACCATTGTTTGCCTTTTCGTTTTATTAAAATATATCGGGTTAAAAATCCTGCTAAAAACGGAATGCCCAAGTAGATTAAAACACTTTCGGTAACGGCACGCATGGAAACGCTAACGTCAAAATTGCCCAGACCCAAATGTTTAGGCAGCACATTGATAAATAGCCATACAAAAAAACTGTAGGAAAGGATCTGAAAAATACTATTCAAAGCCACTAGCATGGCGGTGTATTCTCTGTTTGCTTTGGCCAAATCGCTCCAAACAATAACCATGGCAATACAGCGTGCCAAACCTATTAAAATGAGTCCGGTCATATATTCCGGTTCATTTCGTAAAAACAAAACGGCTAATCCGAACATCAAAATGGTGCCTACAATCCAATTTAGAATTAAAGAAATGGTGATGGCTTTTTTATCTTGTAAAACTTTTGGTAGGAGTGAATAATCCACTTTTGCTAATGGCGGATACATCATTAAAATTAATCCGATTGCCAAAGGAATATTAGTTGTTCCAATTGAAAAAGCATTAATGTTTTCAGGAATAGATGGGAATAAATAACCTAAACCAACACCAAGTGCCATTGCTGAAAATATCCAGACCGTCAGATAACGGTCTAAGAACTTCATTTTAATATTCATCGTTTTTTACTTGAATAATTTCTCCATGTATCGTGCACGATAATTTTACAGTATTGTAGATTGTGCCAAATTTTTCAATATTCTTCTTTAGCAATGGAATATTTATATTTTCATCAGCACTGTAAATAATTAACTCGTAATTTATATTATCCATTTTCACAGGTTTTTCCGTGCGAATAGCGGACACATTTACTACGGCTTTTGCATAAGTGAAATTCATCATAGCAGAAAATCGTTCTACATTTTTTAGCATACACGCAGCAAAAGCTCCTAAAAAAAGCTCGGCAGGATTAGGTGAAATTTCTGCTGAATTTGAAGTCGTTCCAAAAGCTATCTCATTTTGCTTTATTTGTAGTATCGCATCTTTTGTTGAAACAGATGAAGCCTTAATTTGATATTCCATAATTATTTTTTTTAACAACATCCTGAACTTGGCGTACAGCAATCCAATGGTTTTTCGGCATAAACCGTTATACTTCTAATGACCGTATCGTTTGCTTTGTATTGCGTGATTTCTTCTTCATTTAGATAATCTTTCAAAATATCATCCGGGACAATAATGGGTTTGTCTTTTTGAATGGTCATATTCGCAAATCCAACTTTGCTTACGTAGCTTAAATATTCTTCTTTATCAATGGCACTTGCCACACATCCTGCGTACATTTCGGCAGCATCTTTAATTTTATCGGGTAATGTGCCAATTAGGACAATATCCGAAATACTGAAATGTCCGCCCGGTTTTAATACTCGGAACATGTCGGCAAAGACCGCTTTTTTGTTGGGTACAAGGTTTAGGACACAATTGCTCACAATGACATCGGCCATATTTGCTGTAACAGGCATGTTTTCGATATCACCTTGTCGGAATTCTACATTGTTGAAGCCTAATTTATCGGCATTTTCACGCGCTTTTTTAATCATGGCTTCTGTAAAGTCAATCCCGATGACTTTGCCTGTTTCGCCAGTTTCGGCACGTGCAATAAAGCAATCGTTACCGGCACCACTGCCTAGGTCAATGACCGTATCGCCTTTTTTG
>DATJCU010000233.1:0-3098 GCA_035497795.1 Edaphocola sp. | reverse complement strand
ATATTGCATTAAGGAAGGAAAAATTGAAAAACATATTCTTAAAATGAACCACGCTATTGCTAATTGAATAACAGCAAGTAAATAAATGGGCGCAAGATTAGCCTGGTAGTTGTAAAATATAAATAGCACAACTATAAAAAGCAATAATAGAGTATCACTTAAAACAAACTTGTAACGTGTCGAAGACTTGGTTAAATTCATTAGTGCATTCATTTATTATGGGGATTTGGAATAGTTCTTGAAAATGTTTTTGGTTTTTAACATTACAATACCGAGATTTTGAATTACCACCATACTTGTTCGTTATTCTCATAGGTGAAAATCCTTTCTTCTTTACCCCGTGTATGATTTCGTAACAGAAACAGTGCATTCGTAGGGCAATTGGAATAATTTAAAGAGTCAGAAACACCTTCTTTTGCACCTAATGAAATCCATTTATTATCCCAATAAAAAAGCTCATAGATGTCCCCCACCCTTATGCTGTTGTCATCATTCCTAAATAAATATTTGATTTTATCCACAAGAACTCTCTCATTTAGCTCGAGTCCAACCCATGATCCATCCGGATTTTTCGCTCTAAAAAAAGTTAAAGGATCGCCATCAAAAGCGTTTTCTTTTAAACCGGCTTTAGATTCTGGCAATCCACCCTCAGCTATTATATTTCCATGAATTGGAATATTATTTTTGGCGAAAAACTTAATTTCAGCAATATTGTTATATCCACCCTCAGCTGAATAATATCTTAAATATTTAAATTTTTCTTTAGATATGGGCAATATAGTATGCCATTTCAAATCTATAAGTGTGTGATTAACTCTGTGTAATACCTCATAATTTGTAAATTGTTTGTGGTTTGAACCATGAAACTCACCTCCAACAGATCTTTGCGCATAAAACTGCATCGCAAAGTTCGGATATTTTCTTTCTAATTTAAGAGTTTGTAAACTATCTTTAACGGGTATAAGTTTTCTTAATTTACCATCTTTAAAAATAATAAATGGATATGTAAGAGGAACTAATTTATTTTTGTTATAAATAGATGTTAGATAGCAGCATCCCTTTTGTGCATTTTGAACTAAAACTTCATTCTTTTGAATTTTATTCCAACCTATTGGTATCCATTCTTTATTATTAAATACTGATATATAGGCAACAGGAGTGGTTTTTCTGTGATTTAATTTTAACTTGACACTTGTCACTTCATCACTAAATAAATAACTAATATCTTGAACATAGGGATTTGATAAAAAATGAGGAATGTTCTCAATATAGTATTTCTTCTGCATAAAAAGAGAATTGTCTTGTATAGTGTATGTGTTTCTGTAAATTTTTCCAAATTTCCCATTAGGTTTATTTGTTAAGTGATGCCCAAATTCTTCTTTAGTTTGAATAATGAAAGGATAATATCGTCCATCAATTTGAATTCCATTCCAATCGTGTCCTAAGCTCCTATTTGGCCAATTAGGAGTAAAATCAAAAAGTATGGGAATCCCCAATGATCTGAAAGTATATACACTAAACATTGCAATTTCTTGACATGTACCATGGCGAATACCGATTAAAGAGCTAGGTATATTTTTAATTTTAAAAATATGTTTCCTTACGAATGGAGTGTTTTCATTAAAGTAATGATATAGTTTAATTATAAAATCTTTATAATCAACACTATTCTCGTAAAGTGAGTCAGCAATATGTTTTGCAAAATCAGTATAAATAGGCATCCAATTCTCAAGGGGTTCATCTTTAATTCTGTATGGGAGGACGAATTCACAAAAATCAGTAAAGTTTAAATCTTTATTCCAAGGGTACTCTCTGGTTAAAAAAGTGTTATCAATATGAGAAATCAAAAAATTGGATCTAACATGCTCAATGTCTTTGATTATGATCGGTTTTTTTAAAGTGATCTTTGAGATTGAATCTAATTTATTTTTCACATTTCCCTTATAAATCAAATGATTAATCTGATTGTAATAATTTTCGATTTCCGAGTCGCTATATGTGTAATGAAAGCGCATATTCTCAATAAGATATTTAGCGGCCTTGTATTTTAGAGAATCGCTTTCTTTATAACTATAATGACTTAAAACTTTTTCTAACTCTTCTCTATTTTCTCCTGCATCTTCTAAAGTCTGCTGCAAGGGCGAAATTTCTCCACATGATGCAACAATTAAAAGTAGGATTGTGGAATGTATTAAATGCTTATATAATGTATCGATTGAAATCATATTGTATTTTTTTGAGAATCCAGTGGTTCATATGCAAAGTTTGAGTTGATGGTTTCTTCGAGATTACCATTTAAAGTATATACAAACATTTTGTTTTGGAATCTTTCGAATGCATATAATTTATCTGAAGTAAAATCATAGTGTATATCATTGAATTCTATGTATTCAGAAAGACCATTTCCTTTTTCACCTATTTTTCGGATGAAATTGCCATTTTGATCAAAGAAGAAAATATTATTGTTTTCTCTATCAAACACTATTACAGAGTCATTCTTAAAGTACAATTTGCTAATTGTGCCAATTAGAGCATTATTATGTGTTTCAAGCGGAACATATTTGACAACTTTCGCAACTTCATTAATGTCAAATGCTTCAGTATGATTCACATCAATATGTATAGTTGTACTTTTAGTGTCTTCAGTTTCTCTTCTATTATTTCCTGAACATGCGGAAATAAAAAGCATTCCTCCTAATATTATAAGAGGAATGTTTTCTAAATAAAAATTAACATTTTTCATATACACAAGTAGCTAGTTCACCCATTGCTCTACAGCATTTAAAAGTTATTGTTTCTGTTCTCTCTGTAGAATGTGGCGGTTCCTCATTAGTGGCTTGAACGTTTAAAAACCATAATTGCAGGCTTATTTCCCATGTCCATCCGGAAGATTCAGTTTCCTTTACAGTATAAGAAATTGTTTTAGACCCGATTTGCCAAGTAGTAACATCCCCTTCTCCTCCTTCCCCCGGATCCGGATTTTCCACATCCGCCAGAGCTACCACATTTCTCAAAGCCAAGTCACTCAATTCAGCCGAGCTGTTCATACTTCTGTTCACACCGTAACCTGCGATTAACAGGATTACCAAGGCGAATAC
>DATJCU010000232.1:0-2008 GCA_035497795.1 Edaphocola sp. | reverse complement strand
GAGCAACTTTTGGATATTATTGATATTGTGGCTACCACAAAAATTGATGGTGTCATTGCTACAAATACAACGATTTCACGCGAAGGGCTTACATCTGATAACAAAAATGAAATGGGTGGCTTAAGTGGAAAGCCTTTAACTAAAAGATCAACTGAGGTGATTCGTTTTCTATCACAAAAAAGCAACAAAGCGTTTCCAATTATTGGTGTTGGCGGAATTCACTCTGCCAAAGATGCTCTGGAAAAACTCGATGCCGGTGCCGATTTGATTCAACTTTATACCGGATTTATTTATGAAGGCCCTGGATTGATCACGGAGATTAATAAAGCGATTTTGGCAAAATAGCTTAAGAGTGAAAGACATAAGTTGTATGCAATTTGCGAAGAACTCCCTGAATTTAATATTATTAAATGCTTAAACGAAAAATATATATTCTTTTCTTTTTGGTTCTTGGAATTTCTAGCCAAGAGTGAAATCAAACAATTAAGGAATTTGGGAAATCTGTCTTTCTGACTTACAAAACAGGCTTAATGGAGCAAAAAAAATGTATTTGAACAAATCGGAATTGAAGCAATTGCTCAGGAACTTTGGACAAAAGGATTTTAATAATGACCGAATAACAGAATATATTGACTTAATTATTGAAAAACAGGAAGAGCATATTGATCTTGCGAAATATGATATGGAAATCGCTTTTGACGAGTTTAAGTGGAATGATTCGAAAATAGACAGTATCACCTATGATATTATTTTATTGAAACCAGGAAAAGACTCAATTATTCCTTGGCCAAATTCGAAAACGATAGAATTTAGAAATTTCAAAGAAAATTTTGTGACTAAAATTCATGTTTTTGTAAACGATAATGACAAAAGAATCCGAATGGATTTAAATGGTGTAGTTTTTATAAATAACGAATTTAAACTCGATGAAACCAGACCGAAATTTGAATATATGAATTAATTAAAGACCAGATACAACATGATTATAAGTTATTGTCTATTCTTGTTTACTTTAGCAATTTCGCAAGATTTTCCAACTTGAAGTGTACTTTCAAAAATAAGTATTAACCGACACAACTACTCATAGTTCAAACCGATATTAGATATACGATAAATTATTTCGCCTATAAAATAACGTCCCAAATTCAATACTTTTAAGTCTTAAATCTTACGTCTAACAACGTAGCGGTCTTACGTCTTTTATATGATAGAAACACTTCTCTCTTTTTCAATAGCCACATTGGCCCTTGCTATAGCCCCAGGGCCAGATAATATTTATGTGCTAACGCAAGCCTTGGTCAATGGCACTAAAAGCGGTATTGCCACAACGGCAGGTCTTATAAGTGGTTGCATTGTGCACACGACGCTTTTGGCGTTTGGTATTTCGGCAATAATCACGGCTTCCTCAGATCTTTTTTATGGGATCAAGGTTTTGGGTGCTTGTTATTTGTTGTTTTTGGCTTATAAAGTTTATAGAAGTGATGAAACAATTTCACTTTCTGAAAATGCTCCTTCAAAATCGTATTTGCAACTTTATAAAACTGGGTTTATCATGAATTTGGTAAATCCGAAGGTTATGATTTTTTTCTTGGCGTTTTTCCCCGGTTTTCTTTGGGATAATAATGGAAATACCATTGTTCAGTTTTATGTTTTAGGAGTGTTGTTTATGATTATTTCCTTTCTTGTTTTTAGTGCAATCGCATTATTGGCCGGACGTATTTCTAATTTCATATTGAAAAGAAAAGGCGTCGGAACCTTTTTAAAATGGCTTCAAATCGTCGTTTTTGTAGGTATCGGACTTTATATTATTTTGGCATAAAAATTTTCGTTAGCCGTTATAAACTATTATAAATCAGAACATAATTTGTGTAACTGTTGAAAATTATATAAATAAATGTAAATTAGCAGTCAACCAAAATTTATAAAACTTATGAAAAAAACAGTTTTTCTTTTGGGAATGGTCTTTGCGCTGTTCTCATGCAACTCTGGAAAAAAAGAATCTTCAGAA
>DATJCU010000231.1:0-1651 GCA_035497795.1 Edaphocola sp. | reverse complement strand
AGCAAGCAAAGGGGCAAACCTTGCGGAAATACCCCTTTCGTAAATCCTTCGGTATAACAAATCACCGTCGGACCAGTTTGTCCGACACAAAAATAGAAAATAAACTAAAAAAGTGCTCGGTTTTTAAAGGCTAATACAGATTTTCTGAATGATAGCATTGCTATAGGCAAGGCAGTGCAGGCAATTAACCGTAACGCTTATGATATGTCTATGGCAAAACTCAATATAAATACTAATAAAATTGAAAGATTTGGCTATGAACATCCTAAAACTAAGGGGAAACTGTCAAATTCTTCATTTAAGTTATTACCAAGGAATTCCATTTTTGTAAATGCTTTTGCATTTTGTGATCTATTAACGATATGCGATGTTCAAGGAACACTAAAATATAATATTTATGGTCCAAATTGGGAACATAAACATGAAAAAAGGCAATCCTATTTTGGAAAAGTAGATTTTTTTGGTAATCAGATTATAGCAGCATACATAGGTGACGATGCTTTTGTTTATGACAAATATGAAAAACTTAGATCAAATGCCCCTTCTAAGTTTTTACTGTTTGACATAACAGGAAATCATATTAAAACAATTGAAACAGAGTACAGTTTTTTTAATTTTTGTATTGATCAAGAAAATGAGAGAGTTATATGCTATTTTAATGATAGGGACACCCCACTTGGATATTTTAATTTAAACATAGAAGAAAATAAAAATTAGAAATTTAGAAGTTTGGTGTTTATTTTGAGTGAAATTTTCACTCTAGCAACAGTTTTTAATATGAATGTGTTACAATCAAATAATGCTGGTGATGTGTCGTTGGATGCTATTACGGTGATGGCGCAGGCAGGTGGGGAAGGTGGAGGTGGATGCTGGTGTAGGCATACATCCACATATCTTTGTTGTATGGACTACGTTGGTGGACGCATACTAATTTTTACTGGGGATCGTATGTAATACTAATAACTGGTCATTTAATGACCCGTTAAAAAAATAATCATGAAAAAATTATCCATTTACTTATATGTTATATTGCTTTTTGGTTGTGTTGAATCAAGAAATAATTCTCAATTAAAAACTGTAAATCTTTCAGTTAAAAAAGCACAAGGTGAGCAGATACTTAAAAACTTATTATTGGGGAACCCATTAGAAATTACTTATACTCATGAGGCATTAATAATATGGGATGAATCAGAGGCGTATTATTGTAAAGTAATCTGTTTGGATGATGAAAAAATGTTTTCTTTTGGTAAAAAAGGGAAGGGGCCAAACGAAATTATCATGCTATCTAATAGTATTTTCGATTTCTCAAAAAGTGTGTATTCTTTGTACTCAAATAATACTGGTAAAATTCTGACATTTAGTGTTCCTGATTTGAAAAATGAAATTATAGAACCTGCTTATCAAAATGAAAATCTTAGATATGAGCATGGATACTTGTCATCTATACTCTTTACTAAGAATGACACATTTCTAGCTAAAGTATGTAATTTGGAGAAAAACAATTCCTATGCTTTGTTAAATGAAAATTTCAAAGAAATCATATCTGGGGGTGAATATCCAATAGGAAAAGGGAACAATAATTATCCAAAACTTTCAATTGGTATGATGTATCAAGGGAAAAGTGTTTATAATATTGATAAAAATATAGGTT
>DATJCU010000230.1:0-3600 GCA_035497795.1 Edaphocola sp. | reverse complement strand
TAGCTGTTTAAATGATTAAAACTACTTGATTAAATAGCTTGAGTTAGTTCATAACTCTTTTTAATTTGAGGGATTAAAGCATGACTTTAATCCCTCAATAATTTTTTATTTACATTAATCAGATAAAAGAAGATGATTATTCGCTCATCACTTCTTCAGGGTCATTTAGCACATCAAATGCTGCGAATGTAGGAGTTATTCGTCGCATATCAAAATGTATCACCGCATTATTTGCAACGAATATGTTTATTAATCGCTGCATTATCAACTTCTTTTCCACTACATCGCCAAAATAGCAACTCTGATTATAGGTGAAGATGGTATTAAATTAAATGTCAAAACAAATCCAATGATAGCTGTCCTCCTCGCTTTAATCTCCATTTGTTTTTTTCAAACTCATCTGCAATTATATCTAATATCTTTAAGATTGTTTGATTTTCTGGAGTTATGCCATTTCTAAGTAATGGCATAATGTCTAATATTATATCATCTGTTGTTGGAAATTCTTTATTAAATTCTTTGCGCTTCATGTACGAAATTAAAAAATACTTAATTCGCATGTCCAATGGAATTTTGGTTTTAAATTTTTGATTTTCCTTTATATGAAACTTCTTAGTTTGTAAATTATAATCAAATTCATACATTAAAATGGGAGTTAAATCTTTATATTCACGACTAAGAACATCAAGAAATCCAAATTCTAATCCTTTAATAATTAACTCATCATTTATTTGTTCAAGATCAGCACCCTCATATTTTGCTATTACGCTTTCGATAGTTTCAATTATCAAATCATAAATATCATTTCCTAATTTAAATTTTTGAATTGCTTTTGGAGTTTCCTTTTTGATAAAGTTTATTATTAGTTGTCCAGATAATACTGAAAAAGGATTCTGACGTTTTTTAAAACTTGATTGTCCGTTATTCTGCTTAACAGCACCTGCATATTCAAATCCACATTTTTCTGCAGCGTCAACAATAATATGCCAATAATGAGGGTCTTTGTGAGCGAAAACAAATGACATCCAACGGTCATATTTTAAAACTCTATACATTTCTTTAATTGAATCTGCTAAAAGATTACTATATTCATCTTTCGTTTTCTCGAGTCTTCCACCTTCAATTGCTTCTTCTTTGCGATCTTGCTCACTCACATCCAAATCTAACCATGCATTCCACATGATAGACAAATCTAAGTAGGGTATTTTATCGCCGTAAGGGGGGTCAGTATAAATATAGTCTATCGTTTGTGAAGAAATCATGCTTAAATCAGTTGCTGTACCTTTAATTATCTTTGCATTGTTGATTGTACTTTCATTGATTAGTGGAGCAATCTCTTTTTTTGCATTGACCAGTCTTTTGAATTTGTGGCTGAAAGAATCCATAACATCTAAATCCACTTCCTTTTTTGCTAATCTATATCGATAATACCTAAAAGCGGCACAATCCCCAGCATTGTCTCCTCTCGAACTTGAGGGATGATATGTTCGATTAATTTTTGTTATTGTGCTTGAGAAAGCTAAAAGTAAAGATTGTTGAATGTTTAAATCTTTTACTCGCATAATTAGATGCTTGAGATAGGCTAATTGTGCAATTTGTTTATCTGTAAATAAATCCTCAACTGTTTCAACATCTGCACCTCTCATGCCAACCCTTACGTTTGGATACTTGTATTTTATTTTAGCTTCATTTATTTCTTCATCAGTCTTTGGGCAGTTCTTTTCAAATTTCTTTTTTATCTTCTCAAACTCCAAATGCAATTCATCCATTTTTACAGGAGCTATTAGACTATTTACCATAAATGGGGAAAGTGGATTTAAATCAATGTGTATAGCTTTTCTGTCTAAAATAAGAGCTTCGATTGTAGTTACTCCTGTTCCTCCAAAAGGGTCTAAAACTGTATCGTTTGGCTGTGTGAAATGTTTAATATAATGTTGTAGAATGTCCCAACTTTGTCTTGTAAAATAACCATGTACCCCAAAGTGTCTTTTTACAGCTTGTTTTTTAGGTAAAATTGGTTTTGGAAGTTTTAAGTTGCTGTAATGAAAGTCATTCTCCTTAACAGTATTATCTTCATATGTATTTAAAATCTGTTTTTCAACAAATTTATCGGGACTTAAAAATCCTTGAATATTTTCCCAGTGCTTATCAATTTCAGAAAGTTGAAAAAATAGTATTGGTTCAGCATGATCAATAGAAAACGCAGCAAATTCCTTTCCATTACATAGTGCAAAAATATCAGCTTTAATATCTGGGTGTATTGCATATGAATAAGCTTGTTCTACATTTTCACCAGAGGTAATATTCTCATTCGGTGCTTTTGCATCTAAAATCCATGAGTTTTTTCCATTAATTTCAAAAAGATAATCAGGAACAATATTTATTTTTCTTTTCTTCGAGCCTATATTTACAAATGGATGTGAAAGGCTTTTACTATAAATGATTCTATTATGGCCAAATGACCTATAACCCAAATGTTTTAAAATTGGATTTATTAATTCTTCTCTAACAGCATCTTCCTTAAATTCTTCAGATTTTAAAATCTGGAAATCAAAGTCTTTATACACGCTTTGTTGAATCATTGTTTTATTAGTTTAAAGTTTACAAAATAATTAGAGTGCTATCTTAATTATAAATATAATTAATTTTTTTTGTACTCTATTTGTTTTTCTGACGTAATTCCTGCAATTCCTACAAAAATACTCAACTTACTTAAGCTTTCCAACATCTCCTAAATTAAATTCACAAATCTTACAATCACATTTCATTTTATCTTGGAAATATATCTCTTTAATAATCAACACCAAAAACAGTATTTATGTCAGCTGACAAGAAAAATAAATTCTTCAACACGATTGCTTTTGACTCTTCCGAAGGTCTATATCTCTCAACATATAGGTTTCGTAGCCTCCGAAAGTCTAAATCCCTTGGCGTTATCGATTTCGGAGCCTCCGAAAGTCTAAAATCCTCGGCGGGATCGGTTTCGGAGCCTCCGAAAGCATAAAACCTTTGGCACGATCGGTTTTGTAGACTCCAAAAGTCCAAAATCTTTGGCATGATCGGTTTTGTAGCCTCCGAAAGTCCAAAATCTTTGGCATGATCGGTTTTGTAGCCTCCGAAAGTCCAAAATCTTTGGCATGATCGGTTTTGTAGCCTCCGAAAGTATAAAATCTTTGGCGTGATTGCTTTTGTAGCCTCCGAAAGTATAAAATCCTTGGCGTGATTGCTTTTGTAGCCTCCGAAAGTATAAAATCTTTGGCATGATCGGTTTTGTAGCCTCCGAAAGTATAAAATCTTTGGCACGATCGGTTTTGTAGCCTCCAAAAGATTCAAAATTTGAACAGGATGTATTTTTGCAGTGAAGTTGATTAGAAATTGTGGTTCGAATACCAATCGTAAGGTTTTCTAACAAAGAATCAAAGGATATAATTCAATACGTCTCTTCGAAATGTGAGTTATCCAATTTATATCTTATTTAATGGTAGCTTGTAAGTTGGATCTTCAAGTACATTCACTTGAATAATCTTATCTGCATTCTTTAATAACCTTTGGCAGTCCTTGCTTAGGTGTTTTAGCTGTACCTTCTTGCCCACCTTCAGG
>DATJCU010000229.1:0-13535 GCA_035497795.1 Edaphocola sp. | reverse complement strand
TGCAGCAGCATTTAACTTCAAAAGGATGATCAATAAATGGAAATCATCTTTTTGGCACTTTTTACAAAAAATGATTTATCTGTTTTCCTGCCTTTTATTAATCCGAAAAAATAGTAAATTTGCTTTTTAAGGCTTGACTACATAATTTTAAAATAGCTTATTTGTTATTAATATTCCAGACTAAGTAAGCATTAAATTATGTTTTTATTTTAAATTTGGCAAATAAAATAAGAGGTTGTTCTGTTTTTTAGAACAACCTCTTATTTTTTCTTAAGAATTATAATTTAGAAATTAAGCTTAAAATTATACCTTTTCAGATATTACTTTAGCAGTTTCAGTGGTATTCGTTCTCTTTTGATATGCTTTAGTCATTTCCATACTTACAGCCTGACG
Source organism: Edaphocola sp. (assembly GCA_035497795.1). Taxonomy (GTDB): domain Bacteria; phylum Bacteroidota; class Bacteroidia; order Chitinophagales; family Chitinophagaceae; genus Edaphocola. The sequence continues at coordinate 13,142 of DATJCU010000229.1, read as the reverse complement.
CTCAATAGTAATAGAAGTATTTCTATCTATTTCTAATGCCAAAGTTCCATCATCGTTTGAACGTGTAATACGACCATGGATTCCAGAAGAAGTAATAACTTTTTCACCTACACCTAAAGTTTCGGCAAATGCTTTTTGTTCTTTAGCTTTCTTTTGTTGTGGACGTATCATAAAGAAATACATAACCACAATCATACCAATCATAATAAATAATCCAGCACTTCCACCACCTGGAGCTGCACCTTGTAACAATACACTTGTGAACATAATAATTTTACTTTTTTATATTAAGATGCAAAGGTAAACTTTTTTATTGCAGATGGACAAACAAATCACTTTTTTTTATAATCATTTTACCATTTTACTTGTGGTGGAATAAACTGACTCACATCTCCATTATACCGAATAACATCTCTAACTAAAGTAGAAGAAACAGTAGAATATTCTGGAGAACTCGTTAAGAAAACAGTTTCAATATTCTTACTCAGCATTCTATTCATATCTGCAATTCCTTTTTCATATTCAAAATCGCTTACATAACGTATGCCTCGAAGGATAAACTGAGCATTCAGTTTTTTGCAATGTTCTATAGTCAAACCTTCGTATGCATATCCCTCCACTTTTGTGTTGCCTTCAAATATTTTACTTATCCAATCCAACCTTTGCTCAATAGTAAACATCGGTTTTTTAGTAGAATTTATACCTATTCCTATTATTATTTTATCAAATAATGGAAGGGCTCTGTTGATGACATCAACATGTCCAAGTGTTATTGGGTCAAATGTTCCAGGAAATAAGGCTATTCGCATTGTATTATTATTTTAAAATGGTGAATTGAAATGATCTAATGGTATAAAAAGCTGATCCCTTTCGGAAATTAAGGGTGATTTGCATTTCCAATCAAAACCAAAACTATCCCATAGGATACCCGTATCGCTTTCTTTATGATATTCTGAAGAAACTAAATAATAGGTGATGGACTCGTTCTCTAAAGCTTTAAATCCATGCGCAAAACCTTTTGGAATGAAAAAGGCATTGTTGTTTTCTTCTGATAAAATTTGGGAGTGATATTGACCAAAGGTCTTTGATGATTTTCTTAAATCGATAATAATATCTAAGATGGCACCTTTAGGACAAAAAACTATTTTAGAATGATCATGAGGAGGCAGTTGAAAATGCATCCCTCTAATGACATCCTTCTTAGAATAGGAAAAGTAACTTTCTTTTAATTCAAAATCTATATCAAAGTTTTTAAACAAAGAACTGTTGAAAGTTTTTATAAAACTGCCTCGTTCATCTTTAAAAAAGCTTAGTTCTAATAATTTGGCTCCATTTAATGCTAAGTCATGACATTTCATTATCCAAAAGTAACGGTTAATTTTGAAATTTTAATTTTATTAAATGAATTCTTTTGATTTGTTTTGCAGTAGTATCGCTTTTAAAGAAAATCAAAAAACGGAAATGAAAAAACTTGTAATTGGTTTATTGTTGAGTTTGTTAGTTAGTAATTTTTCTTTTGCACAAAAGAAAGATTATCTTATTAATGCTGTGGCTTTTTATAATTTGGAGAACCTCTTTGATATATATGATGATCCTAAGACCAGAGATGAAGATTTTACACCCGAAGGTGCCTATCGATATACCGAAGAAGTATATCAAAAAAAATTGAAAAACTTGTCAAGAGTTTTATCCGAAATAGCTACAGAAAAAATTCCAGATGGTCCTGCAATGGTAGGGGTTGCAGAGGTTGAAAATGAAAAAGTATTAATAGATCTGGTTAATCAACCCAGTTTGAAAGACAGAGCTTGGAAGATTGTACATTTTGAATCTCCTGACTTTAGAGGTATTGATGTGGGACTTTTGTATAATACAAAATACTTTAAAGTGTTGGATGCAAAGGCATTACCTGTTGATATTATTGAAAATGGAAGAAAACAATTTACGCGTGATATACTTTATGTTACTGGGATATTAGGAGGAGATACTGTTTTAGTTTTTGTCAACCACTGGCCTTCTCGACGTGGTGGTGAAGCCGCCAGTGCATGGAAAAGACAAAAGGCTGCTGAGGTAGCAAAAACTATTATTGATGAGAAAATGAAATTGAATAAGAATACAAAAGTTATTCTAATGGGAGATTTAAATGATGATCCAGTAAGCCCTTCTGTAGCAAAAATATTAAAGGCTGTTGGCGATAAATCTAAAGTTAAGCCAGGTGGAATGTATAATCCTTGGATTAATTTTTATAATAAAGGTTTAGGTACTTTAGGATATGGAGATTCTTGGAATCTTTTTGATCAAATTATTATTTCTCAAGGTTTTTTAAATAAAAATGCCGGAGGATGGCAGTTTTATAAAGCAGAAATTTTCAAACCTAATTATTTAATAAGTAGTTTCGGAAGATTTAAAGGATATCCTCATCGATCCTTTTCTAATAATATTTGGATTGATGGCTATAGTGATCACTTTCCGACTTATATCTATTTGATAAAAGAGAAAGAATAATGATTGACGAGATTTTTTAATTTAGCAATCCATAAAAAATGGTGTCACAATAATAGGATTATAGCTTAGCAAACATTTGGGATTGACTAAAAGATGTATTGCTTCTCGAATGTATTGCACCCCCATCACATGAAGCTAATTCCTGAAGCTTTTTTGTAATCGATTTTCTAATTTGATGCTTATTGAAAACTATATTAAAAAAAAAAAGATTAAGCTCGTTCACTCAACTCCAACCATCTCATTTCCTTTTCTTCTAAAAGTTCAAGAATAATAGCAATGCGATCTGCCATTTCTTGTATTTTTTGAAAATCAGTATTTCCATCGCTCATCTCGACTTCCAATGACTTTTTCTCGTCTTCCAAGGCGGGGATTTCTTTGTCTAATTGTTTTAATTCTCTTTTCTCATTATAGGATAGCTTAGCAATATTTGTTTGTATGGGTTCCTTTTCTATCGGTATTACTGCATCCTGCATCTTAACCTCTTTAAAACTTTTAGCTTTTTGTTCCGCCTTCTGAATTTCTCTATATTGAGAATAGTTTCCGGGGAAGTCTTTGATCACGCCATTACCTTCAAAAACAAATAAATGGTCTACTATTTTGTCCATAAAATATCTGTCGTGAGAAATAATAATGATACAACCTGGGAAATCTTGCAAGAAATCCTCCAATATATCCAAGGTAGGTAAATCCAAGTCATTTGTAGGTTCGTCCAAAATTAAAAAGTTTGGATTTTTGAATAGAACAGAAAGTAATTGTAATCTTTTCTTTTCGCCTCCACTTAGTTTTGAAATATAGGTAAATTGTTTTTGTGGTGTAAATAAGAATTTCTCTAGAAATTGTGCTGCACTTACTTTAGTGCCATCCGCTAATGGAAAAAACTCGGCAATATCCTTTACGTATTCAATAACTCTTTGATCTTCTTTAATGACTAAACCATCTTGAGAAAAATCACCGAAAATTACAGTCTCTCCTATATTTATTTTTCCAGAATCAGGTTGATCTTTACCTAATAGAATATTGGTAAATGTTGTTTTTCCTGCGCCATTTTCACCTACTATTCCTACACGTTCACCTTTTTTGAAGGTATAGTCAAAGCCATTTAAAATTACTTTATCATCAAAGGATTTATATAATTTTTTAAGTTCGGCAATTTTACCTCCTAAGCGGGTCATTTTTACTTGTAATTCCAACTGAGCTTCTGTTAATTTCGTTTTTGCTCTTGCTTCCCAGTCATAAAAGGCATCTTCTCTTGCTTTAGATTTAGTGGTTCTTGCTTTAGGTTGCTTACGCATCCATTCTAATTCTTTACGATATCTGTTTTTAGCCTTATCGATAGACGCCAATTCTTGTTCCTGTCTTATTGACTTTTGTTCTAAATATCTTTCATACTTTCCTTTAGTAAAGTAAAGATTCATTTGGTCTAATTCCCAAATTTCAGTACAAACTGTATCTAAAAAATAACGATCGTGGGTCACCAATAGTAAGGTGAGTTTTTCTTGGCTGAGGTAATGTTCCAACCATTCAATCATGCTTACATCCAGATGGTTGGTAGGCTCATCCAAAATAAGCAAGGTGTGTCGGTGTTCAAAATCCATGTCTATTAGGATTTTTGCGAGTGCAATTCTTTTTTTCTGACCACCTGAAAGAGTCATTACTTTTTGATCCAGATGATAAATATTTAGTTTTCCTAAGATTTGTTTTACGGTACTATCATAATGCCAAGCATTTAATTGATCCATTTCCTGAATCACTTCAGAGAGTTCTGTAGGATCCGCTACGACATCACTATCTGTTAAACTTTCATATCTTTTCAGAACATTTACCACAGGATGATCATAACTAAAGATGTTTTCCAGAATAGTTTGCTCTTCATTTAAAAAGGGGCTTTGATCGAGCAAAACGACATTGACATCTTTATGAATCCAGACTTTACCTTCGTCAGCAGACTCCTGTCCGATTAATATTTTTAATAAAGTGGATTTTCCTGTTCCATTTAATGCGACAAGTGCAATTTTATCACCTTCATTAATATTGAAGCTTATATTATCAAACAAAGGTTTGTCAACATAAGTTTTACTTAAATTCTCTACTGAAACGTAATGCATAAGGCACAAAGATAGTATTAAATTTATAGTCTGAAAAAGTATAAAAAGAATTATATTGTACAAAATTAAAAAATAAACAAATAAAAATTTGTTTAGAAAAAATCGCTTCATTACCTTTGCAGTCCTTTCGATAAAAAAGGGAATGCCCAGATGGCGGAATTGGTAGACGCGCTAGACTCAAAATCTGGTTTCAGCAATGGAGTGCAGGTTCGATTCCTGTTCTGGGCACAAAAAGAAAAATGAGATATCATTTTAAACGAAGAAGTTCTTTTTAATAAAAAATATAATTGGAAGCATAGCTCAGCTGGTTCAGAGCATCTGCCTTACAAGCAGAGGGTCCGCGGTTCGAATCCGTGTGCTTCCACTAAATTAGTTCTTATTTATATATTTTAATTGGAAGCATAGCTCAGCTGGTTCAGAGCATCTGCCTTACAAGCAGAGGGTCCGCGGTTCGAATCCGTGTGCTTCCACTAAATTAGTTCTTTTTTTATTTATTTTAATTGGAAGCATAGCTCAGCTGGTTCAGAGCATCTGCCTTACAAGCAGAGGGTCCGCGGTTCGAATCCGTGTGCTTCCACACTCCTTTAAAGACTGTCTGAATATCGTCATTAAGAATCTTTATTTTAAAGATAATATATATTCGGAAATGATGATTTTTTGGTTTTTAGATTGTGTTTTGGTTATAACAACAGGATATATATGCTGGCTGCCATTTATTTTTAAATGATATATTGATTGTTGCGATGTAACTATTTTAAGGGATTTTTATAATTTTTATAATTTTTTATAGGCTGTAAAATAATTTAGTATAATTAATTTGTTGTATTAAAAATATTAATTACCTTTGCAGACCGAAAATCTAAAGTATTAAGAATGCCAACTATTCAACAATTAGTTCGTAAAGGACGTAAAGTTATTAAAGCTAAGTCAAAGTCTCCCGCTTTGGATGAATGTCCACAGCGTCGTGGTGTATGTACTCGTGTATATACCACAACACCTAAAAAACCAAACTCAGCACTTCGTAAAGTTGCTAAAGTGCGTTTAACAAACAAAATTGAGGTTATTGCCTATATACCAGGAGAAGGGCACAATTTGCAAGAGCACTCTATCGTTTTAATCCGTGGTGGTCGTGTTAAAGATTTGCCAGGGGTTCGTTATCACATCGTTCGTGGTGCATTGGATACTGCTGGAGTGAAAGACAGAAAACAGTCTCGCTCTAAATATGGTACCAAGAAAGAAAAAGTAAAAAAGTAATCCGAAATTTTAGTTAAATTCACTCAAAATGAGAAAACAACAAGCAAAGAAATTACCTTTGGCTCCAGATCCAAAGTTTAATGATAAATTAGTTACCCGCTTTGTAAATACTATGATGTGGGATGGTAAAAAAACAACAGCATTTGCAATTTTCTATGATGCTATAGATAAAGTAGCTCAGATGACCAATGAAGATGGTTATGAGATTTGGAAAAAAGCATTACAAAACGTAACTCCAGCAGTAGAGGTTCGTAGTCGCCGTATTGGTGGTTCTACTTTCCAAATTCCTACTGAAGTTAGACCAGATCGTAAGATTTCTGTTTCTATGAAATGGTTAATTCGTTTCTCTCGTGATCGTCACGGAAAAACAATGGCTGATAAATTAGCAAACGAAATCGTGGCTGCATCTAAAGGAGAAGGGGCTGCATTTAAAAGAAAAGAAGATACTCATCGTATGGCAGAAGCTAACAAAGCATTTGCACACTTCAGAATCTAATTTTTTTCAGATATTTAAAAATAGGACAAGCTTATCAGTTTGTCCTATTTTTATTTTTACATCACTCAGCTCCATTTTGAATGCTATCCTAAACAGTTGTTGATGCATTTTAAAGAAATGAAGATAGCTATCGTATGGCAGCAACTCACTAAGCATTTGCACACTTCAGAATTAAGATCTTATAATTATATTTTATTCCAAAAGAACAAGTTATTTCGCTAGTTCTTTTATTATTTTTATAAGAGTATTATTCCAATGATTTGTCATATAGTGTTAATTTATTTAATTTACTTGCATAAAAAAACACTTTTGCTTAATTTTGAGTAATAAAATATTTAATTATGAATAATACAATAATAGCTGTTTATGAAAAACAAAAAGATGCTATAACAGCAGTTGAAAAATTAAAAGATCAAGGATTTACTCAAAAACATATTTCATTGTTAGGAAAACATGATTCTGATGATTTAATGCAATCTCATGCCGCCAAAGAAACAGCCGGAATATTGGGTTCTACTGTAAGTTTAGGGGTATTGGCAGGTGTATTGACAGGAGTAGGGCTCTTGGCTATACCTGGTATAGGATTTTTATATGGTGCCGGAGCCTTAGCTGGTGCAATTGCGGGTGTAGATTTTGGAGTTATTGGAGGTGGTGTATTATCAGCGATACTTTTAGATGGTGAAAAGAGTAGAATTGCTGACCTGTATGAGAAAGAATTATTAGCTGGAAAAACACTTTTAGTACTGAAATTAAGTGCCGATGATGCTGAAAAAGGAATGGAAACAATTAAAAGTGCTGGCAATTTTAAGGATGTTCAAATGCATTAATTTGTTTTTTAAATTTATTCAAACTAATATTTATTTCTGCGCTTAATCGCAAAAATAATTTGTAATTACAATGCTATACGGTCGTCAATAATTCAGTTTAGAAACAAAGCATATTGTTCTAATACTGCATACTGATTATGGCGTATAATTTACCGTGAAATGACAACTGCATTACTGAAAGTTTCGTACTTTTAACAAAATTTCCTCCTTTATGAATGTGAAAATTACCGGCATAGGAAGTTATATTCCAAGTGAGATTGCGAAAAACGAACAATTTGGCAACTTTCATTTCTACAATGAAGACGGCACTCGTTTTGGACAAGAAAACGAAACCATCATTGAAAAATTCAAGGCGATTACTGGTATTGCAGAACGTCGTTATATTCCTGAAAACTTATGCACTTCCGACATTGCATCCTTTGCAGCAGAAAACGCCCTTAAAGATTCTAGAATTGATAAAGAAGAACTGGATTATATTATTGTTGCACATAATTATGGCGACGTAAAGCATGGATCCGTTCAGAGTGATACCGTTCCAAGCATTGCTACACGTGTAAAACACAATCTTAAAATCCAAAACCCAAGATGTGTGGGCTACGATATGCTTTTTGGTTGTCCTGGATGGATTGAGAGTATGATCCAAGCCAATGCCTATATTAAAGCAGGTATAGCCAAAAAATGTTTAGTTATAGGAGCGGAAGCACTTTCACGAGTAGTAGATCCGCATGATCGTGATTCGATGATTTATAGTGATGGAGCTGGAGCCGCTGTGGTGGAGGCAACTGATGAAGAAGGTGGAATTCTTAGTCATTTCAGTGCTACCTATGCTTTTGATGAAGCACATTTTATCTTTTTCGGAGAAAGTAACAATTTAGAGAAAAAAGATAATCGTCGGTATATTAAAATGTATGGCAGAAAGATATATGAATTCGCATTGAACCACGTGCCAGATGCCATGAAAATCTGCCTAGAAAAAAGTGGTATAGCTATCGATGACGTTAAAAAAATTCTGATTCATCAAGCCAACGAAAAAATGGACGAGGCAATAGTAAACCGTTTTTATAAGTTATACAACAAACCTACGCCAGAAAATATTATGCCTATGAGCATAGATAAACTTGGCAATAGCAGCGTTGCGACCGTCCCAACACTTTATGATTTGGTGTTAAATGGCAAGCTTAAAGGTCATTCTATCCAAAAAGGTGATGTTATTATTTTTGCCAGCGTTGGTGCAGGAATGAATATTAATGCTATTGTTTATAAAGTCTAACGAATGCTGCATTCATAATTTAATCCAGATAGTTTTCGACTACAAGATTTAGAGATATCAGAATGCAAGTTTCCGAAGAATTAATACAAACACACGCTTCTTTTCCTAAACGAAGTAATTTTTCGGGATTAAAAGATTCTTGATTGGGGCATTCTGAATCTATTTTCAGAAATACCTACTAAAGTAGGCTTCTAACAAATATATAATAATCTTAGGCTGAATGCATATAAAATTGGAATATTAAAAAGGCTGTTCTAGGAATTGCCTTTTTTGATTCTTTTTTTTGGCTAATTTAATTTATTATTCGTTTTTCTTTTCAATATGAACATGTTTTTTATGTTTTATTTTTGATTAAAAATCGTACCTTTGCACACTTTAATTTTAAGATATGATTAGTGTTAATAATGTTTCACTTAGATATGGGAAACGTGTTTTATTTGAAGATGTAAATATTAAATTTACAGAAGGGAATTGTTATGGTGTTATTGGTGCTAATGGTGCTGGAAAATCTACTTTTTTGAAAATTTTGTCTGGAGAGATTGATCCTACTTCAGGAAGAGTTGAAATCTCAAAAGGTATGAGAATGAGTGTTTTAAAGCAAGATCACCATAAATATAATGAAATTCCAGTTTTGCAAACAGTAATGATGGGAAATCAAGAGCTGTTTAGAGTGATGGAGGAGAAAGACGCAATATACTCAAAAGAGGACTTTACTGAAGAAGATGGTATTCGTGCTGGTGAATTAGAAGGAATATTTGCAGAGATGGATGGCTGGAATGCAGAAAGTATTGCAGCTACTTTATTAAGCAGTTTAGGAGTAAGTGAAGACAAGCATAATAAAAATGTAGAAGAATTAGATGGTAATGAAAAAGTTAGAGTGTTATTAGCTCAAGCTTTATTCGGTAATCCTGATATCTTATTATTGGATGAGCCTACCAATGATTTGGATTTACAAACCATTAGTTGGTTAGAGAATTTTCTTGCCGATTACGATAAAATTGTATTGGTCGTATCGCACGATCGTCACTTCTTAGATACTGTTTGTACACATGTTGCAGATATCGATTTTGGTAAGATTACCATTTTTGCTGGTAACTATTCTTTCTGGTATGAATGTAGTCAATTATTATTAAGACAACGTACAGACTCTAATAAAAAGGCAGAAGATAAGATTGCAGAATTAAAAGACTTTATTGCTCGATTCTCTGCAAATGCTTCCAAATCCAAACAAGCAACCTCTAGAAAGAAAGCATTAGATAAAATTAAATTGGAAGATATGGTAGCTTCAAATAGGAAGTATCCAGCTATCTTATTTAATAATCAAGTAAGAGAAGCTGGAGATCAGATATTAGAAGTAAAAGGTTTGGGTAAAAAGGTAAATGGAGAATATCTATTTAAAGATTTGAATTTTTATTTGAAAAGAGGGCAGAAGGTTACTGTTCTTTCTGATAATTCTTTAGCAATTACTGCATTTTATAAAATTTTGGGTGGAGAAGATACCGATTATGAAGGAGAATTTAAATGGGGCGTGACCATCACTCCTGCATATCTTCCTGCAGAAAATACGGAGTATTTTGAAAATGTAGATTTGAATTTGATTGATTGGTTAAGACAGTATTCTGAAGAAAAAGATGAGACCTTTATTCGTGGTTTCTTGGGAAGAATGCTTTTCTCAGGAGAAGAAACCTTGAAGAAATGTAATGTGCTTTCTGGAGGTGAAAAAGTACGTTGTATGCTGAGCCGTTTGATGATGCAAAAGGGTAATGTCTTATTATTTGATGAGCCTACGAACCACTTAGATCTAGAATCTATTACAGCCTTAAATAATGGCATGAAAGACTTTAGAGGCACCATTTTGTTCACTTCTCGTGACCATGAATTAACAGAAACAATAGCTGATAGAATTATTGAAATTAGTCCTAATGGAATGCTGGATAAAGAAATGACTTTTGATCAGTATATTACAGATGAAAAAGCTAAAGAACAAAGAGAAGAACTTTATAAAGTGAACGCTTAGGACGGGACACTTCATTCAAATAAAAAAGACTAACCTTAGAGTTAGTCTTTTTTATGTAAAAATTTACCGCTTGTTAAGTCAGCTATAATGTTGGAGTTTCAGCAAAACTGCTAAAAACTCAAATCGAAATTTTTATGTTTAGCTCATTTTCAAAATATTAATATGAGCCTTGGTTTTTTCTGAAAATCAAGGCTCTTGATTTTAGATAAATGGTTATTATTCCAAAATATAAGTTAGGACATCGAATTAACAATAAACGTTTTACGGCTTCACCGTTTCCTTAGGATAATTGTATCTGCTCCATTTGTTTATGATAACGCCTTTTTTAATGAGCATCAATCCTCCATTGCTTCTCATGGCTGTTTTACACATAACACCATCCACTGCATAGGCATCAGCATCAATACCATATAATGCTTTGAACTTATTAGTAGATGCTTCGTCATTAGCAGAAAGAATATAGAAACCGATACCTTTTTTGTAACTTTCTTTAATGAGATTTTTTAAATCTTTAAAATCTCCAGTAATTTTATCAGCATCTTTTAAGAATAATAAATAACTATAACCTTCATCTTTTAGTAGGTATTCGGTATAATCTTGGCCGGCAAAATCTCTCAGTCCAAAATCTTGAATTTTAGGCAAACCTGTTCCTTTTTCAACGAGTTCTGTTTTGCTTTCAATATAATGATATTCTGGATTGTCCCATAGCGTAGAATCTGCCATAAATTGTTCTTCACTAAACTCAATTCGTTTACCATCTTTCTCGTAAATTAATACTGTTTCATAAACATCTGGTTTTGCATCAGGTGGTTGTTGCATATCTTTCCAGATATCGGTTCCTACTTTATAATTTAAACAATCAACGAAAGGTAAATTACGTAATACATATATTTGAACACCTACAGTAAGTGATAAAGTAACAAACATTATTATGGTGCCAACGGTTCTATTAAACCATGGTAAGATTTTTTTACGAGCAATAAATAGAATGCTTACAAGCACTAATAAAATAATATCTTTGATAAATGATTGATGGGCTTGTAAAGGAATACAATCGCCAAAACAGCCACATTCCTTTATTTTTCCTGAGAATACAGAGTAACCCGTAAGAAATGTAAAGAAAATTGTAAGTAGCAGAATTAAGAATGAAAAAGATTTATAGGAATAACCGATAATCATAGCGACGCCCGCAAGAATTTCAAAAGCAATCATTGCTATGGAAATATATAAACTCCATTGAGAAAACAAGTCCATATTCCATATCTCAAAAAACTCATCCATTTTATAGGATAAGCCTAGCGGATCATTTGCCTTAACAAGTCCTGAAAATATGAAGAGGATTCCTACAAATATTCTGATAGCATTTAAAACATAATATCCAGTATTTTTATTTACTGTATTAGTCATAATTTTCGAAATTTAATTCTTGCAAAGATGCTTAATAAATTGAATATTGCAAAGTTAAAAGTTTTATGCTACACACTCGATAAAATTAGAAAAATGGGTTTTATGCTGTTTTAATATTTTTATGCAACTTTTTTTGTTAAATATTTGTTTGTTTGAAACTTTAAGTTTATTTTAGCCTGGGCAAATCATTTACTAAAAAAATTAAATTATGAATCAATTATTCACTATTGTTAAAAGAGGTTTAATTCTAGTAGCTTTTTTATCAGGTTTTAATAGTGTTATGGCTCAAACAATGATGCCATTACCTCCGCATAGTAATATTTTCTCTAGTATGGTTAGAGGCTATTGGTTTACTGCACCTGTTAATTTTACAATTACAGGCTTAAGAGTGTCCTCTTCGGCTGGAGCAGGTACTCAAAGTATTCAGTTAATGAAAATTAACGATCCTACTCCTGTAGTTTTTGCTACTACCTCTACAAATTTTAATACCTTAGCTTATATTACTAACGCTCCAAATAATACAATTCAGGCAGTAAATGTCCAAGTGAATGCTGGTGATATTATTGGAGTACTCGGTCATGTGGCTGGTGTAGCTAATTCTTATAGTGCATCTGGAGCGCCTGTTACTACGACAATTGGTACTTTCACAGTGCCTTTAACTAGGTTTCTATATCAGGGAAGTATTGCTACAGCCGCTGCACCCAATTATTCTACAGAACCAAGCAGTACTCAAATTGGAAGAGTCGAAATTTATTATATGATTGGAGGTTCTGGTACTAATAATGCTGGTGTTTCAGATTTGATTTCTCCATATAATTTTTGTGCCAGTACCCAAGAAGTTAAAGTAAAGGTTAGAAATTTTGGAAGCAATATCTTAAATACGCTTCAGGTTCAATGGTCAATGGATGGCGTAATGCAAACTCCAGTTAATATTACTACTCCAATTGATACTCCTGGAAGTGTTGCAGGTAATGAATTAGATGTTGTTTTAGGAAATTATGCTTTTCCTTCTACGCCAATAGCTTTTAAAGCATGGACTACCCTTCCTAATGGAGGTGTAGATACTATTAATGGAAATGATACTTTAAGTATGCCTCTGGCGGCTACTAATTATACCTTAACATCTTCTTCAGATACGATTTGTGCTAATGGTAGTGCTTCATTATCATTGACACCTAGTACTGGATTTGCTCCAAATGCACTCACTTGGCAACAATCCACTGATGGTGGCCTTACTTGGACCAATATTACTGGCGTTACTGGA
>DATJCU010000228.1:0-2688 GCA_035497795.1 Edaphocola sp. | reverse complement strand
TGCGTAGTTTCCTTTTTGCTGCGGTGTTACTCATAATTGAATTCCCGTATTAGATGTCAAAAGGGCATAACTAATCAAAATTAGTTGCAAATATAGGTCAAAACTTCGTCATTTCCATGTCAAAAAAGGTTAATTTATGGATAGAGAGGCGATTTAAAAAGTCGCTCAAATCTTGCTTAAATAATTTTAGAACAGATATTAACCTATAAAGATGCTTAAAAATCCAATAGGTTCTACGAACTAAGAGTAGCGGTATATTTCAGACGGCAAAATGAGCTTGAAATTTTTCAGTCGTTAAGGGCTTAATAGGAAACTAAAATATAAATGTTTGAAAATTTTTGCCGCCTGAAACATGACCGCATTTTGGCAACCGTAATTATCCTTTTTCCAGATTTTCAATTTCTTCTATTTCCATATTTAATTTTTTAAACTGTTCTGAAATTGAATACTTAAAAGTATAGAATATGGATACAACCATAACAATAATGATTAAGGATATTGGTAAGATTGAACTTTCCGAAAATAGTGGAAAATTACCCATTAAAAAAATTCCAATTATCCCAAAAGGCATAAGTATATAGCCTAATTTATTTAATTTAATCTTATACTTTTCTATCTGTTTAACTTGTTTTTTAATTGTTGTGATTGTGTTTGAAAAATTGACTTTTCGAATAAGTATAAAGTATCTTATTGACCAATAATAAATAGTTGAAATTATTATTGTGAACATTAAAGCTCCTACATAAAAATCAACTGAAGAGCGAAATTGAATATTTGGAATTAAAATCAATAAAATTGATGCGATGGGTAAAATTAAATTAAATCCTGCTTTAATTTTTTCCCAGCTTATTCTTTTCTCTGGTTTCGAAATAAGAATTCTCTTTAATACTTCTTTATTAATTTTTGTGGTTTCTAATAAGTTTTTATCGTGTTGTTGCCATATGGCTTGTAATTCTATTAATTCCATAATTATAAGCTTTTTTTGAACACTAAATTTCTAATTTTTTCTTTAATACGACCTATTCTTGTTCCAACATTAGTTTTTGAAATCCCAGTAATATCGGAAATTTCATCGTGTGAATAGCCGTCAAGGTAGAGTAATATAATGGCTTTGTTTAATTCGTTTAACTGCTCAATACAGTAATATAATATTTCTGTATCAGATGAATTATCTTGTTGATTTAGCCATTCTATAGTGCCAATTTTCAAATCATCCAATGAACTAAACAACTTGTCATTTTTTTTCTTTCGTTTATAATTCATCGAGGTGTTTAATGCAACTCGATAAATCCAAGTTGAAATTTTTGAATTTCCAGTGAAGTTTTTGAATGATTTCCAAAGTTCAAGAGTTATGTCGTTAATCAAGTCTTCTTTATCTTGTTCAACTTTTGTATAAACTCTTGAAATTTTAATAATTATCCCAATATTTTCTTCTAAAATGTCTAGGAATTTGTCTTTGTAGCTATCGTCTGTCATTTTTTCATTTTGTTACTTTTTAGTTAATACATTAATCTGTTGTGTACACGTTATCTAATTAGTAACATCTCGTCTTAAAAAATCACACGATTGTCTATTTATTAATGGTTGCCGACTAAATATTATAATTTTTAAATCTGAAAATTAGGGTTTTGCACTTTAAAGGAAAAGCTCCCTTTAGCTGATCGTTCTTTTAATTTTAGGTTCTATTTTTACTTTCGCAAAAGAAAACCCCCAACGATCTTCATCAATGAATAAAATTTTATTTTCCAATAATTACCTGTGGAATGACTCCAATTTAGACGACAATCTTTACAAGTGGGATCATTGCAAAAGAAGAAAGTAGGGTCGTCTTTCAACTTCTCTATTTCTACAGCTAAAGTACCTTTCATATCTGTTAAGGCCGCATCTGCATTACCTACTTTTATCCACTTCAAAAACCCGGCTTCTTCATAGAGAGGAATAAATTTGAGAAAGCCTCTCCCACATCCTCCATGCCAATTCACTTGAAAAAGCTCTATATTTCCTTCTGGAGTAAGATAGCTGACGCCACGTAAAGACTCCTTCTTAGAGAACCCACACTTCTCGATAGCCACATGAGTAGTTCCCACGCCTACTGTATTTCGTCCTACAGAAAGATTTAGCGCCCCCATTTGTGACATACGGTCCAGCACCTCGTATCCCCCACTTTGAGGTTTGTGGTTATCCATAAGTTCATGTGCCAACATTCCGATGGCGGTAAACTTTTGAATGGGATGTTTACTACGCACAGCTTTTGGGTGTTGTATCATGACATTGGCTAAAGCGCCTGCGTAGGAAGGAGAGTTGTCTGTGCTTATCTTTTGAGCATCTTCGTCATTTAAAGGGATGCGATAAGAAGAAATGAAAGAGTCAATCACCAATGTTCCTTTAGAACCCACAACATCTATCAAAGCTTCTAAAAGTGTCTGAGCACCCCCTTCAATCTTGCCAATAGCCTTCATTGAAACTTTTAAATGAAGCAAAGCTCCTTCAAAAATTCCTCCATTCTTAAGGTCTCGTAGAAGATCCTCTTTTTTCCAAACTCTTTTGTTATCCATTTTTTATAAAAGATTCGAAAATGTCCATTTTTTCTTTCCTGGCTAAGAGCTTTCGAGCTCGCGAAACAGTAGGAGGAGAAATAAACATTCCCTTTTTTACAGAAATTCCTCTGTCCGCCTCATGTGTTTCTTC
>DATJCU010000227.1:0-8638 GCA_035497795.1 Edaphocola sp. | reverse complement strand
TTTAACTTTTATATCACCCTCGCTATCTAATATAGATTTTACACCTATATGTGCAATTTTAGCTGTTCGTATTAAGCATTAACTAAGCTTAGGAATGCTTATTTTTTTACAAATTCACTCTTCTGCAATTTTTCTATTGCTCGGCCCCCAAAAGGCACGCATGGAAACAATTTTTCCTTCTTCATTAAATTTAAAATGATCAATGATGTCTGTTTTCATAAGAACTCCATTCACTTCCATCCGCAATTGAAAAGGAAACACAGCTTCCATGGCAGCTACACGAACAGGTCCAGTTCGTGTCAATAATAGTTCCATAGTAACTGCGCCACTGTAAAATTTGCGAATGGCGTCAATACCACTTATTACATTGCTGCCTACCGGATCTTCAATGGTGGCACTGCCGGCGTACAAAGAGAGGATCCCTTCCAGGTCTTGTTCATTTAGCCCACGTAAATAGCTGTCCACAACATTTTCATAGTGTTTGGCTTTGGCTATAGCGTCGTCATTTACAGTTTGTGGTTGGTTGATTTTCTCCGTGGCAAAAATAGACCCGTTGCACAGCAAACTACTAAATAGCAGTAGTGAGAAAAACAATATATTTTTTTTCATTTACCTATAATTTTATGACTAACTATACTATTTAATTTTTAAACAAATTATGAGCTAATACTTCATACAACGCACGGACAGACCTAACTCTTGTTTGTTGCTAGGTCTTCTTAGCATAGTATTGCGATTAATCATATATGTTACAAGTAGTTGTGTTAAAGGAGCAATTTCGTTAGACCAAAAAGTAGCTTCAATTCCAATATCGTTAAACTCGCCTTGTTCGTTACGAGTGCCTGCTGGTAGCGCGGTAAACCCAGATTCATTGGTTGCATTTGTATTGGGACTATTCCAATGAGTAGTTCCAGCTTCTCTTAAATAACTAGTAGCTATTGAAGGATGAATACCGTAATAATTCCAAAGTGCTCCCCACTGCAAACTGCCCCCAACGCTCCAACCAGTTGGGCACAACTTATTTGTGTCTACCGTATGCCAATTGTACAGTGCGCCGTAGGTTTCTCCATAAGCTTCTTTGTCATTGTTGTACCAACAGTAGCCTGGCGTTGTTAAAACGCCCCAAGCGATATTGTCTGTCACCAACGGAATTACTGTTCCGTCATTAAATTTGGTCGTTCTCAAATTTTCAACCATCCAAGTTTGCCCCATAATCCTAACTGTATTGTAAGAATTGCCATCAATGTCATAGACTTTTCCGCCTGCATCCAATGTGTTGTTAATTCGAGTAATCTTGGTTTCTAATGCGTCCACATAGGCTCTTGTAGCTGCATCTTGTTCATTTACAGGGTTGGCAAGGTCTGTGATGTTTTTATTCCCTGCACTAGTGCCTCGGCTTAGAACTTGATCAAGATCCTGGGTCTCAGCTTCAAGATAGTTGCCAAAATCACTTATTTGGTTTTCGGTAATAGATATGTCAGATGATTTATCCCATTGGGTGAATAGAGGATCTGTTTCTGAAATTATTTCTACTGTTTTTGCATGCAGTGCATAGGGAACACTTAACAATTGGCTGGTTCCAGTTATGGTATAGTCGGTCCCTCCTGTAGGATCGGTCTCTATTTTGATGAAATAAGGACCAGAACTCCAATCAATGGTAGAAAAGCTTCCAGTAAGCGGAATGCCTGTTCCAATTTCAAGGGAAACCAATCCGTTTGCATTGGTCGTTGCGTTGGGATTATATATCTCTACATATATGGCAGAACCAGAAATTGAACCTTGCAATATGCTTATTTTTATTCCAACTCCTTTATTGGTTATAAGGTTGTTGTTTTGATCTCTCACTACTGCTTGGTAGCTCATGCTATTGGGGCTTTGTCCGAAAACAGATGTGATGAAGAAGAGATTGGTTAATGTAACGATAAATAAAATCTTACAGTTGAGTAGTTTTGTTTTCATCTTTGTGGGTTAAAAGAGGTTAATGCTTTTTTTATTGTAGTGAATAAAAAAACGATGGTCGTATTAATGATTGAATAGAACATTGATACAACATCTTGATGATTAGAAATGTTTACTCATTTAACTTCTTATGAGATCTACTCTGAAGAAAGAATCTACTAAACTCATCGCTTTCTTGAACTCTACGAGTGTTAAGAGTCTAAAAGCTTGATCAAAGAAAGAAGAAGTTAAAGTGCGATCCAGTTGCTTTGGTAGGCGCCAATGAGGATGACATATTCCGTTTTCCTGAATGATTGCCTCCACCTCTTTCTGACTCCACCACTTTGGGTTGGATGAAAAATGGAGCAATAATAAAAAGTGCGCAAATAGCTACAATCAATAGAGTGACTAACTTAACCATCAAACTCCCTTCGAAAAGTCGATTGTAAACAGCTACCACAATTTTCCAATGCAAAATCACATGAAGGATAACCAACCCCAATAGAATATATCCAAGGATCAGGTGGATATAACCCCATTCATGTCTGTCCATTCCCGCAAAGAAGAGATCTACTTTTGTACCATACACTACCCAGCTTTCTTGTCCAGAAATTAATGCATATTTCATTAAGAACCCTGTACCAGTGAGTGCAGCCATAAAAATGAACATTATGGCATTTAGTATAAAATTCAATGTAGATCGTTTCATAATCTTATATTTACCTAATTTTGTGTTGTTTTATTGATAAGATTGGGTAAATTAATCAAAATAAATGGTTTTTTAAACCCAAAAATCCTCAAAGTCAACATAATAATATTTTGAAAAGTATGGAGTCAGATAAAGTTATTTACAATGTCGCGGAGATTCGAAAGTTGATAAAAGAGATTAATTTATTAAGTACAGGTAAAATAAAACCTATTAAAATGGAGTTTGAAGAGTTCCCTTCAGAAGAGAACCAGCACCTTACCAATGAATTGAAATTACTTTATTCTGCCTGTGGATGTGCACAAGGAAGAACATCTGGCGTTTTTACACTCGTCGCATTTATTGTGCTTGTGATTGCAGGTGTTATCCCCATCCAGGAGTATGGAACAACCAAAACAATGCTAATTTTTCTTGTTTGTGCAGTTGTAGCTATGTTTTTTGGTAAAGTATACGGCTTGTTAAAAGGACGTAGAGCTTTGCTAAAGTTTGCCGATGAAGTAGAGGAAAAGCTCCAGAAAACAGTACTTTAAAAAACGATAGACCTTCAGCAAGTTGCAGAGTAGAACTACGAAAATGGATTATTACACAATAGAAGAAGACATGCCTTTGCAAATGATTCACCACATTTTATCACTCACTTTAATAGGTTCAGTGTTCTATGTGTCCTTATTCAACCTGAAATTTGATGAGTTATTAATTCAATAGTCTGTCCATTTTTGCTGCCTCTGTTTTCATTTCTAAACGAACGTAACAATTTTTCAAGAAGCTGATATACATCTTGTTTTCAGGAGAGAGTTCATGAAGTTTTTCAAAGATATCACGCGCCAGACGAAAATCTGCAGATACTTTTTTCAACTCTCTTTTTAGATATGCATAAGTGGTGAAGTTCGGATCTCGGTTGTATTTGGTCATTTCGGACTGATAAAGTTTTTCAGCTCGGTTGAAATAGGTTTTTCCTTTGTAAAGAAGGGCTTTTTCATTTTCATTATTTTTCTTCAGTATTTTATTGCTAATATTCAGTGCCTCTTCGTTCTTCCCCAACTCTTCCAACACCGTTAGATGTGCACTCATCAGTATTTCATTGTCAGTTGCTGTAAGTTGATCCCACAGTGTATATGCTTCATCGTATTGAGAGAATTCAATCTCAAGTGCATACAGTCTCTGAAGAACTTCTTGATAATTTTCAGTATCATTTAATTTATTGATATTTTCTTTCCAATAGCTATACTCCATTTGTGGATTAGGGAGTTTTTGATAAGACATCCCTTTCATATAAATGGATTGTTTGTCATTCGTTATCTCATCAATACTAGAGAAAAGCTTTGCAGCTGTTTCATAATCTTCTAAATGGTAAGCTGATTTTGCCGCCATAAGAACTTTGGAGGATGATATCACCAAGTTTTTGCTTTTAGTTATGGTGCTTAGTTGATTGTAGCTGCTAATTACTTTAGAGTATTGCTGTGAATCATAAGCTTGTTGCAGGCTGTTTTCGATCGAAACTATTTTTTTTGTCGGACTACAAGAGGAGAGTATTGCAACTATTGAGAATATACCAATCAGATTTTTCATAAATATATTTTATTGTTTTTTCAATACAATGAAGATGAATTTCAAAAATAGCTATTGTTAGATACATAACTCCTTCTTATATTCTTTTTTTAATCAATTTTACCATTTATTCTAATCATCTTTCTTAACCGGCTGAACTATTAGTCGGCAAAGACGGTTCGTTTCAACTAATGACAGTTCTTCCTTGTTCTAAAAAGGTTGATAATCAAAGTATTCTAATAATCGTAGAAATTTTCCTTTAAATCATGGGTAAAAATGATTTAAAAGTCCTATTTTTGCAGCTTCAAAACAGAGAAATAGGGGTGTAGCTCAGTTAGCAGAACGGCGATCATCAAAATTAGGTGCCAAAGTTCTACTATTTCATCTCATTTTGATACTGTTTTAAAAGGAGAGTTGGCCGAGTGGCTGAAGGCGCGCGCTTGGAAAGCGCGTAAGCTCGTGAGGGTTTCCAGGGTTCGAATCCCTGACTCTCCGCTGATAAGAATAGCAAATTGAAGCAAAGCTCTGTAAAGTGTTACTTTACAGAGCTTTTTTTATTCTTCCTAGTGCATTCTAAAGCATTTTAAAGCATATCTCAGGTGTCCAATTCGGAGGACTTACAAAACGCTAGTTCTAGTCATCCTTTTGGTAGATAATGCGCTGATATGCATCATTCTGCGTTTTTATTTTATTTGCGCTACTTGTATTTTTGTAATATTAATATTATCGAAAAATTTACAAGATGAGACAAAGTCTAAAAGTATTATTTTATGTAAAGAAAAGTAGAGCATTAAAAAATGGTGAATATCCTATACTTATGAGGATTACTCACAATGGGAGCAGAGTAGAAGCAATGATTAAGCGCAGTGTAGCTCCTGACAATTGGAATAAAGTGTTGCAACGGGCCATTAAAAAAGATCGTGTAAGTCGAGAGATAAACAAGTTCATTGAGACTCTTTCTTTTCGAGTTATGGAAATAGAGCGAGAGATAAACTTGGAAGGAAAATTATTAACAGCAAGTGCAATTAAAGAACGCCTTTTTGGTAGTGAATCTACTCGTCGCACTGTATTAGCTACATTCGACAAGCATAATGTCGAAATGAGAAAATTAAGTGATGCTGGAGAAATAGCAGCGGCCACAGCACTAAGATATGAGACTTGTAGAAATCATATTGCTGAATATATTCGATTTGAATATAGAAAAGATGATTTTCTCCTAGCACACATTGATAAAGAGTTTATCCGAGGTCTTGAAATATATCTTAAAACAGAAAGAGACTGTAATCATAACACCAGTCTTAAGTATATGCGTAATTTTAAGAAAATTATTATTAGAGCTTTAAATAATGATTGGATTAAAAAGGATCCTTTTCAAGATTATAAATTTCATTTCAAGGAAGTTGAACGTGATTTTCTTGAAGAGAATGAGTTGAAAAGATTAATTGAAAAGAAAATTAGTATCCCACGTATAGCTGTTGTTAGAGACATATACGTTTTTTGTTGTTTTACAGGTCTTGCTTTCACTGATGTGAAAGAATTGAAGGAAGACCATGTCTTTACAGATAATGAAGGTAAAAAGTGGATAAGAAAGGCTCGACGTAAAACTAATCAAATGAGCACTATTCCTATACTCAACAAAGCTTTGGAGATTTTAGAAAAATATCAAAACAATAATAGTGAATACCTTCTTCCAGTATTGTCAAATCAAAAGATGAACGCTTACCTTAAGGAGATAGCTGATCTTTGCGGTATCAAAAAGAATATGACTACACATACAGCGCGACATACCTTTGCAACAACAGTAACTCTTGCTAATAAGATATCGATTGAAAGTGTCTCCAAGATGTTAGGACACTCTAGTATCAATATGACAAAGAACTATGCAAAAATATTAGATAGTACATTATCGAAAGAAATGGCTAGTATAATGAATATGTATTAGGCCAAAGTATATAGTCAGCCACCTCTGAATTGAGGTGCTGACTATTAAACAAACAAACTCATAATCTCCTACTACCCTGTTTCAAATAGTTTAAATGTGTATAACATAAATTTATAGCTGCGCTTAAAAGCAGTAGATTATATTCTCAAAAATATAGTGAAATCATTTCACTATAATTTTGAAAGTAAAGCAGAAGCGTCTTTCATTGTAGTTTCTGAAGATATTATACAAAGTGTCTAAGTCAAAGTAAGGGGATATTGTCCCTATGTTCTTTGTCGCTCTGAATTTTTTACACCTCCATCGAAATTGATACTTTTAAACCTTATTGTTCATAAATTTTGAGATAATTGCTATTTTTAATAATATAGCACATTAAATATACTTAAACTCTATTTAAACACTAGGTCTTTTTTATGTTGAAAAATATTGTAATATCGATATGTGTTTAAATATCAAATTGATAGTTTAGATCAAATAAACCAATTTTATATAATAGGTATAACATTGTAACGATATAAATATGAAAACTCGTCTCAAACTATTTTTTATCTTTTTTTTGTTGGTTAACAGCAATTTAATATTCGCTCAATCATTTCGTTATTTTGGATTTGAACTAAATACTATTGTGACATTTAATGATATTGTTAACTATGTAGAAGATAAATCTAAAATTATTACTGAACCAAGTGTTTATACTAAAGGGGAAGATATTAAAATTAAAGATTTTTTCGATACAACTACTACTTTTGGGTTTTATAAAAATACGCAAATATTACAAGCAATAATTATCACTGGAATTAGTGAGATAGATTATTTAGAACATCTAAGAAAAATGATTTTTCAGTAACTTGGGGAACCATATCAAGGCTATGAAATCAAAATTACTAATAATGTAAAAAGTAAAATAATATCTAACTATGTAACATTTGATAATAGATACAAATACAAAATTGGGGATAAATGTCTAGACTTCAGGATAGATAGTATGCCAATTAGAATAAGTGAAAATGGAAATGTAGTTCCCATATATAACTTTTATGTCCGTAGCTCTGACATTAAAAACGATTATGACTTGAACGTACTACTCCCTTCATTAAGTGATAGAGAGGATAATATGTCAATAAAACGTTATGAATTACTAAACATATGGTGATAAAACGAATAGATTATTAATTGTGGTGAACAAAGAACAAGTAAGAGTTTTAAATTTTTCTTCAATTCTTGCACTTTTTTTATTCACAAAACATTAAGGCTTTATCATTGTGATAACTCAACCCTACTGGTTATACTACTAAAAGAGCTTCTATCAAAAACGTTAATTTACATCTTGCAGCGAACGAGAAGTGTATAAATGTTTAATCTATGCTCTCTCTTCAAATTGATATTAAAATAATATATTAATAATGAAATTATGACATGCAATTACAGAAATAACTTAGTATTATTTGTTAGAATTATCTTCACAATTACAGTGATATCCTCTTTTGTCAGTTGTTCAACTAAAAAAGACGATAATGATTGGACAGAGTTTAATTTAAAAGGAAAAGTTAAATCTTATAGGGAGATTGATTACATAGCAGTAGAGCGTTTTGGAAATATTGAAAAAGGGAATAAAGCATGGAGGCAGATGGATGGTATATCACTAAGTAGTGAAAGCTATGTAATGTTTAATAAAAAAGGATGCAAAATTGAAGCGAATTATTATGGCTCTGTCGAAAATCTCTCGAGTAAGTTTACTTATAAATATGATGAAAAAGGGAATATGATTGAAGAGAATCATTATAAGTCTGACGGAAATCTCTCGCGTAAGCTTACTTATAAATATGATGAAAAAGGGAATATGATTGAAGAGAATTATTATAAGTCTGACGGAAGTCCCTCGTTTTTTTCCACTTATAAATATGATGAAGAAGGGAATAAAACAGAAGAAAGCCAATTCAAGCCTGATGGCAGTTTATATCTCAAGACGATTAAAACATACGATAAGAAAGGAAACAACATAGAAATAAAAAACTCGGGTACTGGCGCTATAATTTATTACGATAAAATTTCTAAATATGATGATAAAGGAAACTTAATAGAATCCATACAAACGCGTTTTACACAAACTGAAGTCATCTCTTATAAATATGATTATGACAAGAATGGGAATTGGATTAATCGTATATATTTTAAGAATGACATACCCAAAACTATAAGTGAAAGAGAAATTGAATATTATTAAATCAGGAGATTAGTAGTCAGCTTCATATTAATTCTGATTGTATATATTTTGTCAGTATTCACCATTCTACCAATCAAGCTCTTATAACCATAGCTGACCATTTCAAATAGTCTTTTGTGCCATCGCGTCATACATCTTTGTTGCTTGCGTCTTAGGAGTGGTTTGATAAGTTTTCCTATAAACCCTCATCGGAGTGTAAGAATCCACTTTTTTAGATATGTTTTACTGTAATACAAGATCATTTATTACACAAATATATCAATCAGAATTGGTATGCAGC
>DATJCU010000226.1:0-3331 GCA_035497795.1 Edaphocola sp. | reverse complement strand
GTATAAGTTGTAGTTTGTTCTGGACTGACGGTAATGCTTGCTGTTGTTTCTCCAGTGCTCCAAAGATAGGTGGAGCCTCCGGTGGCGGTGAGGGTTGTGGATGCTCCTTGGCATATTGAAACATCATCACCTGCATTGGCTATTATTGTTTCAGTTGATTGATTAACTTCAACAATAAATGCAAATGGAAAATTTTGTGCTTTGACTGCATTAATACTCATATTAGAATTAAAAACAACCTTTCTACCATCAGGACTAACAGAAGTCTTTGCATAATGATTATATTTTTGATTTGTTTCAGTATAATGTTTCGTAAATCTATTAACAGTAATCACTCCATTCGGTTTACCATCCAATTTAACTGCAAAAATCTCCCTAAACGCTGGATAATCTTTAGGAGTATTAGCATCACCATCATCACTAACATAGGCCCATCCTGGTCGATTTATATTTCTACAACTAACGTGCCCACCTTGCATAGAAGCATATTGAATCACTCCTTCTCCACCTTCCAAAGTTGCACTTTTTAGATACCCCATATCATAGAACACCCAAACTTCATTTCCATTTTGGTCATATCCCAAATCTCCATGTTGAGTTGTATTAGTTAAGTGCTTGACTAAATTCATACTTCTATCAAAACTCTTTGTTCCTTGATGCACTCCCATACCTCTACTTTTATATAGAACCACGACATAGTTCCCTGATTGTGACATTGAAACCCAATCAATATTAGCTATATTTGTATTAAGATTTGTTTCGCTCACAACGACATCATTTTCAACATTATAAACAATTACCCAACAGCTATCTCCTGTCGAACTTTTAGTACCATACAAAGCAACATATTTATCATCCGCAGATAAATTTGATTCTGCTGTCCAATGTGACATTCTATTGTATTCAGAAAATGTTTTGGTAAAAACTATTCTATTTTCAAAAGTTTGAGGGTTTAATTCATAAACTCTAAAGTAATTGCTATTTGAAGAAGTTCCATAATTTCTATAAGGTTTTATATTGCTCCACCCCATAGATCCAATTGCTGCTGACGCTAACAATTCATAACTTTTCCCATCTAATATTTTACCATAACTCAATGAAATCAATGATTGGTCACTATTCCAAACCTGTCTTTTAGAATAATCATGGGTAAGATCTTGTCGAATTCCACCAAATTCAGAAATTGCAGAAATACGAGTCACTTTAGTATCAAAATTCTCATCATAAATAGGCGTTAGATATCCAGGTAATTGAGTTGGAGGATTATAATTAACAAAAGAGAGCTGTGTATCTAGAGGATATTGTTGAGCATTTACTTTTATAGAAAAAAATAAAAAAATTAAAAAATATTTAAAATGATTATCATTATTAATCCATTCACCAATTTGATTCATTATGTAAAAATTTGGGGTTTAAGTGTTTTGATTATCTTTACGACAATAGTAATTAATTTTCTGCTCAAATCCATTTTTATTCGACAACAAGAGTAATCCTATAAGATTATCCCTACAAATTGAATTGACATGGAGTTTGAGAAAATAATTGTTGGTTGTAACTTGGTAATAGGTACGTTAAAATGTTGCTTTTAGACGTTAAAGATAAAAATTTTTCTTTTTTTATCGAGCAAATAATTTTAAATGTAAGAAAATATCTACATATCTTAATTCATTTAAGTCTAAAGAAGGTATCAACAGATTAGAATGTATCAAAATCAAAACTTTAAATAATTATGACTTGTTCTTTTCAACTAGATTTAAAAACTATTGAACTAGATTTTGAATTAAAACTGAAATTAAAATTTAACTTGCGTCAATATTATTCTCATTACATATATGCAGATTCTTTCAGAATATCTTAAAAGGTTCAAAATCTATATTACGAATTCGGCTTGGGTATTTTCAAGTTTAGTCATTCGAACATTAATCGTAATTTTCATTGTCTCTAAAATTGCGAATCATTTAGGTATTTCTGATTTTGGATGGTATAATTTTGGAATTTCAATTTTCACAATATTTTATTCCATTTCTACTTTAGGCTTTGGTGACTCATTCTTAATTAAGTATTTTGTCGACGGAAAAACTCCTCCAGAAGAAATAATTTGTACAGCATTAATAGCTCGTATTATTGGTTCTTTACTATTATTAATAATAATATTAATATGGATTGTTGGTTTTACGGATGATTATCACAATTGGGTCATCCTCATCATATCAACCTCAATACTTTTTCAATCATCAGAAGTTTTTGGAGCATATTATCAATGGAAGTTAAAGGCGAATGTGTCGGTTCCCGTAACTGTAATCTCCTTAATAATTGTTTCAATTTTATTAATCTTTGGAATTACAAAAAATTATGGATTATTCTATTTCGCAATTATTTATACCTTAGAAAGAGTTTTAATATTTTTTGGTTTGTTATGGGTTATCAATAAAGAAGTTCCTATAAGGACTTTCAGATTTAATGTGATTTTGTTTAAATTACTTTTTATCCAATCTTGGCCTCTTTTATTAGGTGCCTTATTAACGGCACTATATTCGCGCTTTGATCAAGTACTGATAAAATATTTTTTAACAACCGCCGATTTGGGTGTTTATGGTACAAGCATTATCCTATCACAAATTTGGTTGGTTTTTCCTAGCTTAATCATTCCCGTTTTATTTCCTAAAATTGCTCAATTAAAATTGGATGATGACAAAAAAAACTACAATAATGTATTATTAGTATTATATGGAATTTTAAATTATACAGCCATAGGAGTGATTTTGTTTATATTTATTTTCGGAGATTTTATCGTTAATATGCTTTATGGAAAAGAATATGCAGACAGCGTGTTTATATTAAACATTCTAATATTAAATTTGATATTCTTATTTCAAAGTCATTTAACATCAAGTATTATGATTTTAGAAAATGAAGAAAAGTATCTTTTCAAATTAAAGTTAGTTAGTGTGTTATGTAACGTTCTATTGAACCTAATTTTATTATCTTCATTAGGTGTTCGTTTTGCTGCATTTTCATTATTAATATCTTCATTTATCTCTTGGGTGCTAATGGCAATGTTCAATAAAAAAATGTATGCCTTATTAAAACTAAATTGTCAATCATTTCTGATACCATTACATATTAAAAAAATCTTGAAATGAAATATTTTATTTTACTATTAATAGTACTTTTCACAACCAGCTTAGACCTTTACCTTAATAAATCAGGCGTAGTTCCATTAAAGCCTTCGGCTTTTTTTATACCTTTATTTTTTCTCTTTAGCCTATTAAGCTATAAGCCCACAGACTATTTCATAGTGTTTAAAACACATACATTCAAAATGTTATTA
>DATJCU010000225.1:0-37672 GCA_035497795.1 Edaphocola sp. | reverse complement strand
AATTTTTATACGGATAAAAAGCTTTTAAAGGCTTTTTATCCTAAAAATTTTCAGTGGAAAACACTCACCGACAAACAGTATTTTATTAACAAAAAAACTTATTGCAAAAATCTATATACACACTTTTTTAAACACTACCTTTATTTCAAAACTACCTCACTAAAGTAATTCATCAATTTAAATATTATTTAAATGAAAACAGAGCATCAAAAAATCATTTTGATGCTCTGTTTTTTTCTTTTTACGGCTCATTATTATTTAGACATAGCCTCTGCCATTCTTTTTCCAATATCTGCAGGACTTTCGGCAACAAGAATTCCACATTCACCTAAAATTTTCATTTTTGCAGCAGCAGTATCATCAGCTCCGCCTACTATAGCACCAGCATGACCCATTCTTCTTCCTGCAGGTGCTGTTTGACCAGCAATAAAGCCAACAACAGGCTTACGCATATTGTCCTTTAGCCAATAGGCAGCCTCAGCTTCCATATTGCCACCGATTTCACCAATCATAACTATACCTTCGGTATCTGGATCGTTCATTAATAATTCTACCGCTTCTTTTGTAGTTGTGCCAATAATTGGGTCACCACCAATTCCTATAGCAGTAGAAACACCCATTCCAGCTTTAACTACTTGGTCAGCTGCTTCATAAGTCAATGTTCCAGATTTTGAAACGATACCAATTTTACCTTTTTTGAAAATAAAACCTGGCATAATTCCAACTTTCGCCTCATCAGAAGTGATTACTCCTGGACAGTTTGGTCCAATTAAACGACAATCTTTACCTTTGATATATTCACGAGCTTTCACCATATCTTGAACTGGAATACCTTCAGTAATACAAATAATTACTTTAATACCAGCATCAGCAGCTTCCATTACAGCATCAGCAGCAAAAGCAGGTGGAACAAAAATAATTGAAGTATCTGCACCTGTATTTTTCACTGCATCTAAAACTGTATTAAATACAGGTCTTTCTAAATGCGTAGAACCACCTTTGTTTGGAGTAACACCTCCAACTACATTAGTGCCATACTCTATCATTTGAGAAGCATGGAAAGTTCCTTCTGTTCCGGTAAATCCCTGAACAATAACCTTAGAGTTTTTGTTGACTAAAACTGCCATTTTATATTCCTTGTTTTTTAAAGATTAATAAATTTTACAAAACGTAACATGCGAAGTTACCAAAAAGCGGTTAAAAATTAAAATTAGAATTAAAGTTTATCCTTTTTTATCCTTTGCCGCCTTTACAAATGCAACAAATAGTGGATGCGGATTAATAACGGTACTTTTATATTCTGGATGAAACTGAGTTCCAATGAAGAATGGATGGTCCTTTAGTTCAATTGCCTCTACTAAATTAGTATCTGGATTAATGCCGGAAGCTATCATTCCAGCTTGCTCAAAAGCATCTAAATAATCATTATTAAATTCAAAACGATGTCTATGTCTTTCTTCAATTTCAAGTTTACCATAAGCTTTTGCAAGAATAGTATCAGCTTTAATAACACATTTATAGGAACCTAGTCTCATTGTTCCGCCTTTTTTTGAAATCTCTTTTTGATCTTCCATTAAATGAATAATTGGATAAGCGGTATTCGCATTCATCTCGGTGGAATGGGCATCAGCATATCCTAAAACATTTCTAGCAAACTCAATAGAAGCACATTGCATTCCTAAACAAATACCCAAAAAAGGTACATTATTTTCCCTTGCAAATTGAATAGCATTGATTTTGCCTTCAATTCCTCTATTACCAAAGCCAGGAGCTACCAAAATTCCATCCAGGTTTCCAAGCTTTTCTGCTGTATTTTCATCTGTTAATAATTCAGAATGGATATTTGTAATTTCCACTTTACATTCATTTACAGCACCTGCATGAATAAAGGATTCTAAAATGGATTTATAAGCATCCTGCAATTCAACATACTTACCCACCAAACCTATACGAACACTAGACTTAGGGTAACGTAATTTATTTAAAAATTCCTTCCATTCCAATAATGCTGGATCTTCTCCTAATGGAAGATTCAACTTTTTTAAGGAAATAATATCCAACTTTTCTTTCACCATTTCTAAAGGGACACTATAAATAGTATCGGCATCCATGGCTTCAATAACTGCCTCAGTAGAAACATTACAGAAAAGAGCAATTTTCTTTTTTAAGTCGGCATATAAATGATGCTCAGTACGACAAACTAATACATCAGGATTAATACCATTTTCACTTAATATCTTAACAGAATGTTGGGTAGGCTTTGTTTTTAATTCTTTAGCTGCACTTAGATAAGGAATTAAGGTAAGATGTACAACTATGCAATTAGTACCTCCTAAATCCCATTTCATTTGACGTACCGCCTCTATATAAGGTAAAGATTCAATATCACCTGCTGTGCCGCCGAGTTCAGTAATAATAATATCATATTTATTACCTTCGCTCAATAACATCATTCTTCTTTTTATCTCATCGGTAATATGTGGAATAACCTGAACCGTTTTACCAAGATAAGCACCTTCTCTTTCTTTATTAATTACATATTGATAAACGCGTCCAGTGGTAACATTATTTGCTTGAGAAGTGGGTGTATTTAGGAATCGCTCATAATGCCCCAAATCTAAATCTGTTTCGGCACCATCATCTGTCACATAACATTCACCATGTTCATAAGGATTTAGAGTGCCTGGATCAACATTGATATAAGGGTCAAACTTTTGAATTGTTGTTCTGTATCCTCTTGCTTGTAAAAGTTTTGCCAAGGATGCGGCAATTATTCCTTTTCCTAAAGAAGAAGTAACCCCTCCGGTTACAAAAATATATTTGGTATCGCTCATCATATATGTTTTTAAAAACCAGAAAAATAAAAAAACGAGGCCATAATGACCTCGTTTTTTTTATCGGTCGTGCAAAGTTAAAACTTATTTCATGACTAAAAGAAAACGAAACAAATATTTTTAAAAAAATAGAAAGTAAAGGTATTTAAATCAGGTTCTTATCCTAACGCCTAATAGCTTTTTGATTGATATCATTTCCACAACCACAATTCTTTTTACTTGTAGCACAAGCACTTAGCAAGCATACCATAAGCACCAAAAGGCTTATTCTTTTTATTAAAATCTTATTCATTCTTTTAAAATAAATTCTATAATTGTTTTTAAATCATTTGATCTTTTTTGCCTGCCAAAAGGTAAAGGGCTGACATACGAACCGCTACCCCATTTTCTACTTGATCTAAAATAATCGCATTTTCACTGTCGGCTACATCTGAACTTAACTCCACTCCTCGATTAATTGGACCTGGGTGCATAATTACTATTTCTTTTTTTATTTCATTTAAGAGTTTCTTATCGACACCATAATACATAGCATATTCTCTTAATGAAGAAAAAAGAGGTTTATTTTGTCTTTCTAATTGTATTCGTAAAATATTAGCCACATCACACCATTGTAAGGTTTCTTTAATATTATAACTCACATCTACACCTAAAGATTCAATATGTTTAGGTATCAGAGTAGGTGGACCACAAACAACAACTTTTGCACCCATTTTAGTCAAGCAATAGATATTGCTTAAAGCTACCCTACTGTGCATAATATCACCAATGATCGCTACTTTTTTTCCTTTAAGTCCTCCTAGCTTTTCATTAATAGAAAAACTATCTAATAATGCTTGGGTTGGATGTTCATTAATTCCATCTCCAGCATTAATAATACTTGCATTAATATGTTTTGCTAAAAAATGAGGGGCTCCACTCGCGGAATGTCGCATGACCACCATATCCACTTTCATAGAAAGAATATTCTTTGCGGTATCAATTAAGGTTTCTCCCTTTTTTACAGAACTGCTGGAAGCAGCAAAATTTATGGTATCTGCACTTAATCTTTTCTCTGCTAATTCAAAAGAAATTCTGGTTCTAGTAGAGTTTTCAAAAAATAAGTTAACCACTGAGGTATCTCTTAAAGTAGGAACTTTTTTAATGGGTCTTTGTAATACCTCTTTGAATTGAGTTGCTGTTTTTAATATCAAGTCAATATCAGAAGGCATTAAGTCTTTAATTCCTAGAAGATGTTTTACAGATAATGACGTCGCGACCATTTTTAATTTTAATAATTTATTTTATAATAAAATAACTTCATCTTTTTCATCCTTTTCCTTCCAAAGTACTTTTACTTTCTGATTATCAATCACGTCCACTGCCATTCCCACATAATCAGCTTGTATCGGTACTTCTCTATTAAATCTTCGGTCGATCAATACTAATAATTCAATATTAGCTGGACGACCATAATCTAATAAAGCTTCTAAACCTGCTCTAATACTTCTACCCGTGAAAAGAACATCGTCGATTAAAATAATCTGCTTCCCTTCTATTGGAAAATCCAATTGTGTATCAGAAGCATGGAGTAGTTTACCTTTTTCATTAAAGTCATCTCTATAGAAAGTGATGTCTAACTTACCATATTCTATTTTAGTCTTTGGTAATATTTTTTGTATTTTTTGAAAAACTCGGTCAGATAAATATACACCTCGAGGTTGAAGTCCAATGATAACAGTGTTTTCAAACCCTTCGTGGTTTTCAACCAACTGAAAAGCAAGTCTGGTGATGGTAATATCCAATTCTTGACTATCGTATAAAGATTTCATCTATTAATTCTTAAGATATGCTAAGGAGCTAGTCGGTATTTTTTCCAACTATCATTCCTCAATTCAAAAACAATTCTATCATGCAAACGACTTTGTCTACCTTGCCAAAATTCAATTTTGTTTGGTTTAACGGAATAGCCTCCCCAATGTTCTGGTCTTTTAATGGTTTTACTTTTTTTAATAACTTTTACTTTATCCTCTATCACCTTTCTAGAACTGATCACGCCACTTTGCTCAGAGGCAATAGCACCAATTTGGCTTTCAATAGGTCTAGAGTAAAAGTATTCATCAGATAATGATTTATTCACTTCTTTTACGAAACCTTCAATCCTTACTTGTCTTTGCAATTCAGGCCAAAAGAAAACTAATGATGCATGCGGATTGATTTTTAATTGATCTCCTTTCTTACTATGGTAATTAGTAAAAAAAATAAATTCTTCATGTTCAATACCTTTTAATAATACTATTCTTGCATGTGGCATTCCTTCCTCATCAACGGTAGCCAATGTCATGGCATTTACTTCAATACAATGTGCATCTTCAGCTTCTTTAAACCATTTCTCAAAAAAAAGAACAGGATTATCTCCCACTTCTCCTTTTTCTAAAGACGAAAGGCTATAATCCTGTCTGATTGCTGCAATTTCTTTGGAAAATTCTTCCATATTGCTCAATAGAAAATTTTAAGGTTTTTATTTACTTTAAATCGGAAGTGTCTAAATATCTATACATTACCCACACTAATAAGATAATGCCTAATATGGTTAGTGCATAAGCAGCATACTCTCCAATAGCCTCTCCAGCTCTAAATACAGAACTTAATATTACAGTTTCCATTATTAATTTATAATTTTACGTTGTATGCAAATGTAAAGTTTATTTTCAAAATAAAAAGGAATAGCTTCTTTATTTTATTAACTTTACGGTTTTAAATGAGTATCAACTGCTTGATACACTCTTTTATCTTCACCAGCCGTACCATTGTGAACAAATGCCACAATATAAACATTGTCCAGATTCCAAAATTTTTGTCTGTATAAATCCTCATCATTTGGATCTAAAACAAACTTAATTTTCGACTCATAAACACGTCCAGGCTCTATAGTACTCAGGTCAGCCAAAATTGGAGTTCCTGTAATTGGTAATAGAGATTGACGAAAAACATGTCTAAAATTAAAGTTTTCGATAAAAGGATCAATTTGATTGTCAATAATATTGTCTTCAATTAAATATATACTTAAATATTGGGGTGTAGCCACACTTTCAGTATAAGCTAATTTCACCACAATATTAAAAACATTAGGATCGCTATTGCTTCTTTTACTTTCTAAGTAAATGTTTACTGGTGTAGATGGACTTTCGTTTTTGGCAGCAGCGAGCATAGCATCCCATTGCGATACAGCCCCCACTAAAGGTGCGGTGGGATTGGGTCCTAAATTTAATCTATCAAAACTTGCATTAGGTTTAGAAAGGTCGCCTCCATAAATTAACGTCATAAGTTGCAATCCTTGGACGACGCGAAAATCTTGCTTACTACCCAAATTATAATTAGGAGCAGTTAAACCACCATTATGAACCGTTACTATTTTTAATCTACCATCATTAGCAGTATTTAATGCTTCTAATTTGGCAGCTCCTTGTGGACAGTTAGTGCATCTTACACCAGAAAATTCTTCGATATAATAATTCTTTGTTTGAGGGGTATCAACGGTAGTTACATAAGTAGTATCTGACTTTTGAATATTCGAAAAGTCAACTCCTATTGGTTGTTCCTTACATGAAAATAAACTTAAAAAGAATAAGGATCCAATACCAAATTTTATTATACGATTAATCATAAATTTTATTAATAAAGTCAATTACAAAAGTAGACTTTTTTTTGTTTCATTCCATAATTTATCTAAAATTATACCACCAAGCCCCATCTTCTGACACATTATGTACTTTTATCCCACTTTGTAACAGTTCATTTTCATACTTTAAGGCTTTGTTCCTTCCAAAACTTCCATCTAAAATAACCTTTTGGGGATTCATTTCAGATAGAATAAAATTAGCTGGTAAGATTGCGTTTCCACTCAGTATCAAGAAATCTATCTTTTCATTTGGAATGCTATCAGGATTAGTTAAAAAAGCTATATTCTTATTCCCTATTTGCATCAACTTATTTTTTGCATGAACTACTTCTGCTTTCTTAATCCTTTGAACTATTGCTGAGGGATTAATTACATACTCCAATACTTTTGAATCAGCACTATCTGCATAAACTATGGAGCGTTTACCTTTAACCCTATCCACTAATGTCCCTTTAACGCCAGTATAAACAATAATTCTATTTTGTTTATTTGCATTTAATTCTTGTAAAATTAAATTTACCATAAAGCCAAGTGTAAATACGGAACCTATAAAAAATGAAATGGGCGTTCTCTTTAACCAAAAAAATGAAAAGGAAATAATAGCAATCATGATTAAGCAAAAATCAATTATATCTAAAGGTATCATTTTGCTTAAATCAGGGGTATATTGATTTAAAAATGCAATAATCTTATTAAAAACAGCAGTTAAAGCAATTAATAACTTTCCAAAAAATGTTGAGATAACAGCTATTTTCAAAACACCAAAAATCATTATCAAAACTGCAATAGCGATTAGTAAAAAACTAAATATTGCAGCAAAAAAATTAGCCACCAAAAACCAAAAAGGAAATTGATGAAAATAATATATAACTAATGGAAAAACCAAAACTTGCACTGAAAGACTAATGGCAATTGTATCCCATGCTTTTTTTAAAATAAGATTTTTAGTGGTAACCCAAGATTGTATTGGCTTATAAAAAATCAAAATCGATAATACGGCTAAAAAGGACAACTGTACCCCAATATGAAACAACCATATAGGATTAAATAGAAGCAGTCCAAAAGCATTTATACAAAGCAAATTAAAATTACTTTGTGGTCGCTTAACTAATAATGTAATGGTTACCAGACTAAATCCTACCGCTGCCCGGACTACAGAGGGTGGAAATAAACATAAAGCAACATAAATCCAAACAAATGGTAGGACAATTAAATATTTTAACCATAAATACTTTTTATTTTTCCACCAAAACAAGGGTAAAAGCATAATAGCAAATAAGATATTGACATGCATTCCAGAAATAGCAATGATATGACTGATACCAGTATGAGCATAATCTGCCCTCATTTTTGCATCCATATCTCCAGACTCATTCAATAAGGTCGCTTGAGTTAAGGCACGCGTTACAGGTTCGGATATATAAGTATCAAGTTGCAATAAAAGCTGCTTCCTAAGGCTATTTATTCTTTTTTCTTTTGCTTTACTTTTTAAAGCATACAACTGTTGATGCCCCACAAAAAACTGATAATAGATGCCATCTCTTTGCAGTTTTTGAGCATAATTAAAACTCCCCGGATTGTTATTATGCCTGA
This sequence comes from Edaphocola sp., assembly GCA_035497795.1. Lineage (GTDB taxonomy): Bacteria > Bacteroidota > Bacteroidia > Chitinophagales > Chitinophagaceae > Edaphocola. The sequence goes on along the minus strand of DATJCU010000225.1, from coordinate 29,584 downwards.
TAGGAACCGGTTTGGCAGTAACTATCCATCTTTCACCCACATTAAAATGATTTAAACTATCGTTTTTATAAACATACACTTTTGTCTCACTTTTGCATCTTTGCCATTGTCCATCAATTAATACGGCATAACACTTAGCAGGGAAATAAATAGTTTTCGGCTTTATTTCTGAATCGGCGATGCCTTCTATTAGGAAAGCACTTCCATTTTCTATGAAATTACCTAACCAAAATTTATTATTTCTAATATCATTTTGGCGCGTTAGGAAAATACCCAATAAAAAGAAAGTAAAATATTCAATTCCAAGCGTGAATTTTGATGCTAAAGCAATTTTTCTATTTAAAAACCAGAATATAAAAATTAAAATTACCAGACCAAAAATAACAAACCACCAATATTGCTGTAACTTGTAAGATTGCAAAAGGGAAACTTGTGTTATTATACCTAACACATAGCAAACAAAAAAGGGCAGTATGGGTATTTTATGCAGCATACAACTCAGATTTTGAAAAATCCAAAAAGGAAAAGAAACCAAGTTAATTACCTAACAAATATAAGTATAAATATTTAAATAATATAATATTTTTAACAAAACTGAATATTTATATAAGTATTGAGAATTGAAATAAAAGAAACATTATTTAAAAAATAAGGAAAATTCATAAAATATAATTCTTTCAATTTTTGAACAGAAAAAGTATTAATTAATAAAACAATTGAAAATTGCACTTCATTTCTTATGAATTTTAAACAATAGTGCACTTTCGGTTTTATCCAATTTTTTTCTTAAAAGAAATTTAACAAAAACCTAAGATTGTTATAAATAATCTTTATATTCGTAGGATAATATTTAATTATTAACTTTATTTAAAAAATAAATTTTCTTATTATGAACAATGAAAAAAAGTATGTTGCATTAGTGACTGGTGCTACTGGAGGTTTAGGTACCCAAATTAGTAAAAGATTAAGTGATGATGGCTTTATAGTTTGTGCCAACTATCGTTCCGAAGGGAAAGCCCAAGAATGGAAAGAAAAGATGAAAGAGGAAGGATATGATTTCCAACTTTATAATGCAGATGTATGCGATTATGATCAGGTTGGAGAAATGGTTGCAGCTATAGAAAAAGATCATGGTACTATAGATGTCTTGGTCAATAATGCCGGAATAACTAGAGATGGTATTTTTAAGAAAATGTCTAAGGATAATTGGGATGAGGTTATTTCAAGTAATCTTTCTAGTGTGTTTAATTGCTGTCGTCATGTGATTAATCCTATGCTAGATCAAATGTATGGTCGTATTATTAATATTTCTTCGGTAAATGGGCAAAGAGCTCAATTTGGCCAAGTAAACTATGCAGCCGCTAAAGCTGGTATGCATGGCATTACTAAAACATTAGCTATTGAAGTTGCGAAAAAAGGCATCACTGTAAATACAATTTCTCCTGGATATGTGGCAACGGATATGGTTATGGCTGTTCCAGAAGAAGTACGTAATAAAATCATTTCTGGTATTCCAGTAGGTCGATTAGGTGGGACGGGTGAAATAGCACATTTAGTTTCATTCTTAGCTGCTCCTGACACTGCTTTTATTACTGGTGCTAATTATGCTATTAATGGCGGACAACATGTGTTTTAAGCCAATTCAATACATAAATTTAGAAATTATTTAAACCAAAAATGCCGAAAAAGATTATTTTCGGCATTTTTGTATTTATGAATAAAAATTTAAAATTTGAAAGTTAAATTGACAAAATAATTTGCTCCAAAAGCATAAAAATATTTTGGAGGAAATCGACCTACATTTTTGGTAGCATAATCGAATCTTAATTGTTCAAATCCACCCGTAATAATATCTTTATTATTTAATAAATTATTGACACCTATATTTAAGTACAAATACATATCATTTGTTGCTCCTTTTAAATATTTTTTTAATTTTATAGAAGTTCCACCAAAGATATCAACTGTAAAATAGGAAGGCAATCGTTGTTGTCCTACTATTTCTGTCCATTGTTCTGAATTTCTATCAACAAATTCTACCGCATCTGAAGTTAATCGAGAAGGATTAATATCTAAATAAGTTCGATCAAAATAGTTAACATTAATATTTGCATACCAATACTTAGGAGAGCTGTAGTTTAAGCCTACTGTATAAGCCGATTGAGGACCCGCATTAGCATAAAAATTTTTCATGTATATCGTATTCTTGGTCACTTTAGTACTGGTATCATTATCCATATAAATAGATGCTGTTGGACGACTGATATAAAAAACCTGCATCCATGTTGCAACTGCATTTACAGAAACCGAAGGGCTTAGTTTTGCTTTAATTGCAAATTCAGCACCTAAGTTTCTTAAATCAACCCCTTGCATAACATAGTTTACAAAAGTTCTATAATCTTCATGATAGAAACGTTTAATATCTGTATTGTTTTTAAATTCTGTAACAAAACCACTTAACCGACCATTAATAATCGGAGATCTTAATAAATATGCAGCTTCTATAGAAGAAATTTGTTCTAACTGTGTTTGACCAACTGTCTTATTTCTTGTTCTGGGAGATACAAAAGTATTATCAAAACTTGGTGCATTCGTTTCATAAGCAGCATTTACATAAAAATAGTTTCTACCATTTAATTTATAAGTTGCTCCTCCTTTTATTCCATAAGTAAGAAAGCTAAAAGGAGTTGATTTTCCTTCAGAATCTTCTGCAAAAAGTCCATTCTTAAATATTCCTTCTCTTCTGAAATTTTCAACACCTAATCGACCTGCAAGGAAGAAATCGACCCTATTGTAAGTAAACTCACCTTGAGCCCATAGCCTAGACTTAAAATAATTGGATTTATAATAATAACCATATTTATCACCTTGATAAATAATACCGTCAGGATTATTTAAATCATTTTGGTTATAAGAATTATTTCCGACATAGGTCCTTTCTGCAAATTGATTCAAGTTTACATAATAATCACCTCCTAATAAATCGGCGGCTTTTTTATAACTTTCCATTTGTTGATAAGCGCCATTAACGCCCACAGACATTTTGGTATGATTACCTAAAACTTTTTGGTAAGTTGAACTAAAGAAATATTTATTGATATCTTCTCTATCTTCTCCGATTAAATAAACGGACCTTTTACCAGTTACCCCATTTACGGTTTGAACATTCATTCTATTAGCATCGTATAATCTTTGCCAATTAACTTGCATTGCTTCAGGATGTTTCAATAAAAACTGCCTTTGATCTTCTGCAGCAACCTCATTAGCACCTTTAGGATCGTATAAATAAAAACTAGGTAAATTTCTGTAATAATCAGGACGAGGGTCCATCGCATTATACCAATCCAATGAAGTATTAGCATTATAACCCGTTTGAAAACCTATTGCTGTATTCCATCTGGTATTTACATCTGGCTCCTGTTTAAAGTTTAAGATAGCTGTAGGTTGAAAGCTTTTATTGACTCTAGCATTCTTTTTCTCTCCATTAATATAACCCCAGTTAGGATTATAGAAATGACTTCCAACAATATCCATAGCTTCTTGAGTAGCCGGCATTGCTTTACCTCTTTCTGTTGGAGAACCAAAAACAGTAAGATGCAAAGAATTAACCCGATTGAAAATTTTACTTATAGCACCATAAAAGCCATAACCATCATAAAAAGTTCCGGGAATATAACCTTCGTTAGCCCAACGTTTAGAGCCTGCAAAAGAGTACGCCCAGCCTTTTTTATTGATTCCAGAACTATGAGTGACCATAAGTCTATTTGCATAAGTTCTATTAGAAATAGCATAGGAAACTCGTGTTTGCTGTCTTTGGTCGGCTGCTGTTGCCTCGATTTGAGTAGCTCCAATTAAACCACCAAAACCATTTTCAGAAGGATTTAATCCAAAGGTTACCGTCTGGTTCCTAAAGGCATCATTTAACCCTCCCCACTGACCAAAAAATGCAGCATTCGATTTAACATCATTCATTAAAAGTCCATTCATATAGACTTCTAATTGATTTCTTTTATAACCTCTAATCTGATAACGCATAGAACCAAATGTAAAAGAAGCAGCGTTTAGGTAAGGATCTCTTGAAGCCGTTAATATTCCAGATACATTCTGGCTACTGATACCGTCATCGTCTCCATCTGTTGAATTATCTTCTAATGCGATTGTAGCGTTTTGATTGTAATTTAAATTACTAAATCCTGATTGAATCGTAAATTTAAAAATACCTAAATCGACTATGGGTTCTTTTACATTTATTAAGATAGTATCCTTCTGCATGGAAGAGATACTTACTACCATTTTGTAGGTACCATAAGGTACTTGGCTAAAACTAAATTTTCCGCTAGCATCTGTAACATTCAATACTTTCAAATCAGGTAAAGAAACATCAATATCTGGAATTCCTGTATTGTTTTCTTCATTTTGGATATATCCACTTACCAATGCATTTTGTGCATGAGTTATAATTGAAATCGATGCAATAAAAGCTAATAGTATTATTTGCTTCATATTTATTAGATTATTAAGAAAGAATAATTTTTATTTTACAAAGATAATAATGTTTCAAAAATATTGAAAGCTTCTGTTAATTTTAATCCATAGAAAACAAGGTATCTACAAATTCGTATTTATTAAATACTTGTAAATCCTCCATTTGTTCCCCTACTCCTATATATTTGACTGGAATTTTGAACTGATTAGCAATTGCTAATACCATTCCTCCTTTGGCAGTACCATCTAATTTTGTGATAGCTAAAGAGTTAACATCTGTTGTTGCTGTAAAATGTTTAGCTTGCTCCAAGGCATTTTGTCCGGTACTACCATCTAAAACTAACATGACCTCATGTGGAGCGCCTTCCATATTTTTTGAAATAGATCGTTTTATTTTGCTTAATTCATCCATAAGATGTGCCTTATTATGTAATCTACCTGCAGTATCAATTAAAATGACATCTACATCTTTTGCTAAACCACTAACAATAGTATCATAAGCCACAGAACTTGGGTCGCTTCCCATTTCTTTTTTGACAATTGGTACCCCCACTCTTTCACTCCAGATGGTCAATTGATCTACAGCTGCTGCTCTAAAAGTATCAGCAGCACCTAATAATACGGATTTTCCGTTTTTCTTAAAGTTATAAGCTAATTTCCCAATAGTTGTTGTCTTTCCTACACCGTTTACACCGACCACCATAATTACATAAGGTTTTTTGTCTAATGGCGTATTATAAGTTTTAAAAGAATTATCAGAAGGGTCAGTGATTAATTTTGAAATTTCTTCTTTAAGAATGGTGTTTAATTCTGAAGTACCTACATATTTATCTTTAGCTACTCTAGCTTCTATGTTTTCAATAATAGCTACCGTTGTATCTAGACCAACGTCGGCTGTCATCAATGCCTCTTCAAGATTGTCTAAAACCTCTTCATCAACTTCACTTTTTCCAGCAATAGCTTTAGTTATTTTTGAAAAAAAGTTCTGCTTGGTTTCTTTTAAACCTTCTTCCAGAACTTCTTTTTGTGCTTCTTGCTCTTTGCTCCTTTTAAATAATTTGTCAAAAAATCCCATAAAAAAAATTTAATAACGCAAAATTAACCTTTTATGTACGGATAATAAACTTTAATTTTACAGTTATTCATTTTAAAAGCATTATGAACAATACAATTCCCATTACTGTGTGGCTGGCAGAGCGAAGTTATCGCATCAGAATCAAGGAAGAAGATGAGCAATCAGTGCGTCATGCAATTAAATTGGCGGACCAGCAATTGAGCGCTTTAAGAATGAAAATGCAAGGAAAGGATGAACAAGATTTCTTAGCCATGTGTCTATTAATGTATGCGACGGATCAGGCAGTTCAAAAACAAGATTTATCTAAGGTGCAAATAGATACAATAGAACAAATGATTTCCAGAATAGATGAAACCTTATAATTATACTGATTAGCTTTTAAATTAGTTAGCGGTTTAATAGAAAATTCAATATTTTGATGCCTTTTATTATAGTTTCCTCAATGTTATTCTAATTTTGTATCTCAAATATTTAATTTATTGAGCACTTTAAGCGGTTTTTTTAGAAAAAACGAAGTATTATTAAATACTGAGTTTAGAAATTATTTCATTATACGTTTTGGGTTGATTTTTGCATTAAGCATACAGTTCACTATCATTGCTTATTGGATTTATCAAATTACAGATTATAATAAAATGGCTTTGGCATATGTTGGGCTTGCTGAAGTTATTCCGGTTATTGGATGCTCTTTCTTTTCAGGTTACTTTGTTGATTTAAGTGAGAAAAGAAATTTAATGGTAAAGATATTACTCGCTTATATTTTATTGGGCTTGGGATTATTTTATCTTTCTACACCCTTAGCGCTCCATCATTTAGGATCAGGATTCAGAATTGGATTTATTTACACTATCATTTTCTTAGGAGGCGTTATTCGATCTTTTGTAGGGCCTACCACTTTCTCATTAATAGGATTAATTGTTCCAAAAAGACTCTATCCGAATGCTGTGAGCTGGTCGAGCATGGCTTGGCAACTAGGTGCAGTTATTGGACCGATTTTTTCGGGTATTTTAATTGTTGGGTATGGACCTGAAGTTGGAATGGGCGTCGTCGTTTTGTTAGAAATATTATTACTTATCCCCATATTTAGAATTAGTAAAAAACCGATATTAAAAAAAGAGAAAGAACCTATTATAAAAAGTATAGGAGAAGGATTGAAATTTGTTTTTAAGACGCCTGTACTATTGGGCGCTCAATTATTAGATATGTTTTCAGTTCTTTTTGGCGGTGCCATAGCATTACTTCCTGCAGTTGTTCAAGAGCGATTCCCTTTAGATCCCAATGTCTATTTTTCTGGTCCGGTAGCTTTTGGATATTTGAGATCAGCGATGGGTATTGGTGCTTTAATGACATTAGTTATTCTAGCATTGCTTCCTTTGGATAAGCGACCTGGACGAAAACTGTTTTTATGTACTACAGGATTTGCATTAGGGATTATTTGTTTTGGTTTATCACATCATTTCTGGCTTTCAATGGGTTTGCTAATATTGACTGGAATGTTTGATGCAGTAAGTGTGGTGGTTAGAGGCACAATTTTGCAATTGGTGACACCAGATGAAATGAGAGGAAGGGTTTCTTCGGTAAATAGTATGTTTATCAGTTCTTCTAATGAACTAGGTGATTTTGAATCCGGTGTGATGGCATCATGGCTGGGAACTTTTCCTGCAATTATTACAGGAGGCGTGATAACATTAGCTGTAATTGGTATTACATTCTTTAAAACACCACAATTGAAAAAATTTAGTTTTAAAGATTATCAGGAATAAAGAAATCTTTTCATTACATTATTTCTCATCTGCAGATGGTCCATACATACCTGGAACAGGAATATCATTCATCCTAAGATATACAGATAATTGACCCCGATGATGAATCATATGGTTTTGTATCATGAATCTAAAAATAGCAATTTTGGGCATTTTTAAAATGATTCGATCGCCTGCCTTCAAAGTCCATTCAGTAGTCCAATCTTCATCCTCCATTTTATATATTTGGTCTACAGCTTTTTGAAAGCTATCATCCAAAGCATTTTGTAGCCCTTCAACAGATCGGTCAGTTATGGCAGGAAGATCAGTTATTAAATCTAAACTATCTTTTCCTAATCCTACTGATATCCAATTGTTTAGATTAACAATATGTGCAGCCAATGAACCCATAGACATTGATTTCTCATGTGGCTTATAGTCTAATACATTATCATTCAATGCTGCTAGCATCTTTTTTGTACTGGCAGTTTCTCTTTCTAATTCTACTAATAAATTTTGTTTATTTGACATAATAAATTGTTTATTTCTTTATATCTAATTTTTTATTTCCCCTTGATTGTATTCCAAGTTTCATATAAACTTTCTTGGTTGGGTCTATTTTCTGGCATTTCAGTCAATGGCTCACATGCTTTCCAATATTGATGCATTTCGGCAGGTAAAGATTGATATAATTGAGTACCTTTCGTTTTCCAGTTTATCATATCATCACTAACTTCTTTAATTATTTTTGCAGGATTACCCACCAATAAACTTCTTTTTGGAACAATGGTATTTGCTTTTATAAAAGACAATGCACCAACGATGCACTCCTCACCTAATTCTACATCATCCATAATCACAGCATTCATGCCCACCATACAATTTTTACCAATATGTGCTCCATGAATAATAGCTCCATGACCGATATGCGCATTTTCTTCTAACCTTACTGTTACGCCAGGAAACATATGTATCGTACAGTTCTCTTGAACATTACAACCATCTGCAATATCAATACCACCCCAATCACCACGTAATGCAGCTCCTGGACCGATATAAACATTTTTGCCAATCACCACGTTTCCAGTAACAATTGCTTGAGGATGCACAAATGCGGTAGGATGAACTATTGGAATAAATCCTTTAAACTCGTAAATCATAGATAAATTATTAAAATATTATTTTCAAAAAATAAAGATATTAATGACATTTAAAATGCTCGAAAGGTTCCAAACAACTTAAACATTTATACATTGCTTTGCAACTGGTAGCACCAAACTGACTAATCATTTCGGTCTCTTTACTGCCACATTTAGGACAAGGAATGATATCATCTTCAAAATCTTGAAAACCATCAGAAGCTTTTCGGTTTGGTGGAGCAATACCCATTGCAAGCATGTTTTCCTTTCCTTTCTCAGTTATCCAATCGGTAGTCCAAGCCGGTTGTATTTGATGCGTAATTTTAAAATTATCCACGCCATGGCCAATTAAAGCCATTCTGATTTGCATAGCAATGATATCCATAGCAGGACAACCACTATAGGTAGGCGTTATGATAACTTCAACAAAATTATCTGAATTAACTTTCACTTCTCTTAAAATCCCCATATCTCTAATTGAAACGGAATGAATTTCAGGATCTGAAACATTTTCTAACCAGTCGTAAATTTCCTCTTCTTTAAACATCATTATAAAACCTGAACAATTAAAAATTTTAAATACTCAGAATGCGGCATACTCCATAATATGGAATGATCTGGAGTCTGTGTGCCAAAATAGATTTGTTTAATCTGCCTTTTGGCATCTTTTGCTGCATCTTTTATGGTATTAAGAAATAGCTCCTGATTTATTAAATTACTCATTGAAGCAGTAACTAAATAACCTTTTGGTGCCAATAATTTCAAGGCTCTAAGATTTATTTCTTTATAACCAGATAAGGCTCTATCTAAGTTTTCTTTGTTCTTAACAAAAGTAGGCGGATCAAGAATAACCATATCAAAACAAGCTTGTTCTTTTGTTAATCGCTTCAACTCATCAAAAGCATTTTCACATTCAAAGTTACAATTTTTTTCTAGCTTATTAAGCACCACATTTTGTTTTGCCAAATTAATAACATCAGGCATAAAATCTATTCCATAAACACTTTTAGCTCCCGATTTAGCAGCTAAAATACCAAAAGAACCTGTATAACAGAAAGCATCTAATACCCTAGCATTTTTCACCAAACCAATAATCTCTTTTCGAACATCATTACGATCCAAAAAGTATCCGGTCTTCATCCCATTTTCAATATCCACCAATAAATCGATTCCATTTTCTTTAATTTTTATAAGCGTGTCGAATTTAGAACTTAAGAACCCTTTTTGTAAAGGAAGTCCTTCAATTTGTCTTACTGGAGCGTCATTACGTTCATAAATTCCCTTAGGCGAGAAAATGGTATTCAAAGTCTGAACAATTGTATCTTTCCACAAGTCTATCCCTACATTTAAAGTTTGAATCACAAAATAGTCATTAAACTTTTCTATTACTAATCCAGGCAGACCATCTGATTCAGAATGAACTAATCTACAATTTTCAATAAGTCCTAATTGTTGACGATAATTCCAAGCTTCTTTAATTCTTTGACTTATAAAATTGGCATCAATGCTAATATTTTCTTTTACAAGAATTCTTACTTTAATTTGAGCTTCTGTATTAATAAAACCACGTCCAATAAAAGATCCCAAATGAGAAAACAAATCCACTACATCACCAGATTTACAATCACCTACAATATCTCCAATCTCATTGCTGTACACCCAAGGATGTCCATCTGCAATGCGTCCAGTTATTTTCTTCTTTAAAAATACTTTAGCCATAAAAAATGATAACGAAATAGCGGTCTATAATGTTCCTGCTTTCATTTTCTCAATCGTGTTTTCCATCTCTTCAACTCCTTCCTGTGCATCTTCCATTTTTGAGGATTTTAATAACTCGATCGCTTTCTGCTCTTCAATAATTGCTTTTTGGGTTTCTCCATTCAAATATATTAAATGTGCATAAGTATCTATTATAGCTGCTTCGGATTCAGCATTTTGACCTTTAATTAAGGATATAGCTTTTGAAGCCCAGCCTATAGCTTGTGAAACTAATGCTTTATCCTTTTGTTCATAAATGCTCCATGCACTTCTATTCAAATCATTTACTGTATTCATAGAAAACATTTTATCTAAGCTCCCTTGAGAGGCAATATATTGGTCAGTTTGTTTATCTAAGGCATCACCTTCTAGTCCTTGACTTGCAAACTGCGTTTTTACCTGTTCTCTAATTTGCTTATAAATTAATTCATCCTCTGCTTGATATTCAGCATTGGATAGTTTAGTCAATTCATTTGCTTTAAAAGATTCGTAATCTCTTGACATCTTATCATCGTCCGAAAACTTATAAAACTGATCTAAATAATACCATTTTGCTCTTAATGATTTTTCGTCGGTCTTTTTTAAAAAATCAGCTAAAATCTTTTTATATTTAGTATCATCCTTTAATTCAGCATACTTTTTTATAGTACCCATAAACCAGTATGGAGTATATACATCGAAATAGTTTGGAGCTTCTTCTTTTTTAAATTCATTCACTCGTTTTTTATTCTTTTCGATCAAGGAATAAGCTTTGTTATCAGTAGTTAGGTTATTATCAAGTAAAAATTGAAGCTGTGCATCTGAAATATTCTTTTTCATATATTTATCTACATAAACATTCAGCGCATTATCATTATTTTTATCTAACCTTTTACATTTAAGAATGTATTTTTCCAGAAAATCTTTCTTCGTATTACCTTTTGAAAATTCTTTTCCATATTCTTCCCAAGAAATAGGGTCTTTACTTTCAGCTATAGCATTATTAGCATTATTAAGAAACCAGTTTAAATCTCCTGCTCCCATTACACGATACAAAACATTGCCTTCACTATCCAAAAACAAGTTGGTAGGATAACCTTCTACTTTATAACGTGTAGCTAAATCTATTCCTTCTCCTTTTTCTGCATCAATTTTAAAATTTATGAAGTTAGGGTTATATAGATCTCCTGCTTCTTTAGTTGGAAATAATTGAGCTGCCATCATCTTACATGGTCCACACCAAGTGGTGTAAATATCCATATAAACGATTTTATTTTCTTTTTTTGCCTTTGCAAGAATATCTTTAAAGGATCCTTCTTCAAATATTATTCCTTGTGCTCCCAGAAGGAAGGGAAGGAAAAGCATCATTAGGATTAAATTTATTTTTTTCATAAAAATTTATTTAAGAATGGAGAATATTTTTAATAGCATTTACAACTCTATCTACTTCTTCTTTGGTATTAAATTTACAAAATGAAAAGCGAATGGGAGTAACTTCTTTATTATGAGGTAAATGTTCAATTACATGTGAACCTACATTTGCACCACTTGAACAAGCACTTCCACCAGAAGCACAGATACCTTGCATGTCTAGATTCATAAGTAACATTTCTGTTTTTGGTGTTTGTGGAAAAGAAACATTTAATACAGTATATAATGAATTACCGTTCCAGTCACCATTAAATATAATTTCCGGAAAAGTTGATTTCAATTGTGCTGCCATATAATTCTTCAAAGAGCGTATATGGTTTTCCTCTTCTGAGAGATGTTTCATGGTTAATTCTAAAGCTTTAGCCAGACCCACAATCCCATAAAGGTTTTCAGTTCCTGCACGTAAATTTCGTTCTTGACCACCACCTTTTAAATATGGATGAATATGAACATTATCAGCAATATATAATATTCCCACTCCTTTTGGACCATGAAATTTATGTGCTGCCCCATTGGCAAAATGCACTTTAATTTCTGATAAATTTAAAGGGTAATGTCCTAAAGTTTGAACGGTGTCACAATGGAAATAGGCACCATATTCTTCACAAATTTCTCCGACTTCATGAATTGGCAATAGGTTTCCAATCTCGTTATTGGCATGCATTAAAGAAACCAAAGTCATTTTGTTATTGTTTTTTAATAAAGTTTTCAAACTTTCCAAATCAACATGTCCATTTGGTAAAATTGAAACCTTATCCACTTCTATTCCTTCGTTTTGAAAAAAATCAACTGTATGTAATGTAGCATGATGTTCAATAGGAGAGGTAATAATTCTCTTTACTCCTAAGTCTTTAACAGCAGCGGCTATTGCGGTATTTGTACTTTCTGTTCCGCCAGAAGTGAAATAAATATTTCCAGGTTTTACACCTAAAAGTTTTGCTATTGATTTTCTAGCTAATTCTATGCCTAATCGTGATTCTCTACCATAAGAATAAATAGAACTTGGGTTTCCAAATTTCTCTGTCAAATAAGGTAGCATAACCTCCAACACCTCTTTATCTAGCATGGTAGTGGCGGCATTATCAAAATATATTCTGTTCATAATGGGATTAAAAAAATATTTATAATTTGCAAAGGTACTAAAACCAAATATTTATAATCCAATTTATGATATTTTTAAAACTCCAAGCTATTGGAGCCTAATTGTTTTAGCCAGTCTAAAATAACATCTCTTTTTAATTTTAGATCTGTAATAGAAGTTTTGAAATATTTTTCAGGCATAACTCCTCTTCCTTTTAATGGCCTTTGGTTATAGGGTTTGATATGCATCAATCCTACTCGCCACTTAATTTTAGAGTTAGGCAAAGTATAAATAGGTAATACACCTGCAACTGTACCATTGTAATCACCGCCTGTTTCTTCACCTAAGACAGTGACATTCGAAAGCGTGCTCATTCGACTGGCGATTATAGAGGCTGCCGAAAAAGTACCTCCATTAACCAATAAATAAATCTTGCCTGCAAAAATTGGCGTTTGAGGATAAGAAAATTTTATGCCTTTTAATCCATTATAATAATAAAAGCCATCCTCTAATTTCGAAGTCCAAAAGTAACGCGAAAACACATAAGTAGGATAGTATAATGACAATATAGGCCATAACAGCTTAGGCGTATTCTTATACATACCAGGACTTAATAATGATGTTTTGGAACTTACTTTTGATGGTAAAAACATTTTATAATTCGTATCTACAAAATAACCGAATAGATTGCCTACTTCTGCTGCTCTACCACCAACATTGTCTCTTAAATCTAGCACTAAAGTATTGCTCCCAACATTCTCAATAGAATCAAATATTTCGCCATACGCCTTTTTATAAATACCACCAGAAAAGGATTTTATTTTAAAATAGGCAATATTACTGTCTGGATCTAAAAATTTCAAACTTCTAATGTATTCCTTATCTTTCTTATCATATCCATATACGGTTTTCATTCTCTCTTCCTTCTTTTCAGCTTCCTCTAATTCTTTTTCTTTAAGATTATTAATCCTAGCTAAGCTATCCTTGTTTTTTATAGGATGAGATGGTTCTATATTCTTTAAAGTATCTACTTTCGGTTTAACTTTTTCATTTTTTAATTTTCTAACAAATACTTTCTCATACAATCCTTTTTCGTTTTTAAAAGTATAATTTGCAATATCCACATCCTTTAATTCATTTCTATAAAACATCGGAATTTTTCTTGCAAAAAAGAAATCCAGCCCAGTTTGATTATAACCATCAGAACTAATCGTACTAATATATTTATCATATATCTTTTGAACTTCAATTCCATTAATCGAAATCAATTGGTCTCCAATTTTCACCATAGTGTCTGAAGCATTGTTTTTCTCAACCAATAATTTATTATCTATCCAGATATAATCAAAATTCAGCAATGGGGAAGGTCCCATCTTATTCAAATATTTCCTTCTTTCCTTATTGTTTTTTTTAAATGCAGGAGTAGTGGACATATGCGCCTGATGGACCTGAGCTATTAAAGGACTTATTAAAAAGTAGAATTCTTTACTGGTCATGGGTTGTTTAATAGCATTCCTTAAACTATCAAAGCTTTTATCTAATTGAATCTTAGAGGTATAATAATCATAATCAGGATGCTTTTTGTATAATTTTTTTTGCACAAAATCTACATCTTGAATAAGCTTTTTAACAGATATCTTTTTTTCTAAATTTTTATTATATTTCTCGACGGATGTACAACTATTCAGTGAGAAAAAAAGAATTAAGGATACTATTATTAATCTAATAGAATGGGTCATAAAATTTAGCTTTCTGTATTTCAAACTTCTAAAATAGAATAAATTATGAAATTCACCAAAATGTATAGTTTCGCGAATTCTTTAAAAAAAAACTTTACTAAAGATAATTATAGTTTAAAATTCGGTTTAAAATTGCACAAATCCTTTATTATATAAAATGCTACAATTGTAATATGTGATTTTAATCTTTTATTTCACCCTTTCATTTTTAATATTTTCTACCACTTCTGGATTCATTAATGTCGAGATATCTCCAAATTGATCAAAAGCTCCTTCTGCAATCTTTCTTAAAATACGTCTCATAATTTTCCCAGAACGTGTTTTTGGTAATGCTTCTACAAATTGAATCTTATCTAATTTTGCAATAGGTCCAATTTGTTCAGAAACAAGTTGATTGATTTCTTTTTTCAAATTTTCTTTATCTCTGCTTAAACCAGTATCTTTCAACATTACAAAACCATATAAAGCATTTCCTTTTACATCATGAGGATAACCTACGATTGCAGATTCTGCTACTGCCGGATGCTCATTAATAGAGTCTTCTATGGGTGCAGTTCCTAAATTATGTCCAGAGACAATAATTACATCATCTACCCTACCTGTTATTCGATAATATCCAACTTCATCTCTTAAAGCACCATCACCAGAAAAGTATTTTCCAGGAAAAGCAGTAAAATAGGTTTCTTTATATCTTTGGTGGTCTCCCCAAATTGTTCTGGCAATCCCAGGCCAAGGGAAACGTATACATAAATTACCGCTCACTTGGTTTTCGGTAATTTCATTTCTATTATTGTCCATTAGTACTGGTTGAATTCCAGGTAATGGCAAGGTTGCATAGGTAGGTTTAGTAGGGGTTACAAATGGCAGTGGCGAAATCATAATTCCTCCATTTTCAGTTTGCCACCAAGTATCCACAATAGGACATTTCTTTTTTCCTACATTATCATTATACCAATGCCATGCTTCTTCATTTATAGGCTCTCCTACAGATCCTATAACTTTTAAAGAAGAAAGATCATGCTTATCTAACCAACTGATATCCTCTTTTGCTAAAGCTCTAATTGCGGTAGGAGCAGTATAAAACTGGGTGACGCGATGTTTATCAATTATTTCCCAAAATCTATCGGGTTGAGGATAATTAGGAACACCTTCAAAAATAACTGTTGTTGCACCATTTAATAAAGGTCCATATAATATGTAAGAGTGACCTGTTATCCAACCAATATCAGCAGTACACCAATAAACATCATTTTCTTGATAGTGAAAAACATTCTTAAAAGTATAACCTACAAAAACCATATATCCGGCAGTAGTATGAACCATTCCTTTTGGCTTTCCAGTAGATCCAGAAGTATAAAGGATAAACAATGGGTCTTCAGAATCCATAATTTCAGGGATGTTTTCGACAGGAGCTTTATCAAATAAAGGAGCTAACCATTCATCTCTACCTTCCATCATCTCAATTTTCTCATGAGTACGCGCTACTACTAAGACTTTCTTTACACTTTTGGCTTTCTTTAAGGCTTCATCAACTAATGATTTTAGGTTAATCGTTTTATTTCCTCTATAACTTCCATCAGAAGTAATAACCATTTTTGCTTCTAAGTCGTTTAATCTGGAGGTGATTGCATTTGAAGAAAAGCCTGCAAAAATAACGGAATGGATAGCTCCTATTCTGGCACAAGCAAGCATAGTAATAGCCAGTTCTGGAATCATAGGTAAGTAAATACAAACTCTATCACCTTTCTCAATACCTTGTGCTTTCAATACATTAGCCATCTTCCCCACTCGATTGTAAAGTTCTTGATAGCTAATTTCCTGAACGGCTTCATCGGGATTGTTGGGTTCAAAAATGATGGCTGGTTTATTGGCCTTTGTTGACAAATGTCGATCAATGCAATTCTTGGTAATATTTAATTTTGCATTTTTAAACCATTCTATTTTGGCTTCTTTTAAGTCGAACTTTAGAACTTTTGTCCAGCGTTGATACCATACAAAATTTTCATCTGCAATTTTATCCCAAAACTTTTTTGGGGTTTTTATAGACTTTTTATATTGTTTAAAATAATCAGGAAGGGATTCAATTAAATAATTCTTCATTATTAAATATTTTTAAAGGATGAATGAATAACAATTCGAAAGTAATCAATACCATTCAAAAAATGAAATGCTTTTAAATTCTTTTTAAAAAAAATGTAAGATGTAATGAGAATAAATGAATTAACTTTGCACATTCAAAAATAATAATATTTAATAGAAAATGATACAACTAAAATTTCCAGATGGAGCTATTCGTAGTTATGAATCAGGTATTTCAGGTCTAGATGTTGCCCAATCGATTAGTGAAGGATTGATGAGAAAAGTATTGGCAGTTTCGGTAGATGGTAAAATTGTAGATAGTTTTGGTCCTATTACAAAAGATGGAGAAATAAAATTTTTAACGTGGGATGATGAAGGTGGTAAATCCACTTTTTGGCATTCATCAGCACACCTTATGGCTGAAGCTTTGCAATTTTTTTATCCTAATGTAAAATTTGCGATTGGACCACCAATTGAAAGAGGATTTTATTATGATATTGATTTAGGAGAAGAAAAAATTACAGAACTTGATTTAGAGAAAATCGAGAAAAAAATGAAAGAATTAGCGGGGAAAAAGGAACGTTTTTCAAGAAAAGAAGTTTCTAAGGCTGATGCAATTAATTATTTTACAGACAAACAAGATCCTTATAAATTAGAGCTTATTGATGGATTAGAAGATGGCAGTATTTCTTTTTATACTCAAGGAGATTTTACCGATTTATGTCGTGGTCCACACCTTCCAAATACCGGATTTATAAAAGCTATTAAGCTAACTAATATCGCTGGTGCCTATTGGAGAGGTGATGAAAAAAATAAAATGCTTACCCGAATTTATGGTGTAACATTCCCTTCCAAAAAGGAATTAGATGAATATAATATCTTGATGGAAGAGGCTAAAAAAAGAGATCACCGAAAACTGGGTAAGGAATTACAATTATTTGCTTTCAGTGAGCGTGTTGGTGCTGGTCTTCCTTTATGGTTACCGAAAGGTGCCATGTTGAGAGAGCGATTACAGCAATTCTTACAGAAAGCCCAAATAGAAAGTGGCTATCTTCCAGTGATCACACCTCATATTGGTAATATTAATCTTTATAAGACTTCAGGACATTATGAGAAATATGGTGCTGATAGTTTTCAGACTATAAAAACACCACATGAAGGTGAGGAGTTTATGTTGAAACCTATGAACTGTCCGCATCACTGTGAAATATATAAAACTTCACCAAAATCATATAAAGACTTGCCAGTTCGTTTTGCAGAATTCGGTACTGTATATCGTTACGAACAAGCTGGTGAATTACATGGACTCACTCGTGTAAGAGGTTTTACTCAGGATGATGCGCATTTGTTTTGTCGTCCTGATCAAGTAAAAGATGAGTTTAAGAAAGTAATTGATTTAGTATTATACGTGTTTAACTCATTAGGATTTAGCGATTATACCGCTCAGGTTTCTTTAAGAGATAAGGTAAACAGAGAAAAATATATTGGTTCAAATGAAAACTGGGAAATTGCTGAAAATGCGATTCGGGAAGCTGCTGCTGAAAAAGGATTAAAAACAATTGAAGTGTATGGAGAAGCGGCATTTTATGGTCCTAAATTAGACTTTATGGTGAAAGATGCCATTGGAAGAAGTTGGCAATTAGGCACCATTCAAGTGGATTATAACTTACCAGAACGTTTTGATTTAGAATATGTAGATTCAGATAATAGTCGTAAACGACCTGTGATGATTCATAGAGCACCCTTTGGAAGTATGGAACGTTTTATTGCTGTTTTATTGGAGCACTGTAGCGGAAAGTTACCTTTATGGCTAGTGCCTACTCAAGTAAAAATACTACCCATTTCAGATAAGTTTATGGACTATGCAGAAGCAGTAGCTGCACAATTAAAAGCTAATGATATCAGAGTAGAAATTGACGATCGTCAAGAAAAAATTGGAAGAAAGATTAGAGATACAGAATTGGAGCGTATTCCATATATGTTAATTGTTGGAGAGAAAGAAAAAGAAAGTAATACTATTGGTGTTAGAAAACAATCAGTTGGAGATTTGGGTGCAGAAACTACAGAAAGTTTTATCTCAATGATTCAAAAAGAAGTTCAAGAGAAATTATAGTTTAATAAAACGAAAATAAAGCTTAAAAAATGTAATTATTGTGTTAACAAATGAGCTAAGATATAATACAGTCCTATTTTTCAGATAAAACTAAATAATCAAGATATTTTATTTGAAAATAATTGGGTTTATTTAAAATATATTATACTTTTGCTTAACTACAATATACATTTAACATTTAAACAAATAACCAATTATGAACAAAGCTGAATTAATTGACAAAATCTCTAAAGATGCAGGTCTCACTAAAGTACAAGCAAATGCTGCATTAGATTCTTTTACCTCTACTGTTGTTTCCACTTTGAAAAAAGGAGATAAAGTAACTTTAGTTGGTTTTGGTACTTTTTCTGTTACAGAGCGTTCTGCACGTAATGGTCGCAATCCTCAGACTGGAGCTGTGATTAAAATTAAAGCACGTAAAGTACCTAAATTTAAAGCAGGTAAAGAGTTTTCTACAAAAATTGGTGGTAAAAAGAAGTAAATTTAAAAAAAATATAATTTTATTAAAGTGGAATTATGAAAATTCCACTTTTTATCTTTAACTTTGAAGTCTAAATTAATCTAAATTAAATAATAATGGGAAGAGGTGATAACCGTACCAAAAAAGGAAAGATAACAACCGGTAGTTTCGGTGTTGCTCGTCCAAAGAAGGCAAGAAATGCTAAAGCAAAAAGAGCTATTTCATAAAGTCGAAAAAAATCTTTCCTAATCTAAACTTAAAGGAAAGATTTTTTATTTTAGCCTAAAAATATTTTTTTTATGAAAATTAAATTATCAAATCTAAAAGGTTTCGTCGAATATCAAGCATTCGGAGTTTGCACCAAGATTGGTGAAAAAATGAATATTGCCTCCTCAAGGATAAGACTTTGGTTCGTCTATATTTCTTTTCTAACCCTTGGCTCACCTATTATCATATATATGATTCTTGCTTTTTTAATTAATTTGAAAAAATATATTGGTCTGGGCAAAAGAAATCCATTCCAAGCTTAATTTTTTTTAATTTTTGTGCTTTAATAAAACATTATAAAAACTTTAATTATTCATTAAACAAAAGAAAGTTCTTTTCTTTTACATTTGTCTTATGTTTGGTACATAAGTATATATTATGGATGTCATATTAGATTTCTTTCAACAACTAACTAATCCCGAATGGATTATTGCACACGGCGGATTGTTTATCATTCTATTTATACTTTTTGCTGAAACAGGCATTTTATTAGGTTTCTTCCTTCCTGGAGATTTTTTGGTCTTTGTAACAGGAACGATTATTTCTAATTCAGAATATCCTTTTGACCATACTTTTAGTAATTTAGTGTTTTGGGAACTGATGATGATTATTGCTTCCGTCTTAGGAAATATTTTTGGATATTGGTTTGGTAATAAATCAGGAAATTATTTATTGAATAGGAATGATACTTGGTATTTCAAAAAACGCCATATCCATCAGGCTAAAGAATTTTATGATAAAAAAGGAAATCTAGCTATCTTTCTAGCTAAATTTTTACCAATAATAAGAACCTTCGCTCCAATAGTGGCAGGAATAGTTAAAATGGATTATAAGAAATTCTTATTTTATAATATAACTGGTTCTATCGTCTGGATTACCTTGTTTTGTACTTTAGGATTCTTCTTAGGTAAAAACGAATGGGTTAAAGAAAATCTTGAATTCATCGTTTTAGGAATGATTATCGTTACTACGACACCTGTACTTTGGAAGATGTTTAGTAAAAAATCGATGAAAGAAGAAACTCAAATTCAGCAATAATCAACTGGAAACATCCTAAATTTGCAAAATGGGTTTTCTGAAGAATTATTTTCTCTTTTTATTATCGTTTGTTGTCTCCTTACCATTCTATTCTATTGCACAAAATAGTTTTGAAGATACGCTTGCGGATATAACGATCATTTCAAAAAAGCTAAATTTTAATCAAGATTTAAAGTCTGAATTTAATTCTGGACAAATTACTGATACCCTAGCTCAGAATATTCTCAAACTATATCATAACCTTTCTGTTGCCAATTTATTAAGTCAGCAAGCTCCTATATTCATAAAATCTTATGGGGTAAACAATATGGCTTCTGTCTCTTTTAGAGGCGCATCAGCTGCTCAATCTTTAGTATTATGGAAAGGAGTGCCACTGAACAACCCAAGTTTAGGCATTGCCGATATAAGTACATTACAAACCGGAATGTTTGATAATATCAGTATTCAATACGGTGGTAATGCTTCTTTATTAGGCAGTGGGAATATTGGTGGCGCTTTATATTTAGATAACCAAGTAATTAAACGCAATAAACCTTTGATAGCATTAGGATTAGGCATGGGTTCATTTGGCAGAAAGGAAGCTAGTCTCAACACACAATGGTCCTATAAAAAATTAAATATTGGACTGAAAGCAATATATCAAGATTTAAAAAATGATTTTTCATATGATAACATAAATGGAGATTCAGAAATCATGACGAATGCTCGATTAAAAGCTAAAGGTTTAATATTGTCTTCTAATTACAAGTTGAGTCCCTATCAATCTATTAGTTTTGATTTCTGGTATCAAGACTATTTTAGACAAATACCTAAAGCTATGTTTGAAGCTAATTCAAGCAAGCAACAAAACGATGATGCCTTAAGAACACTTTTGAATTGGGAATACCAAAAAAAGAATATCAATCTCTATGCAAAATTCTCTTTAAACACCGATAAATTGGATTATAGTGATCCTTTTTATAATATTTTTAATAAGAGTAAAACACAACAGTATTACCAGGAACTTGGCTGGAAACAAAATTTTAAAATTGCCAACTTTAAATCAGAACATACTATTTTAGTATTTTCCGCTTTTCAATATGTACGACTTCTTGATAGATCTACAAATGTTCCTTTTCAGTCCAAACCCGCTGTGGCAGCTGCTTATCAATATTTTAATGGAAATAAAAAATGGGCTATTCAGGTAAATGCAAGACAAGAGTGGTTAAACAATAATTTAAATCCTAGCCTATTTGGTTCAGGGACGGAATATCAAATAATAAAGCAAGATCAATGGAATGTAAAGTTAAAAGCTAGTGTTCAAAAGACTTACCGACTCCCTACCCTTAATGAACTTTATAATAAGCCTGGAGGAAATGAAAACCTTAAACCAGAGCAAGGATGGAATAAAGAGTTAGCAACAATTGTCTTATGGCATAATAACAAGGGAAATATTAGTATTAGGCAACAAAGTAATTATTTTAATCGTAGCATTAAAGATTGGATTTATTGGTTAGGAGGTGCTATTTGGACACCTCATAATTTGGCAAAAGTGTATAATCGCGGAATAGAGACTTCTAATGATTTAAATTTTTATTTAAAAGAAAATACTAAATTTTATTTTTCATTAAAAACAGCTTATACCCTTTCTACGACTTTAGAATCTTATATGCCAAATGATAGCAGTATCAATAAGCAAATACCCTACGCGCCTAGATATACTGGAAATATTAATCTAGGATTTAATATCCAAAATTGGAATTTTAATTACAACCATAATTATACCGGTTTTCGTTTTATTACTACCGATGAATCCATTTATCTTAAACCCTATCATACTGGGAATCTGCAATTAGCCTATATTTTTTATTTCAAAAAAATAAGTGCAACTTTGAATTTACAAATTCAAAACCTCTGGAATGAGCAATATCAAATTGTGGCGTATAGACCCATGCCCAATAGGTTTTTTAATCTTGGGACACAGATAAGTTTTTGATAATTAATATTTAGAATTTATGATTTCAAAAGATACAATAGTTGCTATTTCAACAGCCGCAGGCGTTGGTGCAATTGGTTTGGTACGTCTTTGCGGACCAGAGGCGGTAAATATAGTGGATAATATATTCAAAGGAAAACTACTAAAAAAACAAGCCAGTCATACTGCACATTTTGGCGGTATTTACGATAGAAATCATAAATTGTCAAATGCTATTTTAGTAGATGAAGTGGTAGTCACTTTGTTTTTAGGAAATAGAAGTTTTACAGGTGAAGATACTGTAGAGATTTCAGCACATGGCTCCTATTATATTTTACAACAAATATTACAATCCTGTATTGCTCAAGGTGCAAGAATGGCAGGCCCTGGCGAGTTCACCCAAAGAGCTTTCCTAAATGGGAAAATGGATTTGGCACAAGCAGAAGCTGTAGGCGACTTAATCGCTTCAGAAAATAAAGCCAGTCATGAAATAGCATTAAATCAAATGCGAGGTGGTGTGAGCTCAGAACTGGCAGCATTAAGAGAAGAATTGATCAATTTCACTGCTTTAATAGAATTGGAATTAGATTTTGGTGAGGAAGATGTGGAGTTTGCAGATCGCTCTGCCTTAAAGAAGTTGGTTGAAGACATTAAATCAAAAGTCAAAAACCTAATAAAAAGTTTTGAATATGGAAATGCATTAAAAAACGGTGTTCCTGTAGCCATAATCGGCAAGCCTAATGCTGGTAAATCAACTTTATTAAATGCTCTCCTAAAGGAAGAAAGAGCGATAGTGAGCGATATTGCAGGCACAACAAGAGATGTGATAGAGGAAGCCATCAATTTGGATGGTATCACTTTTCGATTTATAGATACTGCCGGTATCAGACATACTGAAGACTCTATTGAAGCCATAGGTGTAGAGCGAGCAAAAGAAAAAGTTACTCAAGCAAAGGTCGTGATTCATCTATATGAAACCGAAACCGATCTTTTAGAGGAACTATCAGAAAGTCTGAAAGGAAAACTGGTATTCAATCTCAAAAATAAGATGGATAAATACGAAGTGGGGAATGATTATTTCAAAAAGCTAAAAGAACAATATCCCGATTTTCACCATTTTGGTTTATCTGTAAAGCAGGGTTTAAATGTAGAAAGATTGACACAAGAATTGGTAAGTTATTTTCAGGAACATAGTCATAATCAATCGATTATCATTACTAATATCCGTCATAAAGAAGCTTTAGAAAAGGCTTTATTAGCCTTAAACAATGTGGAAGAAGGTATGAATATTGGGCTGACCGGAGATTTACTCTCCTTACATTTAAAAGATGCTTTATATCAATTAGGTACTATTACTGGTAGAATTGAAATTGATAAAGATATTCTTGGTACTATTTTTGGAAAATTCTGTATTGGAAAGTAGTTGCCCTTCTTTTGTTTGCTAACTACCTACTATTGTTAGGTTTATAGGTTTACTTTCTTCCCTTATTTGTTGCCCAATTGCACTTTATTGCTTATTTTTGTTGCCCAGTTGTTGCTCAAACAACAAATTTGTTGCCCAAAGGCACAAATTGAAAGGTACTGGTGAAATGATGCACCAAACAGCACCACCGAGCAACATCAGGCACTAATAAGCACCAAATGAGTAGTAATATTAAAATTCCGAA
This sequence comes from Edaphocola sp., assembly GCA_035497795.1. Lineage (GTDB taxonomy): Bacteria > Bacteroidota > Bacteroidia > Chitinophagales > Chitinophagaceae > Edaphocola. The sequence goes on along the minus strand of DATJCU010000225.1, from coordinate 5,577 downwards.
ATTCTGTCAATATTGTGGTCAGGCATTTGTTGCCCAAACCACAACAACACGGTATTGCTCGAAAACTTGTAATTCCCGACACTACAAGCAAATCAAGAGAGAGGAAAAAGTACAAGCTACTCTAAAGGAGCAAATCAAATCTGTTACTTCTGCAAATTCCGAAAACTTGCAAAGTCTGCAAAGCCTGCCAATTCAAACAGGCAATTTTATCAATCTTAGAGATAAGGAGTTTTTAAGCGTTCAAGAAGCTGCCATTTTATTAGGTGCAAGCAGATGGACAATTCAACGAATGATTCAAAGAGAAGAAATAAAAGCAGGTAAGCTGGGCAGAAGAACCATTATACCACGTTCCGAAATTGATAATCTTTTTAACTGATGAGCAATGAAAATAACATTAAGACAACGCAAAAAGGGTAACAAGATTACCCTCTACCTTGACTACTACGACCAAGGAAAACGAGAGTATGAACATTTAGGTTTATACCTCACACCCGAACCCGACAAAGGAAGTTTAACCAAAGCCCAAAAGGACGAGAACAAAAAAATCCTTGAATTGGCTGAGAGCATCCGAAGCAAAAGACATTTAGAAGTTCAAAACAGTATCTACGGTTTCCGAGATAAAGAGAAATTGAAAGGCAGTTTCTTTGAGTTTTTTGATGCACTAACCGAAAAGAAAAAAGCCAGTTTGGGTAATTATGGCAATTGGAATGCTGTCCGTATTTTGATAAAAGCCTACAATCCTAAAGATGTAACCTTTGAGCGATTAGATAAAGAATGGGTTGAAGGGTTCAAAGATTACCTGGACTATGAAGCCAAAACCAAAACAGGAGACGGCATTTCATTAAACACGAAATACAGCTATTTCAACAAATTGAGAGCTGCACTCAAACAGGCATTAAAAGAGGGCTTAATCAAATTCAATCCTGCGGAGCAAGTAGAGCCATTTCCACAGGATGATGTAGAACGTGAATTTTTAACCCTTGAAGAATTACAAAAGTTAGTCAACACCCATTGCCGAAATGAAACGCTAAAGCGTATGTTCATTTTTTCTTGTTTGACTGGTTTAAGATGGTCGGATATTGAGAAACTAAAATGGTCAGAAATTCAGTACTCTGATAATTTAGGTTACTTTATTCGTTTTCGTCAACAAAAAACCAACGGAGCAGAAACCTTACCCATTCCCGAAGAAGCAAGAGAATTATTAGGCGAACAAAAAGAACCAAAAGAAAAGGTCTTTACAGGGCTTAAATATGGCAACTGGAACAAAACCTACTTGAAGGATTGGTTAATTGATGCAGGCATCAATAAGCACATCACATTCCACTGTGCCCGTCATACTTACGCTACGCTTCAGTTGACTTTAGGCACAGACATTTACACCGTTTCAAAATTATTAGGGCATAAAAACCTATCTACTACCGAGATATACGCAAAGGTTATCAACGAGAAAAAGGTGGAAGCTGCCAACAAAATCAAAATCAAATTATAAGTATGGAAGCACCGCAAATATTTTTAGTAGAAGAACTTGAATTGAGAATTTCAATTGAAGCTGTTGAGTACAAACATAAGTTTGATAACTTTTGGGAAGAACACAAATTTGACCCTGAATATTTCAACCGTTTTATGGAAGGACCATTGTTAAGTGAATTTGTTCAGACCATTTACAAAAGAACGCAACACCTCAACAACAACGAAATCAATAAATACCTTACGGTATCATTGAGCCAGTTCAAAACCCATAGCCCAAAGCTACGCTTTGAAGCTATGAAAGAACAATATTATAAAGATTACTGGTATCCTAATGTTGAACCAGATCATTACTCTAAAATGTCAGAGTATGAAAACAAGTATTTCGGTCACGTTTTCAAATGGTATGAGAAACATTTCCACCTATTCCAAGAAGCCACAGAACAAGCCCTACAAGACTTCAAAAAAGGCTATTTAGGTTCTTTTGCAGACTTCTCTATTCAAGCCCAACAAGAGCCGAAAAATAAGCTAAAAACCAATCTAACAGTCAAAGAAATAGCCTATTTATTCAGAGCCTTATATGAAGAAGGCATCATTGAAGCCAAACACAAAACCGACATTTTCAACTTCATAGCAGAGAGCTTTTCATCCAAGCAAAAAGAAGATGTGAGTGCCAATTCTATTAAGAACGCTTTTGATGTTCCAGATTTCAATGCAGTTGATTTTTGGCAAGGAAAATTCACCCATTTAATGCAAAGAGCAAGAAAAGATAAAGAAAAATAATCAACCTAAACAACTGATAATAAACACAATAACATAGGGTTGCACAACCCTATGCAACTACCATAACACCCATATAGTGCCTTGTTTTGCTTCCGTAATCATAAAAATATTAAATGATGGAAGTAAATCAAATTCTCGAAAAGCTAAGTCAATTAGAACTAAAAATTGACGAGCAAAATCTTCTTAAAAAAGAAGTACTCAATTTTAATGATGCCTGCAAGTATCTTGACATCAGTGCATCACATCTCTACAAGCTAACCTCTACAAAGCAAATCCCACATTTTTGCCCACAGGGAAAAAAGCTCTATTTCAACCGCCAAGAAATAGACGAATGGTTAATGCGTAATAAGCAGGAAACTTCAGAGGAAATCGAAACGGCAGCAGCTAATTATTTAATCAGAAACAAACGTAAATAATTATGAGCTTTTATAGATTTTCCGAAGAAGAGGTTCAAGAAATCAAACAGCGTTTAGATGCCTTGACCATAGAAGTACGCAACAAGCAAAGAACAGAACCCGACCAAGTTTGGTATGACAATCAGGAGTTCCTCCAGATTATGAATATAAGCAAGCGTACCGCAGCTTATTGGCGTACCGAAAATGTAATTGGCTATTGTCAGGTAGGTAATAAAATCTACTACCGTCTTTCCGACATTATGGATCTACTCGAAAAGAGTACCATACCTGCAAAATTCACTAACCTAAATTTTTCCACTGATGACAACAATAACGACTTATAAAAATTTCAATATACCTATTGAGGACGTTTCACTTTCCTCAATCATTTCTAATATCAAAACAGGCACTTACCACGATAGCATAAATGCTATTCGTATGGCTAAAGGTATGGGCAAACCCGAAAGAGCCGACCAACTCAAAAAAGAGCTTTTGGCGTTCACGCCTTCAGCTACTTTTAAAGACGGCAGAAAAAAAGAGTTACTCACCGCTTACAGCGGTTGCGTTCATCTTGATTTTGATAAACTGACACCAGAGGAATTACAACAGGCTTTTGACCTTGCGGTCAAAATACCTTTTACTTATGCTTGTTTCACAAGCCCAAGTGGTGATGGCTTAAAAATCTTTATCAAAGTAAATACAGACCAAGAAACCCACGAGCAAGCCTATAAGCAAGTACAAGCCTATTATGAAAAGGAAACAGGAATTGAAGCCGACCCAAAATGCAAAGACATTACAAGGCTTTGTTTTGTGTCTAACGACCCAAACGCCTTTTTAAATGAAAGTGCAAGCACTTTTGAAATTGCTTTGCAGGAGCAAGCTCCTTTAAGCGAACCTATTTTTGAGCAAGCTCAAAATTCGTTCAATTCCATTTTTGATGAATGTGTTAGTTTCACTAACAACATTCTAACCTATAATAATGGCAACCGCAACAATTATTTGTATCAGTTAGCTTGTAATTGCAATCGCAGAGGTATTCCACACCCAGAGGCAGAAAATTTGATTACATCAAATTTCTACCACGAAAACCAAACCGAAATACGCAAATCAATTGAAAGTGCTTATCAAAATAATGCAGCAGAGTTTGGCAAGTTTGCAAACCTTGCAGGTTCGCAAAAAAAGGAAATTACAAACGACACCACAGAAGATTACCTCAAAACAACCCCTACCATTCCAATAGAAGCCATCAATTTGTTGCCTAATTTATTCCAAGATGGTGCAAGAGCATTTGACAATGACCCAAGAAAAAGAGATGTTTTCCTAACCAGTGCCTTATGTATTCTTAGCGGTTGTTTACCTGAGGTGCAAGGCGTATATCATCAAGAAAGAGTTTATCCGCATTTGTTTTCGTTCATCATTGCTCCAGCAGCAAGCGGTAAGGGAGTTTTGAAAAATGCCAAAAGATTAGGTGATAAAATACACGAAAGAATGGTGGAAAGCAGTAAGCAAGCCAAAGACCAACACGAAAATGAAATGGTAGAGTATAAAGCTCAACTAAGCAAACGTAAGAAAGACGACCCAATACCTGAGAAACCACAAGAACCTGCCTTTAAATTGCTTTTCATTCCTGCCGATTGCAGTCAGGCTATGATGATGCAAATTCTTCAAGACAATGACGGCAAAGGTATTATTTGCGAAACAGAAGCAGATGCAATGAGTGGAGCAAACAAACAAGATTGGGGTAACTATTCTCATATTATGCGAGCCGCTTTTCATCACGAAAAAATATCAGCAGCAAGAAAAACCAACCGAGAACTTTTAGAAATAAAACACCCACAATTGGCGGTGGCCTTGTCAGGCACACCTGCCCAAGTGCCTAAGCTAATCGCTTCGGCAGAAGATGGTTTATTTAGTCGATTTATATTCTATGCGTTCAAAAACGAAATCGTTTGGCAAGACCCATCACCAAGACCAGGCGGAATAGTTTACAACGACCATTTTGAAGCATTATCTAATGAAGTGCTCAAGATTGTTGATTTTTTGAACCAGTACCCAACCGAAGTATTTTTAACACAGAACCAATGGAATAAACTCAATCAAGTTTTTTTAGACAAGCTCAAAAACGTAGTGATTTTTACAGGCGAAGATGCAGCAAGTGTAGTATTTCGTTTGGGCTTAATCTTGTACCGCTTCTGTATGATTTTCACTTCCTTACGGAAGTTTGAAAATGGCGATTGCACTAAAGCAGTTACCTGCACTGATGATGACTTTCAAGCATCTTTGATGCTTTCAGATGTGTATTTGCAACACAGTCTCTTAATGTTCAATAATCTGGAAGAAAACAAAGACCCTATTCTTTACAAGATGCCAAACAACAAAAAACAGCTCTTAGACCAGTTACCGCAAGAGTTTCAACGAAAAGAAGCAGTTGCACTTGGTAAGAAGTTAGGCTTATCCGAAAGGTCAGTTGATGATTTTCTAAACAACTCTGTTCCAATGCTTTTGGAGAAACCAAAAACAGGGCATTATCGAAAGGTCAATTAATGTTGAAAACTCCTCAATAGTTTTTGGTTCGTTTTTCTTTTGTTTGTTGTACATTTGTCAATAATCAACAAATTGATTTATAACAAACAGAAGTAATGAACAAATTCGGGGATTTAATTAGAAACACAAGAGAAGAAAAAGAACTTTTACTTCGGCATATTGCAGCTGAATTAGATGTGGACACAGCTCTTGTAAGTAAAATTGAAAGAGGAGAAAAAACCGCAAAACGTGAACACGTTTTGGCTCTTGCTCGATTATTATTATTATAGAAGCCCCCATGAATAAATCGCTCATCATTTTCGGCATCGTCAACATAACCTCGGACAGTTTCTCCGATGGAGGCCGGTATCTGGCGCCAGACGCAGCCATTGCGCAGGCGCGTAAGCTG
>DATJCU010000224.1:0-1645 GCA_035497795.1 Edaphocola sp. | reverse complement strand
TTATAAGTTTGGTTGGATGTATTCATTGTAAATTATTTCTGCGGTTTCATTATTCCTTTTTCCACCTTCCAGTAGCAAGTCTGCATACACCAAAATAGCAGGAGCTGTTGGTTGGTTTTCATTTTGCTGCCAAAACATTTCCAGCACTTCTATATCTCCGTCAGTATTGGGTTTAAGCTTGTAGTTTCTCATTAGGTCAATACGCTTTTCTTTAGTGTAGATTGTTAGTCTTTCTGGACGTAAATAGTTGGTTAAAATATCGGCAGCAGGTTCTCCACCCCAAACAGTAACTTTATTGTTGAGTTTTATCTCCTTCCAGTCTCCTTGATAAACATATTTTTCTTTTTTGAGTGTGGGTTTTAGTGTTGTTGCATATTCTGTGACCCATCTATCTAGCAACTCACTGCGGTTTTCCCATACATACTTACGTCTGTTTAATGGAAGCAAATAACCCGTCTCTTGGAGTCCTTTAATTATTTGAGGAATATTTCCTAACGCTACATTAGCATTTTTTGCTAATTCTCTTTGGGTAAGATTGATATCTTCTTTATGTTGCAAAAGATAGAATAACACCTTTAGTCCTGTTTTTGTAAATGCTCTATTGACTTGTACTTTCTCTGTATCAATTGTCTTTTGATCATTAATAAATAGATACACTTTATCTCTTTTAAGGAATATGTTGCCGTTGGCTTCTAAATAAGGAATTCCTTTTTGCTGTAGTACTTCTTTAACTCTTGGAAAAATATGATTAGCTATCAATAAAAAATCATCATAATCCTTATGATAAAGTTCTATCTGATGTAATTGATGTGGACGGACTTCATTCTTAACATCCACTGTAAATAAATAATTATCTTTATTTATTTCTAAATTCAGTTCACCATCAAGCTTCAACCTATCATTTAAAGTTACGGTATTATACCATTTGCCTTCAATTCCGGTTGCTATTTGAAGGTTCTTAAGAGCGATATCTACAATTTTATTCTTCATTTGTTCACAAATATACACTGTTCACGTAACGTGAACAAACAGATTTAGTGAACAAAATCATATTTAATGTTAAATATGACGATTGTAGATATAAAAAGTGCATTTTGAAAAGTTTGGTAACCCCTTTGGCCAGCGATGAAAACCATCCTAATTTACAATTTTTTCTGCATTTTTAAAAAGATGGTTTAATTTATCTCTGTTATCTATACTCATACTATACAACTGGGCTTTTTTATGAACCGAAAAGATATAGTCGTCGTTGTGAAATTGATTTTCGAGATGCAGCTAAAAGAACAAATCCAGCTTAACTATGATAGAATTAAGCAGGATGTGAAAGAAATAGTTAGTAGCGGAATAGAGCGGATTAAGAATAATCCAAATTTAAAGCATTTGGTGAAAGAATAGGGATAGAAACAAAAGAACTACCCTCCATTTGCACCCCTAAATGATCCTAATATCATCATGATGGATGAGAAAATAACAACTACAACCACCCATTTTACCACACCAAAGCTTACTTTCAATATTTTGAAAATAGTCTTGAAAATAAAAGTAAATATGACCTTTAATGTGTTCATAAGCATCTGGTTTTAAACTTTAAGCATAGTTGCTAAAGTTGAATGTTTTCACTACAAATATAATTTATGTTTGGGAT
>DATJCU010000223.1:0-66369 GCA_035497795.1 Edaphocola sp. | reverse complement strand
GATAACCATCTTTTTGATTTGCTATTGTCAATAATAGCTCCGAAATTTGTTCTTGTGTAAAGTTCATCTTTTTTAGATTTTGAGCTCAAAACAAAAATCCTAAATTTTTTGAATTTTACACACTTTTTTGGACAGTATCTGTTGTATTTATAAATGAAGTATAAATCTATGCCAAAATTGAAAAAGTGTTTTAATGATATTTTCAGTTAAATAATTTAGCGTTACAAATATTTTGAATTCATTAACAAAATTGTTAGATTTGTAAATAATTTTAATGCCACAGTATCACATTTATTATTGTAGGCATAAGCTTTTTCACTTTTTAATTATTTTGTTATGAGTATTAAAATTACTCCTTTCAGTTTTTATTTAAACCCTCTTTTTATTATTTTGGGTTTATTATTATCATTCCCAAATAGTGGAAAAGCACAGCAATGTTGTCCTGGTGCTCCTAATTTATTAGCCACTTATAATTATGACTTTCAAACGCCTGCGCCCCCAAGTGGTATCCCGCCTGGATTTATTAATGATAATAATTATGTTGTTAACCCAACTGGAGGTGGAACCTATTTGATTGTAGAATCTAGAAATTACGGAGCATGCTCTGGAACAAATAAACAATGGGATCATACTATAGGTGGAGTAGGAGGTTTATTCCTTTGGTTTGATAGCCCTTTCTCTGCAAGTGTAACCAATCCCGCTGTTGCTTGGAAACCTTGGGATCCGACTAAACCAGTAGGAACTCAGGATTTAATAAATGTTGCTCCAAATACGGATTATGTATTTGGTGCTTGGGTTCGAGACTTAGGTCGTAGCACAAACTGTACCGGTGGAGGAGCACCTTTGGTGGGACTCAGAATTAATGGTATCGATGTTGCTCAATTAGATTTAGGCACTATTACCACACCTTGTTGTCCTGAATGGACTTGGTTTTGTACCACTTGGAATTCTGGTAATAATACTACCGCCTTACTCAAGATTGAAAGTAGAAGAGGAACAGGCTTTTCAGATTTAGGAATTGATGATGTCTATTTTGGACTTCCGATGAGTACAGGCTCATTACTTGGAAATGATACCACTATTTGTGTTGGAGACACATTACTCTTGTCTTCTCCTTTTACAAGTGCTATAAATGTTTGGAATGGAACCGATACTTCCAATACTTTTCCAGTTACCTCCACAGGTACTTATTGGTTAACCGTCTATACTGGAATGTGTTCGATATCCGACACGATTGTAATTTCTATGGGTTCGCCTCCAAGTTTCAGTTTAGGAAATGATACTGCAATTTGCCAAGGAGAACAAGTTACCCTACAGCCTAATTTTATCCCATCAAATGGTGCTACTTTTTTATGGAGTGATAGCACTTCTGGTAATAGTCTTTCCACTTCAGATCCAGGTTGGGTGTGGTTGGATATGTCTAATGGATGCGGTAGTTTTAGAGATTCCGTTCTAATTACAGTAAAACCTAAGCCGATCGTTTCCTTACCAGAAAATATGTCTGTTTGTTTGAATCAAGGCGACTCCATAAGTATCCAAGCTCAAGTTCAACCATCAGGAGAAGTTTATCAATATCTATGGACTCCTGGTAGCTTTATAGGAAATAATTCAAAAAATGCAGTTCGTTTTTCTGCTCCTCCAGGTTCCTATACGCTTAAAGTTACAATAACCAATAGCGAAGGATGCCAAGAAGATAGACAAATAATCATCACTGTTTTAAATCCAGCATCAATAAATGTTAATCCTGATTTTGCAACAGTTAATTATGGAGATGAAATCCAATTAAGCGCTTCAGGAGGCATTAGTTATAGTTGGACACCCGAGACTGGTTTAAATGATCCCAATATCCCAAATCCAATTGCACGTCCATTAGAAAATACTGTGTATAAAGTTGTGGGTAAAAATGGATCAGGTTGTATTGATTCTGCTAATGTAGTCATTACATTAAAATATCCTTTTGATATCATTGTTCCAAATGCTTTTACTCCAAATGGAGATGGCTTAAATGATGAATTTAATATTACTGGAGCAGGACCTTGGAAGTTGGTAGTTTTTAATGTTTATAATCGATATGGTCAGTGGATTTTTCAAACAGTAAATAAAGGAAAAGGCTGGGATGGTACTTTTAATGGTGTACCTGTTGATCAAGGTGTTTACTATTATTTTATTAAAATCATGTTGCCAGATGGTGAGGAACGAACATTTAAGGGAGATGTTTCTTTGATAAAATAAAACTAGGTGTTTTTTATATTATAGTATCTTAATTTAAAACTTGCTTTTTTGGAAAACTAAGCTGATATGTTTTAATATGAAAAAGTTACATTTTCTTTTTGAGAAAGCAAAAAAAAGCAATTTCTATAAATGGCTCTTAAATCGTGTATTATGGAAGGTGGTTCCTTTTAATAATTCTCATAAATTAAGAATTGTAAAAGTAGCTGATGATGAAATAAAAATTGAAGCACCCTATATAAAAAACAATAAGAATCATCTCAATGGTCTTCATGCTTGTGTACTGGCTACTTTATGTGAGTATACTATAGGTTTGAACCTCATGTTGCATATTGACCCCAAAAAATATCGATTGATAATGAAATCTATCAAAATGGAATATCATTTTCAAGCTAAAGGGTCTGTTATTGCAAAATGGGGTATAAATATGCAAGAAATAGATGAAATGCTTAACCAATTAGATACAGAAGGTTTATTGTTGAAAACCTTTATTATCCAATTAAATGACCTAGAAAATAATCATATTTGTACTGGAAATGTTGAGTGGCAAATAAAAGAATGGAAACAGGTGAAAACAACATTGTAATTTGTTTGTTTATATTGAAAATAGAGTTACTTTTAATCCTTAAAATATTGTCTTTTATGAGAAAATTATTAACAGGTATGCTGTTCTTATCCCCTTTGGCACTTTTCGGTCAAGGCTATCAACTAAATTTACAAGGTGCCCGACAAGTAGGCATGGGAAGTACAGGATTAGCAAATCCCAATGATGCAACCGCTTTATTTACAAATCCTGGTAGTGCTGTCTTTGTTGAAGATAATGGTATTACAATTGGAGGTACTGCAGCATTTTCAAAAGGAACGTTTACAGACGCTAACTCAAATGTAGTTAATCATTCAGATAATCCAATCGTTACACCGTTTTTTGCTAGTGGAATTTATGGCTCTAAAAACGGAAAGTGGAAATATGGAATTTCTGTATATACTCCTTTTGGTAGTGCTATGAAATGGGAACCTGAATCTGTAGGTAGGTTTGAAACTAGAGAAATCTCTTTGGTATCAGTCTCTTTCCAGCCAACTGTAAGTTATAAAGTCACTGAAAAATTAGGCTTGGGTGTGGGATTATCTTATACTTATGGTCATGTAAATATTCAAAAAGATGTTCCAGTTCAGTTTTTAAATGGAAATTTTGGTGATGCAAATATAGATGCTAAAGCAGGAGGGTTTGGAGTCAATACAGGATTGTATTTTAAAGCTACAGATAAATTAGCTTTAGCTTTTTCCTACCGTTCAAGGATTAAAATGGAATCTACCTCGGGTACTGCTACTTTTAATGTTCCTGAATCAATTGCTTCTAATTTCCCTAATCAGGATATTACTGCTACCTTACCCTTACCACAAGTCTTTGGTGTAGGTGCTACTTATAAGTTCTGTAATGATTTTAAAATGAATGCAGAAGTATATTTATCGGACTGGACAAAGTATGATACTGTAAGAGTGAATTATACTGAACAGCCAGTTGCAGGTGAAAATAGTTCTGATTTAGTTAGAGATTATAAATATGGCTATTCTGCAAGAGTTGGGGCAGAATATACACCTGAAAGAAGGTATGAATTGAGAGCAGGTTTAATGTATTCTGTTTCTCCAATCCAAAAGGGTTATGTCAATCCTGATGTTCCTGATGCAAATAGAATCAATCCGAGTATTGGAGGTAGTTATGTCTTCTCTAAAAATTTTAAATTAGATTTAGCTTTATTGGCAGAGTTTGTGAATAGAAAAGATAAGAATGTGATTAGTGGTATTTATGGTACTTATAATTTTACTATCCTATTGCCAACTATTGGACTAACTTATAATTTCTAAAAATTTTCTACAATACCTAAAAACAAATAAAATGAAATCATTTCAAAAATATATTTTATTAGCAAGTTCTTTTGCTTTTTTGTTCACCGCTTGTTCAAAAGAACAAGCATTGACTCCTGTAAGTAAGGGCAATGCTGATTTTAGCAAATATGTTGCCTTAGGGAACTCTTTAACCGCAGGATATGCAGATAATGCACTTTACTATGCAGGACAAAAGGTTTCTTATCCTAATTTGCTAGCACAACAATTTAAACAAGTTGGAGGCGGCGAATTTAAACAACCATTAATAGATCCAAATTCTGTAGGGATTGGAGGTGGTTTAAATGCCAAACTTATTCTGCGAATGGTTAATGGTGCTTTAGCTCCCGTACCTGCAGCACCAATGGGTGATTTAACTATATTTACAAACAGTGTAGCTAGCCAAGGTCCGTTTAATAATATGGGTGTTCCTGGAGCTAAGCTTACCAATTCGGTTATGCCTGGATATGGAAATGCTGCAAATGGATTAGGAAACTATAACCCTTTCTTTACAAGAATGACCACTCAGCCTACAACAGCTTCTATGTTATTAGATGCTGTGGCACAGCAAGCATCGTTTTTCTCTGTGTTTTTAGGTAATAATGATTTGTTGGGTTATGCAACTGGCGGTGGAGTAGGTGATGTAATTACGCCTATGGCCGGTCCGGCAGGTGTTGGTTTTGAGTTAAGTTACAAAAAGGTTTTGGACGAAATGATGAACCAAGGTGCTAAAGGAGTATTGATTAATTTGCCAGATGTAACCTCTGCACCTTTTTTTACAACCATAGCATATAATGGATTGGTTTTAACCAGACAAGGACAAGTTGATAGTCTTAATTTTGCTTATGCTCCTTTGATTGCAGGTGGATTAGTTCAACAATTCCAGGTAGGAGCTAATGGCTTTATTATTGCAGATACTGGAGTCCCAGGAGGAAGACGCCAAATGAAAGCTGGTGAATTAGTTCTTTTAAGTACGCCTCAGGATTCTTTAAGAAATGCTGGCTGGGGTTCAATAAAACCTTTGGCAGATCAATATGTTTTAAATAAAACAGAAGTTGGAAATATTACAATAGCAAAAAATAGTTTTAATCAAAAAATTAAGTCTTTTGCTGATGAAAGAGATTTAGCTTATGTGGATATAGACCGTTTCCTTCAAAATGCTAAAACTCATGGAATAGAGTTAAATGGAAGAAATTTTACCACTACTTTTGTAACAGGTGGAATATTTTCTCTAGATGGAATTCATTTGACGCCAATAGGAAATGTCTTTTTGGCTAATGAGGTCATCAAGGCTGTTAATACTAAATATAATGCATTTATTCCACAGGTAGACCCTTCAAAGTTTGGTGGTGTAAAGTTTCCCTAGATGAATAAAAATTATTGAATTTAAAATATTTTATTATGAAGAAACTAGGAATTGCCATTTTTATTATCCTATTTAATCTTTTCGCTTTCGTTGCTCAAGGACAGGATATTAGAGGTTATTGGCTTAATGATGTTAAAGAAGCAAAAGTTGAAATTTATCAAGCCAGTAATGGTAAGTATTATGGTAAAATAATTTGGTTAAAGGAACCGAATAGAAATGGTAAGCCAAAGGTAGATATTCATAATGTAAAAGAAAGTTTGAGGACAAGACCTATAATGGGTTTAGTATTGCTATCAGGTTTTGAGAAAAAATCGAATACCTACGAGAATGGTACCATATATGATCCTAAAAATGGCAAAACTTATTCTTGTAAAATTACACCTGAAGGTAATGATAAACTGAATATTAGAGGATTTATAGGTATAAGTTTACTTGGTCGTACCACTGTTTGGACAAGAACAACAAATTAATTAAATAGTACTGAAGGAAAGATAAAATGAACTTTGATGAAGCTGTAATTAAGAGCAAAACCATTACCCAAAAACCTTCTAATGAGATTTTGTTATCATTATATAGTTTATATAAGCAAGTGATGAATGGTGATGCACCAGAAGAAGAATCCTACAATATGTTTGACTTTGTTTCAAAAGCAAAACATGAGGCATGGTTAAAACTTAAAGGTATGTCCACAGAGAAAGCAAAAGAAGATTATATAAATTTAGTTGAATCTTTATTAGATAAAGGATTGACGAAAAAGGAAGAAAAATGAGTTTGAAAAATAAAGTAGTTTTTATTACTGGAGGTTCTAGAGGGATTGGTAGAGCAATCGCAGTAAAATTAGCCTCACAAGGTGCTTGCATTGCGGTGGCGGCAAAGTCTGTTGAAGAAGATCCAAGGTTAGGTGGAACAATATTTTCTGTGGCTAAAGAAATTGAAGCTGCCGGAGGTAAGGCTTTGCCTATTCAATGCGATATTCGATTTGAAGAACAAGTGGAGCAAGCAGTAAAGAAAACAGTTGATACATTTGGTGGAATTGATATCGTTATTAGCAATGCATCGGCAATCAATTTAAGTACAACTGAAGATCTTTCTATAAAATATTTTGATTTGATGCAGGATATTAATATCAGAGGAACTTTTGTTGTTGTTAAAGCATGTTTGCCTTATTTGAAGCAGTCTATTGCTGGTCATATTCTTACCTTATCACCACCGTTAAATATGGATAAGAAATGGTTAGAAAAACATGCAGCTTATACCTTATCTAAATATGGAATGACAATGCTAACTTTAGGTTGGGCTGGAGAGTTGAAAGATTTTAATGTTTCCTCAAATTGTTTATGGCCTAGGACAACTATTGATACTGCTGCTGTTCGGAATTTGTTAGGGGGTGAGCAATTAGCTAATATGAGTCGTAAGCCTTCCATAATGGCAGATGCTGTTTTAGCTATTTTATTGAAAGAAAATAAGGAATATAATGGGCAGTGTTTAATTGATGATGAAGTACTTCAAGCAGAAGGGGTCACTGATTTTGAACAATATGCCGTTAATCCAGGTAAACCACTCTTTGGAGATTTATTTCTCTAAAAAATAAAACAGGCTGTCAAATTTTTGACAGCCTGTTTTATAATAAGTATTTTATCTTTACTCCACAGTTACAGATTTTGCCAAGTTTCTCGGCTGATCTACATTTGCTCCACGCATTACTGCAATATGATAAGATAATAATTGTAAAGGAATCATTGTAACTAATGGCGTTAAAATTTCTTCCGTTTTAGGAACTTCTATTATATAGTCAGCCAATTCTTTGAAGTGATCGTCTCCTTGATTAACTACTACAACTACGATACCCTTTCTAGCTTTTACTTCCTGAACATTAGAAAGCATTTTCTCATGAGCACTTTCATTTGTTGCAACAACTATAACGGGTAAGTTTTCATCAATTAATGCTATTGGCCCATGTTTCATTTCACCAGCTGGATAACCTTCTGCATGGATATAGGAAATTTCCTTAAGCTTTAAAGCACCCTCTAGCGCTACAGGAAAATTTATTCCTCTACCTAAATATAATGCACTTTCAAAATCCTTTAAATGCGTTGCAATTTCTTTAATCTGTTCATCAAGCTTAAGTGCTTCTGCAATTTTCTTATCTATATTTTCCAATTCATACAAAACTTGTCTTAAATAGGAAAGAGAAATTGTACCTTTTTCCTTAGCTAACTGTAAGGCCATTAAGGTAAGAATTACCACTTGAGTAGTAAATGCTTTTGTCGATGCTACACCTATCTCTGGTCCTGCATGGGTATAAGAGCCAGCATGTGAAGCTCTGGCAACTGAGGATCCAATTACATTGCAAATGCCATATACTAATGCCTGTCTTTGCTTAGCCAATTCAATAGCAGCTAATGTATCGGCAGTCTCTCCTGATTGAGAGATGGCAATGACAACATCAGTCTCATAAACAATTGGGTTTCTATATCTAAATTCGGACGAATATTCAACTTCTACAGGGATACGAGCAAGCGTTTCAATTAAATGCTCTGCAATTAAACCAGAATGCCAAGAGGTTCCACAAGAAGTGATAATAAAACGTTTTGCATTATTAATTCTATTTGCGAATTCACTTACACCTCCCAATTTAATCCAACCACTTTCTGCATTCATCCTTCCTCTGATGGCATCTTTGATTACTTTTGGTTGCTCGTAAATTTCCTTAAGCATAAAGTGTTCAAATCCTCCTTTCTCAATAGATTCTAATTCTAATTGTAATTTTTGGATAAATGGAGAAACAGTTATGTTACCTAAGGTTTTTAAAGTAAAATTCCCATCTCTGTCAATTACTGCATATTCCTGATCATCAAGATATACAACATTCTTGGTATATTCTATAATTGGAGATGCATCAGAAGCAATGTAGAATTCTTTATCTCCTACACCTAAGACTAAAGGACTTCCTTTCCTGGCAGCTATTAATTGATTTGGATTATTTTTATCCAAAACAACTATTGCATAGGCACCAATAACCTGGTTTAATGCAATTCTTACTGCGTCTTCTAAAGAAACTTTTTCTTGCTTCTTAACCTCTTCTATAAGGTTAACTAATACTTCTGTATCAGTTTGAGAATGAAAAATGTATCCTGATTTTTTTAATTGCTCTTTTAGAGGACTATAGTTTTCTATTATTCCATTATGAATTAATGCAATTTCTCCTGAATTGGAAACATGCGGATGCGCATTAATGTCATTAGGTAATCCATGAGTTGCCCATCGGGTATGGCCTATGCCAATTGTTCCCTTGATGTTTTGGCCATCGACTGACTTTTCTAGTTCTGAGACTTTACCTGCTTTTTTGTAAACATTTAAAGTGTTATCTAGAAGTGCAATTCCTGCACTGTCATAACCTCTGTATTCTAATCTTTTTAAGCCTTTTATTAGTATAGGATAGGCTTCTTTTGCTCCTATATATGCTACAATTCCGCACATCGAAAAATATTTATTAGTTTTTGGTGTAAATAGTACTAAATTTAAAATTGGTTTGACTATTATCGCCAATGCCTTGAGCCAGCACGCGATACATTCCTGGAGTAGAACTAGTGCCCCTTAAACGAATAGTAATACTATCTTTACCTTGCATTATATATTGTTGTATAGTTCTAGGAATATTAATTCTATACTGCTGATATGTTATACCATTTATTGTCTCTGTTCTTAGGAAAGGATCCACCATATAAGAACCTGTTCCATTTACTCCGCCTTCATTATCCAATCTTTCAAATAACTGTTCCTCTTTACCATTGACAACTAAAGTTGGATTTATAGGATCCAAAGGCTGAAAATAATTTATAAAATTAGGAGCTGTTCCTATTTTTTGTACGGTTATTTTTAATTCTGCTTTATTAATTACAGAAAGTGGGATATTCTTCAAACCATTGATTGTAATATCTGTTCTAAATCCTGGATTACTTTGCACTAATATGGAATCGCTTTTTTGATTGATGTAATTATTAGCAGGGAAACCAGTATAGGTATTAGTAATATTAGAATAATAAGCACAAACAGAAGGACGCATTACTAAACTCTTAAAAGTAGTATCAGTACTATTATGATAGTGAAATTCTATTCTTGCATTTTGTAATGACTTAGGCTCTGTTGGTCCTGATGGTAATAAAAAATAAGACAACAGGTTTTGAGATTTTGTCATATCAGGCGCAATACTAATTCCATTAAAATAATTAAAGAAGGCTGTAGTATTCAATAAATGATTGGTATCAGTAGAGAATATTTCTTGTGCAAAAGTATTACTAAGTTTAATTCTTAATTGTCCAGCTGTTGTATCACTTGTAGCTGAAATAATCTGTTTGATGGTATCGTTAAACTGATTATAACTAACGTCAGCAGATCCAATTAAAGTGCCTAAAGCAGTTGTGTGATTATTATAATAAGTTTTAGATTTCTCTAATCGTTCTCCTGATTTATAAACATTCCAAGTATTTACTGAATTGGTATCACCATAGATTCTTCCGGATGCAGTACCATTGGTAAATGGTAAAACTAATACAGCAGAATCAATAATGGAACCTTCAGGAAACCTGAATTGAGAACTATACGGAGTTATTTGAAAATGGGCTACTGATTTGGTTTTACCAAAAAATGGATCCGTAAATGCACCAACTGCAATAACGTTTGTTCCACTAAAACTAAAATTACTTGTAGTAATCGTATCAGAAATGCTGTTAGCAAATGATATATCAAAATCAGCATTTCCTTTTTCAAAGGTGTGAATATTATCTACATCAGGAATTATTCCACCTTTAATAATTGAATGTTCTTTGCAAGAAGTCAAAGAAAAAAAGCCTAGGCAGAAAGCAAAGGCTTTTATATTATTTTTTGAATTTAATGAGATCAAGTTATTAAAATATTTTATTTTGCGAAAATAAATCTTTTTTTATTTAATCAACTGTTAATGTTTGATACACTTCAAACAAACTACTGATATCTTCATTCCATTCTTCATTGTAAGGAACAAATTTTTGAGATTTGTCTTTTTTAAATCCGTTAAGGATCTCGCCATTTAATTCGTCTTTTCCATGAATTACAACATCAGCATATTTACATGCACCATACATTAATCCTTCATTGTCGTTCTTGTAAGGCTCTAAATCTTTATCCTTTATTGGAACACTATTAAGAATCATTTTAAACATATCTTCAGATAGTTTCTCTTCAAATTGTTTCGGTTGGGCTGTAAAGATAGTTTTTGCTTGAGAAAAAACAGGCTCTTTTTTGTAAGCAGTTTTTAAGAACATTGGTATTAAACTTGTCATCCATCCATGACAATGAATTACATCAGGAGGCCAGCCAAATTTCTTAACAATTTCTAATCCACTTTTAGCAAAGAATATCATACGTTCAGTGTTATCTTGATAAAACTGCTCTTCTGCATCTCTGTAAACAAACTTCCTTTTAAAGAAATCTTCATTGTCCATGAAGTATACCTGCAAGCGGGCATTAGGTAAAGAGGCTACTTTGATAAGCAAAGGATGATCTTCTTTATCTACAACTACATTTATGCCTGAAAGTCGAACCACTTCATGAAGACGATGACGTCTTTCATTAATAGTACCAAATCTTGGCATAATTACTCTAATCTCCATTCCAGAATCAAAGGTCTTTACAGAAAGCTTATTAAGTAATTCTGCAAACTCTGATGATTCCAAATAAGGAGCCAACTCACTAGTGATAATCAACACTCTTTTCTTATTCATATTCAAACAACATTTAAAAAAAATACCTTTGGTGAAAATTTATAGAATTGTCTATAAAATTTTTTTAAACTTTTGTTTTTAATTTCCCTAATTTAGCCCTTTATATAAGGTGGGCAGTGGCGAAATATATAAAACATTGTGCAAAGATACGAAATTTATGTGAATTTTATATCATGTTTTTTTGTAATGTCCTAATATCCGTCTGTAAATCTAAGGGTTTAACATTGTATTAAATGAAATAATTAAACTGAAAAGCTAATAATGAAAATATTTAATAAAAAGGAATTACTGAATCAATGGCTTATTTCAGAAAGGAAACTAAGTAGTATTGGCTTTGTGCCTACAATGGGTGCATTGCATCAAGGGCATATTAGTCTAATTGAACAAGCGAAAAATCATTGTGACATAGTAGTTTGTAGTATTTTTGTTAATCCTACTCAGTTTAATGACCCTAAAGATTTTGAAAAATATCCAATAACTGTAGAATCTGATATCGAGATGTTGATTGATGCATCATGCGACGCATTATACCTGCCTGCTATTGATGAAATTTATTCCGATGGAACACAAACCTTAGAGCATTATGATATTGGGTATATAGAGACCGTTTTAGAAGGTTCAACAAGACTAGGTCATTTTCAAGGTGTTATGCAAGTAGTCAATCGATTATTAGATGCGGTGCTTCCAGATGTACTATTCTTAGGACAAAAAGATTTTCAGCAGTGTATGGTTTTGAAAAAACTGATTGAAATAAAAAACAGTTTGACTAAAGTTGAAGTATTACCTATTCAAAGAGAAACAGATGGACTTGCAATGAGTTCTAGAAATAGAAGACTAACTGAATTTCAAAGAGCAATAGTACCTTTAATTTATAAATGTCTCATTTCGATAGAAGCACAGCAGAATGTCAAATCATTTGAAATAGTTCAGAAGGAATGTTTTGATATTTTAGAACGCAAAGGTCTTAAACCTGATTATATTGTTTTAGCTGATGCTGAGACTTTAACGCTGTTAGACGATTATGACTCCAACAGAAAAATGATAGCACTTATTGCAACTTTTATCGGAGATATTAGATTGATTGATAATCTTATATTACAGAAAAATTAAAGAATTAAATTCATTTTACTATCACCAAGTGTTTCAATATCTAAGTAGCTGCAATTTTGAACCGACGATAATTGAGAAAGCCAATAAATGAAAGGCTTTTGTTGCCATTCTAAATTCTCGTCTGGTATTAAAAAAATAAAGTCCATTTCTTTTTCCTCTTTTATCAAAGCATATTCTTTTTGTTTATTCTCATATAAAAGAATAGGAGACATTGAGAATGGAATCATATATCGATAAAACCCAAAACAAACTTGTTCTTCTGTCGGTATGTTTTGGAATAGCGTGCCAGGAATTCCTAAACCTGATTTTTTATCCACGATAAAGGTTATTTTAGCATCATTACAATTTTCTCTTTTAAAATTAAACCCTAATTTACTTTTGATTTCAGTACAAAAAATAGTAGTAGGAACAGATGCCTGAACACCTATTAGTAAGTAATCTTCAAAGAAGTCTTCAGCTACTAAACTATTGTCTAAAGAATGTTTTTTACCCATATCAACTGAAACTCAAAATTACATAATTTTTGATTAAGCAAAATAATAAAACTTCCAAATGTAGCATTCCAAATTTTTTTTTAGTTTTATTGATACCTATGAACTGTTTCTGATAATTTCCGTAATTTTACAAATTGTCAAAATAGATTATGAACCTAAATGTAGCCATTGATTTTTTAAAGGAGCTTTCTTTAAATAATAATAAGCCTTGGATGGATGAGCACAGAGCCTATTATGAAGAAGCAAAAAGAATTGTGACAGACTTTACCGCTGAGATTTTGGCTGGATTTGCAGAAAATGATCCTGCTTTTTCTTTGATTCAACCAAAGGATTGTTTATTTAGGATAAATAGAGATGTCCGTTTCTCCAAAGATAAAAGTCCCTATAAAACCAATTTTGGAGTTAATCTGAATCCCTTTGGTAAAAAAAGTCCTAAAGCGGGTTATTATATTCACTTAGCTGATAATAATTCCTTTTTAGGTGGTGGTATTTGGATGCCAGATAAGGAAGTACTAAAAAAAATTAGACAAGAAATTGATTATAATTGGGACGAGTTTCAAGAAATAATTGGAGAAAAGATGTTTAAAAAATATTTTCATTTTGATGGTGAAAAGTTAAAAAGACCGCCAAAAGGTTATGAAGTAGATAACCCAGCAGTAGAATATTTGAAATTTAAAAGTTTTACAGTTTTAAAGCCTTTAAGTAATAACGAACTTAGTTCAGAAATAATTAAATCTGAGAGTCTTGAGCATTTTAATTATATACATAAATTTATACATTTTTTAAATAGAACATTTGATTAAGAACATATGAACTTAAACTTATTTGACACTTCAGTTGAACGGCAATTACTCCCTTTCACACATACTAGACCAGTTGCAGACATTCGCTGCGGTATAATGACTATGCGTCAACGGTGGAAGAGGTATTTAGCAAAAGAAAGTTCTGGGACCATTTGCCGACAAGAATTAGCTGAAGTTTTTCCAGCTGAATATGGACCTGATAATTTGTATGTTAATGCACAGATTTTTACCACCGTATCGCTCGCAATTGTTGTTAGTAATTTGAAACCTAATCAGGCTTTAGTTCAAGGCAACAACTTAATTGCATTAAGAACAGAGCAACATTTGGATACCAGACAAATTAATGAAGATAGTCTTAAAGATTTTGAACCCGTTTTGTTTTCCGAACAAATTATCCAATTGCAACATGTTTGGGATATCTTTATTCTAAATGATTATGCGCTTCGTTCTGATTTTACCTTTCTCACCCATAATGTAAATTCTCAAGCTATTCCTGAAGGTGTAAGAGTCATCGGTAAGCCAGAAAACCTATTTATAGCATCTGGAGCTAAATTATATGATGCAGTAATTAATGTCGAAACTGGTCCAGTATATATTGATGAAGATGCTGAAGTAATGGAAGGTGCTATGATAAGAGGTCCTTTCTATTTAGGAAAACATGCTGCTGTAAAAATGGGTGCAAAGATTTATGGTGCGACGACCATAGGTGATGGCTCTAAAGTAGGTGGAGAATTGGGGAATGCCGTTTTCTTTGATCATGCGAATAAAGGTCACGATGGCTTTATTGGTAATGCCGTTATAGGCTCTTGGTGTAATTTAGGTGCAGATACTAACTGCAGTAATTTAAAAAATAATTATGATGAAGTAAGTATTTGGAGTGAACATGAAAATGGAATGATTAAAACTGGTTTGCAATTCTGTGGACTACTGATGGGCGACCATTCGAAGTGTGGCATTAATACCATGTTTAACACAGGAACTGTTGTGGGAGTGAGTTGTAATATTTTTGGAGGTGATTTTCCTGATAAATATATTCCTTCTTTTAGCTGGGGTGGTAAAAATGAGCTTACTTTGTATCGTTTTGATAAAGCTTTAGATACTGCTGAACGAATGATGCAAAGAAGAAATCTTTCCTTATCTGAGGCTGAAAAAGAATTATTCAAAAATATTTATCAAAGAAGTGAGCAGAACTATAAGTAAAATTACAAATTGTATTGATGTCTTTTCTGGATATCGAAATTATAGGTTAAGAATTGCAAACTAAAAATTGCAATGAGTATTATTTTAGTGAGCATGAAAACTATTAGTATTATACATTAATTAATCAGATATAAATATTTGTTTAAAAATTATAAATCAATAAATAATTAAAATAATGAGTAGAAAAAAGATTGTTGCTGGAAATTGGAAAATGAATACAACTCTTCAGGACGGAAAAGAGTTAGTTGAAAACATTTTTGCTGAGGATTTGAATCTTAGAGCCGATCAAGAGGTAATTATAGCACCTCCTTTTATATCTTTAGATCAAACAGCACAACAAATTAAAGGTAAGGAAGGCGTGTTTTTGGCTGCTCAAAATTGTCATCAAGAAGCTTCGGGTGCATTTACAGGAGAGGTGTCTGCAAAAATGTTGAAAAGTGTTGGTGTGGATTATGTTATTTTAGGACATTCAGAACGTAGAGCATATTTTGGGGAAACAGATGCTTTAATAGCCCAAAAGGTAGATGCAGTTTTAGGAGAAGGTATGAAAGTGTTGTTTTGCTGTGGAGAACCTCTAGAAATAAGAGAAGCAAATACTCAAAATCAATACATTAAAGAACAAATTGAAAAAAGTATTTTCCATTTGTCTCCTGATCAGATGAAGAACATAGTAATTGCATATGAGCCTATCTGGGCAATTGGAAGTGGCCTTACTGCTAGCGATCAACAAGCACAAGATATGCATGCTTTTATTCGTAGTTTGGTGTCAGTAAAATATGGTGAAAACATAGCTGAAAATATGTCTATCTTATATGGTGGAAGCGCTAAGCCCTCGAATGCTGAAGGACTTTTTGCACAGCCAGATGTAGATGGCGGATTAATAGGTGGTGCAGCTTTAAAAGCAAATGATTTTATTGCCTTAATTAAGGCAAGATAATTATGTTACAATAGTTTTGGTACTTTGATATTTTAATAAAAAAATTGTTAATAGTGGAAAAAATCATAAAAAGTATATTAAAATAATTATCTTTGCTTTGATTGTGAGTCAAATCACTATTAAACTTTAAAAACTTTAAACAAAATAAATAAAAATTAAAAACATGAAAAAAGTACGTTTAATTTCGTCTGCCGCTATGTTGGCACTATTAACTTTTGGATCAGTAACTTTTATGTCTTGTGGCAAAGATGAGTGCCCAGTAGGTATGGAAGGTAATAACTGTGATAAAGAAATCAGAGCTGAAATGTTAGGAACATATAATGCTACTGATAAAAATGACGCAGATGCTACCGATATAGTGACTTATAATCCAAATATTTCTAATGGTGCTAGTGTTACTGTAGTTAATATTTCAAAATTTGGAGATTTCTATGAAAATACAGAAATCGTAACTGCAAATGTTACAAAAAGTGGTAATGTGATTTCTTTCACAATCCCTGAACAACTTCCACACCCTGAATATTCAGTTAAAGGAAGCGGATCTTATGATATTTCTGCTAAGAAATTGACTTTAAATTATGGTATTACAGAAGTTTCTAGTAATTCAATTTTAAATTACACTGGAACTTGGAATAAGCAATAATTAGAATTAAATATTAAAAAAATAAGGTTACTGATTTTTCAGTAACCTTATTTTTTTGCTAAATCTCGGCACATCTTTTTAGGAAGTGAAGCTATTTCGATTCTTGTAGACTTTTTATTTTATTGAATTCATTAGAACGTAACTTAATTACACCAAATTTAAGATTTTCATAGATTTGTAATGCCTCAATACTTCATAGAAAATCACTTCTAGAATACTGGAAAAAAAGAAATCGAGCTTAACAATAAAAAAGCTGCTTCAGAAATGAAGCAGCTTTTTTGATCTAATAATCTCTAAAGATTATTTATTAAACTTAGATGATTTTTTATCATCACTAGTTTGTTGAACTTTATCTTTTGCATCCTTATTACCAAATTTAGATGATTTCTTATCATCTGCATCTTGATTCAAACGATCTTGTGCATTTTTGTCACCAAATTTTGCTGCTTTTTTATCAGCATTAATTTGTTCTTGAGTTCTTACCTCTTGTTTAGGCTTAACTACTGGTGTATTAGTATTAGATTGATTAGTGTTAGGCTTTGTTTTAGGCTTACTAACTGGAACTTTACCTGTAGCAGCAGCTGTTTTAGCAGCTTCAGCAGCAGCAATAGAATCTTGTGCCATTTTGTTTAAAAGAGAATCATTCATCATTGCATTTGCAGCATTAATAGAATCTTCTTTTGCAGCATTAATAGAATCTAATTGTTCTTGAGTATATACTGGAGTCTCAATAACATCTTGATTATCATCACTGTTTTTACAAGCACTGAAGTATAAGGTTGCAGCTGCAGCAGTAAGTATTAAAATAGTCTTTTTCATTTTTTACTTTTTTGTTTTATTTTTTATAATTAGTATTTTAAGCAAATATACAAAAACTTAATCTACAATAAATAGAAAAAAATCTATTCTATTTGTTAATGTGTTTTATGCTCTTGTTAGTTATTAATACCAAAATTATGAAAAGGTAACCTTTAAAAACGCTAAAAAGCAAAAGAACGATGTTTAGCTTATGTTTTTTTTATAAAATTAAATCTAGATAGTTATCTGTAGCCATCAGTTTTTATATAAATGTTTTTATCCTCTTCAGAATAAAAGTAATTTCATCTCCTTATTCAATAGAAGAAATGAATAACGATTTTTAAAAATTTAATTAATTTATTTCTTCTTTTTTGTTATCCTCAGATGTACTCATCCATTTTTTTAATGATGCGAAATTTGCTTTTAATGTCTCAAAAAACGTTTTTTGATTTATTTTTATTTTCCTTTTTCGACTTAAATATTTAAAAAATCTATGTTCAATTCCATGATGTATCGGCATTATTATACCTATAAATACAATTTTAATAGCAAGGATAATTAATGGTTGACCATTAGCAAGTGTATGATGAATGAAATTATCAGCAAAGTAAATGATGAGTTCAAAAAAGAGTATGAATGAAATATAGCTAAAGAATTTCAACAAGTTTTCTGGAACTTTATATTTACTTATTAAAATTGTAAATATAATTAATGCAATAAAAGCAGTAATGATTATGATTATTTGGAAATTTATTTTTTTGTTTAAAACTAATTCCTCCTTTTCTTTTTCAAGTTGGTTTATTTTATTTATTTGATTTAATTCTATTTTCATTAGTTTATCCTTTTGTACTTCAACAGCATTGCTATCCGAATATAGAATTTTTAAACTTGCATACTTATAAGCTTCTTCGAAATTTCCTTTTAAAGCATATATAGAGTCCAATATACCTGATGCGTCAATTATATATGGATAGAATGAGGTCTGCATAGAAAAGTTATAATAATTTTTAAATGCATCTATGGCGGGATTTAATTCATTTTGCCTTAAAAAGAATTGACCTTTTCTTTTATAAAAAACAGCAATATAACTTTTGTTTTGAGATTCTAAAGTTAGGTTTTCTGCTAAGTTAATATACTGTTTAGCGGAGTCAATATTTCCGGCGTTCTCTTGTATTAAGGCTTGTACTCTATAATAGGTTGAAGGATGGTTTCTTCTTAATTCTATTAATTCTTCAGGGTATTTTTTCTTATATAAATAATCAATTTCTTTACGTTTGTCGTTTGCTAACAAACCCGAACGCATACTTACAAAAAGATCATTCTTCATCCGAATTAAATCTTCTTTTTGAGACTGTATAATGGCCTCATCAAAAATTTTAAGTGCGACATCAAAGTCTTCTTTGTTTAAATAATAACTTATTAATTCGCTTTTGTATTCTAAAATTGTTTTAATGCTAATATTGTTTTTATCTTCAATCAATTCATTTAAACCATCTAATTCATTTTTCATTTTATCATAATCTTCGATGATATGATAAAAATTGGTGAGTATTAATTTTGATCTAAAAAGTAAAGAGTCATCTTCTATTGCTTTTGATATAAAAATGGATTGATTAATACTTTCAAAAGCTTTTAATTTTTCATTTATTTGAAATTCATATTTTGCATAAGCAATAAGATATAAAATTTCTTTTTCTTTAGAATTATCTATATTTTTAAAAGCTTCCTCAAGGTATTCTTTACTTTTTCTAAAATCTAAGTCATTGTAATAATATTCTGCAAATGCCATGTTTAGTTTAAACAGCAAATCCTTATTATTGGTCTTTTCTGCATATAAAAGTGAAGTGTTTAAGTTATCGATTACACGTGCTTTGTTAATACTTAAACTGACTTTTGAATAGCAAATACTAGCATTTGCTAGTAATAAATTTTCATCTTTTAATTTACTTTCAATGATAGCTAAAAAAGCGAAACTATCTGCTTCGGTATTATTAACACTATGGGAATATAGGTATTCAGAATAATTGCAAAGAGCCGTTATTTTTGTATTAGCATTTTTGCTATTAATATCTTCTGAAAGTTTGATTTTATTTTTATCTTGACCGCTTGCAGTGAATAAGGTAAGCAGAATAATAAAAATAGTTGAATATATATATATTAGTTTTCGCATTTATATATAGATTTATAGTACAAATCTACAAAATAGATATGTCTTTTTATTTATTTTTTAAAATATAGAATATATATATTAATTTTGATTAAATCTTTCTATTATAAAATCTATTATTATGAAAAAGAAACTATTAGTTTACAACCTGATTTCTATTTTATCTTTTACGCTCTTTAGTTGTTTCTTAGTTGCAAAGAACAAACATCATAAAGATGATCATAGCGTTTTTACTCCCAGTCCTCAGATAGGTAGTGTGGATTTGACTTCTTTACATTCCCAATCTGTTAATTTTCGGAAAAGCGCACGCTTGTGTTCAAATAGCACGGTTAGGTCTGACGAAGTTGTGAATTTTATGGATCTTTCGGAAGCAGCTTTAAAAGAGTTAGCAACTTTGGCTGAACAGATAAAAAATGAAAGTAGTCCAAATTCAATCGTTGGATATAGATTGATTTTTGGAAAAAGTTCTGTAGATGCTTTTACAACTAACATTATTTTGGTAGGTCTCAAAAATTCTGATGATGGAAAGGTTGAAGATATTCCATCTGCAAAAATTTTAAATAACCAAATTGATTGTCCGGCTAGATGTGATATTTATCGCAGTACAATCGTTACAGGTAATAATATGGGAGAACGATTTAATTTATGTAATTAATATCTGAAATTGTAATTTAAAATTATTATAAAATGCTTTTACCGAAAATGAGCGTTTTATGGCATGATTCATTTTACAATAAACTTTTAGAACTTTTGAAAATTTAATTGCCTTGAAATAAGTTTTTGATACTTCATTTGCTTAGATGGTGAATTGTTGCTTTTTTAAGCATATTAGCTTTATTGTATTCTACTATAATTTACATTCTATTTTTTTGCATAAATGTATATTATATCGTATTGTAACTTTTAAACTATCTAAATGCTAGTTTCCTTCGTATACATTAAACTCTAATTATCCCAGACTTTGTCTCAGTACATATTCATCCACTGTACTGAAAATGAATTTTGGATATAAACTTGAGAATTTAGCTTTTATAAAACCGCCCATTAAAGGTCTTGGAGCTGTTTGCCCTAAGCTTTCTGTATCAGCGGTAATTAATTCGTAATGAGTTTCAGGAAAATATTTTAGAATTCGAAGTGCTAAATCTACTCGATTCATGTAATCGGTACCACCAATATGAAAAATACCAGAATGTTGATCTTCTAATAATAAAAGCATAGCTCTTGCAATATCCCAGGCATGAGTAGGAGATGCATATTGATCAAAAGGTAATTTCAAATTGAGTTGTTTGCCTTCTTTACATTGATTAATTATTCTTGAAACAAAATTTTTTCCTCGTTCTTCCTCTCCATAAACATTCGTTATTCTTAGGACTAGACTATTAGTTAATTCTTTTAAAACTGCTTTTTCAGCCATCAGTTTATGTTTGCCATAAATATTTATAGGATGTGTCGGTGCATTTTCTCTGTAGGGGCCTTTTTTGCCATCAAACACATAATCTGTTGAAAGATATACCAATTTCGAATTATATTCTTTGGCTAGTTTAATGATGTTCTTAGTGCTCTTTACAGTCTTTTCATAGCTTTCCTTTATATGTTCTTCACAATAATCAACATGGGTTAATGCACCACAATGAACTATTACATCCGGTTGAAAAGACTTAACATCAAAGTTTGATTTAATATTTGGTTTTAATGTATTGAAAAATACAGTATGATTCGTAGCATAGGACATATGTGTTCCAATAACCTGATGACCTTCTTCGATAAAATGTTTTAAGCAATTACCACCTACTAAACCAGATGCGCCTACAATTAATATTTTCATAATTTATTAAATATTAAAAGCCCTAAACTTTAGGGCTTTTAAGAAATTAATTGATTATTTAACGTAACCCAAAATCTTCAACATACTGAGTGGTGTTTGTTCTTTAGCATACAGCCAATCCACTAAATTTCCGTTTTTGTCTATATCCACAATGATGTGTTTAGGAGATGGAATCATACAATGTTTGATTCCACCGTAGCCAGCGAGCTGATCTTGATAAGCTCCTGTATGGAAAAATCCAATGTATAAAGGTTCTTTGTTTTCAACGGTATCATCATCGAGTTTAGGAAGGAAAACAGCATTAATATGCTCTTCTGATGTATAAAAGTCATGCCCATCACATGTGAGTCCACCCAAATGTACTTCTTGGTATTCATTTTCCCATTGATTGATTGGGAGCATAAGGAACTTCTCTCCTATACCCCAAGTGTCTGGAAGGGTAGTGATAAATGAACTGTCTATCATATACCAGCTTTCTCGGTCATTTTGCATTTTCTCACCGAGTACGCTGTAAATTACTGCACCTGCTTCACCTACTGTAAAAGAACCAAATTCAGTGAAGATATTCGGCATATCTACCTTATGCTTTTTACATACTTTTTTGATAGTAGAAACAATTTCATTAGCCATGTATTGATAGTCATAATTAAAACCAAGACTATGTTTTATAGGAAAACCACCGCCAATATTAATACTATCTAATTCTGGACATATTTTCTTCAACTGACAATAAATATGAATGACTTTACTTAATGAACTCCAGTAATAAATATCATCTTTTATCCCTTTGTTCATAAAGAAGTGCAGCATCTTTAGTTCAAATTTATCATTACCTTTTATCTGATCTACATAAAATTCTAAGACAGCCTCTTTTCGGATACCTAGTCTTGAAGTATAAAAATCAAATGAAGGTTCTTCTTCTGCAGCTATTCTGATTCCTAGTTTTACGGGATCTTTTGTTCTGATAGATTTGCGATAATCATTAATTTCTTCCTTATTGTCTAAAATTGGAATCACATTCGTCCAGCCATCGTTAATAAGTTTAGAAATTGCTTTAGTATATTGCTTGGTTTTATAGCCATTGCAAATAATAAATCTATCTTTATCGATCTTTTTCTTAGCGTGTAAATTTCTAATGATATCAATGTCATATGTTGAAGAAGTCTCTATATGGATATCATGTTTCAATACTTCTTCCATTATAAAGGAGTAATGAGCACTTTTAGTACAATAGCAATAATTATAAGAACCTGGATAACGATGCTTTTTTATGGCCTTGTTAAAGTATTCTTTTGCACTATTGATTTGTGAGCCTATTTTGGGTAAGAACGTTAGTTTAAAAGGCGTTCCATACTTATCTATAAGCTTTTTAATATCAATATTATTAAACTTCAAGTAGTTGTTTTCTACTTCAAATCCTTCTTGTGGAAAGTCAAATGTTTGATCAACAAGACCACTATAAGTATTATTCATTTATCAATAATAAATAAATTGTTTAAAAATGTTGTTTAAAAGGCTTGCAAACGTACAAATAAATAACCATATAGGAACATAAAAATATTATTATATTCTTATTTTTTCATTTTTTATCAGACCTTTGCAAAATGAATTTCAACCCGACAGCCTCAGAAATGAAAGAAGGTTCAGTGATTTTAATTGACAAACCATTTAGATGGACCTCCTTTGATGCTATAAATAAAATTAAAAGAGTAGCTCAAGTTAAAATTGGTCATTGTGGAACTTTAGATCCTTTGGCTACTGGACTATTAGTTTGTTGTACAGGTAGCATGACTAAACAGATTGAAAAATTCCAAAAACAAGATAAAGAATATACTGGAAGCTTTTTCTTAGGTGCTGTTACTCCAACGTATGATCTGGAATCAGAACCAGAACAGCATAAAGCAATAACTCATCTTAGTGAAGAAGAGATAATTGAGACAACTAAAAATTTTGTTGGTTTGATTCAACAACTGCCCCCTGCGCATTCGGCAATTAGAAAAGGAGGGAAGAGGCTTTATGAGTTAGCAAGAGCTGGAATAGAAGTAAAATTAGAACCGAGAACAGTGCATATTCATGAATTTGAAATTACAAAGATTGACTTGCCCCAAGTTTTCTTTAGAGTTAAATGTGGAACGGGAACATATATCCGCTCTCTCGCAAATGATTTCGGAGCAATTTTAGGAGTTGGCGCTTATTTAAGTAGTTTGACGCGAACTAAGATAGGTGATTTGAATGTAGAGCAAGCAAGAAATATTGACGAATGGATCGAGTATTTAAAACAATTTAAAGAGGAAGAATCCATTTAACAAAATATAGATATTTTGAAAACTTTACTTATTTTATATATTTTGATTTAAAACAAAAACTCCAGCTTTTATGAGCTGGAGTTTTTTTATATTTTGAAATTGCAATTAAGCAATAGTTATTTCATTGTCAAGGTAAACGTCTTGAATAGCATTTAATAATTCTACTCCAACTTTCATGTCTTTTTGGAATGCTTTACGTCCTGAAATTAACCCCATACCTCCTGCACGTTTGTTAATTACTGCTGTAGTAACTGCTTCTGCAAGGTCAGTTTGTCCTTTAGATTCTCCACCTGAATTGATTAATCCTGCACGTCCCATATAGCAGTTAGCAACTTGATAGCGTGCTAAATCAATTGGATGGTCAGTAGTTAGTTTTTCATAAACCAATTTAGATGACTTTCCAACTTTTATGGCATTATAACCGCCATTATTTGTAGGTAATTTTTGCTTGATAATATCCGCTTGAATTGTAACACCTAAATGGTTAGCTTGTCCAGTAAGGTCAGCAGCAGCATGATAGTCTATACCATTCACTTTAAATTCCGAGTTTCTTAGGTAGCACCACAATACAGTAGCCATACCTAAAGAGTGTGCATATTCAAATGCTTTTGCAACCTCAATAATTTGACGGTTACTTTCTGAGGAACCAAAATAAATAGTTGCTCCAACAGCAACCGCACCCATTTCCCATGCTTCTTTAATAGAACCAAACATGATTTGGTCGTAAGAATCAGGATAAGATAGAAATTCGTTATGATTAATTTTTACAATAAAAGGAATTTTATGAGCATACTTACGAGATACAGCTCCTAAAACACCAAAAGTTGATGCTACAGCATTACAACCGCCCTCAATAGCAAGTTTCACGATATTTTCAGGATCAAAATAAATAGGATTGGGAGCAAAAGAAGCACCACCACTGTGTTCAATTCCTTGGTCAACTGGAAGGATAGAAACATATCCTGTTTCAGCTAAACGACCATGTCCTAAGATTTGTTGTAAACTTCTTAAAACTTGTGGATTACGGTTAGATAAAGCCCAAACCTCATCAATATGGGTTGGAGATGGAGTATGTAATAAAGACTTATCAATTGTCTTACATTCATGTCTTAATAATGACTCTGCATCAGCTCCTAATAACTCAACAATCTTGTTACTTGCCATGTTATAATGTAAATTTTAATTTAAATAAAAAAAAAGAAAATGTTTGCAAATTTAAGCTTTTTATTTTGCATAAAAAAATAAACTATAGATGCAATATGTTGCCAGTGATAAAAAGCTTTTGCTCGTCGATAAGTTTTTGTAATTGTGTAATGACATACTTAGGCGCTAAATTTGGGAAATGGCTGAGCAATGCATCGAGGCTTATATTCTTTTTTTCTTTAATAATAAATATAATATTTTGTTCTATAGTATTAGCTTCTTGGTTTAGATTTTTATCGATACAGAAATCACATGCTCCGCAATGCTCTTTTGGGATTTTATCATCAAAATAGGTTGCTAATAAAGCATTTCTACACCTTCCTTTTTCTTCAATATAATTTAGAAAAGATTGAATTTTATTTGAGAATATTTCTTTTCTTTTTAAAATCCCGATTTCATCTAATCTGAAAAAATCAAGCTTTACTCTGTTTTCTAAAAAATAAATATGACTTCCGATAATCGCAGGATGGTAATGAAGGATTCCCATGCTTTCTAATTGAAATAACCTTTCTTCAAAAATAGTTTTGTCTATTTTTAATAGCTTACTCATTTCAAAAATCTGGATTGGGGTTTCAAAATGGTAAATACTACCATAGTGCCTCAATAATACTTCTATTACCTCATAAAGCGTAGGATAGTTTTGCTCTATAAATTCTATTTGAGTTCGATTAGTATTAAAAACAATGGTATATTTTGTTCTAGCATCTTCATTCCATACCCAATAAGACTCTTGCTCCAAAATCTTGATAGCGCTTATAGTGGGCAGTAAATCTAATTTAAAAATTTTGCAAAAGTCGATAATATTAAAAGCCTTTGTCCATTCTCTGCCTTCCTCAAAACCAATATTTAAATGATCCATCAAAAGAGGATATATGCTTTTAATAAATGATATTGGAGGGTTTTGAATTTCAGAAAGCTGAGAAAGCCGATGTAAATCTTTATGATTATAAAATAATACACCTTTAGCTTCTAATCCATCTCGACCTGCTCTTCCTACTTCTTGATAATATTGCTCTATATTTACAGGTAAATCGAAATGAACCACCAAGCGCACATCTGCTTTGTCTATACCCATGCCAAATGCACTAGTTGCACATATTATTGAACCTTCTTGTTGGCTCCATTGTTGGTATGCAAATTTTTTCTCTTGTCGATGCATACCAGCATGATAAGAATAGGCTGGCTTGTTAAGTCTTTGGTTTAGTTCATTGGCCAATTCTATTGTTCTTCTTCTGCTTCCACAATAAATAATAGTACTTCCATGTGTGATTTTGGATAAGTATTTTATTAGTAAGGGGATTTTGTTTTCAGCATAAATTACATGATAACTAAGATTGTCTCTTATGATAGATTGCTCAAAGATTTTTGCATCCTTTAAGTCTAATTGTTCTATTATATCTTTTCGAACTAAAGTTGTAGCGGATGCCGTTAAGGCTATGACTGGAACCTTGGTAAACCTTTGCTTAAATTCTAGAATCTTACGATATGAAGGACGAAAGTCATGTCCCCACTCTGAAATACAATGTGCTTCATCTACTGCTATTAATGATAATTTCAATGGTTGAATAGTTTCTAGAAAATGATCATTCTGTAGCCTCTCAGGAGAAATATAGAGTAATTTTATTTCTTTTTCTCTGATGAGGTACAAGTTCTCTTCATATTGCAATTGATCCATGCCAGAATGTAAAAAACAAGCAGGTACATTTCTTTGTTTCAGCTGTATAACCTGATCTTCCATTAATGCTATCAATGGACTGACAACAATAGTTAATCCATCAAAAGCTAATGCAGGAATTTGAAAACAAATAGACTTTCCAGCACCAGTAGGTAATACTGCTAATACATCTTTTCTTTGTAAAACGGATTGAATAATCTCAGATTGAAATTGCCGGAAACCTTCATATCCCCAATATTGTTTTAAAATCTTTAAAGCTATGTCCGACATTTTCGTTGGCTGATTAATATTGAAACAAAGTGACTCTTTCCTTTAAATTATGAATTTGAAAATCGTACTAAATATTTTCTAAGGTCAGTATTAATAAGTCTTAAATAAATTTATAATTATTTTTGGTTGAAGAATTGTAGTAATTGTTTTTTTAGATCAATTGGAATTAGTGTCTTTTTCTTTGCCTTATTATCATAAAATACAAGAGTGACTTTACCTCTATTTAACAGTTTCCCTTTTTCGTTAAAAAGTTCAGAGATAAAAGTAACATCAGAATTTTCAGGAATTGATTCTATTCTTGTCCTAACAGTAATTAAATCATCATAATAAGCAGGCCTGAAATATTCAGTTTCTAGTTTAACAACCGGCATTATGATGCCCCTTTCTTCCAGTTCTCTGTATGAAAACCCTAATGCTCTCATTGCTTCCGCTCTGCCTACTTCATAATACAATGCATAATTGCCATAATATAAATAGCCCATTTGGTCTGTTTCACCATATCTTACTCTTATATTTGTTTCATGAATATACATCTTTTGAACTATTATTTTGGTAAAAAAAGAATGTCCTTTTCAATCAAAATTAATAAAAGGACATTCTTTTTAAAAGATTAAATTAATCAATTAATTAAGCCATATTATGAAATACTCTCTGCACATCCTCATCCTGTTCTATTTTCTCAATTAATTTAAATACATCATCACTTTGGTCTTCGCTTACTTCAATTGTATTTAACGGAATCCATTCTAATTCTGCATTTGAAGGTTCGATATTGCGGTCTTCCAATGCTTTTTGCATATTCCCGAAGTCGTTGTATGCGGTATGAATAATGATGTTCCCTTCACTATCTTCTCCTAATTCTTCTAAGCCGGCATCGATTAGTTCTAATTCCAAGTCTTCTGGATTTAAACCTTCTTTATTCAATTTGAAAACACCAACATGATCAAACAAAAAACCTACAGAACCACTATTGCCCATATTGCCACCTCCTTTATTAAAAATAGTACGAACATTTGCTACTGTTCTGGTAGTGTTATCGGTAGCTGTTTCTACTAATATTGCGATACCATGAGGTCCATATCCTTCATATAAAACCTGCTCAAAATTACTTGTATCTTTACCTAAAGCATTTTTTATAGCACCTTCGATTCGCTCTTTAGGCATGTTAATAGCTTTCGCATTTTGCATATAGCGTCTTAAAGCTGCATTGGTTTCGGGGTCTGGGCCGCCTGCTTTTACTGCAATGGCAATCTCTTTTCCAAAACGAGTAAATTGTTTAGCCATGCGATCATATCGAGCAAACATTTTAGCTTTACGAACTTCAAATATCCTTCCCATATTAATACCTTTGATGTTTTTATACGATTGCAAAAATAAGAATTTTTTAAGTAATCAATAAATCAATTCATTTTTTATAACTTTGGGACCTAATTATAAAACAAATTATGCAAGATATTTCCGAGTTTTTAAGTCCAAAGCATTATAAAGATTTGTTGGAGTTATATAAATATGATAATTTTCAATTTGCACAAACGATTGACGCAGCTCAGAGTGGCTATTTAGATTTTAGTGAAGCAGACATTGTATTGCTTGGCTGTGGAGAAATGAGAGGCGAAGATTTTAATAATTCTGTCTATTCTGATGCCCCAAATGCTATCCGAAAGGCCTTTTATGAATTGTATAACTGGTTTCCTAATATTGTTATTGCGGATTTAGGAAATATTATTCAAGGTTCCACTTTTGCCGATACCAGAGCGGCCTTAAAAGTTGTATTGTCAGAAATAAAAAATGCTGGAAAGATTGTCCTATTATTAGGCGGAAGTCAAGACTTAACTATGCAGCAATATGAGGTGTATAAAAACAATCAGGAATTGGTGGAGGTTTCTGTAATTGATAGTTTAATTGATTTGGAAGAAGGAGAAGATGTCAATCCCTCAAGAAGCTTTTTAATGGAATTATTAACTGCAGAACCTAATTTTGTAAAACATTATAATCATATCGGATTTCAAAGCTATTTTACGCATCCGAGTATGTTAGAAGCATTGGATAAACTTCGATTTGATTTCCATAGATTAGGTAAAGTTAGAGGTGATCTTGAAGATATGGAGCCAGTTTTGAGATCTACCAATATTTTAAGTGTAGATATGAGTGTTGTAAGAGGCTGTGATGCCCCTTTTAACCATCAATCTTCTCCTAATGGACTTTTTGGTGATGAGTTATGTCAATTGATGAGATATGCAGGTATGAGCAAGGATTTAAACTCTATTGGGATTTATGGCTATTATCCAGAACTTGATGTACATGAAAATGGCGCAAAACTAATAGCCCAAATGCTTTGGTATTTTATAGATGGATACCGAGTAAGGCAATCTGAAGTGAGTCTTGCTCAAAAGGATCAATTTTTTAGTTATCATGTGCCTTTTACTCAATATGAAGCCCAATTTATTCAAAGTAAGGTTACAAATCGCTGGTGGCTACAATTGCCTGATGGTGCATATATCCCATGTTCTGAAAAAGACTATGACACCAGTACTAAAAATGAAGTGCCTGAACGCTGGCTTAGGGCTCAAGAAAGATTATCATAAACAACATTAAAATAAAAGAGAGCCATTTATAAGGAATGGCTCTTTATATTGATCAATAGTTTATTTTTTATAAATTGATACCCTGGGTTTGTACTTCTCGATTTATCTTCTTTACCAAACCTTGCAAAACATTTCCAGGTCCGCATTCAGTAAATAGTATCGCTTCGTCAGCAATCATGTTTTGAACTGATTGTGTCCATCTAACTGGAGCAGTAAGCTGATTAATTAAGTTTTGTTTGATTTGTGTTGCATCAGTATAGGGCTTTGCATCAACATTTTGATAAATTGGACATTGCGCTACATTGAATGTTACAGCTTCAATTGCTGCTTTTAACTCTTCTTGAGCAGGCATCATTAGTGGGGAATGAAATGCGCCACCAACTGGTAATACTAATGCTCTTTTAGCTCCAGCAGCTTTCATTGCTTCACAAGCCAGTTCTATCCCTTTATTAGACCCTGAGATTACTAATTGTCCAGGACAGTTATAGTTTGCAGCTACCACTATTTCCTCTTTAATAGAGGCAACCACTTCTTCTACTTTTGAATCTTCTAGTCCAAGTACAGCAGCCATGGTAGATGGATTAAGTTCACACGCTTTTTGCATTGCTAAAGCTCTTTTATAAACTAGGCCTAATGCATCTTTAAAATTTAAAACACCATTGGCAACTAGTGCAGAAAACTCGCCTAACGAGTGACCTGCAACCATATCAGGCTTTGCATCTTCTGCACATAGAAAACTGATAACAGAATGTAGAAATACTGCTGGTTGGGTTACCTTTGTTTGCTTTAATTCTTCTGCAGTTCCTTCAAACATGATTTTAGAAATACTAAATCCTAAAGTTTCATCAGCTTCATCAAATAGTGCTTTTGCTTTAGCATTGTTTTCATAGAGATCTTTCCCCATGCCTGGAAATTGCGCTCCCTGACCTGGGAATATGTATGCGTGTTTCATTCTTATTTTTTGTGTTTATTCGGTTTTTGATGTTTATAGATTTTTCACTTTTTCTTCATATTGAAGAACCATGTTTTCTAGTTCTTCGATAAAGTGTTCATTCTTAATGTTTTCAAAATAATCGCCCTTGTTCATTATCTGCTTCAATAACCAATCTTGAGCTTCTGTGGCTCCCCAAGCAAAAGAATAAGGTGTATGTGTAAAGCTTACCATTTCATAAACAGAATTGAACCTGCCAGCATATCTTTTACCAATATCTTTCTCTATTTTCTTACGTTCTAGAAAGTCTGGATCAGCCACTAAATCTCTCATTTCAATAAAATTCTTCAATGCTAAATTTGCAACGGCATCTGCATTAGGTTTTCTTGCAATTTGGAATTCTTTTAAAATTATATTCCAGTCCTCACCATGCTTGTCCATTAATTCACATAAAACGCTACAATCTTCAAATCCAGCGTTCATACCTTGTCCATAAAAAGGGACAATTGCATGTGCAGCATCTCCAATCAAACAACTTTTATCCTTATATGCCCATGGGTAAATTTTTGTGGTTACCAAAGAGGAAGTAGGATTTTGTTCGTAATCTTCCAAAAGAGTGGGCATAATAGGAACGGCGTCCGGGAATTCCGCTTTGAAGAATTGAGAAATATCTTCCTTTGTTTTTAATGATTCAAAAGAAGGATTGCCTTCAAAAGGAAAGAATAAAGTACAAGTAAAACTGCCGTCTGTATTAGGCAGTGCAATCATCATAAAGTTATGTCTTGGCCATATATGCAAAGCGTTTTTTTCTATTAGCCAAGAATTATTTGGGCCTGCAGGAATATGTAATTCCTTATAACCACTTTCAATATAAAATTGTGTAAAATCGGTTCGATCCATATGAGAAAGTCCTGTGCGTAAGGCAGAAAAAGCACCATCTGCTCCAAAAAGCAAATCACATTCGATAATTTTTTCTGTACCTTTTTCATCTGTAAGATAAATGGTGTTCTTAGGAATATCAACATGGGTACAAGTATGACTAAAATGGATTTTTACGCCTACTTCTTCAGCAGCAGTCATTAACCTTTTATTGAGTTCACCCCTGCTTATAGAATAGATAGCTTCACCATTTTTCCCATAAGGTTGAAAGGTAGAGCCACCATCATCTTGATGTAAAAACCTACCTGGCATTGGAATTGCAATTTCTTCTATTAAACTACGGGCATCTGCATAATCTAATGCTTTCCAGCCTCGGGTACTCATAGCCATATTAATAGAACGTCCTGCACCTATTTCATTTTTACGCAAATCAGGTCGTCGTTCATAAACATCTACTTCATAACCTCTCTTTTTTAATAAGATGGACAATAATGATCCTACTAGACCTGAACCTAAAATGCTTACTTTTCTCATCTACTTGTTTTATTTTTTTTTAATCAAAAGCTAAGATACAATTAATGAATTAAAAATTGAATTTATTTTCATTGAAAAATCAAGGTTAAAACAAGTAGATAGTATTTTTGAAAATGCAAAAAAGTAAATATTATGATAAAAGCGTATCGCGATTAGTGATACGCTAAAAATAAATAGGATACTATTTTAGATGAAAAATACTTTGTCGAAAAATTAAAAAATCTATACGGTAATTTGATAAATTATGAAATTACACCCGAACCTAAAAGTTCTTCGTTTTTATACCAAGCTGCAAACTGACCTGGAGTAATCCCTTTTTGTACTTTATCAAATAAAACATACAGTCCATCTTCTTTTCTGATTAGAGTAGCTTGCTGTAAAGCTTGTCTATACCGGATTCTGACATCAGCTTCTAAGGTCTCACCAATTTCTAATTTAAAATTTGGGTTGATATAATGAATTTCATTAACGTCTA
Source organism: Edaphocola sp. (assembly GCA_035497795.1). GTDB lineage: Bacteria > Bacteroidota > Bacteroidia > Chitinophagales > Chitinophagaceae > Edaphocola. The sequence continues at coordinate 34,296 of DATJCU010000223.1, read as the reverse complement.
TTTTTAATGCATAACGATTCAATCCAGGATGAGCATCCGTCTGACCAGAAAAAACAATATTATTTTCAGTATCGATTTCTAAAACAAAAGAAGGTTGCGGGCGACCACCTATATGAAGTCCCTTACGTTGACCTACAGTATAATATTGAGCACCTTGATGTTCTGCTACCTTTTTCCCTTCTTTCTTCTCAAAATGAAATGCTTGGGCCAAAGCCTCAACATTTTCTTCTTTTACTTCCAACTCGTGATAAGATTTTAGTTGTGCTAAATCAGCATCTACTTCAATAATATCCCCTTTTTTAGGTTGTAATTTCTGTTGTAAAAAGGTAGGTAAACTTATTTTTCCTACAAAACAAAGTCCTTGAGAATCCTTCTTAGCTGAAGTAGGCAATCCGACTTTTTCAGCAATTGCTCTTACTTCTGATTTTAATAAATCACCTATTGGAAATAATGCTTTAGATAATTGTTCTTGATTGAGTTGACAAAGGAAATAGGACTGGTCTTTACTAGGGTCTTTGCCAGCCAATAAATGATGAATTCCACTTTCATCAGTAGTTTTTCGACAATAGTGTCCAGTAGCAACAAAATCTGCCTCTAGATTTAATGCTGCCTTTAAAAAAACATCAAACTTTATTTCACGATTGCATAGAACATCTGGATTTGGAGTGCGCCCTTTTTCATATTCAGCGAACATATAATCCACAATGCGTTCTTTGTATTCTTTGCTTAGATCTATTACATAATAAGGTATTCCTAATGACTCAGCAACTGCTAAGGCATCATTTGAGTCATCAATCCAAGGACACTCATTTGATAAGGTGACCGACTCGTCATGCCAATTACGCATAAACATTCCAATTACTTCATAACCTTGTTCTTTTAAAAGATAGGCAGCAACGCTAGAATCCACACCTCCTGATAAACCAACAACTACTCTTTTCATTATTTTTTATTTGCCATTTACAATGTTCTTAAATTAAGATTTAAAAACCATTAAAATCATTGCAAAATTAGTATTTTAGTTGTTATAAATTGGATAAGATTAGTTGCAACCTCTGGTTTTGTCTAAAATGACTGTTAAAAAAACTAAATTCTTTTAGAGGATTATTTTCTTTTTAATTCAATTTAAAATTCTATAATCATTAGGGGATTATGAACTTACTAAAACGGTTTTTATATTTACAAACTCTTTAATGGCAAAGCTCCCTAATTCTCTTCCATAGCCACTATTCTTAATACCCCCAAATGGCAGTTTTGCATTTGAATGGACCATGGCGTTTACAAAAACAGATCCAGCATCAATTCGTTTCGCAGCTAATTCTTTGCCCTTTTTTAGATTATTTGTGAAAATAGCACCACCCAATCCATATTCAGAATCATTAGCGATATGCAAAGCATCTTCCTCATTCTTGGCAATAATTATTGCCGCTACAGGACCAAATAATTCTTCTTCATAAGCTGGCATACCTTTTACAACCTTAGTCAGAATAGTTGGAGGGTAAAAAACCGCCTCTCCAGAAGGGATATAGCCTCCACAAAGAATTTGGGCACCTTGTGCAACACTTTCTTCTACTTGTTGATGCAGAGCTGCTCTTAAATCTTCACGTGCCATTGTACCAACCTCAGTATCCATTCTGGAGGGATCTCCAAAAGGTCTTTGCTCAAATGCTTCCATCAAAAGTCTTTCAAAATGTGGAGCAATTGACTCATCAACAATCATTCTCTTAGCAGCAATACAGCTTTGGCCACTATTATTTAATCTCGATTTTGCACAAGTTTCGGCTGCTGCTTCTAAGTTGGCATCTTTTAAAATAATATAAGCATCGCTACCTCCTAATTCCAATACTTGTTTTTTTAGATGAGCAGCGGCAATTGCAGCAACCTTTCTTCCAGCATCAGTACTTCCAGTGAAGGTAATGGCTTGAACGAACGGATGACTAATTATTGGCTCCATAGCGCTCGACTTTAAAGTTAAAAATTCAAATACACCCTTAGGAAATTCACATGCATCCATTGCATTTTGAATCGCTTGTCCACAACCAGTAACATTTGAAGCGTGTTTCAATAACATGGTATTACCAGAAATTAAAATAGGACCCATAGCTCTAAACACTTGCCAATAAGGGAAGTTCCAAGGCATAATTGCAAGAACTACTCCTAAGGGTTCATAATGAATAAAAGCATCTCCATGCTCCATTTTTATTTTCTCTTCCTTCAACATAGTATGCCCATTTTCGGCATAATGTTGAAGTGTGAAGGCACATTTCTCTATTTCGGCAATAGACTGGCTAATAGGCTTGCCCATCTCATGGGTTGCAACCTGTGCCATTTCTTGTTTATTCGCTTCTAAATATTCGGATAATCGGTGTAAATATTCAGCTCTTTCATTTATACTTAGAAATTTCCATTCTTGAAAGGCTTGATGAGCAACTTCTATTTTCTGCCCAATTTCTTTTTTTTCTAATACATTGTATTGGGCAATTTTAACACCTGTGTATGGATTAATAGATACTAACATAATGTTTTAAAACTTTAATGCTGAGAGTAAAGTTAAGAAAATATTGTTATGGATTTCATAATTACTTAATTTATTAACCTTATTTTACAAACTTTAAACAACAAATTGACTAATTTCGTAGATTATTAATTGATTATTATTATGAAGAAATATTTTTTATCATTAGGTTTTATTGCTGCATTTTCTTTTGGAATGACAGCTTGTAATAATTCAGAAAATGATGAACTCTCGTCTGAAAATGTTGCGACTACGCCTTCTGTTACAAATTCAGAAGCTTTCACTCCAGACGCTTTTGATGAATTACTTAAAAGCAATGAAATTGTTGTTGTAGACTTTAAGGCGGATTGGTGTGGACCTTGTAAGATCTTAGGGCCTATTTTAGAAAAAGTACATCAAGATTATGAGGGTAAAGTGAAATTGCAAAAAATTGATATTGATAAGTCTCAGGCTTTGTCACAACAACTTGGGATCACAGGAATTCCTTTAGTAGTAAAATATGTAAATGGAGAGAAGTCTAAAGAGATTTTAGGAGTTACTTCAGAAGAAAACATTAGAGCTTTTTTTGAAGATTAGGCTTTCTTAAGGTATTTAATTTAATGGGATAGAACTGATAGTCTATCCTTTTTCTTTTTCTATTTAGATGCTATTTTTTGATTCTGATATTTTAAAAATTCTTTCTTATCTCCTAATCGTAAATATTAAATACCATTAATTGGGATGTTTTATTTTTTAATATAGTTTTAAAGTTTTCAGAAATACTGCTAAATAAGCAAAATGAATTTTACCTTTGCTACTTATGAACAAGAAAGCAATGTTAATCATAATGGATGGTTGGGGAAAAGGACAGATTCCTTATGCTGATGCTATCCTAGCTGCCAATACACCTTTTGTTGACAGTCTTTACCTAAAATATCCTAATAGTGATTTGGTTACTTGTGGCGAACTGGTGGGTTTACCCGACGGACAGATGGGTAATTCGGAGGTCGGACATCTTAACCTTGGAGCCGGTAGAATAGTGTATCAAGAACTACAAAGAGTAAATATAGCCGTAAAAGAGGGTAGCCTACAAAGAAATCCTGTACTAATCGATGCTTTTAATAAGGTGAAAGAAAGGGGGTCAAAGCTTCATTTTTTAGGTTTGGTAAGTAATGGGGGAGTGCATGCACATATTAACCATTTTAAAGCTTTATGTGATTATGCGGAGCAAGCAGGAGTTGAGGATTATTTTGTTCATGCCTTTACAGACGGTAGAGATACAGATCCCAAAAGTGGAAAAGGTTTTATTAAGGAGTTGGAGCAACATCTTCAAGGTTCTAGAGGTGCATTAGCTACAGTTATTGGACGTTTCTATGCGATGGATAGAGATAAGCGATGGGAAAGAGTGAGCAAAGCTTATCATTTATTAGTAAATGGGCAAGGAGTGATTGTTTCTGATTTCCAATCAGGAATCCAAGAATCTTATGATTTGGGGCTTACTGACGAATTCTTATTACCCATGTTGAAGGCAGACGAAAACGGTAACCCATTAGCAAAAATTATAGATGGAGATGTGGTAATTTGTGTCAATTTTAGAACAGATAGATGTAGGGAAATTGTTACAGTTTTGTCTCAGGAAGCTTATCATGAATACAATATGCATCCACTGAATATAGACATGATAACGGCAACCCAATATGATGCAACTTTTAAAAATGTAGCTATTCTTTTTAATCAAGATAATTTAAAAAATACTATTGGAGAGGTTTTGGCTAAAGCTGGTAAAAAGCAGATTAGAATAGCTGAAACTGAGAAGTATCCACATGTTACTTTCTTCTTTTCAGGAGGTAGAGAAGCTTTATTTGAAGGTGAAGAACGAATAATGATGGCTTCACCACAAGATGTGCCGACTTATGATTTAAAACCTGAGATGAGTGCATTTTTGTTAAAGGATGCTATAATTCCAGAATTAGAAAAAGGTGCAGTTGATTTTGTTTGTCTCAATTTTGCAAATGCTGATATGGTAGGTCATACTGGAGTTTGGAGTGCCGCTATGAAAGCAGCTGAAACAGTCGATCAATGCGTGAGTGAGATTATTCCTGTGGCATTGAAACAAGGATATGCTGTTTTTCTAACAGCTGATCATGGTAATTCTGATTTCTTGATTAATATGGATGGTTCTCCTAATACTGCTCATTCATTAAATCCAGTTCCTTTATTTTTTATTTCCAATGATTATTATGGAACACTTAAAAATGGAAAATTAGGAGATATAGCTCCAAGTATTTTACATTATATGGGCTTAGAGATCCCAGAGGAAATGACTGGAGAAATTTTATTAGACGCATAAAAAATTAAAATGAAATTATATAAATCTAACGAAGACGTAGAGATTCAAAGAGAAAGTTGCTTAATGGTAAGTAAAACACTTTCTGAAATTGCAAAAATAATCAAACCAGGTATTCAAACGATAAAACTAGATGAATTTGCCTTTGAATTTATTCAAGATAATGGAGGTTATCCTTCATTTAAAGGGTATCATGGCTTTCCATATTCTCTATGTATTTCTGTTAATGAACAGGTTGTACATGGTTTTCCAAGTAGTTATGAACTAAAAGAAGGTGATATCGTTTCTGTGGATTGTGGTGTATTCAAAAATGGATTTCATGGAGATCATGCCTATACTTTTATTATGGGAGAGGTGGCTCAGGAGCTATTGGACTTGGTGAGAGTGACCAAAGAATCGGTTTATTTAGGAATACAACAGGCAATTACTGGAAATAGAGTAGGTGATATTTCTTATGCAATTGAAGCGCATACACATGGTAAACACGGTTATGGTGTTGTTCGGGAACTTGTGGGTCATGGATTAGGAAAACAAATGCATGAAGATCCTTCTATTCCAAATTATGGTCGCAGAGGTAGTGGTAAACGTTTGGTAGAAAATATGGTTTTGGCAGTAGAACCTATGATTAATCTAGGGACTCGTCATGTTGATTTTTGGGATGATGGTTGGACTGTCGTTACGCGTGATGGCAAACCTTCTGTCCACTTTGAACATGATGTTTGTGTGCGTAAAGGTAAAGGAGAATTGCTTTCCGATTATGCTCCAATAGAAGCTGCAGAAAAGCAAAATGTCAATTTGAATAGCTCTTATTATTAATTATATTTTTTCTTTTTGAAAATATTTCTACCTTAGTTGTTTAAAGAATAAAATATAGTTGCTTTTTACCTGATACCAGGATTAAATGTGGCTTTAATACATTGAATTATGTCATTATTAGAATTAATTGAACCAACTATACCTGTTTTGAAAATTAATGATACCGTTGAGGATGCACTACGTATCATGTCGGAAACTCATTTTGATAAACTCCCTTTAGTAAAAGGGCTTGAGTATATTACTATTCTTAAAGAAACCGAATTAATGGATTGGGATTATCCGAATGCATTATTAGAGGATTTCGCACATGGAAAAACTTTTCGTCCTTGTTGTGTAGTGTCTGCACACCCTTTTGATGCTGTTTCCACTGCTTTGAGATTTAAGTTGGCGGTAGTGCCTGTACTCAATGAAAAGATGGAATATGTTGGTAGTATATCAAGAGAAACCTTATTCTATTTTCTTGGCGAAAATGAAGGGATGCAGGAGTATGGTGGCATCATTGTTTTACAAATGAAGGCAGGAGATTTTGTATTGAGTCAGATAGCAAAAATTGCAGAAAATGAAGATGTGATTATTTTAAACAGCAGGGTTTTTAATAATGTAAATACTGGTATGATAGAAGTGACTTTAAAAACAAATAAAATTGAATTAGATCGTTTAGTGGCAGCTTATGAGCGATATGAATATGATGTAAAAGAGGCTTATGGTGATATACCAAGTCAAGATGATACAGAACAAAGATATAGACAACTAATGAATTATTTAAATATGTAGTAGCTCATAATAATAAAAAGAAACGACAAGTAAATTATTACTTGTCGTTTCTTTTTATTTAAAAAATAAATTTCTTATTGAGCTGGATTTTGCTCTTGTTGAGGTTGCTGTTGTTGTTCTTGTTTCTGACTTTGCTCAATTGCTTTTTTTCTGTCACCTACTCCAATAGTAAAGGTTGACGAAATGGTTAAAATAGCGATTATAGCGATAGTGTACCAAGTTCCTTTTTCCATTACATCACCAGAACGTTGTACACCCATAACTTGAGAACTTGCACTACCAAAAGCTCCAGAAAGTCCACCACCTTTGGGCTTTTGAACTAGGATTAAAAAACCAATAATGATACAGGCAATAAGGATTAAAACAATTAATAAAGTTGTCATTTTATTCTATTTCTTTTTGTAAATTTTCTATTTTGTCCGCAAAGTAAGTACTTTTATTTGGATTATTCAAAATTAATTTTTTATAAATATCAATAGCTTCTTTTACTTTTCCTTGTTTTTCATATACAATAGCCATTGATTCACTAATTATACTGTCTTCCCTTGAAATTGAATTTACCGCCATCTCAAAAACTTCAGGAGGGATTTCATTATTTTCTTCTTCAATAGCTTCTGCCATTTTTTGTTTTTGCCATAAATTTTTCAAAGCTCTTTTTTCTTCTTCTTCTTCTCTTTCTTTTTGTGATTTCTTTTGTAGAAAATTTAGCCATTCTGAAAAACTCATTACCACTAATAAAGACTGATCTTCTGTTGTTTCAGTTGAATCTTTTTCTCCATAATCTAAGTTGAAAGAGACATCAGAAAAATAGTCCTTTTGAGAATGATTTTGTTCATGTTCCAATAAGCTTTCTGTGGCAGCATCCCAATTTTCAGGATGAAGATTTAAAGGTTTCTTTTCTTTTAAGGCTTGTTCTGTGGAAGGCCAGTTTTCATCCTCTTTCCAATAGTAAAAAACGATTGGATTATAATTGTAATATTCATGTAAGCTAATATCTCTACTGTTTCCATTTTTAAAATATTGGAGCATCATCGCAGCAATAGGAAAATATGGATAGTTTTCTTGTAATTGCACCAAACTCTCTAAGGTTATTGCTCTAATCTTATTGGGTTGTTGCAAGTATTTATGTATTTGACTTCCTGTAATCAATTTTATTATTTTACCAGTTTACAAAAGCTTTATTGAATATTTCATCGGCCAATTCGTTACCAATTTTCTCAATCAGTTTATTTTCTACATTTGATAGTTGTTCATTGGCTGGAAAGTCAGCAAATTTACTAAAAGTCTGTTTGAAATTACTTTTTTCGTTTAATCTACTTTTAAAGTCTACCTGTATCGCAATCGTCAATCTGTTCTGAGAGGCTTGTGCTGTATTGGCATCTCCTAATCCTGAAACACTTACATTGTATTGAGTAATAATACCACTTAATTCGTAATCTCCTTGATTCTGAACTGGTGTTAGACCTGTTTGAGTTAAAATTCTATTTCTTATTTTTGATGTTAAGGTTGCACTGAGTGAAGGTAAAATATTGGAAGATGTGTTTTCTAAATTATGTATTAAAAAACTTTTTCCTTGTATGCTAGCACCAGTAAAAGAATAAAAACCACAGCCAGAGATTAAAACTGTAAGAAATAATAGAAAGCTATATTTAAGTGCCTTTAAATTCATAATGTACAAAGATACCAAAATTAATAAAACAATTTTTTAAAAAAATGATAATTAGATATTGAAAACTAAAAGAGCCATTGTAGGCTTCCGTTTGTAAATTTAGTTTTCCCATCTTCGGTTTCAATTATAATAAAGCCATTCCTATCCACTTCTATTACTTTTCCTTCAAAATGTTGTTTTGTTTTTAAATTTATGAAAGTGCGGTATTCATTTTTTCCATATAGATTGTTATTATAATTATTGAGGATGTTTTCAAAATTTTCATTTGAAAACTGGTTAAAAGCATTTAAAATTCCTGCTCTTAAATCGGAAATGATTGGAAAGAGATCGAATTGCTTATTTGAAAATAATGCTAAAGAACCAGCATTCGGTAAGAAATCTGGAAATTGAGTTTGATTCACATTGATTCCTAAGCCTATAATGGCAGAAGTCCATTTGTTACCCCTGAAAACGTTTTCAATTAAAATACCTGCTGTCTTTTTGTCATTGATATATATATCATTTGGCCACTTTATGGTAATTTTAGCTTTTGGAATTATGTGTTTAAAATAAATACAAACTGTTTGTGCAATAATAATATTTATTTGTATAGGATTGTAGTTTTCAAGCCCTTCTCCTTTTAAGATAAGGCTTATCATTATGTTCTCATTGGGCTTAGTAATCCACTCTTTACCTCTTTGGCCTTTCCCTTTGGTCTGCTCTAGAGACCATACTACATCTCCATGATGTGCCAAGCCGTCTTCGATCAATTTTATGGCATAGTTATTGGTACTATCAATAGTGTGTAATTGAATTAACCATTTTTGATTATAATTAACAGCTAGTTTTGACAAAAGATTTCTTAATTTTGAACGCAATATTAGAAAATAATTATTTCAAAAATTAATATTTTTATAAATACTTGGAGAATTTAGAGAAGAACGTTACTAAAACAGTAACAAAGAAACATCCGCATTTAAGTAAGAATAGTAAAATAATCAATACTATTATTAATGCCATTAAGGAAAAAAACGGTCAAAAAGTAATTTCACTTGATCTTCGAAAAATAGATGAAAGTGTAGCTGATTTTTTTATTGTTTGTGATACCCAAACTCCTATCGAGTTACGAACTATTGCAAGTCATGTAGAAGATGAGGTATATAAACATGGTAAGGAGAAACCCTATCATAAAGAATTAGGCGATTATTGGACTTTAATCGATTATGTAAATGTTGTGGTTCATGTGTTCCTTACTAGTGAAAGGAAGTTTTATGATTTGGAAAGTTTGTGGATGGATGCCCCTTTACAAGAATATGGAGGGGACGACAAGAGAAAATAAATAATAAAATAAATAATCAGAATTTTAAGAATGGAAAATAAAAATCGTCCGAATGCGCCAAATGGCATGAATAATAAGCCTGGTAAAAAGCCAAAATCGAGTTTCTTTTGGATTTATGCTGTTATTATTGCTGTACTATTAGGCATGAATATTTTTGGTGGTGGAATAGGCGGAAGCAATGAAAAGCAAAAAGAAATGTCTTTTTTAGATTTTAAGAAAGATGTGCTAGAGGATAAAGTTAGTAAAGTAGTTATTATCAATAATTCTCAAGCAGAAGTCTTTCTAAAGAAAGAAGAAAAACCTAAGGAAACTGAAAACAAAAATCCATACAGTTTTTTCCCAGATAAAGAACCTAAATATGACTATACCTTTAATATAGGTAAGTTTGAAGTTTTCAATGATAATTTCACCAAAGTTGCTGAACAATTAAAAGAAGAAGGTAAGGCTGATGTTCCAATTTATAATGAAGAAAGATCAAATCCGTGGGGCTTTTTAGCTCAATTAATTTTACCAGCCGTTGTGTTGGTAGGATTATGGATGTTGTTATTCCGTAAGATGGGATCTGGTGGAGGTGGAGGAGCCGGTGGAGGCATTTTCAGTATTGGGAAGTCAAAAGCTCAGTTGTTTGAAAAAGGCTCTATGGTCTCTGTAACTTTTGATGATGTTGCAGGATTGGATGAAGCGAAAGTCGAAATTATGGAAATTGTCGACTTCCTGAAAAACCCTAAAAAATATACTGCTTTGGGAGGTAAAATTCCGAAAGGGGCATTATTAGTAGGTCCTCCAGGAACTGGAAAAACATTATTGGCAAAAGCTGTTGCTGGAGAAGCACAAGTGCCTTTTTTCTCAATGTCTGGTTCTGACTTTGTTGAAATGTTTGTTGGAGTGGGTGCTAGCCGTGTTAGAGACTTGTTTAAACAAGCAAGAGAAAAAGCACCTTGTATCGTATTTATTGATGAGATTGATGCAATAGGGCGTGCAAGAGGTAAGAATGCGGTAATGAGTAATGATGAGCGTGAAAATACATTAAACCAGATGTTGGTTGAAATGGATGGATTTAGTGGTGACAGTGGTATTATTATGCTGGCTGCTACCAATAGACCAGATGTTTTAGATACTGCTTTATTGCGTCCTGGTCGTTTTGATCGACAAATATCTATAGATTTACCTGATGCAAAAGGGAGAAAGATGATATTCAATGTTCACTTGGCTAGGATTAAGAAATCTAAAGATTTAAATATAAATAAATTAGCAGAACAAACTCCAGGATTTGCTGGTGCTGATATTGCGAATGTTTGTAATGAAGCTGCTTTGATTGCTGCCAGAAATGGAAAGACCGAAGTCGATATGCAAGATTTTAATGATGCTATTGACCGTATTATTGGTGGACTTGAGAAAAGAAGCAAAATTATATCTCCAGATGAGAAAAAAGTTATTGCTTATCATGAAGCAGGTCATGCTGTTGCAGGTTGGTATTTAGAACATGCTCATCCTTTAGTAAAAGTTACTATTGTTCCTAGAGGTACAGCAGCATTAGGTTTTGCACAGTATCTTCCTAAAGAAAAGTATCTTACTTTGACAGAAGAATTATTGGATGATATGACCATGTCACTTGGCGGAAGAGCTAGTGAATCCATTTTCTTTAATAAGATTTCCACTGGTGCTTTGAGCGATTTGCAGCAAGTAACGCGTACAGCTTATGCAATGGTTAGTGTTTATGGTATGAATGAACAGATTGGTAATATCTCATTCTATGAGCCTCAAAATGACAATGGATTTCATAAACCTTATAGCGAAGAAACAGGTAAGATTATTGATCAAGAAGTGAAAAAGCTTGCCGATCAGGCATTTAAAAGAGCGATAGACTTACTTACAGAAAAAAGGAAAGAAGTGGAGATTATTGCTGAGGAACTATTGAAGAAAGAGGTCCTATATAAAGATGATTTGGTACGATTAATAGGTCCACGTCCATTCGAAGAATCAGGGTTTACTGGTTTTGAAGATGAAAATGAAACACCACCAGTACCGAATCCATTAGAAAGTAATATAGATGAAAAAGTAAATGTTGAAGTGGAAAGTCCTGAAACTAATATTTCATAGCATTTAGTAATTATTATAATTAATAAGAAATCAAAAATCCCAAAGTGTAAATCACACTTTGGGATTTTTGATTATTTGTATTTAGAAAATTCTTTTAAAGCTTCAAAGTTCTATAGAAGATAGTGTTATTATCTATCCAAGCAATTACTATTGTATCATCTTTTAGAGTCTGCATGACTGGTAATCTGGATTGAGAATTTGACTTTGATACTTCGTATTTAATGAATTCATTTCCATTTTCAGTTGCAATCATTATTCGACTGTAGATTTGGTCGTCTTTCTTAAAGGTCTCATCAAAAGTAATAATTGGCATCCCATTAGACAGCATATTGATTTGAGAAAATTTAGCATTACTGTCTACTAGCTTTTTTTCCTTAATTACTCCGTCACTTTCTAAGCTAGCAAAGTTTACTCCTTTGTTTTTCTGAGCTCCAGTAAACCAAGAAACATAGATTTTCTCATTATTACTAATAATACTTGGACCTGCATGTGGACAGGCATCTAATGCCCATTGATCGTTACTAAAGGAATATGGTAAACTAAATCTCTTTCCTCCATTTTCAGAAATACTATAAGTTATATCTCTTATATTATTTGCCCTTAACCCTCTAAAGACCACCATAATATTCCCGTTTTCATTTGTGGATAATGCAGTTCTACAACATTCACAGGCACTTGTGGTAATAAAAATAGGTTTACTAATACTATCATTTCCGATTGTTTTGGAAAACATAACTGGTCTACCTAATGAAATATTCATGGATCCGTGATCCAAGTTCTCCATGTTGTGATTCATTTCTACTTCTTTATTCTCTGGATGGGTTCCCAACCATGTGATGCCAATCTCACCATCCTTTAACCTTATTAAATTTGAAAAATTAGCAGATAAATCTTGGGTAGAGGGTTCAGAGGATATAGATTTGGGTTCGGTCCATGTTTTTCCATTGTCAGAAGATTGAACATATCTTAAGTCGCCAATTCCCCATTTCCTTTCGGGTTTAGGAATGGAAATTTCATATAATGCAAAAATAGTCCCATTTCCTTTAACGGCAATTTTGGGACCTCCTTCACTATGTGTTGTAGCATTCTGTTCAATAGGAATTGCAATAGGGGAATCAAATTTTTCTTGTCCTTTTAAATATTTTGAAAAAAAGAAGTGTTTTTTGTTAGAACTATCTTTCTCTACCCAACTTATTATTGGATTGTCCTTTTCGTCTTTTGTTAAGAAAACACAGGAAGCTTCTCGATCTGATTGTGAAATATTATAAACCTTAGATTTAAAATTATTATTGCAGGCAGATGCTAGTAAAATAAACGCTAAGCATACCGAAATCAATAGGTAATTATGGATGTCTTTCATTTTTATTATTTATTTTTATGGATATAGTATTTGAATGCTAATCCCATATATGTATTTCTTGTTGCAGATGGTTGAAAATATTCAGCTTTTGCACCTGAAGGTACTTCTGCATTTATTTCTGTATAGGAACTGTATTTTTCATTAGTCAAATTTTGTACACCTGTATAGATTCTTATTCCAAAATTCTTTCCGAATTCTTTTTGAAAACCTATTGATGAATTGACTATAAAATAAGATGAATTAATCTCGGTATTGGCATCATTCAAATAATAGGCATCATTGAAGAATGAATTGATATTAAAAAATAATCCAGTTTTTGAATGTAGATCCAATCCTGAACTTATCATCCAAGGAGCAGTACCAGTTAACTGATTGCCATTATAATTATGTATAAGCTCATTTGCTTCATTAAGTACCTTGTAATCAATAAAATTGAAATTAGAATAACTAATAGAAAGATAAGGTTTCAATATGTTTATCCATTTACCATCTAATTCTGTTATGATTTTATAATTTACAGCTAATTCCACTCCAGTATGTTTGCTTCTTCCAGTGTTATGATAAACGGTAATGCCATTATTGAGTGATTGCCCAATTAATTCACCTTTCATATCCATTGTAAAAACAGCTAAATCATAATTTAATCTGTTCTTTAAAAATGCGCCTTTAGCATCTATTTCATAATTAATTCCTTTTTCAGCTTGAATTTTCTGATTCAGATTTCGATTATTATCCAAAATCTGATCAGCTGAAGGATTAGAAAATCCAGAACTAATACTTGCATGTAATGATATGGCTTCACTGAAGTTTTGACTGACAGCAATCCTTGGAGATAACTGAGCTTGAAAATCTTTTATGCCACTCGATATCGGATTTAGGAAGTTAATAGCATTGTATTTAAGTCCGTTTATGCTCAATCCAAAAACTAAATCTGTACTATGACTCAGTTGTGATTTTGACTGATAAAAAATGGAATACGATTGATTTTTGTAATTGGTACTATTGAAAATTCCATTTGGTACACCTTGATTGTTTTGATAAATATTTGATTTTACGAAAGCATAGGTTAATTGGGTACCTGCGGTAAAAATAGTGGGAAGTACTTTAAATGGAGCATCATATTCAAACCTAGTTCTTACGCCAACACTTTGATAGGTATTATTAATTATTCCAAATGGCAAAGGGTGATCTAAATCGTAGAAATAGGTAAAAATACTAGTTGAATTATTAAAGTTTTTATTAAAATCATATTGTTGGGCTAAACCTACTCGAGTCCAGTTTTCTTTTCTACCTGACTTTTTATCGATACTTTTCAGGTTTGCTTGTTTAGGATTCTCCGCTACCTGATCTTGAGTTAATGCACCTGGCATTTGAGCATCCTGATGTGTCCTACTTAAAAGTAAGGTTATTTTTTGGCGATTGGAGCTAATCCATTGAAAGTTTCCTGCTATGAAGTTTCTTTTATCACTGCTATGATCTCGAAATTCATTTGTGAATTGGCGGCCAATGGAAAGATAGCTATTGAATTTTTCATTACTATTTCTATATGTTAACCCTTGTTTGTTTAGACCATAAGAGCCAAATAGTGCTGTAGCTTCAACACTTTGCTCTTGATAAGGGGCTTTTTCTAATTGAAAAAGGATAACACCACCTTTTCCACCACCATAAAGACTAGAAGCAGGACCCTTAATAATTTCTGCCTGACCTAATGCACTTAAATCCAAGCCTTCTATTCGAGAAGTACCATCGGTTTCTGTCAAAGGGATATCGTTTAGATATATTTTTATATTTCTAATTCCCCATGGTGCACGAATACCCTCTCCACGGATGGAAATTTTAGAATCCTCACCATTGCTGTGATCCATCCGAACTCCAGCAACACTATTAAATGCTTGCTGCATAGAGGTTCCATTACCTTGTCTAAGACTTTCTCCATTTATAAAAGCTATACTACCAGCTGTTTCCTTAATTGATTTTTTGGTTCCAAAAGCTGTTATCGTAACGCCATTTAGAATCATATTTTCTGCATTAAGTTCAATATTAAAATGAGTTTTCTCGGTATTGAATTTTTTAATTGTAGTTTGGTATCCTAATCCAAATATCCAAAATTCACCTTCTGGCTTTAAAGTATTTAAAATGAAGTTTCCGGATTCATCAGTAACAGCATGTGCCGTCGAATCCTTTGTCATTATCATTAATCCTGGGACTCCATCTTTGTCTTCGGAATCAATGATATTACCTGTAATTTTAAAACTTTGTGCTTTTAATGTGTAGGTAGAAAATGTGATTAATATGAATAGTAATTTAAATACATTAAGCGTTTTCATTGTTTTTTGTTTTCTGTTCTTTATATGATTAGAGTGTGTGACAAAGGAACTGGTTACAAAGAATCTGCGTTTAAAGGATAATGATGTTTGAATTACACAATTAGATGAAATTTCCCTTAATTTTGGAAAATAAAATTGCTTAATAAATATTAATAGTATAGTTCCATGATACCAAAGAAATTGATAATTGAAGGCTTGTATTCTTATCAAGAAAGACAGGAAATTGATTTTGAACAATTAATGGCTGCCGGTCTATTTGGGATTTTTGGTGCGACAGGTTCGGGTAAATCTAGTATTCTTGAAGCAATAACTTATGTGCTTTATGGAAAAACGGAGCGAATGAATACTGAATTGAAATATAATATGATGAATTTAAAATCGAATCAAATGTATCTTGAGTTCGATTTTTTAAATTATCAAAATAAGTTGTTTAGAGCAGTGAGAATCAATAAAAGGAATAGCAAGAGATTTGAAGATATTAATAAATCTAATTCTGATTTTTATGAGTTTAAAGATGGAGCTTGGCTACCGATTAATAATCTGAGTATAGAGGATATTATTGGAATGAATTATGAGAACTTTAAACGAACCATAATTATTCCTCAAGGGCAGTTTAAAGAGTTTTTAGAGTTAGGACCTAAGGACAGGACTATAATGTTAAAGGAGATCTTTGATTTACAACGTTTTGATCTACAGTCAAAGACGAGGGAGTTAGTAGTAGAGAATAAGTCAAAATTAGATGTCTTAGATGGTCAATTAATTGCTTTTGAAGTAGTAACAGATGAGGCTTTAATTCAAAAAGAATTAGAATATAATAAGGAAAATGACTTCTTCCTAAAATTTAGTAAAGAACATGATTTATTGGATAAACAATATCAGGATTTGAAATTATTAAAAAAAGATGCAGAAGGGTTAAAGGCAGAAGAAGAAAGGTTGAAAGATTTAGAAAAATCAAAATCCGGTTTTAAAGAAAAGGAAGAGCGATTGTCGCTTTTTGAAAAAGTAACAAATCTGTTTGCAATTCTTATTAATAGCTATAACAGAAATAAAAATGAAATCATTACCAAACAAAGGGATTTAGATATTTCTGAAAGAAAGGTAAAAGAAATTGATGAAAACCTCAATTTGAAAAAGGAGACAATTCGTCGCTTGGAACCTGATTTCAAATCGCTAGAACAGAAGAAAACTCAGGTTAAAGAGTTGGACAATATAATAACTATTATAGACCATCTTCATGAAATTGAAAAAGAACAAAAAAGAAAACAAAATGGTCAAAATATTATTCAACAAGAAGAAGAGAATTTAGAAAAATTATTAAATAAAATCAAAGAATCTGAGCAGGAAATAAATGTTTTGAAAGCAAAGCTTCTTAATCCAGAGTTATTGTTAACTATTGAATCGTGGTTCAAAGACAAACAAAATAAAGAAAAGAGTATCATTCAAATAGAGCAAAGAATTAAACTTGCTAAAATTGAATTAAACGGTTTAGTAGCTTTTTTATTGAAGGAAGGAATTAATCTCGAGCATTTTGAAGATGGATATAAAGCTTTTATACAAGAGTTTGAACAATCCATGATTAAACTAGAAGCTCAAAAAAGGGATTTAGAATTACAACAGAAACTTGCAGAATATTCTAATGAATTGACTGATGGGAAACCCTGTCCACTTTGTGGTTCAGCGCATCATCCTAATATTAATCATGCTATAGATGTGAGTCAGGAATTTAAAAATATAACAGATTGTTTATTAGTAATTAAAGCGCAAGAAAAGATTTGGCAAGAAAATAATATTCTTTTTAATACTAAGAAGGAACAAAAATTAAAACTTGAAAAAGATATTGCAAACCATAAAACAGAATTAAACGAACTTAAATTTAATTATGAACAACATTTAAATGCTTTTCAATGGGCAGAATTTTCAAAAACTGACTATTCTTTATTTGAACAACAAAAAAACGAAAATTGGGAAACAGGAAAGCAACTTAATGAAATAGAAAAATTATTTACTAATCTTCGTAAGGAAATTGATGATAAGCGAAAATTAGTTAGTAAATGTAAAGATGGATTACAAGAAATTAAAGATAAAGTAAATAAAAGACAGAGTAGTATTGAGATTTTAACTGGGCAAATTAAATTATTGTCTGTTGAAACTTATGAAAAGCGTTTACCAGAGGAAATTAAAACTGAATTAGAAGCTTTAAAAATTTCCATAAGCAATATTGAACAACAATATAAAATCTTAACAGAGGAATGCAATTCGCTAGAAAGAGATTACGCAAAGGCGAATTCTAGTAGGGATATCTTTAAATCACAATTAAAGCAATTAATTGAAGAACAAGAATCCGTTCAAAAAGAAATTGAAGAAAAGTTAGAGCTTATAGATCTTGATGACCAATCTCAAATAGAAGATGTGCTTGCTTGGAATATTGATACCCAACAGCTTCGACAAGAGATACAAGATTTTAATATTCAACTTATTAATAGTAAAGAAAATATAAATAAATACCATGGAATATTAAAGGATAAGAATTTTAGTGATGCACTTTTTGTTGCTACAGCAAAACAATGGGAAGAGTCAGAAGTGCAATTACAAAAGGCGAATGAAAAGAAGATTAATTCAAGCAATGAATTTTTACAATTGAAAAAACGATTAGACGAGAAAAAAGAAATATTGATAAAACATGCGGTTGTACAAAAAAGGGCAGAAAACTTAAGAATAATTGAGTTGTTATTTAATGGACATGGATTTGTGAATTATATTTCTAGTATGTATTTGACGCAATTATGTAATCATGCTAATCTGAGATTTCATAAAATGACGAATAATCAATTAAGTCTTCAAATTAATGATAAAAATGAGTTTGAGATTATTGATTTTCTGAATGAAGGAAGAACCAGAAGTGTAAGAACGCTATCTGGAGGACAATCTTTCCAAGTGTCTTTATCACTGGCTTTGGCATTAGCAGAGAGTGTGCAAGCAAAATCTAAAACAGAACAAAACTTCTTTTTTATTGATGAGGGATTTGGAACACAAGATGGTGCCTCGGTGAATACTGTTTTTGAAACCTTACTTAATTTAAATAAGGAAAATAAAATAGTTGGAATAATTTCACATGTTGAGGAACTTAAAGAGCGAATTCCAATGGCGTTGTATATCTCTCAAGATGCAAATGAAGGAAGTAAAATAAGCCCTTCCTTTTAATATTAATTATTCACCAATAAATACTTTTATTTTGTAGTCTGTATATTAATTAAATTAGAGAATTTTAAATACAATGAGTCAAAAGTTTAAAAAGAAAACAATGCCCGAGTTGCAAAGATTGAGCAATGAAGAAGCACAACATCAGTTTCGGTTTCCATTAATTATTGTTCTGGATAATGTGAGAAGCATGAACAATGTAGGTTCTGTTTTCAGAACGGCGGATAGTTTTGGCTTACAAGAGATTATTATTTGTGGATTTACACCACAACCACCACATAGAGAAATACATAAAACTGCATTGGGTGCAACAGATACAGTTAAGTGGACGTATTATGAAAATGTAACAGAGGCATTAGAAAAATTAAAACAAGAAGAATATAAGATTTTAGCTGCTGAGCAAACACATAATAGTGTTTCATTGGAAACCATTCAATACGAATCTATAGAAAAAAAAGCAGTCATTTTTGGTAATGAGGTAGTGGGAGTTAGTGATGAAGCTTTAACTTATTGTGATGAGGTTATTGAAATTCCGCAATTTGGCGCAAAACATTCTTTAAATATTTCTGTATCAGTTGGAATCGTTTGTTGGGAATTAATTCGTAATTTTCATGAAAATTAAATGCTATTATTTAAATGAAAATTAGATGGATTAAGCTAAAGTATTATTTGAACTTTTTCCCTATCAGAGTGAATTTTTTATTATTCTTCACCCTGCTTTTGGCACTTTATTTTTATTTGTTTAAGAGAAAGTCTGCCATGGAAGATACTTTAGCAGACAGCTTTAACCCTTTAATTAGTTTAATGGGAAAAATGGCGCTGGGTATATTTTTACTATTAATTCTATTATCCTTAATAAGTACTATAGTAGCTTTTCTTTATTATAGACAAGCTAAAAACAAGGATTCATTCCTATTAAAAATTCAAAATTCAAAAGACGAAAATGAAGTGCTAAGTATTACGCCTAGCATGAAAAATGTTTTCAGACCTTTATTAGGTTATATTTCAGGAAGACTTCTTTTAAAAGATTTTGCTTTTAGTGATACTTTTGTTTTAGCATCCACTCATTATAAAAAAAACAGTTTGAGGATGGATGGTATTTATGGTAAAGGTGCTTTATATTTCCCTGATATTAAAGAATATCAGATCAAGGGTAGTATAATATATTTTGAAGATATGCTCCGCTTAATCCGTTTGCCAATAAAACGAAATTTGACTACTTCTTTTTATAATGCTCCAAAAATAAATAATCAATACAATCTTGATGTTCAACCTCAATCAGCAAAAGATATGGAAGAAAGAATTCAAGAAATGAGAAAAGTAGAAGGTGAGTTTTTGAATTATAAACAATTTGAATTTGGTGATGATATTCGTCGAATAGTATGGAAAATTTATGGTAAAAATAGGGAGCTTATTGTTAGAAATCCCGAAACAAGAAATCCATTTGCTTCAAAACTAGAAATGTATGCTAGTTTTCATAACAGTATCGCTACTTTAATTCCGGGTAATAAATTGGCAAATGAACTATTAAATGTCTATAAAAACGCTATTTGGTCTTTATATAAATCTTTAGCAGATAAACAAAAGTGGGAACTTATTTATCTTTCTGAACAACAAATTCCTAACAATATAGAGGATGTTCAAGAAAAAGTAGCTTATCAAATTGCACAATCACATTGGCAAGAGCATTCAAGAATTGAACAATATTTTAATCTTAAAACTGGCACTGTATTTTGTATACATTCACTTACAAATGTTGAAGATTTGAAGCATTTTATTGAAAATGGGGGAGCAGAGAAAATAATTCATTTCACAATGCTTTCATCCGCTTTAGAACAATCTAAAGTTAGCTTGTGGAAACGAGTTTTTCTGTTGAATGACAATCAAAAAGGTATTCAGCAACTTCAAACTGAATGGTTACTTTCTCCTTTAAGGATGCAAATATTAAAAAATGAAAGAGCTATTAATCGAGTTTTACAATATTATGGATTTTAATCAAAATTAAATTTTGTTTATTCTTCTAAATTAAATTGGCTTCTTACTTATTATTTGAATGCAAATCAATCGAGCGAATTATCAATATTAAGAAGTAAACGGTTCTAATATTATTCGATATTTATTATATTCCTTTTTGGTATAGAGGTCTTTTATAAAAAAACATTATCTTTGTTAGCTAATCTTATTATTAAAACTAAAAAACTAAAACATGTCTTCATTTTTCATTTTTATTGCTGTTCTTATTTTTCTTGTTTTCCTATTGATGAATATTTACAACAAATTTGCAAAAAACCGAAATGTTGTAAAAGATTCGTGGAGTAATATTGATGTTGCTTTAAAAAGGCGACATGACTTAATTCCTAATTTGGTTAATACAGTAAAAGGATATGCAGCACATGAGCAAGATACTTTGACAAGAGTTATTGAGGCTAGGAATGGTGCCATGTCTGCACCTAAGGATGATATTAATGCTCAAATAAAAGCAGAAAACCAATTGCAGCAAACATTAAGAAGTCTTTTTGCCATTGCAGAAGCTTATCCTAATTTAAAAGCGGATGCTTCATTTTTAAATTTGCAACATCAACTTTCCGAAATTGAGGAAAATTTAGAACGTAGTCGTCGATATTTCAATAGTACTGTAAGAGAAAATAACACCTATGGTGAGAGTATGCCTGCTGCCTTATTTGCTGGGATGTTTAAATATCAACATTTCGATTATTTTGAAGTTGAAGCTACTGATAGACAAAATGTAAATGTAGATTTTACTAAATAATATTATACTTTTTAATTTTTTTATAATGAGGTAGTGGCGACACTACCTCATTATGTATAACTTACCATATTCATTCTTGAAGTATTTTTCAAGATTTGAATTTATTTTCTTTTCGATGGCATCACCGTTTTTGTTAGTTGTAATGACTCTGTAAAGGTATACTCCATTTCCTAATAACTGTCCATACTGATCCGTTCCATCCCATTTATAGCTGGAGATATTCCTACCAATATGTATATTGCCTAACTCTGCTTTAGTGATTTCTTTTACTACTTTCCCAGTAACAGATATTATTTGAATCTTGAACTGACTTGGTATTTCAGAGCCCGTTAATGTAAATAAGAATTGAGTTGAAGTTGAGAAAGGGTTAGGATAATTCAAGACGTGGGTAATTGTTGATTTATTAATTACCTCAAAACTTATCTGATAAGTATTCGTATTATTGCTACTTCCTAATTGATTGCCTACATTGTCTTTACCTTGTACAGATAAGGTATAATTACCATCTTCTAATTCTGGTCTGAACTCTACATGAGCTTCATTCTTGCCATTCAAAGTAGCTGGAATGAATTTACATCGACTTCCATCAAAAAATACATTTTCTTTAATACCGGTCTCATTGTTTTGTAGTTTCACTAAAATATTTGCAGTATCCTTTATAGGGCTTTGTTTATTCTCATCTCTTATCAAGATATTAATAAATGGTTTAGCAGAAACAATATCATTATTTAAAATATGAACACCATCAAATGTAACATCTGTTATAGGTGATAATTGATCGGGCTTTACATAGAATTTTAAATAGCCCAAATTATTTGGATGATAATATTCGGGTTGATCATTGTCTGGATTAGCCTCGATAAATAGGTAATTGTTTCCTGGATAAGGTTTGGTATCAATATTTTCAAGCGTAACCATAATGGTGTCATTACCTGGCAAAGACTTAAATCTGAAAGAGCCTAAGGTTTTAGATGTATTTCCTGCATCCGTTAATTTAAATCTTACAAGCATGCTATCCATTGGGATTTCTCTTAAATTCTCAATTGGTAATTTAAGAGAAAGTATTTCCCCTTGTGAAAAAGTGTCTTTAAATACCATACCTGCATTTGGATTTAATGCCGCCTCTGGTAATGGCTGATACATCACCCTCCAGTATTTTAATTGTGGTAAAGTGAAATTTACACTGTCTTCAGCGTACCATTTGAGTTGTAAATACGGGTATTGATTTACATCAATTGTGCTTAAGGAGGTATCTCTATTACCTGTAGTAAACAAGGAGTCCATTTGGATAGCATCTGGACTCATTAATCCATAAACAGTTACTGATGTTTTCTTAGCAGTTGTGTCATTATTAAGCGTTTTGGTTTGCCATAATAATTGATCCCATTTTTTAACTGGTCCTATAATAGTACTTATTAAAGAACCACTTGGTAAATTGAATGGCAGTGCTACATCTAAAGTAACAATTTGAGAACTATCATTATCAAAAATAAGTTCTGCTGGGAAATTAAGATTTCCTTTTTGTGCAACTCCGACAAATGGCTTTTGAGTGTTTAGGTTCGAAATATTAGGAAAACCTAGGTTAATTAAGTATTGATATAAAGATTGTCCATTTCCGTTTACATCATCTGCCAACCAATCTTGACTACTAGTAATAGTATCTCCATTCACTAAATATCCATTAGATTTAAACACAACATAATAGTTTTCAGGAATACTGTCTATAAAATCCATTACTTGTTTGCGTTGGGCTGCATTATTTACATAAAATTCAAATTGATTCGGACGACTTCCACAGTCTGGAAAAGCACCAGGAAATTGGCTTAGGTTTTGAAGGGGTTTCCTGGTATCTGGATTTATAACAACGAACATTAAACCGCTTTTACCTGCAGGTAAACAAGAGCCTCGTGCTATTCTATCATCACCTAAATAGACATTACCATTACCACTAGGCCAGAATTTAGTATTAATATTTAGATTTAGATTGTAAGATTGACCATGAAAGATTCGTGAAGGCTCCTTGTTTTCAAGTAAGATTTCCTGGTCTTTTTTATATTGAAAGAAATGAGATTGATTCCAGCCTTCACTCCCATTCTTTAAAAAAACAAAAGAACTGTTATACCAAGGTATTGAGCCATTTATTAAGGTATCTGTTGCCACTCTCCAGTAATAAACAGTGCTATCTGTCATTTGAAAAGGAACTTTCCATTTAACTAATCCGCCACTACTATTTATATTCTCAGTGTGTTTAAAACTACTATTGAAATATTCAGTAGTATCGATTTCTAATAGATATTTTTTAGGTTTTAGAAATGGATTTAATGTAGAAGCTTTTAAACTAATACCTTGTTCATGAACAATTGAAAACTCGTATGGATAGATTGGAATAATATTATCCTCGGCAATATAAAGTTGTAGTGAAGCCTTATTGTTTAAAAAACTTGTTTCATCAGGTAGCTGTTCATCATTTAATGAAATTGAATAATTAAACAGTCCGATATCATTTTTAGAATCTAAAGGCAATTTAAACGTCAATTCCTTTTCGTTTAATAATTTTATTCTTACTGAATCCTTAGATAAAATATTATTACTACCTACTTTTGTTTTAGTAATTCTTACCCAAATACTATCTTTAATAGCCTTGCCTAAATTATAAACTTTTGCTTTTATTTCAAAAGAATCTATGCTTGTATTGATTACAGCTGGATTGGAGCTAATCAAACTTTCATCAATATAATAATCAGCTTTTTCTGGATTTGAGATTTTCAAACCCGGGTCACCTTGTAAAGTAAAAGTTTGTTTGTGCGTTTGGAAATAAATATTATTTGGTGTTGAAGCACCATAATTATTTAATGTGGTTTTTAATTGCTCTCCAAAAGTTTTACCATATTTCTGTTGTGCGATTACTCTATACAATTCCTGCATATAAGGTTCTAGATAACCTGTCCACCCATAGGTTGTACACGCCAGCATAGCGATAGCTCCGCCATTGGCTTCATTTAAATACCGCTCACTTATTGTTTTATATACTGTAGGTTCAAATATTGCAGCAACATCACATCCATAGGCCATGAAAATCGGAAATTTTGGAGTGGAATGAATGTCCTCAGGATTATTTAAATTGTAATCAAATATGGAAGCAGAAGCATGTCCATAAAAAGTAATATATTGAATGCCATGGCTAATAATGGAATCAATTTGAGAGGACGCATTTTCAGTGATACTGGTAGTGTTTTTACTTACTGTGCTAACAATGGCACCGGTTAAAGTATCTTCAATTATTGACTTACAAGTATTTAAAGATGATAGAAATAAAGATTGTAAATTGATATCTGTTCCGCCTGCAATATGTAGGGCTCTTTTTTTCCATAAAGAATTTTCTAAATTTGGGATTGGAGGTTCTTTTTGAGCATTTTCATATAATTTTACTTTAGTCAAATAGGCCAAAATTTCATTATTGGACATAGCCGATAATCTTCCAACTGCAATTGAAGGGTTACTTGCATTGTCATTTTCAACAAATAAAAAGTCTGATCCAGGATTTCCAAATGTAGGAATCGCAGGAAAGGTTAAGGTATTTCGCTGTTTCTTATAATTGTCAATATAATTATAAGTTAATCCTTTTCCTATTATAAATAAATGTTCTGGCTTTTGAATCCATGATGCATTTTGTTGAGTATATTTAATGAAATGCTTAATAGCTAATGGATGATAATCCATTCCATATGCAAACTGATTATAGAGTTCATTTGCTGAAATTACAACAACATTAAAATCACCACCATCATTTGAACTTCTGTAGTTTTTATATTGATTAATCCCACCATTCGGGATATTTATATATTCATCGTCAGATAAAATAATATAATTACCTTGGTTTGCTGTATTTGAATAATCTCTAAAAGTAATAGGATTTAGCTTCGAGATAATTATTGGATTAGCCGAAAATATAACATCTCTTTTGGTGATAGAAGGATCTAAAAAGACATCACTGTTACTGCCTAAATGATAAATATTTTTTGTACTTAAATCTACTAATAAATTTGGATTAGCTGCATTGAGATTGCTAATGGATAATTTTTGAGTTTGATTAAAGTTTTCTAAACTAAAAGCCAAATGGTCCACTCCTGCGAAGTCAAATGTTCGGTTATAGCTTATTTCAGCTTTAAGAATATTAATCCTAACATCTGCATAAAATTTAAGTAAAATAGTATCTGCTAAATAAAAAGGATTAATATTGGATCTTGTTTTATTTACTAAACTAAATGAATTTACCGCAGTATCCCATAACCAAATAGTATTCATCATGACGCCTAAAGTAAGGTTGTTTAATTTAGAATTCATGAGTGTAGCGAAAGATAATTCAGTATTAATTATCGGACTTCTATGTGGGGTTTTGAAATTAAGATATACTTCTCCATTTCCAGTGTAAGCATAACCTTCTCCTTTATCAAACTTACCAGATTGATATTGTATAGGTTCAGTTGTTCCTAAATAATAAGATTCTCCATTAGAAAATCCATTTCTTATATTCTCATCAGGATAAACTTTTGTGATACAATAATCTTCTGCCGTAGGAGGATTAGAAGGAGTGGAATTACTCTTTAAATTTAATCTAGAATGGGGACTGCTATTATAAGATAAGAAGTAAATTGCGGTATCTGAGATAATGTTTACATTTGGATTCCCTTGTCGACCTACTGGAGTATATAGTTCTTGATCCATCTTGCCATTAGCAATTTTACCATAAAACTCGATATAATCTGATGAATTTAGCGTTCCATTATTACTTAAATAAATTGGTATTTCTTCTCCTTCTCTAATTAAAGTAAATTGATTTCCTGTAATAGCTCCCATCCCATTACTTTGTAATAAACTGTAAGGTATACGATAGATCCCTGATTTTCCAACCTTAATCTTAAAGTAGCTTTGGTTAAAATTTATCCATTCATTTCCTAATAAGTTTTGACCATTCACTTTTTGGCCCGTATATGAAATCAATACAAATATGCCAATTAGTTGAAGAATCATTTGGCTCCCTCTTGAAATACGCTTGGCTAAGAACTTTTTCCTATTCATTAATGCACCTTTAAATACTTATACTTATTTTAATTTGACTATTTTTCGGCTTTCTTTTGTATTGCCTTCTTTGTCCATAATAACAACTTGATAAGTTCCTTCTGCGAAATTTTCCATTTTGATAGTAACTTTTTTGGATGGAGCTATTAAGGACTCTACTTTTTTACCAGTAATATCATAAAAAACGATATTATCTCCGGTAGTCAATCCACTTATTTCTAAAGATGAATAAACAGGGTTAGGGAGGAAAGTGTAATGATGTTCTTCCTTAAACAACAAGTTCTTAATCTCACTGTAAATGTTTTTGCCATCTAAAAACAATTGATTTAAACGATAAAAGTTAAGTCCTAAATGAGGTTTTGAATCAATAAACTCATAATTTATATATATGGCACCATCTTTTGTGAATTTAGGATTGGTATATCCTATTTGCTCCCATTTTGCTCCGTCTTTGCTCCTTTGAATTTCATATCCTTTTAGGTCTTGCATATTATTAGTCTCCCATTTTAGCAATGCTGTTGTACCTTTTTTAGTTGCATCAAAATTGATTAATTTAATTGGAGTAGGAAAATTATTCACATAAAAAGGGAAATATCCCAGATTATTTGGATGATATGCTTCTGGTTGATCTTCATCTGGATTCACTTCAAGATATAAAATATTCTGACCTGAAAAAGGTACATTGCTAATGTTATTTAAACGAAGCATAATAGTATCATTTCCAGCTAATGGATTAAATCTATATGGACCAAAGTCGGTAATAGTATTGAATTCAAAATTTTTAATTTTAAACTTAACTAACATACTGTCCATAGGTGTTGATGTCAAGTTTTCAAAGGCTACTTTGAAATTGATATCATCATACATTTGAAAAGTATCTGGAAATTCATAAGCTGCAATAGGATTAATAGCCCCTTCAGGTAATGGTTCATACATTACTCTCCAAAACTCAAGTTGGGGTAGCGTATAGTTCACACTGTCTTCTGCAACCCATTCTAATCTTAAATATGGATATTGCGATGCGCTAAGGGTTGATAATATAGTATCTTTATTTGTTGTTGTAAATAAGGTGTCTCCAGTTACTGAATTCGGATTACTAAATCCCAAAACTCTTATATAAGAATTATCACCTACAGCATTACTATCTATAGATTTTGAATTCCATAATAATTTTGTCCAAGCATTTGCAGGTCCAATTAATGTGCTCTTAATGGAACCTTTTCTTCTTGGAAAGATTAAATCTAAACCTAGGTTAACAGTAGCTTCATTACTGTTGTTTAATATAAATTGGGTATTGAAGTTTGGATTCCCTTTTTGTGTTATTCCTGCATATGGTTTTTGTGCATCTAATAAATCAATATTAGTAAAACCTAAATTGTATAAAGAGTGATATAGAGATTTACCTATGCCTAAAGTGTCATCTTGTAACCATTCTTGAGCAATAATGAAAGGAGTGGTTGCGGTGGTTAAATAACCATCAGATTTAAAAATAATATAATAATTATTAGGGATGCTATCTATAAAGTTCATTACATCT
Source organism: Edaphocola sp. (assembly GCA_035497795.1). Lineage (GTDB taxonomy): Bacteria > Bacteroidota > Bacteroidia > Chitinophagales > Chitinophagaceae > Edaphocola. The sequence goes on along the minus strand of DATJCU010000223.1, from coordinate 6,507 downwards.
TTCCGTTGAGCTGGAGTATTTACATAAAATTCAAACTGTTTATTTCGTCCAGCACAAACTACTTTTGATCCTGCAAATTGATTCGTGTTTTTAAGGGGCTCACCAGTTATTGAATTTAAAAGAACAAACATCATTCCATTTGTATTATTAGACAAACAAGATTTTAAACCTATTCTATCATCACCTAAATAAGTGTCATTATTTCCATCTGGCCAATATTTAGAGGCTATACTTAATGGTTTAGTCTCTTGTCCAACTTCGAAATTTCTTGTGGGCTCTTTGAGTCCAATATATTGGAAACTATCTTGTAGGTATTGGAAAAAATGAGATTGATTCCAACCGTCACTCCCATTTTGTAAAAAAACAAAAGAACTGTAATACCAATGCGTTTCGCCTTCAATAAGAGTATCTGTTGAGGTACGCCAATAATATACAGTACTGTCTTCCATTTGGAATGGGATGATCCATTTTATTACTCCTCCAATGCTGGAGAGTGTCTTTGTTTTTTTGAAGGGACTATTAAAATATTGGGTTGTATCTATTTCTAGGATAAAGTCTGTAGGCATAATAAAAGCGTTATCAGTCGACGCTTTTAATTCTACTCCTTGACTATGAACGATTGAAAATTCAGAAGGAAATATTGGTTTTAAATTATTATTAGAAATATAAACCTTTATATTAGCCTGATTGTTTATATGAGTTTGCTCATCTTTACTCTGATCTGAATTGACATTAATTTTGAATTCAAACATTCCTAAATCATTTATCTTATCAATTGGGATTTGAAAAGAAATAGTATTTTGGCTTAATACTTTTATAAAAACAGAATCTGAATATAGTATATTATTTTCTCCCTCTTTATTTTTAGTTAATAACACTTTTATATTTTGATTTAATGCTTTCCCTAAATTATATACCTGAGCTTTAATTTCAAAAGAATCCATAGTAGTAGAAACTGTTTTTGGATTAACTGTAACCAAGCTGGAATCTATATAATAATCAGGCTTTTCTGGACTAAATGCTTTTATTGCAGGGTCACCTTGTAGTAAAAAGGTTTGCATATGACCTTTTGTGAAATAGTAGTTAAGTGGGATTCCAGTATAAAATTCTAAATTCTTCTTTATCTGTGTGCCCAAAGTTTTTCCATAATCATTTTTGGCCATTCTAGAATATAGTCCTTGCATATATGGCTCAATATAACCAGTCCATCCATCTGCTGTACAGGCTAACATTGCAATTGCTCCACCCTGTCCTTCGAGTAAATAACGTTCACTGATGGTCTTTCCGTTTGTCAAGTTAAAGATTGCAGAAAGATCACAGCCATATGCTAATATAATTGGAAATTTTGGATTTGAATGTACTTGCTCTGGATTGTTGAGGTTATAGTCAAAGGCCATTGCGGAAGCATGACCATAAAATGTAAGATATTGGGTACCCAATTCCAATAAAGAATCAATTGCTAATGATGCGATTTTACCAGGAGGGGTAATACCTTTTCCTTCCTTAGAAACTATTGCTCCAATCAGCGTATCTTGTAAGATATTTTTACATATATCCAATGAATAATTAAAAGTAGGCAGTAAATCTTGATCTGAACCCCCAGGTATATGTAATGCCCTTTTCTTCCATAAGCTATTTTCTAAATTAGGGAAGCTGGGAATAGATTGTGCCTGTTCATAAAGCTGAACTTTATTTAAATATTCCAATATTTCATTGTTATTAACAACAGATAATCTCCCTACTGCTAATGAAGGCACATTACTGTTCCCTATTTCTGCAAATAAGACATCAGATCCAGGTGTTCCAAAGGTCGGAATTATAGGGTAGTTGTATATGGTCTTGTTCTGTTTGTACTTTTCTACTAAATTATAAAAAATACCTTTCCCAATTATAAAAAAGTGTTCGGGTTTTTGTACCCATGTTGAGTTTTGTTGAATATATTGAATAAAATGTTTAATAGCTAATGGATGGTAGTCCATTCCATAAGCAAATTGATTGTATAATTCATTTGCGGAAACAACTAAAACATTATAATTGCCACCTAATAAGGAGGATCTATAGGCTTTATACTGGTTCACACCTCCATTTGGTATGTCAATATATTCGTCATCCGAAAGAATAATATAAGTACCTTGGTTAATAACCTCATTATAATTTCTAAAAGAGACAGAATTTAATTCATTGATGATAAAAGCATTAGCAGAAAAGCAAAGGTCTCTTTCGGATGCAGAAGCATCTAACAATATGCTAGAGTCCGAGCCAAGGTGGTAGATATTATTAGTTGTTTTATCTACTACAATATTTTGATTAGATAGATTAAGCTTGTTGAATTTGAGCTTTTGTATCTGATTGTAATTGTCTAATTTAAATAAAATATTATCAATACTATCAAAATCAAACGTACGTTTATAACTTATTTTTACTTTAAGTAAGTTTTTGTTTGCATTGGAAACTAAGGTGAGGTTAATAGGATTATTAAGTAAAGAGCTACCGCTGTTATTAATTGTTACTGATTTATGAATGAGGCTATATTTCTCTAATGTGGTGTCAAAAACCGAATTATTGTTTATCAACAAATTTAGAGAATTAGTGGTTACAGCATCTAAGAGAAATGAAAATGTGAGTTTTGGATTATCAAGAGTCTTGTTTTTTAATGGATTGAAAGTGAGCAAAAGGTTAGAATTTTTATACATAATATATCCAAATCCTTCACCTTTATCATATTTCCCTAAATAATAGTTTTGTGAAGAAGAGTTAAGATAATAATCAGCGCCATTTGAAAACTTATCTCTTATATTTTCATTTGGATAAACATCCGTTATAAAATAAGGCTCCGCAATTGGAGCACCAGAACCAATCGTGTTAGGTTTTAAATTTAATCTTAAATGACTACCCGTACTGTAGGTTAAAAAATAAGTAGCTGTATCAGAAATTATATTTATTTCATCATTAGCTTGCCAACTTGTTGGAATGTATAACTCTTTATCCATCTTGCCATCAGCTTGCTGACCATAGAATTCGATGTAATCAGAAGCTACAAGAGATCCATTATTACTTACATAGATTGGCTCCTCTTGTCCATCTCGGTATAAGGCAAACTGGGCACCAGGAACAGCTCCCAAACCATTATCCTGCAATACACTGAATGGTATTCTGTAAATACCTGATTGGCCAACTTTAATCTTAAAGTACGTTTGATTGAAATTTATCCACTCATTCCCGAATTGTGTTTGAGCTCCTAAGTTGGAATTAGTAGCAATTAATGAAATAAATAACAAAACTGTTATTAATTTTATGTTTCTCATTATTGTATTTTTATTATTTTTATTTAGAATTATCTTTTTCGTCAATTTGTATAATTTGTTGGTTTTCTATTTCTGAGCCTTCTATTATTTTCTTTCTTTTTTTATTAAAGTCTAGTTTTAAAGAAACTATATGTGTGAATAATGGATTGTCCTGCATATTTAAGCTGGTAAATGCATAATCGATATGGAGTTGGTTGATTTTAAAACCAGTGCCGATCGAAGGTTGATAAATCCAATAGTCTTTTAGATTTAAAGTATCCTTATTATTTTTAATTTGGTAAAAGTTACTTAATCCCGCTCGAAGAAAGATATTCTTTTTATAGGAAATTTCAAAACCTATTCTTGGGTCAATACTAATTTGATCATTTGAAATTAAAGTTAATCTTTTACCATCAGTCGTAATATCAGTAGCAAGCTCTCCAAGTATTTGAATATTACTTCTTGGATTTAAAAAATATCTGCCATAAGCAATATTTAATCTTGGGTACATCACTTCATACGATTTAATAGGAATTTTATTATCTGTTTGCTGGAATATTTGCTTTTCTCTCTCTGTAAAATTAAAATTCCAAGCCGTCGTAGTCGTAGTTATGTCCTTTGCATTGACTCCAAACATCCATTTATTGGAGTGAATATTTAAACCTATATCCAAGCCTGCTCCCCATGCATTTGACATTTTTCCTACATTTCTATAAATTATTTTAACATTTGTTCCAATACTGGATTCAATTTTTGATTGCTTTTTAAACCATTTTAATTTTTGAGCATAACTAATATTAAAAGCATAATCACCTGCCGAAATAGATTTTAATTTTGATTCATCAAAAGAGCCGTCTGGTCTTACATAATCAATAGTATAAGGTATATTATCTGTTGCAAATCGTAAAAATGAAAGTCCAACTGCACGACTAGAGTCTTTTAGTTTCATACCCAAACTACCATATTCATATTTGAAAATTCCAGCAAAATATTCGGCATGCATTAATCCTAATTCTGCATTATTCTCCATATTCACTAATCCAGCAGGATTCCAATAAGTAGCATATGCATCAGCGCTGCTGGCTGTTTGTGCACCACCCATAGCTAATGCTCTGGCGCCAACACCAATATTGAGATATTCATTAACGTAAATTCTACTTTGAGCTTTAGCTATATTCACGTTGAAGAAAACCCATCCAATTAAAGCAATTAAAAAAAGATTAAACTTCATATAGCCTTTAAATATAGGATTTTTAGATTTGTATAAAGAAAAAATAATTATCAAAGTTAAATGAAATTAACTAGATATTAAAAACTTCGTTCATTTTAACAATGAATTAGCCAAAATAAAGATATTTATGAATTACAATTTTTATTATTGAGCTTTAAATTGATATTTTTGCACAATTAAATAAAAATATGAAAAATTTTATTCCAGAACTAAGAGAAAGAGGTTTAATACAAGATATAATTCCAGGAACAGAAGAGTTATTGGCCAAAGAACAAGTCAGTGCCTATATAGGTTTTGATCCTACAGCTGAAAGTTTACATATTGGAAGTATGTTGCCTATAATTTTATTAATGCATTTTCAGAAGAATGGACATAAACCATATGCATTGATTGGTGGTGCAACGGGTATGATAGGCGATCCAACTGGAAAATCAGCAGAGCGGAATCTTTTAAACCAAGAAACTTTAGATAAAAATATAAAAGGTATCCAAAGACAATTAGAACGATTTTTAGATTTTGATTCTAGTCTTCCGAATGCTGCTCAATTGGTGAATAATTATGACTGGTTTAAAAACTATAGCTTTTTGGATTTTATTCGAGATGTCGGAAAACATATTTCTGTAAATTATATGATGGCAAAAGATTCTGTTCAAAAAAGGTTAGAATTTGGTCTAAGCTATACAGAGTTTTCTTATCAACTTATTCAAGGATATGATTTTTATTACCTTAATAAGAATGAGGGAATTAAACTTCAAGCGGGTGGTGCGGACCAATGGGGCAATATTACTACAGGTACAGAATTAATTCGTAGAATGGGTGGTAGCGAATCTTATGCTTTTACATGCCCATTATTGAAAAAAGCAGACGGAGGGAAATTCGGAAAAACAGAAAGTGGTAATGTTTGGTTGGATCGAGAGCGAACTTCTCCATATGCCTTTTATCAGTTTTGGTTAAATGTTACAGATGACGATGCAAAGAAATTTATAAAAATATTTACCTTCCTGCCTTTAGTAGAGATTGAAGGTTTGATTGCTGAACATGATGCAGCTCCAAATTTAAGACTATTGCAAAAACGATTGGCTGAAGAAATAACGATTTTGGTACATTCTAAAGAAGATTTACTTTTTGCTCAGCAAGCTTCAGACATCTTGTTTGGTAAGGCAACTAAGGAAGCACTTGTTTCCTTGAATGAAAAACAATTGTTAGAAATAATGGAAGGTGTTCCTCAAGTGAATTACCCTAAAGCATCTTTAGAAGGAGACGGATTGGGGATGGTTGATTTTTTTGCAGAAACTAATATTTTTCCTTCTAAAGGAGAAGCCAAAAAAACATTACAAAATGGTGGTGTAAGTATGAATAAAGAAAAAGTTCAAGGAATGGATTCTAAAATTCAAACCAAAGACTTATTAAATGATAAATATATTCTTTTTCAGAAAGGGAAAAAGAATTATTATTTGGCTATTTTTAATTAGAATTTTTTTTCAATAAAAACTCAGGTATATTAACGGATTACCTGAGTTTTTTATTTTAAAGTTTTCAGGAAAAAGCCTTTTCGGTTGAATACAAGGCTCTTATGTGGGTTATCAAAGATAGTCAAGTAACGATTTGGTAACGGTGCTTATTGCTTTGCTTTTCAACACGTTTCCGTTAGCTCACAGCAAATATACAAAATTTATTATTCTCAAAACCATACAAAGGATTTTAATATCCGATTATTACACTTGGTAAAACAGGACAAGAAAAAAGGGCTTTTATTAAACCCTTTTTACGCTGTACAGATATAGCAAACCCTACCTACCGTCCTGCTCGTCCATTTTTTTGATAAGGCTTTCTTTAAGGCTGTCAAGGAATTTATACCATTTAGACACCTAAATGTGGTGTAATTTTATACATATCATAGCCCACTATTGAATGTACTATTTCATCCGTCAAATTTTGGTATGTCACTGAAATTTCTTCAGATAGTTTTTCTAAAGTTTTAAATATTTTATT
>DATJCU010000222.1:0-4736 GCA_035497795.1 Edaphocola sp. | reverse complement strand
TTCACTTGTTGAGTCTTGCATGGTTAAACACATCTCATTGCCTCCCCCTTCCCCTGGATCCGGATTTTCAATTTGTGCCAATGCAAGCACATTTCTCAAAGCCAAGTCATTTAAATCAGCATAGCTGTTCATACTTCTGTTCACTCCCCAACCTGCGGTTGCAAGAAGTGCCAGGGCGAATACGCCCGAAAAAATTTTCTTTCTCATAGTTGTTAAGTTCAGTTTTGATAAAAATCTACCTAGTGTGATGTTTTGTTAACTAGTATTCTCTATGGAATATTATATATTAAATTTTTATTTTTTATTTGTAAATTTTTTCGGCAAATCAAATTCAACAATAGTTGGTTCGGGTAATTGAGCCAACCCAAATATTTTAGTTTTATCACTAGATAGCGCCATGTTACTTATTCGGCAACTTAAATCAAGTTTGGCTACAGCATCACCTTGATGATTAAAAACTAATATTTTATTTGCTAAGGATTTCTCAGTTTTTGAGTAATCGAATTCGCTCTGTAAGATGTCAAGATACAGCAAATAGATATACTGGACATCCATCTTAAGATCAATTACCATGCCGAATGACTTTTCTTTATCAAAAAGCAAATCTTCATTCCTTACTCCATAGTGTGCTTGGGCATAATATAAACTCCACTGTTTTTGCATTTCATTATTCATCAATTTGTAACTAACTAGATAGGGTAAGTCTGATGTTGCAAATACCATAGTCCCTTCATTTGCAACAATACGTCCTTGTAATCGGTTTCGCGTAGATATTAACGATAGCTTTTCGGGAATAGGAGATTCTCCAAACTGATTTATGTGAGATAACGTACTGTCTAATAATGAGAAAAAACGTCCATCTTCAGCTATTAAAGCTGAAACATAATGAGTTTCGTTTAGTTTTGTGAAAAAATAATCAGGTGGAACAAGTTCTCCTTTTTTCATCTTGTATGGAGCTTTTAAACGAGCTTGCTCATTAATTGATATATTGCCATTAGTATTATTTAATTGCATAATAGCCAACTCTTGTTTGTTCAATTCGTTCAAGCCAAAAGTATTATTGTAAGAATATGTTAGTAGAGGTTGCAAAAACTCCCCGGGTCCACTTCCTTTGCGTCCAAAGCTATAAACTTCCTTCATATTACTGGGTATGGAATATACTTTACAGAAAGATTCTTGCTGACTCGACACAACTATTAGGAATGTATCAATTACGGCAAGTCGACCTCTTGAAATAAGTAACTCTGTATTGTATGCATTATGCTTTAATGTAAAATTATTTTTAAAGGTAACACTAGCTTTTTCTTTTTCTGTAGAAGTACAAGATATGAGTAGTGTTAATACCAATAATCCTAAAAATCTCTTATATGAAATTGTCATGGGTATAAATATTGAATGAAACAATAATATAAATAAAGATGCTTAAAAAACATCTACAGATGTTTGATGTTTTAAAAGCACCTTTAAATTTTAAAATTCATAATAAACTCATATTTAGAATAGATACAATTCTTTTATTATAAGTTTATAGCTACATTACCTATAGCCATCCTGCCCGTTTCTTATGATCGAATAGGATATCTATACCCCAACTTCCATCAGAATATTTAACAAATTCCTCACAAAAGTCATAAGACCGTTCACAATCGACTCTACCACTTTCTCCACCCGCCAACGCCTCCACATTAGCTAAAGCCAAATCACTCAATCCAGCATCATTACTCATACTCTTGTTCACTCCCCAACCTGCGGTTGCAAGAAGTGCCAGGGCGAATACGCCCGAAAAAACTCTTTTTCTCATAATTATTTATTATTAAATTAAACGTAATCTCTCTTCGTGAGAGATCCTTTATTTTTATTCTCTTATATATCTATACACTATAAGAGGACGCTATTTCCTATATTCTCATAGATGTAAATTGATTTAAAGAAAGCTCCATTTCCTTCAGCGACATAGGTTATTTTCTCCTCTTTGGAATCCGCTGGTATTCATAAGATTCTTTTATTTATATGTATATTCCACTATATTTATTTCTATTTTTCTCCTGTTCATATAAAATCCTCCATTAAAAAATCAAAGTTATTGATATAAAAATTCTACATTCGTTATATGGTGTGATTAAACTTGGTTCAACATTCTACGTATATAATACTATTTTAGCTTTATTTAATTATTCAAGTATTTCAAATTTCCGTATAATGTTCTTTGATGATTTTCAGATATTCTTTTGTTAATTCAGAGCTTGTTTTATCAGTGATAAACAATTGTTTGATAAATAAGTCTTTATCAAAGATGAAAAAATATGGCATCTCTTCTATTTCATATAAAGGATAATCATTTTTTTGATGAAAACTTATTACCTTCTTACCGTAATAGTCATCTTTAAATCGTTGTTCAATGTCGGCAATACATATAATATTCGGATTTGATTCAAAATTAGGAAAGAACTCCTTAACATCACTAAATACTCCTTCGACACATGGTCGGCACATATTCTTATTCAAACCTAATACTAATTTAGGCTGATCTATAATAGAATCAATAGGAATAAGTGTATTGTTATCTGAGCCTATATAAACATATGAATTACCTATTTTTCGTTGTTCATATTTGAATCTAGTTACGGTTATTTCCTTGGATATTTCGTACTTGAATTCAATATTTTCCAAGTGTTTTAACCTGTGTTCTGCACTATGTAATTCATTTTTATGCCGTTGGAGCAAAAATAACAAAAACATATTAAATAGCAGAAAACATATTATAATACTTATTAAAATTATTTGTATTGATTTATTTTTCATTTGAACCAGTATTTTAATAATATTGGATTTTGTTCCATTTCGGCCTGTAATAATTCTTCAAAAACTTTTTTTTGTTTGTCATCCAGCATATCTTTTGTAATGCGTTTATCTAAATCAACCCACTGGCAAGGCATCAAAACGTATTCGTCTGTAACAATTATTTCTTCCCCACGATAGGAATTAAATACAACATTTTCGGTAAAATCAAGTATAAACTTTGATTCTCCAGAGGATTTGTTGTAAATTATATTTGCTTTGCGATCTATATCTTTCCAGAAGAGCGAAACTAATACATATCTACTGTTATGTCTCACAGCCTCTATCAAGTAAGGAGATTGCTCAAACAGTTCTTCTATACTTTTAGATAAGGAGTTTTCTGCTTCTTTTGAGAAAGAAATGGCAGTCGTGCCTTTGCGAGTATATGTACCAAAATCGAATTGAAAAGCGACTTCAAGCTTTTCCTTTCCAATTTTGTAAACTACAGGATGAATTGGTCGGAAGAAAAACCAATCATTTTTATACTGATAAGGACTATTTGAGAAGCTACCAAGCCTCATACTTTCTTCAAATTCTTCATGTAGCAGTTTTTGTTCATCAAGGTTGAAATAAATAATTTTTTTAGGTTGGTATTTCGTATGGAATACATGTGTTTGGCTATCCACAACAGTAAGCGTGTGCGCGACGCGAAAATCAGGAACAGTAATCCGTTTTGTTTCGATATAGTTGCCAGATAAATCATAAATATGGACAGAACCATAAGCTTCAAGTATTTCAATATTACCTGAAAAGTGATTGATATTAAAATCTTGAATATGAGTGTATTCTCCACCACCTTGTCCTTTTTTATCTATTTTAAATAGACTATTTCCCATTTTATCAAACACGAAAATAATAGATTGGATTGGATCCAGTGCATAATAATTATTCTGGTGAACGATTATTTTCTTGATGCCCACAATTAAAATATCAGATGAAGTTTCCAAAGAAATTAATTCAATAGAACGAAAGTAATCGAAAAGAGAAACTCTCTCAGGATGATCCATATCAACAAAAATAGCACCATTAGATTGTGGCTTTTGTTTACACATTGTGAATAATATAACAATTAGCAGTATAAATATCTTTTTCATTTAATTATAATTTAAAAGATGTCCAGATTAAAATATAACCGGACATCTTTAAGTTAGTCGTATTTAACAAATATGTAATCGGTATCCAGTTGCGTCACATGGACAAATCCAATTATATGTTTTAATATGACATTCTTTTCCATTACAACTAGCATAGTCGCAAGTGATAGTTGGTGGACAAGAACAAGCATCAATTTGATTGCCACAAATCGAACAATAAGTGGTTTCCCCCTGCGCCAAAGCTATTATACCTGTCAAAGACAAATTTACATTAGAGTCGCTATTGACTGCGAGATTTAGATTTACTGCAGCTAAGACTCCTGTAATTGCTGCAAAACAGATAATAAATAATTTTTTCTTCATATTTTAAATATTTTAAATGATTAGTGTAAATCTCTCCTCGTGAGAGATCTATTTTGTACGTCCTCCTATTATTTATTTAAAGAGGGCTGTTTTATATGAATTTATTGGTGAAACGGATTTATTAAAATCATAAAATATTTGCTTCACTTCTTTTTAAACATTCTTACTTTACTTCCCCTTCCAACATAATGGTTAAGGGTGATTGTTCTGTATTGCCATAAATATAAACTACCCTGTAAAATTCACCTTTATCTTCTGCAATTTGCGTTATTTCAAGTTCTAAGGTTTTATTTGGTGTAACAGCTCCTTGATTGTATTCAACAGTGGTGCATTCGCAGGATGCTTCCAAGTTATGTATCTTAAAAGGTGCATCACCTGTATTGTATATCTTAGTTTTTACAATTGCTGCCTCACCTCGCTTCATCGTTCCTAGATCGAAAT
>DATJCU010000221.1:0-47874 GCA_035497795.1 Edaphocola sp. | reverse complement strand
TCAACCTAAAGGTATCAAGTGGAACTTTGGTGATGGTGGAACATTGAGCACTGGTAATGCACCAACTATGAATTATGCTTTCCCTAAAGCAGGAACCTATAATGTAGGAATGACAGTTAGTTATACTAAATGTCCTGATGTAACTTTCTCAAGAACTGTAGTGGTAAATGATTATCCAAAAGTGAATTTAGGTGATGATAACAGCTTATGCTATCAAGGAACTCCAGTTTTATTGAAAAACTTAGAACCAAATCAAGCGAATGATCGTTTTTTATGGAATACTGGTGAAAAAACACCATCTATATTGGCAAAACATGATGGAATGTTTAGTTTGACGCTAACGCGTAATGAATGTTCTACAACTGATAGTATTCATATTTCTAAAGATTGTTATGCTGATTTACCGAATGCTTTTGTACCAGGAAGTGGTGATGTAACTGGATATTTCTTCCCTCGTACTTTATTGTCAAAAGGTGTTTCTAAATTTGAAATGACTGTATTTAACCGTTGGGGACAAGTAGTATTCAAAACTAATAGCACAAATGGTAGAGGTTGGGATGGAACATTGAATGGTGTTGCACAACCTGCCGGTGTTTATGTATATCAAATTGATATAACTTATAATAATGGTAAAGATGAAAAGTATCAAGGTAATGTTACTTTGATGAGGTAGTTTAGGTTTAATGTTAAATGTTTAAATAGAGCTGTTTGAAAATCAAACAGCTCTATTTATTTCTGAAAAGATATAGCAATTATACTTGTTAAGACAAAAGAAAATCCATAACTTTATATACTAAGTTAGGATTGATTATAACATTTATATAATGAGTAAAAGTAAAAAAACTTTAGTAATAGGGGCCTCTGAAAATCCCGATCGATATAGTAATAAAGCAATTCACATGCTCAGAAGATTTGACCATGAGGTGGTAGCCATTGGTGCCAGAGCTGGAAAAGTAGAAGATGTTTCTTTTGATAAAGAAAAGATTCCGTTTGAAAACATAGATACTGTAACGCTTTATTTGAACCCAAGAAATCAAATCGACTACTATCAGTATATTTTATCATTAAAGCCAAAACGAATTATTTTTAATCCTGGTACAGAAAATGATGATTTGGCTGGTCTCGCTTTGCTAAAAGGAATAGAACCTGTTGAAGCTTGTACCTTGGTATTATTGAGTACCCATCAATATTAAAGCGGTTCATTATTATTTAACCATAATAGACTGCCATCACCATAACTTAGAAACCGGTAATCATTTTTTAAGGCATGATCATATATTTTATGCCAATCTTCACCTAACATTGCAGCAACTAATAATAGTAATGTGCTTTGAGGTTGATGGAAATTTGTGATTAATCCATTAATAATTTTAAACGAATATCCTGGAGCAATGATTATTTGAGTTTTGACAATCAGTTTATTCTCATTTTTTTGTTTTAAATCATTGATAATAGCTTCAATAGCTTCATGAGGTTCTATAAATGTATACTTGTGTTCATAAGGCAGCCACTGATGCACGGCAATATTTCCGTTTTCAATGGAAATCCCATTATGAAGCTGTAATCCAATCCAATAAAGACTTTCCAGTGTTCTACAACTTGTAGTACCTACTGCAATAATGTTTTCTTTTTGTTCTAGTTGATGGGCAACCGTTCTAAGTTGTTCTATTGTCAATTCAATCCATTCAGAATGCATTAAATGACCTTCCATGGTATCGCTGCTTACTGGTTTAAAAGTACCTGCACCAACATGTAGCGTAACTGGACTGAAATTTACTCCTTTTTGCTTCAAGGATTGAACTAGCTTTTCTGTAAAATGTAATGAGGCAGTAGGTGCTGCAACACTGCCTTCTTCTTTTGCAAAAATAGATTGGTAATCTTGTTTGTCTGTTTCAATCGTTTCTCTTTTCAAATATGGCGGAAGCGGAACATTGCCCAATCGCTCTAAGACTTCTGCAAAGCTTAAGGAGTCGTCATTCCAGAATAATCTTATAATCCAACCTCCTTCAAATTGCTGCGCTCTTTCCGCGTTTAATGTTAAGGTTTCATCTTCTAAAAATAAAGATTGTTGTGCTTTCCATTTTGAACCCCCTCCTAAAAGGCATTTCCAATGCACTTCTCCTTTATTAGCCATTGCCGTAGGGATATCTGAATACCGGTCATCAGGTTCTAAACAGAATACTTCTACTTTGCCACCTGTTTCTTTATGCATTAATAAGCGTGCATAAACAACTTTGGTTTCATTAAAAATTAATAATGTTTTTTCTGGAATAAAGTTTACTATTTCATTAAAAATAAAATCATTTATCATTCCATTTTTATAAACTAATAGTTTTGCTTCATCTCTATTTATAACCGGAAATTTTGCTATTTTTTCTTCAGGTAAGGGATAGGAAAATTCTTCTATTTTAATATCTTTAGGATGCATAAATTATTGTACTAATTTAAAATTCATATTGTTGTTAATAAACTTACTTACTCCTTATTACCTCTTCAGCAATAACGACTATGGTAGTCTATAATATTAAATAATTTGTAGATTTTGTATTTTCTTCTCAACTAGGAATCCTAATCATTGATAAAAAAACAATACACCTCCTTTGGGCCATGAACGCCCGTCACTAAGGTCTTTTCTATATCAGCGGTACGACTTGGACCTGTATTTAAATTAATCATAGATGGCATATTATTCACACCATACTTGTTTTGCATCTTTTCTAATGCTATATCTATGTCTTCGACAATTTGGTTACCTTTTAGAATTATGATATGTACTGGAAAAAATATCGGTGCAGTACGACCAAAAGGTTGTCTACTGCTGAATAATAAGCTACCCGTTCTAGCAACCGCTGCCTCACATTCAGTGATACAGCCATCCACAGTTTCACTCCTGAAATTTATGTTTCTAATAAAATCTAATCCCTGATTTAAAAGAAAAGTAAAGATCTCAGTAGGAGCACACATAATCTCCTTCCAATTTTTTGCCTCCACTAGATTTCGTAATTGAAATGCAAAATCATTTTTATCATTACAGAAAATAAAATATCCACCCGATTTAGAAAATTCAAAGGCGAAAGTTTCTTCTAGTGTCTTTTTTGATAAAGGTGCAAAAGGGTTTATTGCTTTTTCTGATTCAATCTCTGGAAAAGGTTTTTCTACTTGTTCTTCAAATAAAGCAGCTTCAATTCTCTTTAGAATATTTTCTCTTGCTCTTGAGTTTTTTGAGCCTACCATTTTAATTCTCTTTTTGCTTATTGCAAAACTAAGGTTTTATTTATCCTTTTTTTAATCTTATTTTAGTTCTTGTAAGTCTTGTATATTAAAAGTAAGCTAAAAACGTGGATGGTAATTCTGGAGTGTTTCTTTTAAATGTCGGCGATCCAAATGGGTATAAATCTCAGTTGTGGTGATACTTTGATGACCTAACATTTCCTGTACAGCTCTTAGGTCTGCACCATTTTCTATTAAATGTGTTGCAAAACTATGCCTGAACGTATGTGGATGGATGTTTTTTTCAATATGAGCTTGTTTTGCTAATTTCTTGATAATCATAAAAATCATTACTCTGCTCAATATTTTGCCAAATTTACTAAGAAATAAAAAGTCTTCCTGCCCTTTAACGACCGGTAAATGCACTCGGATGGTGTCTTTGTAAATATTAATATACTTTACAGCATCATCTCCAATAGGTACTAACCTTTCTTTATTCCCTTTTCCTAAAACTCTTATATAACCTACCTCCAAATATAAATTGGAAATTTTTAGCTGGATTAACTCTGTTACTCTTAAGCCACAACTGTATAAAGTTTCTAACATCGCTAAATTTCTTTGACCATCAGGTTTACTTCTGTCTATACAATTAAGCATTTGATCTATTTCTTCAATAGAAAGCACATCTGGCAATTTTCTTTGGAGTTTGGGTGTTTCAAGAAATTGGGTTGGATTTATTATAATTTCTTGTTCTTGGATTAAGAAACTGAAAAAAGCTCTTAATGAAGAGATTACTCTGGCTTGGGATGCAGCAGCATACTCCTCATCATTGATAAATTCTAAAAACGATAAAAAGTGATTTAACTCGAGACCTTTTAAATTTAGTTCTGGAAACACTTTGGAAATAAAATCATTAAAAAAAATGACATCTTGTAGATATGCTTTTACCGTATTTTCTGCCAAGTTTTTTTCTAACTTTATATATGTTTTAAATGAGTTCAAATAGTTGTCCAGCATTCTGAAATTTTCTAATTTATTTCTTTTGTCAAATTGTCAATACAAAATTATACTATTTAAAAGTAAACACTTAATTTTGAAGATATGAAGTTAAAGCCATTAATTAATAAATTCAAATCTCATTTAAGTGTTTTTATAAAAGCAGGTTCTGAATTTGCTGATGATAGAGCTACGAAAATGAGTGCTTCTTTAGCCTATACAACTATCTTCTCATTGCCACCTATGTTATTACTTATTATCATAGCAGGTGGTACTTTTTTAGGGGATCAAGCTGTTTCTGGTAAGTTGTTTATACAACTAAGAGAATTCTTGGGTGTAGAAACTGCTTTGCAAATACAAGATGCTATATCCAAAATTAATTTTCAAAAAAATAGCACCATGGCTACTGTTATTAGTTCAGTTATTTTGGTAGTCGGAGCTACGGGAATATTTGTAGAAATTCAGGATTCTTTAAATATGATTTGGGGAGTGAAAGCAAGGGCTAAAAAAGGCTTTATAAAATTATTGCTTAGCCGACTGTTGTCATTTACTATGATTTTGGTAATCGGCTTCTTGCTAATGGTCTCCTTAATTTTAAATACTATTATCCTTACATTAAGTAGTTTTATTGTAGCTAAATTCCCATTTATTCCGGTTGATTTTATAGATTTGATTAATAGCTTATTTTCCTTGGTAGTAATGTTAACTTTATTTACACTCTTATTTAAAATGTTACCTGATGTTATCATAAAGTGGAAACAAGTTATTCCTGGTGCTTTGGTTACAACCCTCCTTTTTATATTAGGTAAATATTTAATTGGCTTGTATATAGGGAGTAGTACTATATCTACTTTATACGGAGCTGCAGGTTCTTTAATTGTTTTACTATTATGGATTTATTATTCCTCTTTTATTCTCTATTATGGTGCCGAATACACAAAAGCTTATTTAGATGAATTTGGTAAAGGAAAAATATTGCCTAATTCATATTCTGAATTTGCGAATAAAGAGATCATTCAAGACTATTTAGATAAGACAGAAGAAAATAAAGATAAAGAAGAAGCAAAGAAAATTTAAATTATTGATGAATGTAATAAAAGATTGGTTAAGAACAGTTAGAGCTGTTAATCTGATAATAATAATCTTAAGCCAAATGTTATGCTGGTTTTGTTTAATAAAACCTTTTGAATTATTTACAAATGAGACCTTGTTTTTAAATTTTAATAATGCATTGTTATTATCTATGGCAACTGCTATGATAGCTGCTTCTGGATATATAATTAATGATTATTTTGATGTTAAAATAGATGCAATTAATAAGCCCGAGAAATCACTAAAAGGAAGAGGAATCAAAAGTGAGTCTACAATATTTTTATATGTTGTTTTTAACCTTATAGGTCTTTCCATTTTTGGAAACTTTGCTTTTCAATTGAATAATTTCTATTTGATACTCCTTCCCTTATCTTGTATTATTGTATTATGGTTTTATTCTGCTCTGTTTAAAAGGAAATTTATTGTTGGAAACATTGTGGTAGCGGCTTTAACTGCTTTTACGCTTTTGATTCTAATTGCCTTTGAACCGTCAGTTTGGACTTATTTGCCTCAGGCTATTTTGAAAAACAATCAAGGCATTAATAAACTTAATCCGTTGTGGATTTTAATTATTTATAGTGTATTTGCTTTTTTATTAAACTGGATTAGAGAGATTATTAAGGATATAGAAGATATTAAAGGAGATGCAGCCGATGGTTGTGTTACCATGCCAATTAAAATTGGAATTGGGCCGACTGTTAGAATTGTAAGAATGCTTTTATTATTAACGATTTCAATTTTGATTATCTCAGGATTTTTGCTATTTAGAGAACAAGAATTTTTACTAACTGTATGTTTAATTTTGTTAGTGATTGTTCCTTTGTTTTTGATATTTGAACAGTTTGGCAAATCTCAACAAATCGAATCCTTTAACCGTTATAGTAATTATTTAAAGTTAATAATGATTTTAGGAATCACAATCTTAGTAGTTATTTATTTTTCACAATATTATAATTTATTTAAATGAAATTAATTTTAGCTTCACAATCTCCAAGAAGGAAGCAAATTTTGAAAGATGCTGCTTTTGATTTTCAGATAGAAATTGCTGCTACAAATGAAGCCTATCCTTCAGATTTAGATTGTGAATTAATACCTGAATTTATAGCGAAAGAAAAGGCAGAAGTAGTAGTTGGAAATCTAAAGTCCAGAAATGAGTGGCTAAAAGGTACTGTTGTTTTAGCAGCAGATACAATTGTTGTTTTAAATGGAAAAATTATTGGGAAACCAAAGGATGAAGCAGATGCTACTCATATACTTCAACAATTATCAGGCAAAATTCATGAAGTAATTACAGGTGTGTATATCAAAACCTTTGAAGAGGAGTATTCATTTCATAGTCTCACAAAAGTTGAATTTAATCACCTAAGTTCTGCACAGATAGATTATTATATACAGAATTATAAACCCTTTGATAAGGCAGGGGCTTATGCGATTCAAGAATGGATTGGTATGATTGGTGTAGCCAAAATTGAAGGGGACTTATATAATGTGATTGGTCTACCAATAAATAAAGTGGCGAGATTATTAAATGAAATAAAAGGTTAAACTAAACAATCAGTTTAACCTTTTATTGTTCATCATTCATTCTATTAAGCTATTAAAAATCGTCCTCATCATCAAAGTCTTCGAAGTCATCATTAAAGAATCCTAAATCTTCGAAATCTTCAAATTCATCTTCATCACCCTTCTTGGAACTAGATTTACCAGCTGATTTTTTAGATTTAGGGATATCAAACTCTTCAAAGTCTGGGTCCTCAAATTCGTCAGCGAAGAAATCATCTCCGTCTTCATCCAAATCCTCATCAATATCATCTGGATCTTGCTTTTTTGATGGCTTTTTGGCGATCACTTTGGGTGCTAATTTTTCTTTTTTGATGTCATCTTCATCTAAATCTTTACTTTTATCCTTTGAAGATTTAGTTGTCGTTTTTTTAGTGGCTGCATTTTTTGTAACAGTCACTTTCTTTTTGGTTCCTTTGTTATCAGGGTTTGAATTTTTAGTAGCCATTTTCACGTATTGTTTATACTATCAATTACAAATTTCTATATAAAATTTTAATTTTCAAAAGCAAATTTTCATTGTTTCTCAGAATTTTCCAAACAAAAATTGTAATTTTTAAAAACAAATAGGAAAATTCTGTTATTTAACAGCGTGAAATTACTAATATTCTTAATAAATCTATTCAAACAATGTAATTAAATACAGTTTGTTTTTAATTAATTATAAGTTATGTCAGCAATTTTTAATTAATAAAATTTAGGTCTTTTTTACTGATAGTAAATATTGAGTTTGAAATAATTAGATTTCCGTTTTTTGGAAAATTAAATAGCTATCCATAAAGTTAAAACTATTTCATTGTTTAAATATAAATATTCTTACCTTTGCTAGCATTACTATTTTGATTTTTCCTAATTTAAAAAACAAACAATATATGAATTTTCAATTTACTGAAGAGCAGTTGATGATACAGAAAGCGGCAAGAGATTTTGCCCAAAATGAATTATTGCCTGGTGTTATAGAAAGAGACGAGAAACAAATAGTTCCTTTAGAACAAATAAAAAAGTTGGGGGAACTTGGCTTTATGGGAATGATGGTTGATCCTCAATATGGTGGTGCCGGTATGGATACCATTTCATACGTATTAGCTATGGAAGAAATTTCAAAAATTGATGCTTCTACTTCTGTTGTTATGAGTGTAAACAACTCTTTAGTATGTTGGGGAATTGAAACATTTGGAAGTGAAGAACAAAAACAAAAATACTTAGTTCCATTGGCTTCAGGACAAGCTGTAGGTGCTTTTTTATTAAGCGAACCAGAAGCAGGATCTGATGCAACTTCTCAAAGAACTACGGCATTTGAAGATGGAGATGATTATGTATTGAATGGTATAAAAAACTGGATTACTAATGGTAGTACTGCTGATTATTATATCGTAATTGCTCAAACTCATGTAGAAAAAGGACATAAAGGTATTAATGCATTTATAGTGGAGAAAAAGTCTCCTGGTATCACAGTTGGTGCAAAAGAAAACAAAATGGGTATTCGAGGTTCTGATACGCATTCTATTTCTTTTCAAGATGTAAGAGTACCGAAAGCAAACAGAATTGGTGAAGATGGTTTTGGATTTTCTTTTGCTATGAAAGTATTAAGTGGTGGTCGTATTGGTATTGCCTCTCAAGCTTTAGGTATCGCTAGTGGTGCTTTAGAACTTGCCGTTAAATATTCTAAAGAGCGTAAAGCTTTTGGAAAAGAAATTATGCATCATCAAGCAATTGCATTTAAATTAGCAGATATGGCAACAGATGTTGAAGCTGCACGTTTATTGTGCTTAAAAGCTGCATGGTTAAAAGATCAGCATGAGAATATTGATGTTGCATCTGCAAAAGCAAAACTTTTTGCTTCTCAAATTGCCCAAACAGTTACCAATGAGGCTGTTCAAATACATGGAGGATATGGTTATGTGAAAGAATTCCATGTAGAACGTTTAATGCGTGATGCTAAAATTACCCAGATTTATGAAGGAACTAGTGAAGTTCAAAAAATTGTAATAAGTAGAGCTTTGCTTAAATAAGCTATATATAATTTAAATCAAAAACAGTAACCTATCTTGTTACTGTTTTTTTTGTGTAATTTTTTGAAAATTATTTTAATTTTAAGCCTGTTTTTTGACGTACTAAAACTTCTTAAATAAACCTCCAAATTTGTTGTAATAAATCTTGATTTAAAAGTGGATATAGATTTAACTCTCAATAATACATTTAGGATAAACTTCATTATAATTAAAGTTATAATGCTATAATTAATCTACACTAATCATTTTGTTTTAATATATCCTAAAACTAATATTTGTAAATTAATAATAATTCTGTAATTTTGCTTATTACCATTTTGTATAAATATTTATGATCTCTGATATACCTCCATCGGTATTATTAACAATTGACGCTGCAAGCACCATTTCCTCATGGAATCTTTTTCTAACAATTTTATTGGTATTTATCAATGGCTTTTTTGTAGCTGCAGAGTTTGCTATTGTAAAGGTGCGCACCTCACAACTTGAAATTCTAACCAATAAAAACAAGTCTTTAGTTGATTTAGCTAAGAATATAACCAATAATTTAGATGCTTATTTAGCAGCTACACAATTGGGTATTACATTAGCTTCACTCGGATTAGGATGGGTAGGCGAAAGCACTATGACAGCCTTAATTTTAAGAACTTTTGATTTGTTTGGCCTAAACATTGCTCCTGATATTGCGAGGAGAGCAGCAATTCCGATAGCTTTTGGATTAATTACAATTTTACATATTGTATTTGGAGAATTAGCGCCCAAATCATTAGCAATTAGATATCCAACTAGAACAACTCTTGTAATTTCATGGCCATTAAGGGTGTTTTATTTTATATTCCGTCCTATTATCTGGCTTATGAATGGCTTTGCAAATGCTATTTTAAGAATGCTAGGTATAAAACCTATTCATGGTTCTGAAATACATTCAGAAGAAGAACTGAAAATGATTATTACTGAATCTCAAGAAGGAGGAGCGATTGAAGAAACCGAAAGGAACCTGATTCAAAATGTTTTTGATTTTGATGATAGAAGAGTTATTAATATTCAAACCTTAAGAAAGAATATATCTGCTTTGGAAATCAATACCTCTGTTGTGGAAGCATTAGATTATGCAATTACTGAGGGTTATACAAGATTCCCAGTTTATGAAGAAAATTTGGATAATATAAAAGGCTTGGTTTATACCAAAGATTTGGTAAAAAAACTTTTAGCTGAAGAAGGTGACAAAGGGATTGGTACAGTTGTTCGAAAAGCAACATTTATTAATGAAACGACCAAGATTAAAAACTTATTAAAATTATTCCAAAAGAAACACTTGCATATGGCTGTTGTGACTAATGAAATTGGAGAACTGACAGGTATTGTGACTATGGAAGATATTTTAGAAGAGTTGGTAGGAGAGATTCAGGATGAATACGATAATGAAAAACCTATAGTAGAACAAATAAAAGAAGGTGTTTTTATTGTTGAAGCACACCATTCATTATCTGATCTTAATAAATATTTACCACACCAGTTTGATGAGAGTGAACATTATGATACTTTAGCTGGACTCATCTCAGAATTATATGAAGGAAGAGAACCTAAAGAAGGAGATATACTCGAAATTCAGGATTCCTATAAAGCTGAAATCTTAAAAATGTACCGTAACTCAGCTGAGAAAGTAAAGTTGATTCTTTTAGAAATGCCTGTTCAGGAATAATATTTTCTAAAAGATAATCATTGTTTAATTGAAATATTTATAATGTCTTTATTATTTGATCCCTATAGTTTAAAAAGTATTCAACTAAAAAATAGAATGGTGATGTCCCCAATGTGCATGTATTCTGCCATTGATGGATTGCCTAATGATTGGCATGAACAACATTATGTGAGTCGGGCAGTTGGTGGAATTGGATTGATAATCATGGAGGCAACTGCTGTTAGCCCCGAAGGAAGAATTAGCTATGCTGATTTAGGGATATGGAATGATGAACAAACCGAAGCGTATAAAAATATTGTTCGTCAAATAAAAAGTTATGGTACTATAGCTGGTATTCAATTGGCACATGCGGGTAGAAAAGCAAGTTGCGAGGTTTCTTGGCATAAGGGTCGACAAATTCAAGATGGTAAAAATGCATGGCAGACGGTTGCTCCTTCCGCTATACCTTATTATGAAACAGATATTATACCTCATGAACTCACTGTTTCTGAAATTAAAAGCATTATTTTAGATTTTAAAAATGCCGCTCAACGTGCTTTAGATGCAGGATTTCAATTAATAGAAATACATGCTGCGCATGGTTATTTAATACATGAATTTTATTCTGCATTTAGTAATCATAGAACTGATGATTATGGAGGTAGTTTTGAAAATAGAATTAGATTTTTAGTTGAAATTATTCAAAGTATCCAACAAATATGGCCAGAAGACCTTCCTATCTTTGTAAGAATATCAGCAACAGATTGGATAAATGAAAAAGGTTGGCAATTACAAGATTCGATTGAATTGGCTAAAGTTCTTAAAGTAGTAGGTGTTGATTTGATTGATTGCTCTACAGGTGCTAATGTTCCAGGAGTGAAAATTCCTGTGGCACCTAATTATCAAGTACCATTTGCTGCTGCAATTCGAGAACAAGCAGACATACCTACTGGAGCAGTGGGACTTATTACAAATGCGCATCAAGCCAATGAAATATTAGAAAAGGGAGAAGCTGATTTAATTGTTATTGGTAGAGAGTTATTACGTAATCCTTATTTCCCTTTATTAGCAGCACATCAATTGGGTGAAGAGCAAACTTGGCCTTTACAATATGAAAGAGCAAAGTTGGGATAATTATTCCTTATAAAGCTATGTTATGAAAATAATTTCATATTTAAAATAATTTGACGTTTTAAATTGATTCTTGAATTAACATTAGAAAAAGCTGTTTTTACATGATATTATTAAAATAATGATTTATTTTTGTATTATTAATTTGAGAATTTAATATTATGAAAAAGATATTTTTATTACTTGCTATTTTCTTAGGTATTTTTGATTTCACTTACGCTCAAAAAATTGGAATTTTTGTTGAAGGTGTTCCCCAATTTACAATCAATAAAAGTGATTTAATTACTACTTTTCAAAATAATTTATTGGAATTTGGTCAAATTGATGCAGATTTTAAAGATGTTGAGATTAGGAGTTTTGAAGGTGCTTTTTTTCTAACTTTTATTGGTGAAGGAATAAAATCTACCTTATCTGCTTATAATGAAAATGATATACTAATTGTAGATGGTAAAACATCTTGTACTAGCACAGATTTTTCATCCGAATCCTTAGGATGCATTCCAAGACCACTTTCTGGTGGATGTTCACCTTCTAATAAAAGTGGTAAATGCTCCAAAACCGTTTCTGATTTTTCACTTATTGAATAAAGTATTTTTTGTACCTAAATTATCTTTTCTGTTTTTTTTACTGGTATTTTAAAAAAACTTTCTGTGTTGAAGCGCTGTTTCCCAATTTAATTTCAAACATAAAGAGTTATTTTCAGGTCAAATAGATTATCTTGTAATGTAAAATATAAATCCTGAATAATAGGGTGGTTTATTAATGAAATTTTTCTAAGTCTTTTTTTGTTTTTGATAAAATCGACTCTGAGTAATTGAACCTAAATATAATCCTATATTAGAAAGTTTTTGTTAAGGGAGCGGAGGTCTGCATATTGCAGTTAAAAATATAGTTTAGGAACATTGTTGAATCTTTTTCTTTGGTAGAGAACAATAAAAGAAAATTTAAAAGACTTGATAAGATAGTATTTCCTAAAAAGAACTAACTTTGACCGAATAGGGAGCAAGAAATAGATGAAGTGGATTAGGGGTTTATATAAAAAATTCTAAATTCTTTTGGAAATTATTCATCTAAAAAATATTTCGATTTAAATAGGACTGTTTTGGTCTTAGTCGTATTTCCATTCTTGAATCCGGTAATAATAAAATGGAATAGAGTACAATCTTTATGGGTCAGGTTAGAAAACAGGGTGTCTTATCGCTAATATTTATCTATGCAGGATTTGCTATTGGTGCAGTTAACACCTACCTTTTCAACTTTTTCCTTACCCAAGAACAATATGGACTCACTGCTGTCCTCTCTAATTTATTATCTGTTACAGCCTCCTTTGCCACTTTAGGAAGTGCCTTAACCATTTATCGATTTTTCCCAATTTATAACCATCACTTAGGAAGAGAAAAGAACGATTTACCATTTTTGACAATCGCTGCATCTATAATAGGATTAAGCTTAGTCTTAGTTTCGCTATTTTTATTTAAAGATTTAATCGTTCGTAAGTTTAGTGAAAACTCACCACTATTTGTAGAGCGTTTTTATTTATTGGTACCATTGACCATTACTTTTTTAAGCGTCATTCTGTTTGAGGCCTATGCTTTTTTAATGAAGCGTACCGTCGCCTCGAATATGGTTAAGGAAATTAGTTTTAGACTTTTTCAGTTAATAATCGTTCTATTATATGGTTATGATAAGATAAGTATTGATACCTTTTTTGTGTTGTTTTCTTTGATGTATGTTCCTACAGTTTTAATAATGTTGTGGATTAATTTTTCAAAAGATGGTATTAAAATTAATTTCAAAATATCTAAATTAACCAAAAGATTATATAAGGTTGTTTTAAATTATACCGCTTTTCACTTTTCAGGGGCTTTATTATTGGTTTTGCCAATGGCGCTTAATTCTATTATTATAGCCAGTGTTAGTCCTAATGGCCTTAATGATGCTGCCGTGTATGTATTAGCAAGGTTTTTTGTTTCAGTCATCGAGGCACCATTAAGAGGAGTTACTGGAATTTATATTGCAACCATTTCTGAGTCTTTTCATAAACGAGACTTTTTGAGAATAGACAGGATGTACAAAAAAACATCTATTAATTTATTGCTCATTGGAATTGCATTGTTTGTCCTAATGTACATCAATATTCCAATAGTAGATACCCTGTTTGTTGATAAAGATTATAGTAATTTGGCATTAGTATTTGGATTGATTGGAATAGGTAAATTATTTGAATTGTCAATGGGCTTGAATAATGCTATTTTGTATTTGTCAAAATTCTGGAAAGTTGAATTTTTCATTTCTTCCTCTGTTATTATTTTGAGCATACCTGTAAATTATCTTTTGATTAAATGGTCGCCATTATTGGGTGTGGGAATAGCAGAAGTATTATTGATATTTTTCCTAGGCATTTCGAGATTTATTGCGGTGAAAAAGCTTTTAAAATTACAGCCTTATACTATAAAAACGATTGGAGTATTGCTGATTGGAATTACTTGCTTTTTAATTGCACAGCTGCTACCGAGAGTCTCCAATATTTATCTTGATTTTATTATAAGGTCTTCTGTTTTTGGTATATTATATTTGGTTGCTATTTGGACTTACAGACCCTCTCCTGATTTACATGAGCTACTGGATAAAATTTTAATAAAATTTAAGAAGAAGTAATGAAAATAAACTAAAACAACAAAAGGAGATTCATTGTTTTAGTTTTCAATTACCTTTGTCAATTAAATATAAGGACCATAAAATTTAAATGTTCAATAGCATAATAAATAAATTCGATCGATTTAGTTTCGCTCTAACAATTGGAGTTCTTTTTGTTATTATGCTCACTTCGTCATGTGGCGTTACAAGGCATTTAGAGGACAACGAGCGACTGCTTAGAAAGAATGAGGTGCAGTTGACCACTTCTCAGACCTATGCCAATAAGGGGGCATTAAAGGATGCCATAACAAGTGTACTCATTCAGAAAGAAAATACCTATTTTTTAGGAGTGTTTCCAGTTAAAGGCTGGTTATATAATCTTAGATATAATAAATATCAAACAGATACAAATAATTTTCAGATAAGAACAAGGATTGTTGAAAAACCTATTGTTTTTGATCCTAATGCTGTGGCTGTTTCAGAGAAACAAATACAAACATTATTATTCAATCAAGGATATTTTAACAATCAGGTCACTTCGAAAATAGACACTTCAAGAAAAAAAGTCAAAGTTACCTATATCGTTGATTCTAAAGATCAATACTTGATTGACACCATTAGATATTTAGTGGACAGCTCCTTCTTCCAAGAAACAATGGATACTATTTGGCAGAAAAATTCCTTGATTCAGAAAGCATTACCTTATTCCAATGCCTTGCTCATAACTGAAAGGAGCAATATGGTGAATTTAGCTAAAGAACAAGGGTTTTATAAATTTAATACTGAAAATATCCAATTTGAATTAGACACTACCGCACAAAGAAAAATAAAAAGTAAGCGAAGTTTAGTAGAAAATGCTGCAGATGCCTTTATAGGAAAGACAAAAAATAAGAGACCCACAGTTTCTGTCACGGCTGTTGTTAAAAAGCAAGAAGATTTTAATTCATTTGATCGTTTTAGGTTTAAAAATATTTATGTTTATCCTGAGTATAAAGAAAATGATTTTCATTTTAATAGGTTCTTTTATCAGGATACCATAAAAGGCGTAATTTTTAGATATAATCGTGAACGCGCCAAAGTAAATCGTTCTGTTATTCGATCAAAAATAACTTTAAGTCCAAATAAAATTTACCAACAATCAGATTATAATAATACGCTAATTCAAATTTCAGAACTGCCCATTTTTAATTATAGTAGAATATTTATTGTTGAAAATAATGAGGAAGTCGGCGCTGATCTATTGGATGCTTATGTAATACTTCATCAAGGGAAGACTTATGACTTTAATGTCAATTATGAACTTTCAGGGGGCGATCTTTATTTGGCGGGAAGTAATATTAGTACATCAATTATAAACAAGAATCTTTTTAAGAGAGCCAATCAACTCTCTATTTCAGCCAACTATGGTTTTGAATTGAATAAAATCAATGATAATAGTTTGAGTTTTATTGACCAATTCTTTTTAATGTCTCAGAATTTTGGATTGAATACAAGATTAGTTTTTCCAGCTTATATCACACCCTTTAAAGTTAAAAATAGTCAAAGTTCTAATATTAAAACGGTGTTTAATCTTGGGGTTAATTTCTTAGATCGAACCAACTATTTTAGACTCAATACGATTAATAGTAGTTTTGGTTATTTCTGGAAAAGTGGTCCTTATACTACTTTCCAATTCAATCCATTATTTTTTAATTCTCTAAACTTAAGCCGGATTTCAGATACTTTTCAAGTGCGTTTAGATACAGTTCAAGCTATCAGAAATGCCTATCAAGAAAATTTCATACTTGGAGAAAATTTTGAATTTATTCATAATACAGAAGGGAAATTGAACAATCGGTATCATTTTATTCGTTTGGGAATTGAAGAGAGTGGTGCATTATTACATGGTGTAAATGGGGTCAGTAAAATGTTTAATGCCGATGGAATTAATTTTAACTATTCGAATTATGTTCGTTTTGATTTTGATTTAAGACAATATTTCCTAAGGATGAATAGTAGTTGGGCTTTTCGTTTGCATGGTGGAGTAGGTGTTCCATATGGTGGTAGAAAAACGCTACCTTATATTAAGCAGTATTTTGTTGGAGGTGCCTATAGTATCAGAGGGTGGGGGCCTAGACTGCTGGGACCAGGAAGTTATTATAATGCTACACAACAAAATGCATCTAATAAACTTTTCATTGATCAGAGTGGTGATATTAAATTAGAGTTTAATGCAGAATATAGGTTTAAAATGCTACAGCTTTTTGCAGGCGCGATTGGTCTAAATGGTGCTTTTTTCGTAGATGCAGGAAATATTTGGCTGGCACATCTTGAACCCAATCTTCCGGGTGCTAATTTTACTTTTAAAAATCTTTATCAAGATATAGCAGTGAGTCCGGGATTCGGACTGAGAGCTGATTTAGGTGGGTTCTTGGTGTTAAGAGCAGATTGGGCTATTGCATTAAAAAAGCCTTATTTAACTGAAAATCATGGTTGGATGTTTGACAATCTGAAAATCGGATCTAAAGCATGGAGATCTGAAAATATTAATCTTAATATTGGTATAGGATTACCATTTTAAGGATACTTTATTTATTGTTGAATATTTTTTCAATTTCTGTTAAGATTATTTTTAAAAAGTTACATCCTCACTTTTTTCTTTACCTTTGCACTTTCAAAATAAAATAGGAAATTATGCAATTTAATCCCTGGCACTCTGTAAGCTATGGCGACGAAACAGGAGCGTTAGTCAATGGTATTATTGAAATACCGAAAGGTTCAAGAGCAAAATATGAGTTGGATAAAGAAAGTGGAATGTTAAAACTTGATAGAGTTTTGTATTCTTCCGTTTATTATCCTGCTAATTATGGTTTTATCCCTCAGACTTATTGTGATGATAATGACCCTTTAGATATCTTGATTCTCTCACAAATAGATATACAACCGCTATGTATGGTGGAGGCAAAAATAATAGGTGTTATGAGAATGCTAGATCAAGGAGAGGCTGATGATAAACTGATTGCTGTTTGTGCGAATGATATGAGTGTGGCACATATCAATGATATTTCCGATTTACCCCACCATTTTATCGAAGAATTAAGACAGTTTTTTGAAGAATATAAAAAGTTAGAAAAGAAAGTAGTTAAAATTGAAGATTTTCAAGGAGCTCGTTTGGCCAGAAAGATTTTTCAACATGCCGTAAAGGATTATGAAACTAAAATTAAACCAACTTTAAAATAATATACTTATTTTGGAGTTTATCCTCAACAAAATTTTCATTAAATTTTGTTGAGGATTTTTTAATTTAAACCATATCTACAGAAAATATACATTTTTATTTTAAACTTATCTGAAAATAAAGACAGTTTTTCCAATTATTTTAAACTTTAGATTTTGATAAAGTTTCAAATCGATAAAATGATTTATTAATTGATAATTGTATCTTTGTTTGTATAGCAATATTTACTTTTTTATTATTTTTTTTAATTAGTCCTTATAGAATGAAAATTATTAGAGATATAAGCTGGATGTCTTTTAATGCAAGAGTCATGCAAGAGGCAAAGGACATCAATAATCCTTTAAGAGAACGATTGCGTTTTTTGGGAATTTTTTCTAATAATCTGGATGAGTTTTTTAAGGTCAGAGTGGCTTCTTTGCGAAGGATGCTTTCTTTAAATAAATCAGAACTTGCCGATTTGGAGGAAGATCCTCATACTACTTTGGATAGAATTATGAAAATGGTACACCTGCAAAATAAGGAATTCAATAAAACCTTTAGTGCCATCATTTTAGAATTAGAAAAAGAGCATATTTTCATTAGAAATGAACAACAACTAACCCCAGCTCAAAAGGATTTTATAATTCAATATTTTGATGATTCTCTTAGAACCAAATTGGTGCCTTTGATGCTCGAAAGTATTCCAGAAATGCCTTTTTTAAAAGATGGAGTCATTTATCTGGCTTGTGTCTTGGGTAGTGATTCACAGCCAATGATGCACCGATACTCCTTAATTGAAGTGCCACAGGATTTGCAAAGGTTTGTAGTATTACCTTCAGAAGGAGAGAAAAAGTGTATCATTCTTCTGGAAGATATTATCAGAGCGAATTTTGGTCGACTTTTTTCAATTTTTGGTTTTAATAAGTTTCAGTCTTATTTGATTAAAATGACCAGAGATGCAGAATTTGATTTTGATATTGATGCGAGTCCTGATTTTATAAAGAATATTGAAAAGGGCGTAAAAAATAGAAAGAAGGGTAGAGCCACTCGTTTTGTTTATGATAAAAATATCGATAAACAATTATTAGACTATTTGATAAAAAGAATAGGTCTAAAGAATGATAATCTAATGCCAGGAGGTAGAATCCATAATTTTAAAGATTTTATGAATTTCCCTACTACTGTTTTTGCTCCAATTAAGAATCTCTCTGCACCATTTGAACATCAAGAATTGGTGCAACCGGTCCGAATTATGTCGGTTTTGGAACAAAAAGATATATTATTAAGTTTTCCTTATCATTCTTTTAATCCATTAATTGACTTTTTGCGTGAAGCAGCTATAGACCCAAATGTTACACAAATAAAAATCACTTTATATAGACTTGCAAAAGATTCACAAATCGTAAATGCATTAATTAATGCAGCTAGAAACGGTAAAGCCGTCACTGCATTAATAGAATTAAGAGCAAGATTTGATGAGGAAGCAAATTTAATTTGGAAAGAAAGATTAGAAGAGGAGGGCGTAAAGGTTATTTTAGGAATTCCCAAAATGAAAGTTCATGCCAAACTCTGCATCATAAAAAGAGTAGCTTATGAAAAGACTAAATATTTTGGATTTATAAGTACCGGTAATTTTAACGAGCTCACTGCCAGCTATTATGTAGATAATTGTCTTTTAACATCGTCGAGAAAAATATTAAAAGACGTTGAGCGCATTTTCGATTATTTAGAAGCTCCTGGCCCAAAAAATAATAGCTTGAAAAATTGTAAAGTTCTTTTAGTAGCACCCATCAACATGCGAAACGAGTTTTTAGAATTGATAAATAAAGAAATAAAGAATCATAAGGAAGGGAAGATAGCTGGAATTACAATAAAATTAAATAGCTTAGTAGATAAAACTTTAATTAAAAAAATATCCGAAGCTGCTATTGAAGGTGTTGAAGTGAATTTAATTATTAGAGGAATTTTATGTTTAAATACTGTTCAGGAGAGATTTAAACGAGCAATAAAGGCAATTAGTATTGTCGATGAGTATTTAGAGCATTCCAGAATTATTGTATTTAAAAATGAAGGAGAGGAAAAAGTTTATATTTCCTCTGCAGATTGGATGATTAGAAATTTGGATCATAGAATTGAAGTCGCCTGTCCTATTTTAGATAAAGGCATCAAAAAAGAGATTATTAAAATGTTGGATATCCAATTGATTGGAAATGTCAAAACTAGAATACTTGATAATGAGCAGTCAAATGAATATGTACCCAGAATAAAAAAAGAAAAAGAAATTAGAACACAAATTGAAACCTATAAATATTTAAAAAAGATAGCTAAAAAGGAAACAAATTTAGAAAATTTGATATAATTACTGCTGTATTTATTGATGATTTCTTATAATTCTTTCTCTTTAAATTGTATATAATGATACTTTTGAAAATAATAAAATTGTGATTTTAGCTGCTATAGATATTGGCTCAAATGCATCTCGGATCTTAATTTCGGAGTCCGTTCTCCAAGAGAATGGAACAGTTACTTTTGTGAAGTTAAATTTCCTGAGAATACCATTACGTTTAGGAGCAGACGTTTTTGAACAATCTGTAATATCAGACGTAAATATTAAAAGATTATTAGCCACTTTCAATATTTATAAGGAATTATTGGATTTATATCAGGTAGCACATTACAAGGCTTGTGCCACTTCCGCGTTTCGAGAGGCTATTAATAAAGAGGAAGTAGTAGCTAAAATTAAAGAGGCGTCAGGATTAATACTTGAAGTCATTGATGGTAATGAGGAAGCAGAAATTATCAATGAAAATCACGTTGAAAAGCTACTTGAGCCAAAAATGAATTACCTATATATCGATGTTGGAGGGGGTAGTTCAGAACTGGCTTTAAACCACAATGGTAATTTTGTTTTTAGGAAGTCTTTTGATATTGGTACGATCAGATTGCTTAAAAATAGTGTTTCAAATATTCAATGGGATGCTTTTAAAGAAGAAATTATTTCACAAACCAAAGCATTCAAGTCATTACTGGCAATAGGTACAGGAGGAAGCATCAATAAAATTGGTTCTATTTTAAAAGTTAAGGAAAGGGAGTTTATTGAATTAGAGGAATTAATCACTATTTATGATGAGCTAAAGAATTGTACAGAAGTTGAAAGAATGACTCGATTTAATATAAAAAGAGACAAAACAGATCTTATTGTTCCTGGAATAAAAGTATATATTGCAATAATGAAATGGGCTAATATAAAAAAGATTTATGTGCCAAGAATTGGCCTAATAGATGGTATTATTAAGCGTTTATTTCTTCAAAATAGCAAATAGTATTTATAAAGGCATTAGTAGAAAAGGAAATGATTTTGCCAAAAACTTAATATTTTGAAAGAAAAAAGCAAGATTTATTAATTATTTTTTACTTTTGGGAGTAAGAGAAAATAAGTTAGTACTATGGGAGTTTATACCGTTATAACCATATTTTTAGTAATCTTTGGGAGTATTTATCTCTTTAAGAGAAAAAAGAAGAAGCCGGAAGTTTGGATGGGTGAAATTAAAAAGAGAAAACCAGATGCCAATCTTACTATTGATGAGTCTTTTAATTTGAAACGCACGCTTAAAGAGCATCAATTAGATCAATTGCTTGATAAAATCAATCAAAAAGGATTTTCAAGCTTAAGCGAAAATGAAAAAAAACTTTTAGAAGAGTTGTCAAAATAAGTGAAATGAATATTAAATATTTATCGATCTTGAAATTTAAATAGAGTTTAGGTTTTCTTTAATATTTGCTTACTATCCATGATAAACTCTGGAGGCAACAATCAACCCGTTTTTTATTTCTAATACTTCTGCTATATTCATATCTGACGCTCCAGGACTTTGACGGATATATTCCATGAAAACTCTTTCTGTATTACTCGTAAGACGGATTACTTCATAATGTAAATCAGGAAGCCTTTCAAAAGCGTCTTGCCACCATGCTCTTAATGATGCTTTACCTTTAATAAGACCATTTGTTTCAGGATGTCTGGTTTTTAATTTTGGACTGAAGTGCTCCGCCTGATCATCATACAGATTTAACAGATCTTCAAGATGTTGTTCATTAAATGCTGCAAACCATTTTAAAGCTATTGTTTCATTATTCATGAGATTAAGTTTATAATATTATTTTACAACAAAATTACTAATTGAATTCTAGCTTTCACTTTAAATTTGTAATTTTATAAATAAAACATTTAGCTATGAAACTGCAATTAGCTTCTGATAATATTAAAGATTATTTGGTTTCCATTCCTCCAATTATAAATTTTGATTCGCCGCTTATCAAAGAAAGAACGACACTCATAAGAAATAATGCCTCAAGTTTGGAAGATAGAGCCAGAATGGCTTTTGAAATTTCAAGAGATGAAATTCACCATTCCTTTGATACTAAAAACCCAATTGTAACCATTGAGGCGGAAGATGTTTTGAAAAACAAAGAAGGTATTTGTTTTGCTAAAGCTCATTTATTGGCGAGCTTATTAAGAGCATTAGGCATACCTACTGGATTTTGTTATCAAAAAGTATTGCGTAAAACCGATGATTCTCGGTCAGGATGGGCATTACATGGATTAAATGCTTTGTATTTAAAACAATATGGTTGGTTTCGTGTAGATCCAAGAGGCAATAAGCCCGGAATTAATGCACAGTTTTCTCCAGAAAAAGAGCAGTTGGCTTATCCTATTCGTCCGGAGTTAGGAGAAGTTGATTATCCTAATGTGTTTACAAAACCATTGGAAATGGTTATTGAAGCTATGGAGCGTTCAAAGACGTCACAAGAACTGTTTTTTAACCGACCAGAGTCGATTTGATTATTTTTGTAATAAGTCTGTCTTAGTTTTTATTATTAACTTGAATATATTATACTATCCAAAATCGTTTTTAAAAATAAAAAAGGTCTATAAGAAATTAAAATCTTATAGACCTTCCTCTAAAAAAAGTGATTGTATTATTTTCCTAGTTTTGCCTTAAGACCTTTGTCTAAAGCATCTAAGAATTCTTCTGTATAAAGATAATGTTTACCATGTTCCACTTTATTTCCATGAATACAAACTGCTAAGTCTTTGGTCATCTTTCCTGACTCAACTGTTTCTACGCAAACCGTTTCTAAAGCATGTGAAAAATCAATCAATTCCTGATTGTTATCTAATTTCCCTCTAAATGCTAAACCTCTTGTCCATGCAAAGATAGAAGCTATTGGGTTTGTTGAAGTTGAATTTCCTTTTTGATGCTCACGATAGTGACGGGTTACTGTTCCATGTGCCGCTTCTGCTTCCATTACCTCTCCGTTTGGAGTGATAAGCGTAGAGGTCATTAAGCCAAGAGAACCAAATCCTTGTGCAACGGTATCGGATTGTACATCACCATCATAGTTTTTACATGCCCAAACGAAGTTACCATGCCATTTAAGAGCTGAGGCAACCATATCGTCGATTAAGCGATGTTCATAAGTAATACCTGCTTCTTGATATTTAGTTTTAAATTCTTCATTATAGATTTCTTCAAAAATATCTTTAAAACGGCCATCATATTTTTTAAGGATGGTGTTTTTTGTAGAAAGATATAAAGGCCACTTTTTGCTTAATGCTTGATTGAAACATGCTCTTGCAAAACCTCTAATACTTTCATCAGTATTGTACATCGCTAAGGCGACACCATCACCTTCAAAATTATAAACTTCATGTTCGAAGATATTACCATCTTCTCCTTCAAATTTTATAGTCAATTTACCTTTACCTTTAGTAACAAAATCGGTAGCTTTATACTGATCTCCAAAGGCATGACGTCCAATACAAATTGGAGCCGTCCAATTTGGAACTAAACGAGGAACATTATTACAAAGTATAGGCTCTCTGAAAACCGTACCATCCAAAATATTACGGATAGTACCATTTGGAGACTTCCACATTTTCTTTAATCCAAACTCTTCTACTCTTTGCTCATCAGGGGTAATTGTTGCACATTTTATACCTACACCATATTGTTTTACAGCATTTGCAGCATCGATAGTAATTTGGTCATCAGTAGCATCTCTATGCTCCATCCCAAGATCGTAATATTTTATATCAACATCTATATAAGGTAAAATCAATTTATCTTTAATGAACTTCCAAATAATTCTGGTCATTTCATCTCCATCCATTTCTACTACCGGATTGGCAACTTTAATTTTTGTCATATTCGATTATTTTTGTTTTTGATGTACTGAAAAATATCTTGCGAAAATAACGAATTCGAACGATATTATGGCTGGTTTTTATATATTCTTTTGATAAAACTTTATAAAAAGAAACCATACGCTTTTAATTCCTAGGCTTCAAAAAATACAATAAATGATTGAAGATTAAGAATGTTTTAGCCTATATCCTGCAATATGTATATTTTTACAGAATAAATTAAACTACAAATGAGATTGAAATTACTTTCAATACTTTTTACTATTCCTATTTTGTTTTTTACTTCATGTAACAATCAGCAGAAGCGAACAATTAATCGAGGATTTTATTATTGGAAAACCAATGTCAATATCAGTCCTTATGAACAATCTTATATGGATAGTTTGAAGACTCATCTCCTATATGTTCGATTTTTTGATGTGGAAGCCCATCCTAATGGAAAAGGAATAAAGCCTCTAGCAATAATCAATTTTGGAGAGAATTTAGGAAATTACAAAATCATTCCTACCGTTTATATTACCACCAATGCTCTAAAAAGAATCAATTGGCAATCGATCCCTCAAGATGCCAAAAATATTGCTGATTTATTAGAAAAAAAGTCAAATGAGATCCATTTAAATTCTGAAGAGGTGCAAATTGATTGCGATTGGACCAGTAATACAAAATGGGTTTATTTTGAATTTTTAAGGGCATTAAAAAAAGAGCCTTTTTTTCAGAACAAAATATTAAGTGTAACGATAAGAATGCATCAAATTAAATATAGGGCTGCTTCAGGACTACCTCCTGCGGATAAAGGCTTACTTATGGTTTACAATATGGATAAAGCCGAGAATGTTAATACTGAAAATTCAATTTTTAATGAAGCCTTAGCCAAAGATTATCTGAAGAATATTGCTACTTATCCTATGAAATTAGATATAGCTTTACCTATTTTTTCATGGTCATTGCTTTTCGAGAAAGGTAAATTAATGGGGATTTTGAGAGATATTGATGATTCTAAGTTTAAAGACGAAAGCTTGTTTGAACAGCAAAAGAAAAATCGGTTTGTTGTTTTGAAGGATAGCCTCTTTTTTGGCTATTCACTTAGAAAAGGTCAACTAATACGATTTGAAGATAGTGATATGAATGCAATTAAAAATATTTCAAAATTTTTATCTAAAAACATGAATTTAGATACTACTAATATTTTACTTTATCATTGCGATGCAAAGAACTTTAAAAGATATAAAACTGACGATTTGCAAAAAGTATTCAGTTCGTTTTAAAAGAGTTAACCTAAATTATTTATTATCTTTGTTAAAATTAAAACTTATTAATTATGAGATTTTGGTATAAGCTGTTAGCAGTTACTGTGGGTATAACAGTATTCTTGTTTTCAGAACAAATTATTCAAGCATGTAGTTCCTTTAATAATTATGATGTTTATCCACAATTTTACGGCAACACAGCACATGATAAACCTGCTTATACACCTTTTAATTTTATAAGTTACGATTTGTACTATTCTAATTATTGGAGCGATTTTACTGAATTAGAAGATGGTTCTAGTGAAATGGTAAAGAAGAACGTTTTTATAAAAGAATGGCAAGATTTTTCAAATACTAATATTCCCTCGAAAGACATTAAAGATTTCTTGTATAATACCAATTTTGAAAATAGTAATGATCTTAAATCAATTGCTAACCATAATCAATTTGTTCAATTTTTATTAGATAATAAAAATAAATCAGTTTTGAATTATTGGCTTTATGCCAAAAAGTGCGAAAACAACTCATTGGTAAGCTATGAAGATTGGGAAGATAATAAAGCAGTAGATAATTATAAGTTTACAAATGAACAATTAAAAAATGACGGACTAGCATTATTAAAAAAAGAAAAGAATGATTTTTTAAAAATGAGATATGCATTCCAAATTTTAAGAATGAGTTTTTACGATAAAAAATATGATGAAGTATTACGCTTATATGATGAATTGATTCCTGCTAATTACCAAGACAATAGTATCGCTTATGCAAGATGCTTAGGATTTAAAGCTGGAGCCTATTTTCGTAAAAATGATATGGTTAAAGCTGGTTATTATTACTCCAAAATGTTTGATGTAAATGATGCTTATAAATACGAAGCCATGCAAAGTTTTGAATGGTCTCGGATGAATAGACACGATGACAGCCATGAAATAATAGAGGATAGAATAAATAAGATTTTTAAAATGTGCCAAAATGATCATGAGCGCGCAGTTGTAAAAGTTATGCAAGGATTGAGAGCATTTCCTGGTATGGCATTGGATATTATTGAGCAAGCTTATAAATTGGATCCGAATGTGGCGGGAATTGATGTTTTAATAAATAGAGAAATCAATAAACTCGAAAGTAATTACTTCATCACAGCTATTTACAATCAAAATACCTTAGAAGAATCCCCACTATGGTATTATAATTATAGAAATTTCTCCGATTTTGAATCCAATAATTTAGATTCTTTAAAAAGAATATATGGACCCTATATCATTAAATTAAATAAATTCACAGACAAACTTATTGTTGATAAAAAAGCGGGAACACCAGCCTTATGGCATTTAACAAAGGCATATTTGGCCTGTATGCAAAATAAGGCTGATGTTATGGGTAAAGAATTGGCAAATGCTGAAAATGCTGGAATGAAGCCTTCAGAAAAATCGCTCTATAAAATTATAGATATTTTACATACCCTATATAAAAGCAAGAAAATAACCGCTCAAATTGAAACAGAGCTATTACCTAAATTGAAAGATTTGGATAATTATGCCAAGAAAGTAGAAATTGCTGGTTATCAGTTTAGAGATATAATGAGTAATTTAATAGCTGGAAAATACTTGCAACAAGGCGATACTACCAAAGCCATTTATGCTATGGGCCATGCTATTGCTTATGGAAAGGAAAGAAAAAAATTCGAAGCGAGTGAAAGTTTTTTAGATATGCAAGGTGCCGTTCTGAATAAAATGACTATTCCTGAACTAAAGAAAGTTCAAACTTTTAGAGAAAATGCTCAAAAAACTGCATTTGAAAACTGGTTGGTGAGTCAAACTTATTATACGCCTAAAGTATTGAAAGAGTTGGAGGGAACAAAATATATTAGAAATTACGATTTCAAAAATGCAATTAAAATATTTGAACAAAAAGGTATTTCTAATGAGGTTTTTGGCAATCCATTTATGCCTCAAATCAATGATAAGATTAGATTAAATGCAAATGATACTTTAAGGAAATTTACAAAATTAACTTTTAGCAAAAGGATGGCTGAGCTTCAAGATATTATTGCTAAGAATCCCAATGATGCTGGTGCATTATATGGTTATGCAATAGCATTATATAATATTTCATACTATGGTAAACAAGCCGAAATCACTTTTTATTCCAGAATCTCTACTGATGAAAATGGATATTATATGACAGAAAGTGATTCTAAGTTTCCTCGTGAAATGTTGGAATATTACAGAGTATATACTGCTGAGCAATATTTTAATAAAGCTGCGATGGCTACTAAAGATCCAGAAGTGAAAGCTAAAGCATTATGGGGTGCTGCTAAATGTTGGAATAAAAGATGTGATATGGACGTAGATAATACTTACTATAAAAACGCTTTAAAGAGCCCTTATTTTGCTAAATTAAAACAAGAATTTAGCAACACCAAGTATTTACAAAATATTGAAGGGGGTTGTGAATATTATTACGATTATCTTAAGAAAAGATAAATGAAATATTAGTGAGAAAAGGATTATAAAAATGGAAGCCTTTGATCATTGTATCAAAGGCTTCCATTTTTAAACTATTTGAAAAATTTCTTAAAAAAGAAGGTATCAATTAATAGCTTATTCTTTTTATATCTGCACCTAATGCTTTTAATCTTCCATCAATATTTTGATATCCACGATCAATCTGATTGATGTTTTCAATAATACTTTTACCCTCAGCAGAAAGTGCGGCAATTAATAATGCAACACCAGCACGAATATCTGGGGATGCCATTTTGATGCCTCTTAATTTGTTTTTTCGGTTTAAACCGATGACTACCGCTCTGTGTGGGTCGCAAAGAACAATCTGAGCACCCATATCAATTAATTTATCAACAAAGAATAGTCTACTTTCAAACATCTTTTGATGAATTAAAACAGTACCATTCGCTTGAGTTGCCATTACTAATATTACCGATAATAGGTCTGGTGAAAGTCCCGGCCAAGGATGGTCATTAATATTCATAATAGAACCATCAATAAACTTGGTAGTTGTATATTGTTCTTGCTCCGGAATAAAGATATTATTCCCTTGTATTTCAAATTTTACGCCCAGTTTAAGAAAAGCTTCAGGCATAATACCCAAATGTGCTACATCTGCATCTTCTATCAAAATCTCACTTTGAGTCATCGCTGCTAAAGCCATAAATGAACCTACTTCAATCATATCCGATAAGAGTCGATGGGTACAACCATTCAATTCCTTAACACCATTTATGATTAAAAGATTAGACCCAATACCACTGATAGCTGCTCCCATTGAATTCAGCATCTTACATAACTGCTGGATATAAGGTTCACAAGCGGCATTATAAATTGTGGTTGTTCCATGAGCCATAACGGCAGCCATGATAATATTGGCTGTTCCAGTGACTGAAGGTTCTTCTAATAAAACATTTGCTCCTTTTAAATTAGAACCATCTAGGATAAACTCCTTGTTTTTTGAGTCATAATCAAATTTAACTCCCATCTTTTCAAATCCAAGAATATGAGTGTCTAGTCTTCTTCTTCCAATTTTATCACCACCAGGTTGAGGCATAAAAGATTTTCCAAACCTTGATAATAATGGACCTGAAAGCATTACTGCACCTCTTAGTTTTCCAGATTTCTTTTTAAAATCGTCCGTTTTTAAATAGTCGATATCAATATTCTGTGCTTGAAAAGTATAGCTTTCTGAATTGTTTTGAGTCACTTTAACACCTAAATCTGCTAATAAATCTATAAGCATATTCACGTCCAAAATATTAGGAACATTATTAATGGTTACTTCTTTATTAGTTAATAAAACCGCACATAATATCTGCAAGGCTTCGTTTTTTGCGCCTTGTGGCCTTATTGTTCCTTTTAGTTTTTTCCCACCATTGATTTCAAATACTGACATTTCTTTATTTCTTATTTAATTTTTTGACCTCAACCAAGTCATACGTTCATTTTATTCTGAATGGCTTATGAGTCGATAAAGATAACCTTTATAATAGAAAGTGCTATACTATTTAAAAAGCTTTAGGTTGCTCGTCAAATGAGACAGGCTCGCCTAAAGCTTTAAATTTTTTAAATTAATTAAAACTGGAACTTTGGTGCTTTTTGAGCACTTTCATCAGCTTGGAATTCAGGCCTTTCACTAAAGCCCATCCAACCTGCAATAAGATTAGTTGGAAAATCGGTTATTTTGGTATTATAAGTCTGTACCGAAGTATTAAAATTTCCTCTAGCCACCGCAATTCGATTCTCTGTACCTTCTAATTGGTCTTGTAAAGTTAAGAAGTTTTGATTGGCTTTCAGGTCAGGATAGTTTTCCTGTATTACCATTAATCTGCCTAATGCTTGACTTAATTGACCTTGAGCAGCTTGGAATTCTTGTAGCTTCTCAGGCGTTAAATTATTAGGGTCAACGGTAACTTGTGTTGCCTTGGCTCTCGCATTAATAACAGCTTCTAAAGTTGATTTTTCATGGTCTGCCGCGCCTCTAACTGTCGCAACCAAATTGTCAACAAGGTCTACTCTTCTTTGATATTGATTTTGAACCTCAGCCCATTTGGCTTTTACCTCTTTATCCCATTTGTTGATGTCATTTTGAATACCTTTATAATAATTACAGCCTCCAATGAGGACAACAGCGAGTATTGCTAAAATTACTAATAATCCTTTTTTCATTTTATTTTGATTTATTATCTCAAGTCAAAAATACAATATTATTATCTGTTTAAAATTATTTTTTTAAATAAATTTTAAAAACTTTTCATCACTGTTTTTCTTTAAGTTTTGGAAATGTTTCCAATAGTGTCGTATTGTTGTATTTAATTATTTGTTTTTTTTTAGTTCAGACGCCTCATTTCTATATTTTTTTACTTTTAAAGCATCTTGAGAATGGTCCATTATTTCCTTAATACTTTTATGAAAAATAGGATGTTTATAATCTCCAGCAATTTCAGAAAAAGGTATTATTGCAAAATTTCTTTCTTGAAAATGAGGGTGGGGTATTGTAAGTTTTTCCAGATTAATTATTTCCTGATTAAAGAAGATAATGTCTATATCAATAATCCTGTTATCCCATCTAGACTTTTTTGTTCTTCCTAATAATTTTTCAATGCTTTGAGTATTTTTTAAAACTTCTAATGCATCAAGTCTTGTATTTACAATTAAAGCTTGATTGAGGTGGGCTGGTTGATCTTCCATTCCCCATGATTCTGTTTCATAAACATTTGATACTGCTACAAGCGTTCCTATATTTTCCTCTATGAGTTCGGTAGCTCTTTTGATATAAGCATATCGATCACCCAAATTACTTCCTAGTAAAATATAGACCTTGTTATGAATTGCATTTTTTATATTCATTTTCACTGATTAATACCACTTGAAAAGCTTTTGAAAACTGCTTAATAAATTCTTGTTTCACCTCGTTTTCATCTACCTCATGCCCTATTTCTTTAGCAATGCTGGTTACGCCTTTGTCGGTAATACCACAAGGTACTATAAAATTAAAAAAATCAAGATTAGTGTTTACATTTAAAGCCAATCCGTGAATCGTAAGCCATCGGCTACATTTTACACCCATAGCACAAATTTTTCTTGCTTTAGCGGGATCATCTGCATCAATCCAGACGCCGGTGCTACCTTTTAGCCGAGCTCCTTTAAGTCCATAAAATGCAATAGTGTTAATTATAGCCTCTTCTAATGTACTCATATACCAACCTAAATCTGATTTTAAAGTTTCCAAGTCTAAAATAGGATAAGCAACCATTTGCCCTGGACCATGATAGGTGATGTCGCCACCTCTATTAGTAGGATAAAAACTAATTCCTAGTGATTCCATTTTTTCTTTATCAATCAACAAGTTTTCTTGATGTCCACTTTTTCCAAGTGTGTATACATGGGGATGTTCTACTAATAATAAATATTGTTGTATTTCTTTTAGAGCTATTGGACTATTCGGGTTGGAATGTCTTTCTGATTTAATCGTTAGTCCTTCTCTTAATATTTTCTCCTGTAAATCCCAAGCGGTTCCATATTCAATATTTCCAAGGTCTCTAACTATTATCTTTGGCATTATTATAATTTTAAGGGCAAATTTCGGAAAGTTTTTTCGGAATCACTAAAGAGATTTTATAATTTTTCCGATAAAACAAAAAGAGTATAGTGCTAAACTATACTCTTTTTTAAGTTTCAGTTTATAATACTGATTTACTCATAAATATGTTTTTTCCCTATAAAAGAACAAGATTGTTGCTCTTCGGAAACCTTATTAATAGTTACTAAATTTAGATTGATTAAATGCCCGTCAAATTTTACAAATGCTTGAACCTCTGCAAGGACATTCCCATTTGCATCTTTTGAAATTAAAGGTTCAAATACGATTTGATTTCCGTTGACAATAGTTCCTTTGAAGTTTTGAAGAGAGGTATTACCTGCTTTTATTTCTAATTTAATAATATTGGGTTGATCAACGATATTGATTCTAACCGAATCAGCAGTAATTGGGAATAACATGCTGTTGTAATTACAACGTATAGTTCCTTCATAGGTACCTGCATATCTGTTAGCTAATGTTTCTGAACATTCTGCACCTTCATATCCTTCAGGACATTGACATACACCTTCATTACATCTTCCTCCATTTTGACAATTCAAAACTGTACAAGAATCTTGTTCACAAGAAGAAACAGTTAAAGCTGCTAATGCAAATGTAATAAGACTAAAAGTGGATAAAATAATAGTTTTAAGTTTTCTCATAATTTTAAAAATAAACGATATTGTTCTTGTATTTAAATTAATATCTAAAGGTAGAATTATTTTTTTAAAAAATAGTACTAATTACCCTAAAAAATATTTCAATAAGTGGCATTGATTGTTATCTTGTAGTTTTGCGATAGCCTTATCCTTTATTTGTCTTACTCTTTCTCTGGTAAGGCCAAAATTATTTCCAATATCTTCTAAAGAAACAGGATGATCTAAATCCAATCCAAAATACATTTTTATCACGGTTCTTTGTTTTTCTGTTAAGGTTTCAAGAACTCGATTGATTTCTGTTTTAAGCGATTCATTATTTGTAATTTCATTATCTACGATAGGAGCATTTTTATTTGGCAACACATCCATTAAACTTCCTTCGTCAGCATCACCAAATGGTGCGTCCATACTTAGGTGTTTATTATTCATGCCAAGGGTATTATCTACTTCCTCTTGATCTATCTGTAAATATGTGGCAATCTCTTCTGAAGTAGGTTCTCTTTCAAACTCTTGTTCTAATATCAAATAAGTTTTAAGAATTTTATTTGAAAGTCCTACTTTATTAAGAGGAAGTCTTACAATTCTTGCTTGTTCTGCTAATGCTTGTAATATAGATTGTCTAATCCACCAAACTGCATATGAAATAAACTTAAAGCCTTTAGTCTCATCGAAACGTTTGGCGGCTCTTATTAATCCCAAATTTCCTTCATTGATTAAATCACTTAATGAAAGCCCTTGGTTTTGATATTGTTTGGCAACTGAAACGACAAATCTCAAATTAGCACGGGTCAATTTATCTAATGCCTGTTTATCTCCTTGTTTAATCTTTATAGCTAATAATACTTCTTCTTCTGGACTAATGAGCTGAACTCTCCCAATTTCTTGTAAATACTTCTCAAGAGAGGAACTCTCTCGGTTCGTAATAGATTTTGTAATCTTTAATTGACGCATAGACATTTTTAAATTTTTTTTACACGAATAAACAAATTATTTACATTTCATAAGTTAAACTTTAACAGTTTGGGTATCCAAATGTAAAACCTTTCAACTGAAATAAAAAATATTTTTAAATTTTAGTTAAAATGCCATTCAAATTCTTGTTATTAACCCGTTTTTTGTATAGTGAAATTATTTTCGAATTCTATTTTTGAGTTTAAGTTAATGCATTTTCTTCTTCAAGGATTATTTATTATTCTGTTTTGAACAAATTAATTAAATGGAACTTAAAGAAAATATTTGGTGTTTTCATTAAAATTTTCTTATTTAGATGTTTTCAGAGT
This sequence comes from Edaphocola sp., assembly GCA_035497795.1. Lineage (GTDB taxonomy): Bacteria > Bacteroidota > Bacteroidia > Chitinophagales > Chitinophagaceae > Edaphocola. The sequence continues at coordinate 14,875 of DATJCU010000221.1, read as the reverse complement.
TTATTCATTAATATTAATATAAAATTATGTTTCAAGTAGGAGATCAATTTAAACAAGAGTTTAGCTACACTCAAGAAGATGTAGATATGTATGCCAAAGCAAGTGGAGACACTAATCCTTTGCATATTGATGAAGAGGCAGGTAAAAATAGCATGTTTGGAAGAAGAATTATTCATGGATTTTTAGGTGCAAGTATATTCACCAGAATTTTTGGAACTTTATGGTATGCTGATGGAACGGTTTATATGGGACAAAGTATGAAATGGTTCAAACCTATGTTCACAGAAAGATTGTATGAAGGTGTTATTACTGTAAAAGAAATAAATAAAGAAAAACATAGAGTTAACTATGTTTGTGAAGTTTTTGATAAAGAAACAGGAGAATTGACAATTTCAGGAGAAGCAACTTTGATGAATAGAAAACAATATGTTTGGGAATAGTTGCTCGGACTAAAGGTTATAGTTTGATTTTTTTAGAGGCCTTTTTTTAGGTCTCTTTTTATTTTGATTTTATACCTTTATTTCTAAAGGGAATTTTAGTATATTTAATCGATAGTTTGCATAAAAAATAGCGGAGTTCAAACGAACTCCGCTATTTTTATACTTTTTTTAATTATTGTAATTTGAAAGTAACAGGGATACTCATATAAGATCTAACTGCATGTCCTCCTTGTTTTCCAGGTTTCCATTTAGGAGCCGCTTTTAATGCTCTTACAGCTTCTTCAGGTAATCCATTTCCGAGTTCTTTTCCTTTAACTACGGTTACATTTGAAACAGATCCATCTTTTTCCACTACAAACTTCAAGGTAACTCTTCCTGTAACTTCGTTTTCTCTTGCCTGAATTGGATATTTTATATTTTTACTTAAATAACCATTCCAGTCATATCCAGGTTCAGCTCTTTGTTCTACAACTGTTAGGATTTCATCATCCTTTTTCTTAGGAGGATCTGCTTCTACAGGTCCATCTCCTGGAGGTCCTGAAGATCTGGACAAATCTGCAAGGTCACGAGATACCGCATTGGGATCATCAGAACCTTTTTCTGTTATGGCACCTACATCTTCACCTTTCTTCGGGGCTTCTACCAATTTTTGTTCCTTCACAACTTCCACATCCTTCTTAATTTCAGGAACTGTAAACTTAACAGTTGGTTTTACTGGTGGCGGTGCTACAGGTGGTGGTGGCGGTGGTGGTTCGTTTTTCTTTAATGGTGGTGGTGGTTTCAAATCTGATATTTCTGTTATAATAGGCATATCATCTTCAAAATTATCCATCGTTTGTTTGGGCTTAATTAACATAGCTCCGAACACACCTCCAACAAATAGAACTGCAATCAGGCCCGCAATCATAGCCCGCTTAGAATAATGCTTTCTAAGTTCGTATCCTCCATAGTTTTTATTCTTTCCATCATAAAGAATATCGAGGTAACTTGATTTTAATATTTCCTTTGGATCCATGAGTTAAATTTTTTGCTTGTTGGTAAGATTACTCTCCACCAGCTTGTTCGGTTTTACTAATATAATCAAGATCTACTGGTGTAATATCTACTACTGCGTAAATAGGAACACCTGTAATCGTCATTTCATCTAATACGCCGATTAAATCATCTGTTGTTGAATTTTTATCAGCTTTAATCATCACAGTTATTTTGTCATCTGGGTCTAAACCTGGAGCTCCAGATGCAATTAGATTTTGAATCTCCTTTTTCTTATTTATTATCACATCTCTAATGCCATCTACATCTTTGAAAGTCGTTAATTCCAACTTAGGTGGATTTTCAGGATCATTACCGATTCCGAAGTAATAATAAATTCTATGATCTTTACTTAAAAGGATACTCATTGCGGTACTTTCTTTTACCTCACTTTTTTGTTCCTTTTTAAGTTCTGCATCGTCAAAAGGCATTTGAATTTGCATCGCTTTTGGTTTAGACATCGTTGTTGTAAACATAAAGAATGTAATCAACAAAAATCCTAAGTCCACCATTGGCGTTAAATCTACTCGGGGGCTACCTTTGCCTCCTTTCACTTCCATATCTGCCATTTTCTAATATTTTGTGATCTTAATGATCGTTTTTTAAATTATTATTTTAGCTACTCCACTATTCCTTTTTTCAATTTCTCTGCACGTTCATTTGCTAATGGAGTGCCCGGAGGAACGCCTTTTGATTCAGTAATAAAGTTAAATGTAAAGATTTTTAGTTTACCTAAAGTACGAATAATATTATGTACATATGGGTAAGCTGCATCTCCATCAGCTTTAATAGCTATTCTTAAATCTTGATTTGTCAATCGAGTAGCTCGAATCCAATACGCTAATTCATTGGTATCAAAATTATCTGTTGTATCAACAGGGATACCTGGTGCCTTTTTGTCGAATTTAGTTCTATCTGATACAGATAACCCTAAATAAGATTTAAGTTGATTAAAAGGTACTCCAATTGAACCAGCTTCCTTGAATTTTTGTATCTCACTACCTGTCAAACCTAATCCTTTGTTCTCATTAATATAATTAATGAGGGTCTCTCTGGCGTTAAGGTTATCTATGGAGAAGAACACTCTTCCGTCCTTAGATAAGGACATTAACATGTAATCATCAGGAATCTGAGTTGTAGAGGTTGATGCGGGTGTGCGAACGTCAACCGCTTCTGGCGGTTTTATTTTAGTTGCCAAGATAAAGAATGTTAGCAACAAGAAAGCAACATCACACATCGCAGTCATATCTACAAAAGTACTCTTACGAGCCATTTTCAATTTTGCCATCTCTTACGTGATTTTAATATTAGACGAAAAGTTTTGTTTTTTCCACAAAAATATTTTTTGTGTAATTATTTTACTTGTAATTTAAAGCAAAGCTTTGAGTTAAAGTAAAACCACTTTCATCAATATTATAGTTTACTCCATCAATAATTGTAGTGAAGAAGTTGTAAAAGATAATTGCAAAGAAAGATGTAGAAATACCTAAGGCTGTATTGTAAAGCGCCTCAGAGATACCAGCTGCAAGCGCAGTAGCATCTGGAGCACCAGCAGTAGACATCGCGGAGAACGCTCTAATCATACCAATTACCGTTCCAATCAAACCTAATAAAGTTGCTGCTGAAGCTAAGGTAGATAAGAATACCAAGTTTTTCTCTAAAGTTGGTACTTCTAAAGTAGTAGCTTCAGTCACTTCTTTCTGAATAGCTAATATCTTTTCATCCAAACTTAATTCGGTATTGGTGGACATTTCTTTGTATTTCTCTAGTCCTGAACGCATAACATTACCTACTGAACCTTTTTGCTTATCACATTCTTTAATAGCAGCATCAATGTTTTTATTTGCTAAATGATATTGAACGTTTCTAACTAACTCACTACCACTAGATTTTCCTTGTGCTCTTCTGATCGCTATGGCACGCTCAATTACGAAAGCCAACATAATCATAAAGGCAGCCATCAAGAAAGGAACAATAAATCCACCTAAGAACATATTTCCTTTCCAGCTACCTGGCTTTGGAATAGATCTTGTTGCACCATCTGCAAAGTTATTTACATCTCCTAATACTAAATGATAAATTGCTTGTCCAATTAAAATACATACAATAATGATTCCTAAATTTACTAAGAATCCATTAGATTTCTTCGGACGTCTTTGTGCTGCTTTTGAAGCATTTACTGCACTCTTTACTTCTGCCATAATTTTTAATTTAACTGTTTTAGAATTGATTTCTGTTTTGTTCGAATTAATAAATTTTATTTAGCAAAGATATTGTTTCGTTTTAAAAAAACAAATCTTTAAAAAAAAAAAACAAATCTTTTTTATATTATAAGTATTGATTTATGTTTTCAGGATTTAAAACACTAAAGATCAGCTGGCCATCTGGAGTATATTGAGGCTGTGCGCAAGCGAATAATTCATCTACTAAGTTTACTGCTTGTTCTTGTTGTAGGTTTTTTGGTGTCGAAAGTCTTTTAGCCATGGTTTGTATAACAATCGTTTGTCTTTGATCTTCAATGTTTTCGTTACCCATTTTTATTTGGTCAATAATTGTTTCTAATATCAATTGCTCTTGACCACCTTCCATGCCAGATGGTACTCCTGTGATTTCAAAACTATGTAAATCCGATCCGGGATGGATTGCAAATCCAACTGCATACAATTCATTAATCACTTCACTTAATATTAAAGCGTCAGCAGGATTAAAAGCTACTGAAACTGGAAATAATAATTGTTGTATGACACTTTCTTTCTTTGCCAAATTGCGCTCTAATTGTTCAAATATTATTCTTTCCAAAGCCCTTTTTTGATTAATAAATACAACTCCTGATTTCATAGTTGTAATCAAGTAGTTTTGCCATTGAAGTACGTTTTGAGGCTTGGTTTCTCCAATTTCATTATTATTAAATAAAGGAGATACTTTTGATGGAAATATAATAGTTTCTTCATTATTTTTGGCTATTCCTAATGATGGAATTTCAGGGAAAAAGGTGTCTTGTTGTTGTTGCCAATTTTTTCGATCATTTTTCTTCTCAATAAGATGTGCTTGACCGCCTTGACTATATTTATTGTATAGATAACCTTGTGTTACTTCTTGTTTCCGCTCTTCATTTATAGGTGTTCTCAATACTTCTAAATTCTGGATATCTGTATTTAAAGTAAAGTCAATTGAAGGAGCAATATTGAATTTATTTAATGAGAATTTGATAGCAGATTGCATATAGGCATATAGGATACGTTCATCATCAAACTTTATTTCTTGCTTGGTAGGATGTACATTAATATCGATTCTCTGCGGGTCTATTTCTAAAAAAAGGAAATAAGTGGGAAAAGAGTCTTTTGGAATTAATCCTTCAAAAGCATTATTGACAGCATGGTTCAAATAAGGACTTTTAATAAATCTATTATTTACAAAGAAGAATTGATTACCTCTTGTTTTAAAGGCTGCTTCAGGTTTGCCAATGAAGCCACTAATAGTTACAAAATCTGCTATTTCCTCCACTGGAATTAGGTTTTTGTCTAGATTATTACCTAATAAGCTTAAAATTCTTTGTTTTAAATTTCCAGAAGTTAAATGAAATTGTTCAACATTATTATTAATAAACTTAAATCCAATATTAGGATGTGCCAAGGCTATTCTTGTAAATTCATCTAGAATATGCCTTAATTCAGTGGTGTTAGATTTTAAAAAATGCCTTCTGGCTGGTACACTATAAAAAAGGTTTTTTATGGAAATGTTGGTTCCATCTGCACAAGCGATAGCTTCTTGTTTTACTACTGTAGAAGATTCTATTTCTATTAAAGTGCCTAATGTCTCGTCTTTTTGTTTGGTCTTAACGCTTACCTGTGCCACTGCTGCAATAGAAGCTAAAGCTTCCCCTCTAAATCCTTTAGTAGTAATAGCAAAGAGATCATCTATCTTTTTTATTTTTGACGTTGCATGACGTTCAAAGCTCATTCTGGCATCTGTAGGACTCATACCATTACCATTATCAATCACTTGTATTAATTCTTTTCCTGCATCTTTCACTACAAGTTGTATCATATCAGCACCTGAATCAATACTATTTTCAATTAATTCTTTTACAGCTGAAGCCGGTCTTTGAATGACCTCTCCTGCAGCTATTTGATTTGCTAAATGATCTGGTAGTAATTGTATTATATCTGACATCTATTCGGTGGTTTCTGTAATATCCCTTATTGGTTTATTTTTAAGCAGGACAAGATACAAAGTTATGAAATTATTGACGATTATATATGAAGGCGACATTATTTGCACCAGCAAAATAGACGGAATTGCCATTAGGATGAATAGCAACCGAGTATAAATCTTCTGAGGTAAACTTCTTCATTTTGTGCCATGTTTTTCCATTATCTAGTGTTTGCAATACGATGCCTTTTTCTCCTGTGATATATCCTTGTTGCTTATTAAATTGAATAGATAAATATCGGTCCGTTCCACTAAATGGATTTTGGCCATTTTTAATTTTATTAAACTTAGTGCCCTCCTCAGTTATTTTGACAATACTACCATTAAAACCTACAGTCCAAATATTGTCTTTATCTTGAATAAAAATAGAACGATAATTATCATCTATAAGATTGAGCTGCTTCCAAGAAAGGCCACCGTCTTTAGTTTGAAGTAATGCACCATATCCTACCGCATAGCCCACCAGATCGTCTGCAAAAGCAATATCATTAATAGCATAAGGAAAGGAATCTATTTTTTTATTCACTAGATTTTCGTCTGATTTTACAATCAGCCCATGCGGATAACCCCAATTACCAGCAAAAAAAGCATTTCCATTTTCGGTGAAATGAATACCTGTAAAGGAGTAGTTCCAGAATTCAGAAGATTCTAATTGCCATCCTGTTGCTTGTAGGCTATTGTTTTCGAATATTTTACCATCATAGCCAGATGCGAAAAGTTTATTTTTATGTTCTGTGATACAGAATACTGCTTTATTGGAATATTCAGTAGCATCATAATGAAAGAGACTCCAAGTCTGACCATTGTCTGAACTTTGATAAAAATCATTTCTTTCATATCTTTCCCCTCCAACCATAAATACCTGCCCGAGTTCATTAATATGGATATCATAAATTTTTCCATTTTTATTCGCTGCTAAATTTAGTTGTTGTATACTTCCTTTCCATTCCATTTTTTTACAGCTGAAAAACAAAAATAGGAAGCTTGAAAAAAGTAGTAATGCGGAATATGTTTTTTTATTATGTGAATTCAATCTTTTTGTAGTTTAAAAATACAATTATAATAAGAAAAATTTAAAAGCCGAAATTATATTATATTGCTTAAAATAATAAATTCAAGGTATTAAATCTTATTTTTTTATTTAAAAGGTTGATAGCTTTTTTATCATTATTAGGGATAAAAATAATGATTTTAAATAAAGGTATTCTTTTATTTGAATAAAGTTTGATAGGTTTTGGAGTTCTGTTTTTATTTTTTATGAAGATTATTTATAACTATAAATTCAGGATAATTTCAAAAAACTTTAAAAAATGTTTGGTGATTTATTAAAAAAGTTATAAATTTAGATAAAATGTAGGTATTTTTTTTTAAAAAAGCTATATTTGCAATACATTATTTAACTAATTAAACAAAATAAACATTATGGCAAAGAACGTAGGAAAAACCGCAGCAACATTATTATTAGGAACAATTATCGGTGCAGCAGCAGGATATATATTAGGAACTGATAAAGAAAAAAGAGATGAACAAATTGATAAATTAAAAGATTCAGTAAACAAGCTGAAAAATAAGATATCTAAAAAAGAGAAAGATTTAGAAGCAGAGATTTTTGAAGATTAAGTTTTAGCTTTTACATTCGTTTAATCAATTTTAAATTACTTATTTTTTGGGAAATCCTGTCAAAATAGTAAAAGAATACATAGGTCGGTATTCAAAACTGAAATTTCAAGAGCTTCGTTTAGAAGCTCTTGGAAAAACAGTTAAGGCAACTGGTTATCTTATATATTTAATATTAATTCTATTGCTCTTTATTGGCTTTATAGTCTTTGGATTTATTGCGTTAGCCGAATGGTTGACAGAATTATTACATAGTCGTCCATTAGCATATTTATGTCTTTCTGGTCTTTTTCTGGTTAAAATTATATTTTTAATGCTTAATAAAAAATGGTTTGTTAAGCTTTTTTCAGAAAAGTCTTTGCAGATATTGACTGAACCAGATGATGATGATTAGTACTCAATAATATTAATCCGATATTTATTTCTGGAAGCTAATTTATTTTTCTTTATTGAAACCGATACAAATGTCCAAAAAAAATTATAAAAAGAAAACACAGTCTTTTAAATCTTTTAAAGAACTTGAAAAAGCTAAAAAAGAGATAAAGGATGAATATTCAAATTTGGGAAATGAAGCAATCGAGACATTTTTTAATCCAATAAAAATGGTTGTCGATTGGGCACCTAATGTTTTAGGACTTTTTAGGAAATCTAAAAAATCAAAGAAAGCAAAAATTAATAGACATACTGCTATAGATACGGATCAAAAAGTAGTAAAAGAAATAAATATCCTTCCAATAGTTACTGCCAAAAAAGAAAGTTGTATCGCTTCTTTAAATATTATTGATCCTCTTAAAAGCAAAGGTCTTGGTAATAAAGTATTGTCTTCGTTTATTCGTTGGCAATTATTTGAAATTAGTCTTTGGACCGTTAAAAAAATAGTTAGTGCACAAAAAAAGAAAATTAAGAAGCATAAAGAAGCATTAGAAACCCTATAAACTTGATTTAGCTTTTATACATTTATCAATTTTAAAAAGAATAACACTTTTAGATAGTCCTTTTGGTGGAGTATCTTTTTTTTAGCTCTTGACCAATGGTCATTTTTTTTTGGAAAAAATTTGATTCTGTATAAACGAAGTGAGTAAAACTCCCAAAAAAGCGTTTTAGAAATTTTATATACCATATCAAAGACAGAGAAACTTAGAATAATATTCACCCAACTACTCTTCAAGACTTGGGAGAGCCGGCTATTCAAAACCCCAAAAACGAAACAAACCGTTATTCCGATCGGAGATTTTCAAAGTGAGCCTGCCTGCGAACAAAGAAAATCGTAGTGGAAGAATCTTTGGGCTGAGAATAGAGTTTTAACGAAAGATATAAAACTTATAAAATTAATTTTCAATACACTTACCTCACCCGCTTCCGGTACAAATAAATAGTCAATACCATAAAAATAAAATTAGGAATCCATACTGCCATTACAGGGTGTAATCCACTATTAATCGAAAAAGTGGAAGTAAGTTGTAGTGTCAACACATAGAGAGCACTGATGGCGATTCCTACTGCTAAATGAAATCCACTACCACCTCTGGTTTTTTTAGAAGCAATCGACACTCCAATGATGACTAATAAGAAAGTGGCAAAAGCCTGTGCAGAACGACGGTAATATTCCACTTCAAAATCTGTTATCTTATCTCCTCCTCTTTCTTTCTCTCTATTGATAAAACGAAGTAGTTCTGGTGTGGTCATTTCCATTTTAATATGCTTGTCCAAATCTAAATCATCTGGTATGATGTTTAGATCTATTGTCTTTGAAGACGATTTAATAAGTGTTTCTCGAATGCCATCGTTTTGGATCTCCACTACATCTCCTAAAACCCATTGCATTGAATCTTCTTTGTATTCGATTCTATGAGCTATCCATTTCTCTTTTAATTCCGTACCGATAACTTTTTCATAAGTGAAATTATTTCCAGTATTACCCATAAAGTCAAAATTTCCAATATACAAATATGTACTGTCAGTGAGTTTTAGGTGAACACCATCTGTACCAACTTTCTTATCAAAAAAGTACTTTCTCAGAAAATTATTCATAATGACATTTCCTTTAGGTGTAAGATAGTGGTTGGTTAATAAATTCACACCTGCGAGTATAAGTCCACCAATAATAAATGGTTTTAAAAACCTAGAATAAGATACACCAGCGGAAAGAATAGCGACAATTTCTGTTCGGTAGGCTAACCTAGAAGTATAATAAATGGTAGATAAGAATACAAATAATGGAAATAATAGTACGATAAAACTGGGTGCAGTTACAGAAAAGTATATAAGCAGTTGACCTGTAGGCGCATTGTTTTTAACGAAATCATCAATCTTTTGTGTATAATCAATTACACAAATGATAACAGACATCATAAGAATGAAAAACAAAAAAGTTGATAAAAACTTATATAGTATATATTTATCTATCTTTTTTAATAACTTCATTGTAATTTATTAAAGATTATAATCTCGTTTTTACTGTAGCCAAGGCACTTTTCTTCCAATTCGCAAAAGTTCCATTAAGAATATTTTGTCGAGCTTCCTTCGCCAAATGTAAATAGAAACTTAGATTTTGTAAACTGGCTAATTGCAAAGCTAATATTTCTTTTGCCTGAAACAAATGTCTTAAATAGGCTTTACTGTAAAAATTACTACTTGGAGCCTTAATACCATCATCTATTACTGAAAAGTCATCTTCCCACTTTTTGTTTTTTATATTTATTACGCCATGAGAAGTAAATAACATTCCATTTCTTCCATTTCTAGTAGGCATTACGCAATCAAACATATCAACACCTAGCGCTATTCCTTCCAAAATATTCCAAGGTGTACCTACGCCCATTAAATACCTTGGCTTTTCTTTAGGTAATATATCGCAAACTAAACCACACATTTCATACATGTCTTCTTCTGGTTCTCCTACTGATAAACCTCCGATAGCATTTCCATCTGCTCCTTTAGCCGCAATATACTCAGCAGATTGGGTTCTTAAATCTTTATATACGCTTCCTTGAACAATAGGAAATAATGATTGTTGATGTCCATATTTAGGTTCTGTTTCATTCATCCTTTGAATACATCTATCCAGCCATCTATGAGTGAGTGCCATTGACTTAACCGCATAATCATAATCGCAAGGGTAGGGTGTGCACTCGTCAAAAGCCATGATGATATCTGCACCAATACTTCTTTGAATATCTATTACTTTTTCAGGCGTAAACAAATGTTTGGAGCCATCGATATGAGAATGGAATAGAGCACCTTCTTCTTTGAGTTTTCTATTTTCAGAGAGTGAAAACACTTGGTATCCGCCACTATCCGTTAAAATAGGTTTATCCCAACCATTGAATTTATGTAGGCCTCCAGCTTTTTCTAGAATATCAATCCCTGGTCTTAGGTAAAGGTGATAAGTATTGCCAAGAATTATTTGAGCTTGTACGTCATGCAGCAATTGTTCTTGCATCACAGCTTTTACACTACCTACGGTCCCAACAGGCATAAATATTGGTGTTTCAATAATACCATGGTCTGTGTGTAGTAGTCCAGCCCTTGCACCGGTATCTGGACAAATTGCTTGTAATTCAAATTCCATTTCAGTCTTTTATCAAAAAGAAGTGAGTAACAATTTTGAATTGATTACTCACTTTCATTAAAATTAAAATTAATTTTTTTTAAATAATTCCAGAGGTGGATAAATATTCTTCTGCATCTAAAGCGGCCATACAGCCACTTCCGGCGGCAGTAACAGCTTGACGATAACGATTATCTTGTACATCTCCACATGCAAATACACCTTCAATATTGGTTTTTGTAGACTTTTTTATGGTATTAATATAACCTACTTCATCCATATCAATTACTCCTTTAAATAAATCACTATTTGGATGATGACCAATAGCAACGAAAAATGCATCTACAGGAATGATGGTTTCCTCTTTTGTTTTATTGTTGAGCGTTTTAACACCATCAACTTTCTTATCTCCTAATATTTCAAGCGTTTCAGTATCCCAGTAAACTTGAATTTTATCATTTTTCAGCACTCTTTCTTGCATCACTTTTGAAGCACGCATCTCATCTCTTCTAATGAGCATATGTACTTTCGAACAAATTTTGGAAAGGTAAATTGCTTCTTCACAAGCAGTATCTCCAGCACCTACAATAGCCACTTCTTTTCCTTTGAAAAAGAAACCATCACATACAGCACACGCAGAAACTCCATAACCGTTAAGACGTTCTTCACTTTCTAAACCTAAATATTTAGCTGTTGCACCAGTTGCAATAATGATGCTATGAGCTTCTACCCAAGAGCTTTCGTCCACTTCTACTTTAAACGGTCTTGTGCTTAAATCTACTTTAGAAACAATACCCCATCGTAGATCCGCTCCCATTCTTCTAGCTTGATTTTCAAAATCTTTCATCATTTGCGGTCCTAAGATACCATCAGGATATCCTGGATAGTTTTCTACATCAGTAGTATTGGTTAGCTGACCACCAGGTTGTAAGCCACTAATTAATACAGGGTTCAAATTAGCTCTTGCAGCATAGATCGCAGCAGTGTATCCAGCAGGGCCAGAGCCAATAATCAAACAATTTATAATTTCTGTTTTGTTCTCGGTTGTCATATTAGTATTAATATTTTAGATTCTGCGAAAATAAAAAAAAAGAATGTAAAAAGAGATTACACGCTCTTAATTAATTGATAAAAATTAATTGATTAGAAATCATATTCTCTTTCAATCCTTTCTTTTAATTGTTTAACAAGTTTGTAAGTTGCAGGACATCTGTGTACATTTTGAATGTAGGTTTCATTATAGTCATCAAAAGGAACTTTGTTATGATGTGGGAACTCTGCACAGTCAATAGGTCTCACTTCATATATAGAGCATTTATTATCTTTTAAAAAGGGGCAAGGTAGTGTTTTATTTATGGTGCTTCCTGTGTCTTCTTCGACTTCAAGATACTCGTCAAAAAATTTCTCTGGTGTTAAACCCAGATGTTTTGAAATCCTATTTATATCTTCGGTGATATAGATCGGCGTCATTGTTTTACAGCAATGAGCACACTCTAAACAATTAGTCTCTTCCCAAACTTTCTTATCTTCTTCAGCGACAATTATATCTAAATTATCAGGAATTATTGTATCAAATTTTTGTAAAAAATCAACTAGTTTTTTTTTGTCTTTTTTTGCATCTTTTAAGATCGCTTTTACATCCAGCATAATCAATATTTTATTTGAAATGAATCCAGCCCTGAGCTTCTAATTCATGTTCATTCCCTTTGCGAGTAACTAATTTTTTACCTTCAGAAACATCTGTAATATAACCCACGACAGATATCTTTTCTGAAAATTTTATTTTATCAAAATCATCTTGTTTTACTGTAAAGAGTAATTCATAATCTTCGCCACCATTTAAAGCACAAGCAGTAGCATCAATTTGAAACTGATAGGCAACTTCTCTCATCTCTTCATTAAAAGGTATTTTTTCTTCGTGAATTTTACAGCCCACATTACTAGCCTTACAAATATGGAAGAGTTCAGAACTAAGACCATCGCTGATGTCCATCATGCTTGTAGGGGTGATTTCTTGCTGTTCTAACCAATCTACTATATCTACTCTGGCTTCTGGCTTCAGCAATCTGCCAATAATATGTTTTCTGTTCTCTAGATCAGGTTGAATTCCGGAGGTTTCTAAAAATACTTTCTTCTCTCTTTCTAATAATTGTAATCCTAAATATGCGGAACCTAAATCCCCTGTAACACAGATTAAATCACCTTTTTTTGCACCGCTTCGAGTGATGAATTTATCAGGTGCAACCTCTCCTAATGCGGTGACACTAATAATTAAACCTTTATTGGAGGCAGTGGTATCACCACCTATTAAATCGATTTTATAATGTTCACAAGCTGCAAAAATGCCTTCGTACAACTCCTCAATTGCTTCTACAGAAAATCTATTTGACACACCAACAGAGACCGTAATCTGGGTGGGTTGCCCATTCATACCACAAATATCAGAAATGGCGGCTACAGTAATTTTATACCCTAAATGCTTTAAAGGGGTATACATTAAGTCGAAATGTATGTTTTCTATAAATAATTCGGTAGTGACCAATACTTGTCTCCCAAAACTATCTATCACCGCTGCATCATCGCCAATTCCCAAAATGGTTCCTGTACGTTTAATTTCGAAATTTTTGGTAAGATATTCTATAAGTCCAAATTCGCCTATAGCATTGATTTCCGTTCTTTTATTTTCTTCCATTCCTTTTGTATTACAGTTGATTTAAAATTAAAATTTTTGTGATTAATGAAATCTCTATATTTTATTAATTTCTCGATTCTTTTTTGAGCGTAGCCACAATTTGTAAAATTAAATAATTATTATGAATAAGGTGATAGTTTTATAAAATAGAACTAATAATGATTAAATATAGATTTCAATTTTAATAGATTTCTTGGAGTTTTAATGTTTTTAATATATATTTGATTTTGAATTTTAAAAATAAAGAAATTATAAGTAATGAAAACTTTTTTTAAATTAAACCGAACGTGTTTTTTGCTATGTGTTTTTATGGTTTTTTCAGCAAACTTGTATGCCCAACAACATGTTTACGTTGTAACGAGTCCTATTGCAAATACTATTCCTTTTAATAGCTCTATATCTCAAAATTTTAGACAGTATGTATATTATCCGAGTGATTTTCCAACAGCAACTCCAGGGTTAATTACAGATTTATACATTAAATCGTCTTCTGCAGTGACCCCTAATTTTTCTAACCTAACGGTAAAAATGGGTTATGTCGCTTTTAGTACCTTCCCGAGTGGCAACTATATTACAGGACTTCAAACGGTATATACTGGTGCTTATAATCAAGCTACAGTCGTGGGGAATTATGTTAAAATAACATTACAGACTCCTTTCGTTTATACAAATACCCAGAATTTTGTTGTGGAATTTTCACAACTGGGATATTCTCCTGGTTTTAATGTCAATCAAGCATCGGTGCCTCAAAGAAGTGTTTATGGAGCTGCTACAGGTACCTCTGGAGGTATTCAAGATAGATTAGCCGATTTTGGTTTTGATCTTTTGCCTGGTGGAGATGGTTATAACAATGCAGGATTGGCAGATTTGATTTCTCCATATAATTTTTGTGCCAGTACCCAAGAAGTTAAAGTAAAAGTTAGAAACTATGGAACCAATATTTTAAATACGCTTCAAATTCAATGGTCAATGGATGGGGTAATGCAGACTCCGGTTAATATTACTACTCCAATTGATACATTTGGGAGTGTTGGTGGTAATGAACGAGATGTGGTTTTAGGGAATTATGCTTTTCCTTCTACACCAATAGCTTTTAAAGCGTGGACTACCTTTCCAAATGGAGGTGTAGATACCATAAATTGGAATGATACCCTGAGTATGCCTTTGGCTGCTACTAATTATACCTTAACTTCTTCTTCAGATACGATTTGTGCTAATGGTAGTGCTTCATTATCATTGACACCTAGTACTGGATTTGCTCCAAATGCACTCACTTGGCAACAATCCACTGATGGTGGCCTTACTTGGACCAATATTACTGGCGTTACTGGA
>DATJCU010000220.1:0-89662 GCA_035497795.1 Edaphocola sp. | reverse complement strand
CAGCAAGTGTAAAACCACTCAAACTTAATGAGAACGGAGAGCCAGAACATAGTGCACCTAAAGGACCTGAAACGGTACCCGCAACAGGCGTTCCAGAGCAAGGCGCTGCAGCTGTCCACATAAATTGAATTTGTGCGATACTATTTGATACTCCTGAGAAACCAGCAGATGGTGCAGATGGTAAAATATTTGTTCCATCTTGATAAAAATAAACCCCTCTATTCAAACTTCCTGATATTAGAGTCGCTGTAAATCCTGCCCAATTTGGTGAATTACCGTAAGATGGTGTATTCTCATCTATTGCAACTACTATATTGCTAGAACCATCCCATAAAAATGGAGTACTTAAAGTTATCTCTATCCAAGAATTTGCGATTGTAGTATTAATAATGGTATCACTAAACACTTGTGTTAAGTTTCCAACTGGAATAACATCTCCAATAGAATTAAATCCATCTTGAGAAGTATTTCCCATATAAATCACCCAGTCTCTCCATTTTTCAGTAGGCGCTACCGACGTAGGTTTATAATAAACCTTAGTAATCATACCTGTTGAAATTCCTCCTCCAGCTATAAGTTCAGCAGCTGAGTAAACGGTCTGAGTGTAGCTATAGTCATATAAATAATAATTAGGATAATAGATAGACTTACTAGTTCCTGACCCTATACTTATGTTGGATTGAGCATTTGTTGTTAGACCTATTAGGTTCAACATGCCTGTCAACAAAAATAAATATAATGATTTAATCAGCATATTCTTGCCTATATTTTTGGTTTTCGTCGGTGGTTTCCCAGATTGTATATTAGTCATAATTTCTAAATTGTTGAAAATAAAATGTAAATTTATGAAATATGTTTTTAAAAATGCAAAATATTTATTAGAAACAAATTTATTTGTTAAAAAACATTTTATTCTAGTTATAATTATTTGATTATAGACCTAATATACTTTACAATCTAAATGTATAGGTTCTACTTGTTTCTGTAGTTATTGATAGTAAAAACAATAATAAATATTTTATTTATGATTTAATGTTTAGAAAAATTGATTTGCTACTAGGTTTTTTAAATCATAATAAGAGCATCATTAATAGTCTGTAAAAGACATTATTCGTTTAAGGTGACTTCTAAACTATATTCTAGTTCAATTAAAATTAAATAAAAAGATTATCGTCATTCTTAATGGTATTTATAGGTTTGTTTTAATAAAACATATACGCTCAATGGGCACACGCAGTCGAAAAGATGAGGTCAACAAATTTAGTTAAACAGAAAATTAACGACAAAAATCAATAATTCATAATCAGGCTAAGGGTACTGTCCAATTGAAAAAAGATGGTACTCTAGACAAGTTTTATAAAAAAGATGTTGTTCCAGATAAACTTAATGCTAATTAAACAAGAAATTAAACTGAAAGTTTTTTAAGAAAGTGAAGTGTCGAAAAATGGTTGGTTTTCTTATTTTTGAGGATTCAATGTTTTCCTTTTTCTCATGAGCAAATAGGTTTCTATTCCTAATGAGAGTAGTGCAATAGCTATTAACCATTTCCAAAGTGCATTTGATCCATTATTTTTAGAGAGGTCCGCATTAATTGGTCCATTTTGCCAACTGACTTTTGCTGGTTTTAAGATCTGTATGAGTTCCTTTTCTGTTGCTGCTTCCAATTTCGATTCTAATTCATTACTATTTATTGCAACTATAGTGCTGTCTTTTGAACTTTCGTTTTTAATAGTATAGAATCCGGGTTCGTTAATTGCCTTTCCTAAATAAATATTTACACCATTACCATAAGGATTTTGTGGAGGAATTACCTCACGGTCTGCACCAAAAACTTTAAATACGGTTCTTTGTATGCTTTGTTGTGGAATAAATATAGGTTGATTACTATTTGCATTAACAGCATAGATCGCTTGTGTACCACTAATAGAAGTCATTCTATAGAGAATAGGCATAAATAGATTGCTTAATACAAAGTTGCTCCAATGCTCATCTAATCCTCCCGAAATTATGAATAAAGAACCTTGATCTATATGATATTGAGCTAAATAAGGTTTTCCAGTTTTCAAATTCATTACACTTTGCTGGGCTGCACTTAATCCAGCAACAATAGGATAGTGCTTTAATACTAAAGGCAATTGTGCATTAGGTGGCATGGAAGCTATAACATCTTTTAACAATACATGCTCTGTTTGAATCGAACCAATTTGTTGTCTGGTAGTATCTATTTCTGAAAAAGTAATAGGTGCTATTTTTCCTAAAGACTGGTTGAAACTATTTATATTGCCAATGTTATTAGGAATTAAGAAAAAGCTTTGTCCGTTTTGTAAGCCTTGTTTAATTGCATTTGCCATTTCTAATGAAATGCTTTGGATATTTTGTAAAACAATTAAATTATAATTGGGCCAATTTTTAATTTTTGAAGTATTTAAGCCGCCTTGTTGAACCATGAAACCATTGATTGGACTAAAAGCAGCTTGTAAATAGGGACTGTTATTACCATCACTTAAATTAAGTATCGATAATGTAGCATTTGTTTTAGCAGTAATTCTAAAAGTATCATCAAATTGTATAGGAGCGTCTTTTACAGTAATAGCAATCTTATGCCAACCCGGCGTATTTACTAGAAGTTTTATAGTATCAGACCAAAGGGTATCGTTTGTAAAATGCACTTCTTTAGCAGCTCTTACTTGGTCGTTAATCCAGACTTGAACTTGGGTGTTGATTTCTTTGTCAGTGTTAGATTTTCCGAGTCTTACGATTAATTCATTTTCTGATTTATTGTCTAAGACAGGTGTAGTGAAGTAGGCAGTGTCTATATAAAGATTTGAACTTTCTTTATGACTAATGGGATTGAAGAAAAAAGAGACATTTTCGTTGATCTTAGTAAGTGGCTCTTGTAATAAAGTACTTTTTTGTAAATCGGAAAAAATATGAACAGCTGCTTTTGATGCATTATTATCTTCTAATGCATTATTTACTGCTTCATTTATCTGGTGAAGGCTTATGGTTTTCGCATTGATACTTAATGTTTGTAATTGTTCTAATATTTGTGCTTTACCGATTGGTCGATTTGCGTAAATGTTGGTATTGGACAAAAATATAAATTGCTGGTCTTGATCTGCAGTATTGATTAATGCTTTAGCTTGGTCTATTGCATGATTTAATAACTTTCTTTGCCCTCCTTGATTGTCGGCCATACTCAGCGAATTGTCAACATAAATAATTTGTAAACCTTTATTATCTTTTTTTGTGTTTCCCCAAAAAGGTTGTGCAAAAGCGAATACCAATGCAAGAACAAAAAGGATACGACTCAGTAATAAGAGTAAGTCTTGTATTTTCCTGCTTTTTTGAGAGGTAATTTTAATTTGTTGCAATAAGCGGGTATCAGAAAAGTAAATTGTTTTAAACTTTCTGAAGTTAAACAAATGGATGATAATAGGAATAACAATAGCTAAACCTGCTAACAAAAATAATGGGAAAAGAAAATTCATTTTTTAATTAATTACGTGTTTTTTTGTCGCTTCATAAATAGATAATAAAATTGGAAGCCTCAATAATACTACAATAATTCCAAACACACAGGTTTCTCATTTAGAAATTATAAACCAGTAAACAATGTGCTTGCTAAAATAATATAAATCAATGGAATTACAGAAAATCCAAAAGCTTTATAATACCTTTTTAATTCTGGTCTTGTACTTCTTAATTTCAAAACTGCAATTATAATAATAATAGCGCATAAACATTATATTCAACACCTCATAACCCAGTTTAAGTTTTGTATTATTTTTTTTGTTTAAAATTGTTCTAGCGCATCCAGCGGTAAATATAGGATAAATTTTATTTTATACCACCATTAAACTGCATCCTCTTAATGCTGCACTATCTCTACGTCCCATCACTTCAAATTTTCCATCCTCAGCAACTTTTCCGATATCCTCAGTGGCCAGAAAAGCACAAGAATCGATATTGGCCAAATCGATAATATTGATGCAACCTGAACCTTTTTCGAAAGTATAAAGTGGATCATTCTCGTCTCTAAGTAATATTTTTAAAGTTTCACTAGTTTCAAAAATTCCATTCCCTCTAGAATAAGCCTGAGAAAGCATTTCACTCATTCCATATTCAGAATGGACCTCCTTTAATTTCCATTGTTGACATAAGAAATCGTGAACCTGCATTCGGGTCCATTCTTCTTTTCTTCCTTTCATCCCACCTGTTTCTAAAATAATATGATGTTCAAAATCGTTAGGATATGCTTCTGCAAAATCTAAAAGCGCAAAAGTAACTCCAATTAAAAAAACTTTACGTTTATGGTTTTGTTTTAATATTTTTTCCAAAATCTCCCATTCATCTAAATAAAAACCATTTAATTCATGATTACTCTCTTGTATTAAATGTTGAACCATATATACTAAAGAGGAATGTTCACGTTCTAGATAAGAAGGTAATAGACCAATGATTATATAATCTTTAGGATTCCCGTAAAATTGATTGAATCCTTTAAGAAAAGCATATTCATAATATTCAGGATGGGCAATATAGTGTTTGCTCGTTATCATACCTGTTGTTCCACTACTTTCAAATAAAAGTTGCTCTTTTTGTGAACTATTAAAAATTTTATGGCTTTTGAAAAATGAAATTGGTAAAAAAGGAATGTCAGTAATGGAAAGAATATTGTTAGGAATGATGTGTAGGTGATTACAATACTCCTGATAAATTGGAATATTTTTATATTGAAATTTAAAGAGTTCAATAGCTTTTTCATCAAAATTATTTTTGTTGATGGAAGTTAGCCAATTGTAATCAATAGAAATATTTTTTGACATCAATTTTGTTCTGTATATTTGGATTTATAAATAAGAATACAAAGGTAATTATAAAAATAATGAAGCAAAGCTCAATCCTAATTTTAATGGTTTTCATTTTCGTTTTTTATTCCTGCAATAAGAAATCGAAGGAGCCCAATTATTCTGAAATACCTAAAATTGAATTTACGAGTATGAGTCATTCCAAAATTAAAATTGGTGTTGATGAAGGAAAGTGGGCTTTAAATTTCAATTTTGTCGATGGTGATGGTGATTTAGGAACAGATGAAACTTTTTCAAAAAAGAATGTCTTTTTAAGAAATGAAGTAACCTTAGCTGAATATGAGTTTCCGTTCCCATTCATTCCAGAATTTGCACGTAGAGGAAAGAAATATATTCAAGGATCTTCTTCGGTTGTCTTAGAAATTCCTATTTTTATGAAACCTAGATTAGAACCTGCTGGAAGAGATAAAGATACCTTTCATTTCAGTTTATTTATTGTGGACGATGCGGGTCATCATAGCGATACGATATATACGCCACCTGTATATATTAGTAAGTAAATCTTAGTTTCTTTTGAATTATAATCCTTAAATCTATTCATAAATTTAATATTTAAGGATTTCAAGTGCCATGCTTAGCCTATTAAATTAAAACAATTTAGGATTTTAATCTTCACGCATTTTCTAGAAATTATCCCAATACGTCTTTTTCCGAGTAAGTTTTAAATCTTGTAATACTGCGGATTTTACATTTAATGTGAAATTGTAATTTCTATACGTACCGAATGGTGTAAGGTTTAACATCATTTGCCAACAATGTAAATCACGGGTAATATTAAAGGTTGTAGCACCTGGTGCTTTATTTACAAAATCATATCCTGTAGTAAAATTAAACATCATTTTGGGAGTAAACCTTAAACTGCCTGACATGGTTAATGACGGAGTAATATAAGTAGTGTCTTTTGCATTCATCCGATGTTGTAAACTATAACTAAGAGATGAATTGATTGAAAAATTCCAAGGAACATTAAAATCATAATAGCCATTTATTCCGTTGTTTCTAAATAATCTTAATGCTTCTTCATCGTTTTCTCTTCCTATGATCGAGTTGGGATCTATATTTTTGGCAATGCCATTTGCACTCCAAGACATACTGATATTGAAATTACTTAGTTGAGCAATATTTTTACTTTTTTCAGCTAAATAATATTTAGTCATTTTTCCATTATCATAATAATAGGGATCGAATGCTCCTCCAAAACTTAAATTTATAGCATTAAATAGATTTGTATAACCATCAAAACTGATTCTACTTAAATTATTCGAATCTGCAGCAAGGTTATAGGCTGTCCTAATCGTAAAATTATCTAACAATGAAATATTTTTACTTCCTGTAGAGTCATTTGTCCTGACCTTCATTTGTAAGTTATTGTTTATAGAAAACCCAATGGAACCATTTTGTAATGGATTTCCTGGTCCACCATATGGTCCGGTTTGATAAAAAGACTCATAGGATAAATCTCCAAACTTATTATAATAATCGTGGAAATAATTATAAGGTGATTTAGCAAATCCAGGCGTATAACCCACACTTATGGAAGGATTAATTACATGACGAATGCCCATAAGTTTCCCTTTCTTAAACATTTTTACACCATAAATTCTTGTATTTAATGAAGTAGAAATATTGAAATCTCTCGAAGCAAAAAAGCCATTTGAAATAGTGGTATCATCCATAAGCCTATTAGGATTCCAGGTGCGATAAATCTGTTTTGTATTCCAATATTCTGTGTAGGGTGCATTAAAACTCCAATTGATGAATCTTAGAATATTATAAGTGGTTGAAAGATTTACGGATTGCTTAATTCCATTTGAAAAATCATTGATATCAATATTGTTTATTGAGAAGTTAGAATCTACAAACGAATACCTATTTTGTGCTACTGCATTATAAGAAACTGAAATCTTTTCATACCATTTTTCATCACCTATTCTGTTTTTATTTTGAAAAGGCATGATCTGAGAAACGTTAAATGAAATATCTGGCAAGGTAATATTTACCCTACCCGTTTGTGTATTTTGATTATGATTTAAAGCTGCAGAGAAAGAAAAAGGTTTGCCTGCCCATGTTTTAGAATAAGCAACAGAAGACGTATATTGGTTTTGGGTTTGAATGTCGGCATTCATACCATTTATACGATTAAATCCACTGGTTCCTGCATCAACATTAGCTCTAAAACTAGCTCCAGGCATTGCTTTAGGGTCAACGATGTGATTCCACTGAATTTTAAAGTTTTTAGAAGATCCTCCATTAGCATCGAATTTTTCTCCTAATTGGTCATAAGTATAGCTAATATTTAAATTTCCATTGTATCTATATTTTTTGATATAGTTGGTAGCACCTGCAATTCCATAACTACCTTTGGTATATATATCAAAAGTTAATTTAGCACCTAAATAATCATTAATATCAAAATAGTAACCTAAACCAGAAAAACCTAAACCTCGTTGGCCCGCTAAATTATAAGTCGGTAATATAAATCCAGATTTTTGTTGAGGATTAATTGGAAATATTCCAAAAGGAAACATTAATGGAGTAGGGATATCAGCGATTTCTAAATTCGCTGGTCCAGAAGCTGCTACTTTATTAGGGATTACCTTTATTTTTTTAGCTTTAATACCAAAATGTGGATGTTCTAAATTACAAGTTGTATAAAGATTTTTATAACCAAAAATAGATTGATCGGGGTTTCTTTTTATTTGGAAGCTATTGATATAAGCATCAGCATATTGCATTTTTGCATTCCTAACGAGAGCCCTTTTACTTTTAAAATTATATCTCAAAGAATCAAATAAAATTGTTTCTTCTCCTTGTTTGAAAGATTGTGTAGATGTTTTCGTCAAACTGGTGTCATATTCAGGATAAGCATGAACAATATTATCTTTTTGTTCCAAAACAACCACTCCGGATTTTAATTCAATATCATCTTGAATAATAGAGGCATTACCATATAGATAGAATTTATTGGTTCCCATATCCAACACTGCAGAGTCTTTAGCAGAGGTGTTCACTTCTTTATCAGGAGCGTCTGGGCTAATTTTGATGCCTAAACTAGCAAAGTCTGTTTGAGTTGATTGGATTTTATTACTATCAGTTTGATTGGTAGAATCATTAATTGTAGTGCTAATAGAATCTGTACTTACCGTCTGAGCATTTAGGTTATTGAAATGACATATAAATGCAATAAACAATACAATTGTCATTGCCTTATTTAAAAGGTAATATTTATTTTTAAATCCCCAAGCCATATTTATTGGGCAAAAATAAGATTTCTTTAGCAGTAAAATTACGTTAAAGTTTTCTTTTCCTTAAACCTTATTATATATTTGCAATTCTATGTAGTTGTATTTTCTTTTTATTTAAAAATCCTCGAACCTTTTATTATCAACGAATGAGATTGAAAAATAGTATTTTTTTTGTATTAACTGTTATAATTAGTTTTTCCACTATCAGTTTTGCTTATAGTCAAACCAATAGTGTAAAACATATTATTCTAGATGCCGGACATGGTGGAAAAGACCCTGGAGCTATTGGTAGTTTTTCTAAAGAAAAAGATATAGCCCTTGCAGTAACCTTGAAGGTTAGAGATATATTAAAGAAACAAGCGCCTACCTTAAAAGTTAGTTTAACTAGAGATAGTGACTTTTTTATTGAATTGAAAGAAAGACATGCTATTGCTAATAAAGCAAATGGAGATTTATTTATTTCAATTCATATCAATTCTACAGCTGGAACCGTTACAACCGTTCAATCTGGAACCAGAAAAGTGAAGGTTGGTAAGAGATGGATAACCAAACCAGTATATACAAAAATAAGAGATAGAACCACTAAAGCTGCTGGAACAGAAACTTATGTTTTAGGATTAACCCGTAATAGTCAAAAGGAGAAAGCAATTGGTGAGTATGGTGAAACAGTATCTGAAGAACCAGGACTTTTGGATGAAAATGATCCTACTACCGCTATAATAATTTCACAATATTCTCAAGCATTTCTAGATAGAAGTGTAAATTTAGGAAGTAAGATTCAAAACAACTTTGCACTTATCGGCAGGAATAATCTTGGTGTAAAACAAATGAGCCTTGAAGTGCTTGCTGGAAGTGCTATGCCAGGTGTTTTAGTAGAATTAGGGTTTATAAATAATTTGGAAGAAGAGCAGTATATGAATTCAGAAGAAGGTCAGAATGCATTGGCAAATGCAATCGCTCAAAGTGTATTGCAATATAGAAATGAAGCAAACAATAAAAAATAATTATTTAATATAGAAGGATTAATTTAGCATAAAATTTATTTATATGAAGAAGACAATAATGATAAGTGCCATATTAGGATGGATTTCCATAGGAATAGCTTGCTCCCCTAAAAAAGTTGTGGAATCTGGACCAGCATCCATGACAAAGGCAATGGCACAAGAAAATTATTCGGGTGATCAAATTGCTAAAGGTGAAGCTATTTATCAACAGAAATGTGGTAGATGTCATGTTTTACATAAAACTAATGAATATAAAGCTAATAAATGGCATGGTATATTGAATTCAATGATTCCTAAATCAAAAGTATCTGTTGAGGATGGTGAATTAATAAGAGCATATGTTATTGCCAATTCAAAATAATTTATTTTTTTAAAAACCATAAGAGTAGCTGTATTTGTTTATAGCTACTCTTTTGGTTTAAAAGTTTTTATTCAAATTTTTCAAAGTGAAATTCGTTTACCTTGATACTTTAATAGGATTCAAGAATTACTTAAATATTAATATCCTCTTGGTCCATAATTGTAATTTCTAGGTCTGTGTTGCTTTTTGTATTTTTTATTATACTGATGGTGAGGTTTATGGTGATGATGGATTACACGCGTCCTATTTTGAGGTCTTGGTGGATAATATCCAATATAACAAGAACTAAATCCAACAATGATTAACAGGAAACCCAATGCAGTTATAAACTTCTTCATGATAAATTATTTATGGTTGAATGAGTGTTTTAGACAATAATTCTATAAGCAAGTTTAAAATTTTTATTTCCAAAAAAAATATTAAAATTGAATTTGATGAAAAAACATCTGCTATTTTGTCAGTTTAATGTCAGGAATTTATTAGATTTGCATTTCAAATTATAAAGTCATGTTAGCTACTAAAAATAAACAAATGGATGACGATTTTCAAGGGAAGCCTTATGCTCCTTTTGAAAATGATCCCAATAAGTATTCTAAATATTTTTTTATTGAGAGTTATGGTTGTGCCATGAATTTCAATGATAGTGAAATCGTTGCTTCTATTTTAAATGAAAATGGCTTTGGAGCCACTCGTGATTTGCTTGAAGCTGATGTTATTTTGATTAATACTTGTGCTGTACGTGAAAAAGCAGAACAAACAGTAAGAAATAGATTAACTCATTTTAAAAATCTGAAAAAGGAAAAACCAGGTTTATTAGTGGGTGTTTTAGGTTGTATGGCGGAACGCTTAAAATCTAAATTATTAGAAGAAGAACAGCTAGTAGACTTAGTAGTTGGGCCAGATGCTTATCGTTCTTTACCAACATTAGTAGAAGAGGCTGCAGGAGGTCAAAAAGCAGTAAATGTATTATTGAGTAGAGAAGAAACTTATTCTGATATTGCTCCAGTACGCTTGGATACAAAAGGTGTGAGTGCATTTGTAAGTATTATGAGAGGTTGTAATAATATGTGTACTTTCTGTGTGGTCCCTTTTACGAGAGGAAGAGAACGGAGTCGTGATCCACATTCTATAATAAGAGAAGTTCAAGATTTGGTGGATAGAGAATATAAAGAAGTTACCCTTTTAGGTCAAAATGTAGATAGTTATTTATGGGTCAGTGATGATGGAAAAGAAAGTATGAATTTTGCACAATTATTGGAAGTTACTGCATTGGTAAACCCTAAGCTGAGAGTGCGTTTTAGTACTTCTCATCCAAAAGATATTACCGATGATGTGCTTTATACAATGAAAAAGCATCATAATATCTGTAAAAGTATTCACCTTCCAGTACAAAGTGGTTCTACTCGTATTCTACAATTAATGAATAGGACTTATACTAAGGAATGGTATATGAAAAAAGTGGATAGAATTAGAGAGATTTTACCTGAATGTTCTATCACTTGTGATACCATCACTGGATTTTGTACAGAAACAGAAGCAGATCACTTAGAAACATTAGAGGTGATGCGTTATAGCAGATATGACCTTTCTTATATGTATATTTATTCAGAAAGACCGGGAACACTTGCAGAACGTAGATATGATGATGATATTCCTGATGATGTGAAAAGCCGTAGATTGACAGAAGTAATTAATTTACAGAAAGAAATCAGTGGTGAATTATTTAAAGCTGAAATTGGAAAAATTCAAGAAGTATTAATCGAAGGTGACAGTAAACGTAGCGATCAGCAATGGTGTGGTAGGAATACTCAAGGTAAAATGTTGGTTTTTGATAAAGGCACTTGGAATCTTAATAAAGGAGAATATGCGATGGTTAAAGTTAATGAAGCTACGAGTGGTACATTAATAGGAGAAATTGTAAGTGTTGTGGACTAAAAATCAAAAAGGAATTCATTTTGACAAGCTTTGAAAAATAGCTTTTAAATTTAAACTTAAACCTAAGCTCAAAAACATTTATGGACATACAAGCAATTAAAAATAGATTTGGAATTATAGGGAACAATCCAGAGTTAAACTATGCACTGCAGGTGGCAGCACAAGTTGCTAGTACTGATTTAAGTGTATTAATAATGGGAGAAAGTGGGGTAGGAAAGGAAGTGTTTTCTCAGATAATACATAATTTATCTTCTAGGAAACATAATAACTTTATTGCAGTAAACTGTGGTGCCATTCCCGAAGGAACAATTGATTCTGAATTATTTGGACACGAGAAAGGTTCATTTACAAGTGCGAGTGATCAAAGAAAAGGATATTTTGAAACGGTAAATAATGGAACCATTTTCCTGGATGAAATTGGGGAATTACCATTAGGGACTCAAGCCAGATTATTGAGAATGTTGGAAACTGGTGAATTCTTAAGAGTGGGTTCTTCTAAGGTTATGAAGGCAGATGTAAGAGTAATCGCAGCTACCAATAAAGATTTATTGCAATTAACCAAAGAAGGGAAATTCAGAGAAGATTTATATTATCGATTGAATACAGTACCTATTAGGGTGCCTGCCTTGAGAGAGCGTAAAGAAGATATCTATTTGTTATTTAGAAAATTTGTAATTGACTTTGCAGAAAGGTATCGTGCCACACCTATTCAATTAGATGAAGAGGCTCAAATACTTTTAAAAGAATATCCATGGCCTGGAAATGTAAGAGAACTTAAGAACATGGCGGAACAGATTTCTGTTTTGTCTAATGAAAAAATTGTTAATGGAGAAAATTTGAATAAATTTTTACCTAAGAATTCTGGTAATAGTAAAATGCCTGCATTGTCACATTTTCTAATGCCTACTCAAACGCCAGGGATGAATGATTCCAATGCCAATAGTACTACCGAAAGAGAAATTTTGTATAAGTTCTTATTTGATTTACGAAAAGACTCTTATGAAATTAAACAATTATTAGTAGAGATTTTACAGCGACAAGGCGGCACAACGAATACAAGTTCTTCTTTAAGTGATGGCTATACTTTACCGTCTGGAAGTACTTATACTAATCCTCCTAATGTTTCTAAAGAAAATCCGAGTAGCACTTATGTAAATTACCCTTCAAGATCCGATAGTCCAGTGATAATCAATCAAGGTAATAGTATTGCCGACCATGAAGAAATTGAAGAATCCTTATCATTAGCTGATCGCGAAAAGGAATTCATTATTAAAGCTTTAAAAAAGCATAAAGGAAAGCGAAAAGATGCGGCACATGAGTTAGGTATTTCCGAAAGAACACTTTATCGAAAGATAAAAGAATACGATATAGAAGAATAGCAATACTTTAATGAATTGTTAGCATTGGAATTTAATTTTACTTAATTTTTTTTATTTTTACTATTCAAACATTATTTATAACCATTTTAATTTTATACAATGCGGTGGAGAGGCGAACGTCAAAGTGACAATGTTGAGGATTACAGAGGAAGAAGTACTGGAGGGAAATTAGCAATCGGTGGAGGATTGGGTACTATTCTGTTAATTGTAATTGGTCTGTTGATGGGAAAAAGTCCATTAGCTATTTTTAGTGATGTTATGGATAATGGACAAACAACCAGTACACAACAATCGAGTCAAAATGCTAATGATCCAAATGACACTACAGGACAATTAGTGAGTATGGTCTTGGCAAGTACTGAAGATGTATGGAGTAATATTTTCAGACAAGCAGGAGCAGGTTATCAAATGCCTAAGCTTCAAATGTTTACTGGAACTACTCAGACAGCTTGTGGTGTAGGTCAAGATATAATGGGACCGTTTTATTGCCCTGCGGACCGAAAAGTTTATATCGATTTATCTTTCTTAAATGAATTAAGATATAAATTTAAAGCGCCTGGTGATTTTGCTGTGGCCTATGTTATCGCGCATGAGGTTGGACATCACGTTCAAAACCTTCTTGGAACCTCTGGAAAGGTGGATCAATTAAGAGGTCAATTGAAAGAATCGGAGTTTAACAAATATTCTGTTGCATTGGAGCTTCAAGCTGATTTCTATGCCGGTGTGTGGGCTAATCATGCACAACAAATGAGAAATATTTTAGATAGAGGTGATTTGGAAATAGCGCTAAAAGCTGCAAATGCAATTGGAGATGATAAATTACAAAAACAAGCTCAAGGATATATAGTGCCAGATGCATTCACACATGGAACTTCTGAACAAAGAATGTATTGGTTTAAGAAAGGATTTGAAACTGGTGATTTGAATCAAGGAAATACTTTTAAAGCTTTAGGCTTGACAAATTAAAATAAATTTCAGTGTCGATTAAAGTTGATGGATTAGTTAAAACATTTGGAGAACAAATAGCAGTAAATGATATTTCTTTTGATATATCTAAAGGTAATATAGTTGGTTTTTTAGGCCCTAATGGTGCTGGAAAGTCAACGACTATGAAAATGCTTACTACATACTTATTGCCTAATGCTGGTAAAGCATTTATCTGTGATTTTGATGTTGTAAAAGATAAGATGGAGGTGCGCAAACGAGTAGGGTATCTTCCAGAAAGTAATCCTTTATATTACGATATGTATGTAAAAGAATATTTGCATTTTGTTGCGCATGTACACAAGCTTTTTAATGTTAGTAATAAAGTTAGTGATGTAATCGCTCAAACGGGTTTAGAAAAGGAAATGCATAAGAAACTTGGACAATTATCAAAAGGCTACAAACAAAGAGTCGGATTGGCACAGGCAATTATTCATAAGCCTGAAGTCTTAATTTTAGATGAACCTACTTCTGGTTTAGATCCTAATCAATTAAGTGATATTCGTGATTTGATTGTCTCATTAGGTAAGGAAAAGACGGTATTACTTTCTACTCATATTATGCAAGAGGTTCAGGCGATGTGTAATAGGGTAATTATTATTAAAGATGGAAAAATTATTGCTGATGATCCTATTGATGTTATTCAAAATCAATCAACAGATAATAATACGATTATCATTTCTTGGGATAAGAATATAAGTTTAGAACAACTGAAGCAGATTAATAATATTACTTCTTTCAAACAAATTGAACCCAATACATGGGCTTTAGAAACTCAAGAACCAGAAAATTTAAGAAAAAATTTAATGCGATGGTCTTTAGATAATGATTTAATTATTGTTTCCATGAAAGCAGAATCGAAAAGCTTAGAAGACGTCTTTAGAATACTTACACAAAAATAAATTATCAAGTAAAATATAGATTTCTTTTTTCAAAATTCTAGTCCATAACTTTTAATTATGGGCTTTTTAATTCTATATATTTAATGACTAGCAATTGAAAGTGTTAAATATTTGTTATGGATAGTACTTTGTACTGCATAGTACTATAAAAATAATATCTTTGCAATAAATAAATCAAAAATCATGTTATTAGAAACTGAAAAATATTGTAAAGATTGTGGAAAAGTAATTTCAAAGAAAGCTGAAATATGTCCTAATTGTGGTGTCCGTCAAATGGCACCTCCACAACAAGCTTTTGTCGATGCCGGCAGAAAAGTTAATGACCAATGGATTGCAACTTTAGCACTTTGCTTCTTTGCAGGGTATTTGGGTATTCATAATTTCTATAACAGGAAAGTAGGTTATGGTATTTTACAAATTCTAACTTTAGGAGGCTTAGGTATTTGGGTGTTGATTGATCTTATTATGATTGTAACCAATAACTTTAAAAACAATGAAGGAGAAGTTGTAGCCATGTATTCAATTCCTCAAAATGAAAATACAAGGAGTAGCAATGAATATTGATAATATTCAATCCCAAATGAGAAAAGGCGTTCTTGAGTTTTGTATTCTTGCGATTATAAAAAATAATGAGGTATACCCATCCGAAATTATTGAGCAAATGAAAATGTCAGGATTGCATGTCTTTGAAGGAACCTTATATCCCTTATTAACCCGATTGAAGAATTCTGGTTTTCTACAATATCGTTGGGAGGAAAGTCCTTCGGGTCCACCCAGAAAGTATTTTCAAATTACAGAATCTGGTTTAGCTTTCTATCAAGTTTTGGAAAATTCTTGGGAGCAAATGAATTTAGCGGTATCTAATATAATAAAAACCCAAATGAAAAAAGATAATGAATAAGGTAATAACTATTAATCTAGCCGGAAGGCTTATAACTATTGACGAGTTGGCTTATCAGCAATTACAATCTTATTTGGGTTGGCTTTCTCAGTTCTTTTCCAAAGAAGAAGGTGGACAAGAGATTTATAAAGATATTGAAGATCGGATTGCAGAATTATTTGATGAGAAGTTAAAAAAGAGTCAAGCTAGTATAAATGAAGAAGATGTTCATTCCATTATTATGATTATGGGTAGTCCGGAACAAATTGCTATGGAAACTGCTGATGGTAATATTGAAAATGGAACTAATACTTCATGGGGTGAGCAGGGTGGGGAACATTTTACTGCCGAGAAACCTCCTGTTCCAGAAATAGAGGATATTCGGCTCAGTAGAAATATTGATGATAAGGTTTTGGGTGGCGTATGTAGTGGATTAGCTAACCATTTTAAAATGGATACTGGTTTAGTGAGGATATTAATGCTTCTCGGATTTTTTCTTTATGGTGCCACATTTTTCTTATATATTATCCTTTGGATTTTCTTACCCGCCAGAAATATTCCATCACAAGCTAGTTTGAATCGAAAATGGTATCGTTCCGCTGAAGGTAAAGTCTTAGGTGGCGTTTGTGCCGGTCTTTCTTACCCTTTTAATATTAAAGTATATTGGCTAAGAATCATATTTGCATTTCCATTGATGGGTATAATATTCTTTGCTATAATACATGAACATCAATTATTGAAATTTTGTGTTGCGGCATTGCCTACTTTAACTCTATTCTATATTGTATTATGGATTGCATTACCCATGGCTCATTCCATTACTCAGAAAATGGAATTAAAAGGAGAGCCCTTAAATATTAAAGGTATCAATACTGCTTTACGAGAAGAAAAAACAGATACCGTTGATAAAGTTCAAAGATCTGAGTCTATTATTGTAGTGCTTTTTAGAATATTTGCTTATATCATTTTAGGTTTTGTGCTGCTTATAGTTGCTACTGTGCTCATATCCTTGATTATTGCACTTTTGGGAGTGCTCTTAGGTTTCTCAGCGGTAGGATTATCTTTGTTTTCTATTAGCGATTTGATATTTAGCTCTGATGTTGAGGCCTATGTTTTATTTGGATCATTGCTGGTTCTTTTAATTTCTCCAGTAGTTGTCTTATTAAGATGGTTAATTACAAAAATAAGTAAGACACCTCAAACTAATAAGAAAAATAATTATAGTATAAGTGCTTTTTTTATTGCTGCTTTATTTTGTACTATTTATATTTTAAGTGGGTCTAAAAATTCATTTCAATATAAATATTTATCTTCCACACCATTAGTTATGGCGCAAGTTAAAGACACCTTGACGCTTTCTTTTAATAATAATAAAAAAGGACTTGTGGGCGATGAGGATTTTAATTACAAAATTAGAAAGAATGTAGATGGGTCTTATGATTTACCAATAGCGAGTTTGGATATTCAGGCAAGTGAAAATGATAGCTTTAAGCTTGTTTTACAAAAGAAGTCTTATGGTAAAGATGAAGAACAAGCTCGGCGTTTTGTTGAAAATTGCACCTTTGATTATCAAACAGATAGCCAAAATTTGAAACTTCCAAAATATGTAAATCTAAAAAAGAATACACTTTTTAGAGGACAATTATTGACAGCTGTATTATATGTGCCTAAAGGACGCGTTTTTAAAATTGATAATATTCCGCCATTCTATTCTAAGAATTGGGATTTAAGCTTTACCCCTTTTATATCTATTAATATTAATGATTATAAATGGAATAGTAATACTATTTATAAAATGAGTGAAAGTGGTAAAATTGAATCTATAGATGAAGTGAAAGAAATTAAAGATGAAAACCATATTAATGATGCTGATCAAGAAAATGAAGAAAGTTCAATTGGAAATGAAATAATCTAAGGAAATTTTGGATTTGGATTTTTCTAATTAATTATTATTGAAGTGATTATTATTCAAACTAATAACAATAGATATTTTAGTATAATTATGGCCTGAACTTTGAAATAATTAAGGGTTTCTATATTTTTGTTAAATGATGGTTGTTTTGTAGAAAAATAATATACCTTTGTTGTAAGAATAATTTTTAAATTTCATTGAAAATGACAATAATGAGCTTTCAGCCATCTTTTCTAATTAGCATGCCAAGTGGAATGGAGTGGCTTTGGATAGTATTGGTAGTGGTAATTCTCTTTGGAGGAAAGAAAATCCCTGAGTTAGCTAAAGGGATTGGTAAGGGTATCAGAGAGTTTAACGACGCAAAAGAAGGTGTTAAACGTGATATAGAAAGCGGAATTAACGAAAAGAATGAAGTTAAAGAAGATAAATAATTTTTATTTCCTCTTTTTATTTCAGACCTTATTTCTATTTAATTTTAACGCTGTGAATTGTGTGTGTTGATTTTTTCAAATTTGAAGAATTCGACTGAGTGTTTTTTTCTTTAATCTTAATATAGTTCTATCTTGAATATACCTTTTAAGTCAGTCATAGGTATTGTGGCTCTGAGTTTTACGAATTTTGTGCTTTTTGCTCAGGACAAGGCTGTACCTAAAACAAATTTAATTGCAGAAGTTAATACAGAAACAAGCCAAGGAACTACTGTTCCAAATGGCTCTGATATTATCAATACTAAAGAAGGTTCTACTCAAAAGAGTTCAATTCAACAAAAAATTTTACTTCAATCTCCAAATAAATTAACAGACAGAAACAGAAAAATGTCTGGAGATCAATATGTTCCAATAGCTGGAGAAATAGAATATTTCGGAAAAAATAATGATATGGTATTGAATTATACCAAAAAATATTATGAGAGAAATTTTAAACATTTCTCAACCATCAGAACTAGAGGAAACAAATATTTCAAAATAATTGATAAAACCTTTGAGAGAAGAGATGTTCCTTTAGAGATTAAATATTTAAGTGTCATAGAATCGGCTTTAACCAATACAGCATTGTCTCCAGTAGGTGCATTAGGGCCTTGGCAATTTATGCCTGCTACAGGTCAATTTATGGGCTTGGTAGTAAATAGCAAGGTTGATGAGCGCAGAGATTGGCATAAATCTACTAATGCTGCTGCAAAATATGTTAATTATCTTTATGATATCTTTGGAGATTGGTTATTAGTGGTCGCCTCTTATAATAGTGGCCCTCGACCTGTTTTAAATGCAATGAAAAAGACCGGAAGTAGTGATTTTTTTGTTTTGAAGAAATATCTGCCAGCAGAAACACAAAACCATGTTATGGCTTTTATTGCTACAGCTACAGTCATGGAACGTATGGATAGTTATATAGGTGCCCCAGTTCCAAGTAGTTTTGACTGGAAATGGCTCAATGTAAAATCCTCCAATGGCGCTTTTGGAAACGCTACAGAATCTGCAAAGCCTAAAAACCCATTTCTTTTAAGATTTTCTGAAGAAGAACTTAAGGAAATGGCAATATTAAAAATTAAAAAGCCTTTAGACTTAGAAGTTTTAGCTCATATTTTAGAAGAAGATAGAAGAAGAATTGGAAAAATGAATTTCAACTACTTTAACGACCTTGAAGCTTTTAATAATGGTGAAATAACCGATATTAAATTGGTGATACCAAAAAATAAAGTTGAAATATTTCTACAAAAGCAAAAACAAATTTATAGTCAAACAGAAAATTTATTGGAATAATTATCTTTATTCTTTTATGCTCCTTTTGTTTTGCGCCATTTTTCTTTTTCAATTAAATAAAGGAAATTTAATTTAGTACTTTCTCCAAAGTAAGCGACTTTTTCTTCTGCGATTTTTACAGCTCCTATTTTCTCAATAGAACTTTGAGAACGATAGTTTTCTGCACCAATATGTAACTTAACTTTTGATACATATTGGAAAATATAATCCAGCATCAAATGCTTTACTTCTCGGTTGAAGCCTTGTCCCCAATGATCTTTGCCAAAATAGGTATAGCCGATATAGATACTATCATCTTCTTGATCATAGTCATAAAAACGAGTGCAACCTATAACCAAATTCTCTTTTTTATCCATAATTTTAAAAGCACCTTTACTTTCTAGGGCACCATTAAAAAAGTTTTCAAAAACAGATCTTTGCCATCTTTCTTTATTAGGATGCTGATTCCACACTTCAGGATTAGAGGCTGGAATATAAACAGCTTCAAAATCAGCTGCTTCCAATGGAAGCAGCATAACTTTGTCGTTTTCTAAACGAGTTTGAACAGAGAATCTTTGCATTTTATATTATTTTACTTCTACATTTATTCCTTGTGTATGTGCACTAAATTCTGGAGCGTACATACATTGTATCGAGCTGATACCATTTGAGAATTTACCTTTTTGAGCCACTACTAAAGGATATTCAAATACAAAAGTACCTTTTGGTAAATAATCGATAAAAAAGTGAGTGGCTAAATCTTTTGTAGACTCATAATAACCAAAACCATTTCCCCATTTATAAGAACTGATGACTTTTATAGGTTCGAATCCCGAAGCACGCATATCCTTCATATGTAAGTATTCCATAGCTCTATCAGCCTTTAATACGATACGAACTTTTATTTTATCACCTACTTTCAAAGGATAATTTTCTGATATCTCTTTTAACACTAAACCTCTGTCAGTAGGAACTTCAATAAACAATTGCTTGCTGATATGCAAAGGCGATTCATTTACTGAAGTTGTTATTTTATTCATATCTTCAAAATATTGCCAATATAAAGCGCCCCAAGCTGTTCCGGTATTCTTATCTGTTTTATTATCAACTGTTACTTTAATAGTGCCCATTTCTGGTTTTATATCATTGCCTTCATATCTTTTCTTAAAATATCCTGTTCCAGCTTCGGTCTTTTCAGTATTGGAACCTATTGTTTCACTACCCATTTGTATGGTTACTTCTGGCTCATTTTGAAGCCAATCGCTACCACTTTTCAATAAAGCATAACAAGCGTCAGCGGTTGCAGTAGTTGTTTTCCAATCTTGAGTCTGCTTTTGTTTTAATAACCATAACTTTAAATCATCAACAGTTTTTTCATCTTTAGTGATTTCTTCAAATGCAGTGATCATCAAAGAATGTGTTTCTATAGGAAGGGTATACCACCAATAACTATAATCTGTATTCCAATACATGCCCATTTCTTTACTTCTTAATGCTCTTTCAGAAAGAGATTCCATAATTGTTTTCGCGAGATTGGAATCTGCTTTTCTAAATTGGGTTAAGGCTATCATGCCCTGCATAAAATTGGTTTGAACATTCCAATATTTTTGCTCTTGTTCGGTAAAATATTGATGAGCTAATGTCGCCTCTTTTAAAATAGGGGTATTAATAAAGCTCCTCATATATAAATATTGGATTTGATAAGAAGAGAGATTATTTTTAGCTATATTTTCCTTTTTTATTGATCTGTAATCTTTCAAAATACTTTGGTCTAAATATGTCAAACCTTGTTCTTGTATTTTTTTGATTTCTGATTTTTGTGCTGCGGTAACATGGAGAGATTGCAATTTTGCAATGCCTGTAAGAATATATTGAGTAATATATCTATTGCCATTCATACCAGGAAACCAAGAAAAGGAGCCGTCACTATTTTGTAATTGAGATAATTTTTTCAAAGAGTTATCTATTCCCTTTGCTAATTGGTGGCTTTCAAAAAGCTTTGCAATATTTTTCTTTCTCTGTGTTTCACTTTTAGCTTCTAATACCCAAGGTGTTTCTTCCAGTAACGCAGTTTTTAATTCTTGATTCTTTTCTAAATTAGATAACAGCGCAGCAGTGTCTTGAGTACGCCATTTATCAAATACAGCTGCAATTTTAGGAGATTGAGCTACAATATGAGCTGCTAAAGCATTAGCATAAAATCTACTAAATATTTGCTCAGAACATTCATAAGGGAAATCCATTAAATACGGTAAAGCTTGAACAGCATACCAAGCAGGATTTCCAGTAAATTCTATGGTTAAGCTTTGATTTACCAAAGTAGTACTACTACCTGATTTTAATAATTTGTCTAAAATAAAGATTTCTGTATTATTTCCTCTAATGGGTAATGGCTGTGTTTCAGTAACTAACATCCTATTCGTCATTACTGGGATGATGTTTTCTTCTCCATCACTGTAGTTACCAGATTTTGCTGTGATACGAATGATGACCGGTTCATACCTTGATTGTGGTATATTTAAATCAAAATTTACAAAGGCACTTTGATTTGAAGCCACTTTAAAGTTTTTATTGCTTTCTTTAAATCCAAATGGTAGATTTAAAACCTGTAAGGTAGTTGCATCTAGTATTTCGATATGTGCAGTTCCATCGATATTCTTTTCACTAAGATTACTAATTTTTGTGCTTATCGTTATTTGATCTCCTTGTCGGAAAAAACGGGGTAAATTAGGCACTACCATTAATTCTTTTTGAGTTTGGATACTTCCTTCTAAAAATCCAGTTTCCCAATCTGTAGTATGTGCAAATGCCATGAAATTCCATTTGGTTAATGCATCAGGAAGTGTAAATTTAATTTTAATATTTCCATCCTTATCTGTTAGCAACTGTGGTAGAAAAAATGCTGTTTCTTGAAAATTGGAACGAATCGGAGGATTATTCACATTGTTTTCTTGATGTTCGGCAAGCTCTGTATCTGATTTTATTGTAGGTGGTGAAAATTTCACTTTTGCATCTACTAAAGGAGATGGTGAATCCATTGAAATATTTCCTTCTGCAATTTCATTTTTATAACTTAATGATTCTCTGGTAATTGCATCTGTTGAATTATCTGATTCAAAATTCAAACTAGACATATAGTTTATCTGGCGCAATATCATTAATTTAGGTAAATCCCAATGTGCATATGATTTTTCAATATTATCAATGAAATTGAACTGTTGATTATTGGAAGCACTTCTTTGGCTGAAGCCATAGGTATTCCAAGTAGTATTAAAATATTCACTTGAATAAAGTTTGCTCCAGTCCCAGGAGTGGGATTTTAGTTCATCTAGAGACGCATCATATAATCCTGCCACTAATTCTGCTGCGATCTTTTCTTTTTTAGGTCCTTTTATGGTTAAAGTCCACGCTTCTTTAGAACCCGGTTCAACTTTGTCTCTATGAGAAGCCCATTCTATATCTAAATCTTTATTATCCCAAGGTATAGCAGCACTTTGACTGGTTTGATAAAACCTATTATTATAAATAAAAAACCAATTACTTGTAAAAATGCCTCTGTCTTCTTCTGTAATGGGTAAACTTATTTTGCCTTTCTGCCAGTCTAATGTATCATTCCAAGAATTTCTTTGCATTAAATTAATTTGTGGAATTGCAGGTTTAACATAGATGCTCATCGTTTCCATAGGTTTATAAGCAGATTTATCTGAAGCAACAAAAAGAGGTATATCATGTTGACTGCTTTCAGGTAGATAAACAAATATATATTGTTTATCTTTCACTTCATTACCTTCTTTATCCTTACTGATGGCTTCAATTTCATAATAACCGCTTTGCTTAAACCAGTTAGAATTTATTTCATAATTTCCGTCTGGACTACTTGTGAAATTTGCTTGATGGATGACTGCTGTCTTTTTTCTGTTTTCAGGATTCCACTCGTCTTTGTAGGCATCATTCGGGAAATATTTATTATACTCTTCTTGATCCATTACAAAATCAGTAGGTGTTTCCCACATCCTTTCTCTATAAAACCTATCTGGACTTTGAAGACTACTAATCTTAAGCTTTACCTTTGCAGGCGTAAAGACACCATTTAAGTTGGTGGTGTTTATATTGATATTTTTCAAGTTGCTAGCTAAGCTTTCTTTAGGTGCTAAAATATTTAAAAGCATATCTTGATAGCCCACAGAAATATATTGGGTGTTACTTCGTGTTTCACCATTGATATCAGTGATATCTACACTAATTTCAAAAGTAAAAATTGGCAAACTTTTAGGATCAGTATTTTTATCTGGTATAGCTTCAAAGCTCAATTCAAACTTACCATTTTCGTTGGTTTTTATAATGCCGTTTTTAATTTCCATTTCTTCAGAACTAGCATTGCCTCTCCATAACCAATAATAAGGATAGCGAACTTTACGAACGATTCTATATTTCACTTCTGCATTATCAATATTGTTTCCTGCATAAGCAACAGCTTTCCCGTTAACAACAATGGTTTCATTCAGTTTGTAATTGGCTTTTAAGGTGTCAAAGCTAACTTGAAACTTAGGTCTCTTATATTCTTCAACATTGAATGAAGTATTTTTTATGATTTGATCTTTATCCAAAACCATAATTTGCATACTGCCCAACAAAGCCGAAGAAGGTGCAGTAAAAGAACCTGAAAATGAACCATATTTATTTGTTGTTGCTTCTAATTCCTTTACTATTTGATGATTGGCATCCAGAAACTTAAGCATTACCGTTTTGTTTGCAATGGTTTTATGATTTTTACTCCCATTACTTTCCAGTACAATACCCTTATAATAAATAATTTGTCCGGGACGATAAATACTTCTGTCAGTAAAAAGAAAAGCTCTCGAGATTACCTTGGTTTCTTTTTGATCAAAATCATTATTTTCTCTTAAATAATAATTATTTTCAGAAATATAGAGTGTGTCTTTCCCTTTAACTAATGCATATCTATTATTGTAATTATTGCCTTTGCTACTGGTTAAAAGTACTTTTCCATTTTTATCTCCATTTATTTTTCTTTTTAATACACCCAAATAATTTCCGTTTTCATTTTGATATTTGTATTCCAGAATAAGTAATTGAGGATTAGCAATTGGAAAACCTGTTTTTCTATTTAAAATATATAGTTCATTCGTTTTTCCATTAAATTCAAAAGGATGTACTGCCGCTAAGTTGCTAATTTGCAATAATGTTTTCGTGCTAATTTTGGTTTTTGTATCTTCTACGACCAACCAATATAAACCAGTTTCTAGTGCATCTATTTTTAATTCAACACTATGCGTTTTTAAATCTGAAGCATTCGGAATTATTTGATTCCATTCTTTTATAAATTTACCTTTGTCAATTTCGTTTTGGGTTTGAAAAATATTAGTATGAAAAAGTGAAATATTTACCTCTTTTACATTTTTATATTTTAATAGAAATTTACTGGTTTCTTTAGGAATATAGGCATCTTCAACTGTTATATTAATGGTAGCACTTATTAAATTATTAATAGTATTTGCTGCGTTTATTGCACCTTCTGTATTAGGATAACTTTTGATAACTTGTTGTAATTCATCTCTGATAGCGACTAAATCTAATTTTTCATCTTGCTTAGAGTCTAAGTCTTCATTATATCGATGGGAATTCAAATTTAATTTAGAGTTAATCGCTAAAAACAATGCTTGGGCAACATTTGGATTTGTTTTATAGTTTTGAGCTAATGCATATAAGGCATTTCTATATAAATCCTTTTTATCATGGAGTACTGCATTATCATATACAAAAGTCAATCTTGAGATTTCTAGATCAATTAATGCATTAATATTATTAGTTTCAATATAATGATTGGTAAGTTCCTGATATAAATTTAAAGTTTGAAGTTTTACTGATTGGCTATCTTTGGTTTCAATATTTAATTTTGAAAATTCTACTGCTGAAGTAAAGAAATCTTTATTATCTATTTCAAATTTATAACTTGGCTGAGTCATCTCAATAACATCAGATTTAAAATACTCAATAGCATCCCAAACCAATAAATCATAAATACTGGGTCTGAGACCCTCTGTGTTTTCCCCTTTATTTATAATTGCTTTATATTTGTCTAAAGGTTCATTTTTCAAGTTATTTCGATCAGCAATCGAAGCTAAAAATAGCGCACTTATTGTTTTATGAAATTGGTGTGCGTCCCAAGTTTCAATATCCAAACTGTTATTTTCTTCTAAATTTGTTCGGTCATAAATATCATAATCGTTGTTTTCAAAATAGTTAAGGTATGCTGATGCTGCTTGATTTTGCCAAATAGCCTTTTCAATAGGATCTTTCGCTTTTTCAATATTTTTTTCCAATGCCTTAATCGATTTCTTATCCGCATTTTCTTTTTGATGATCTAGCCCTATCATCCAACTCTGGGCTTTAATAATTTCATCATTTTTATTTTGGACTTTTGCCTTTTTTAAAATTTCAGAGACTGTAGCCTTAGCTGATTCAGGCTTGTTGATTTTTAAAAAAGAATCCACTTTTTCCCAATCTTTTATAAAAATACTCATATTGTTATTGGATTTTTGTGCAAAAGTGAATAAGACTACTAAATTACAAATTATTGTTGTAACTATATTTTTACCTAAATTCATAGTTGTATTTTTAGAACGCGTAAGAAATGGACTTTCCTATTTTTGATTATACTATTTCTAAGATGAAATTGAAACCTTCATTCCATAAAAATAATATCTTTTAATCGTTTATCAAAAATACTATTTTAAACTTTTATTTAATAGGGATTTTATAATTATTTGGTTTTTTTACTCCATGAGTGGATAAACTATTGATTATTGATAATCTCAAATTAAAAATTTAAGAATCAGGCTAAGCAATAATTATTATATTATTTTTACCGACCAAAAACAAGTTTTATGGGATCAAAATATATAGTGATAGAAGGAAATATTGGTGCTGGAAAAACAACGCTTGCTACTAAGTTGTCAAAATACTTTAATGCACAACTTATATTGGAAACGTTCTCTGAAAATCCTTATTTATCGAAATTTTATAATCAACACAAAGCTTATGCGCTTAATACTGAACTTTGGTTTTTCATGGAAAGATTGGAGCAATTGAAAGCTATAGCATTTTCTGAAAATTTCATTATTTCAGATTATTCTTTTGAAAAGTCGAATGTTTTTTCTGGAATAACTTTATCAGCGGATGATCTGGATTTGTTTTCGAAGATTACATCAAACATTAATGAGCAAATCTCCAAACCTGATTTGTTTATTTATTTACAAACTCCTATAGTCCAGTTGAAGAAAAACATTCAAAAAAGAGCTAGAACTTATGAACAAGGAATAAGCGATAACTATTTGGAGCAAATTCAAAATGCCTATCAATCTTTACTTATACTTCAAGAAAATTTATTGATTATTGAAATGGATAAAGTTGATTTTGAAAATGAAAATCATTTTCAGCAAGTGATTTCTTTTTTAAACAATAATAAAATATGTTCCAGAAATACTTTAAAGATATTTTAATACCATGCTTTTATGTGATGTTCCAATTATAAACACAATTACTTTTATTAGGCTGGATGTTAATTGAGAATTTAGATCCAAGTTCATCTTTAACACTTTTCTGATAACTTATTTCTTTCTAATCCGTTTAGGATAGTATATTTGCACGTATATTACAATCCATTTTCAGCTAAGCATTAATGAAGAAATTAGACAAACTAATTTTAAAGAGTTTTATAGGTCCTTTTATACTTACTTTTTTAGTGGTATTATTTATTCTTTTAATGCAATTCTTCTGGTTATATATGGATGATCTTATCGGAAAAGGTCTTCCTATTTTAACAATAATGGAATTGATGTCCTATATGTCGGCCACTTTAGTGCCGATGGCAATGCCTTTAGGAATTCTTTTGGCATCCATAATGACTTTTGGTAATCTTGGAGAAAACTTTGAGCTAGTCGCTATTAAATCTTCTGGGATTTCATTGTTTCGGTTTATGCGACCCTTAACCATTTTCATTTTATTTATAGTTTCAGGAATGATATTGTTTAGTAATTATGTGATTCCTAAAGCTAACCTTAAAGCCTTTTCCTTATTGTATGATATTCAAAAACAAAAACCCATTATGAGTATTAAACCTGGAATGTTTAATAAAGGGATTGGAAATTTTGTGATTAGGGTAGGGAGTAAGAGTGAAGATGGTGAAACGATACATGATGTTATGATTTACGATCATACGCGTTCAAAGTCAAATACCAGTTTGATAACAGCAAAAGATGGAAAACTTTTTTTAAGTAATAATAAACGATTTTTAATTTTTGAGCTCAATGATGGATGGAGATATCAAATAAAGAAAGATGATTCTGGAAGTTATGAGCAGCAGAGAATGTATTTCAAACATTGGAGCAAAGTTGTAGATGTATCTTCATTTGGCTTTAAACGAACAGAGGAGGATCTTTTTAAAAGTAATGAGGAAATGATGAGTTTGGAATTATTGAATGATAATGTTGATAGTATTAAAAAGATGCAGGTCTTATCTTTAAAGGAAATGAAAAGAAGTACGGGTTTGTTTTTAACTTTTTTGAAATCGGATAGTAATTATCTGCATCTCGCCGAAAGAATAAATTCTCAAGAAACACTTCTTCCAAAACAAAATTATACAGGATATTTAATAAATTCATTTCCAGATTCTATTAAAGAAACAATCTCTGAAAAAACTTTAAATAATCTTCAAAGCATGCAACGCTACGTTGATATTTATAAAACAAATATAGATATTAATAAAAAAAGGATAAACGACTTTGATATGGAATGGCATAAGAAGTTTACTTTAGGATTTGCTTGTTTAGTCTTCTTTTTATTAGGGGCGCCTATGGGTGCTATCGTTCGAAAAGGAGGGCTGGGTATGCCTACCGTATTGGCGGTTTCCTTTTTTGTTGTTTATTTCGTTATTTCAACTGCTGGAGAAAAGTTGGCTAAAGAATCAAAACTTTCGCCTATGGCGGGCATGTGGCTTGCGACAGTTTCTTTGCTTCCTATTGCGATTTTTGTGTTATATAAAGCTAGGAATGATTCCCCAATTCTTAAGAAAGAAAGTTATACAAGGTTTATATCCAATTTTAAGAAAATGAAAAAATTGAATAAATTACGGAATGATGAAAGTAGAAAATAAAAATAATTTGTCTTTTTCTCTAAAAGGGCTCTATTTATTTTTGTATTTATGTCTAATACTCTGGATGCTTCAAGGCTATTTATTCTTCAAATATGAAGAAGAAGAACTATTTAGAGCTATAAACAGTAATCATAGTCCAGTTTTGGATTCATTTTTTTATTGGATAAGTTTTGTAGGTTCCTTTACTGTCATTGGTCCTGTTTTACTT
Source organism: Edaphocola sp. (assembly GCA_035497795.1). Classification (GTDB taxonomy): domain Bacteria; phylum Bacteroidota; class Bacteroidia; order Chitinophagales; family Chitinophagaceae; genus Edaphocola. The sequence continues at coordinate 61,067 of DATJCU010000220.1, read as the reverse complement.
GGACTTTGTCTCTTAAAATATAAAAGTTGGAAATATTTTAGTTTATTTGCTTTCACTCAATTACTTCCTTTGCTGATCAATCAAATTTTGAAATTATCATTTGCTCATTTGCGTCCGTCTGTTGTATTTGGGCAGGAGTCTTGGTTTCATTATGTAGAAGGATTAAAGTTACATTCAGGTTTGTCTTTTCCATCTGGTCATACAGCTGGTGCCTTTTCATTTTTTACATTATTGAGTATTTTACTCATTGAAAGGAATAAATACTGGGCTATATCATTTTTTATTCTTGCTGTTTTAGTGGGTTATTCGAGGATATATCTAGGACAACACTTTTTTGTAGATGTATTTGCTGGAAGTATTGTAGGTACGACTTTAACCTTAATTGTTTTTATTTTATGGAAGAACTTCTTTAATAAAAGACAACAATCCATTTTATAATATTTGCCCATATTTCTAGCATGAGCTTATTGGTAAGAATATAATGAAAAAAAATAATGGATTTTAAAGGGTATCATTAATTTTATTAAAAACTTGGTCTAAATCAGAATAGCTGTTTTTAACAATAGGTAAAATATTACCAATTATTTGAAAGCCCTTAGGTGCAATTGGCGATATTATTGGATAACATAGAGATGAAACTTTAGTTTCAGGTTTAATTAAATTTACTTTATCACCGAGCCATAAGACAGTACTAAAGAAAAATGCAACGATTATTCCATATAAAATCATACCAGCTAGTCGGTTCACGCCTCCGAGTCTTACTTTTTTTATCGTGGTGTCTATCGCCTTTGAAATGAGGTAAATGACGAATAAAATGGTTGAAAATGTTATTAAAAAAGATAAGATGGGTGTCCAAGAACTGATTTGGCTGTCATCAGCAAAAAAATACGCAGAAATCTTTCCAGATAACTTTAATGCTCCAAGAGTTGCAATAATTATAGCAGCTGAAGAAAACACAACATGTATTAACCCTTTGCGATAGCCTTTCAAACCATACCAAACCAATAAGCCTACAAAAGCAATATCAAGTCCCATTTCTTATATTGATATTCTATTTTAAAAAACTATCCTCCTTTTACAAAAAAGGTAAGAATGACAAAAGCAGTCATTAAAACGACAACACTAATTGTTTCAAATTTAGTAAATTGATGTTCTTCTCCTCTCTTCTTTGCTCTGAAGTATCTTACCCAGCGAACTGTGGCAACTATTGCTAGCAAAAAGAGTACAATTATCTTATAGAGCTCTACTTTCGTCATAATAATTCAAAAATACATAATTTTTTGAATCTAAGAAATTATTTAGCTTTTAAAAGAAATTTTAAATAATGATACTTCCTGAAAATACTAAAGTTGCAGGACCTGTCAACCAAATGTCCTGATAGTTTTGGTCATTTATTTTATGAAAACTTACTTCTAATTCACCTCCTTCAGCAATCACCTTTATTATTTGTCTTCCTAGTTTTTCAGAAGCACTAGCAATAGCTGCTGCGGTGACACCTGTACCACAAGCTAAAGTTTCATCTTCAACGCCTCGCTCGTAGGTTCTAATTCTCAATACATTATCAGTGTTTTGAACAAAATTCACATTAATACCTTTAGGTTGAAAACGCTTTTGATTTCTGATGGTGCTCCCTTCTTCAAAAACTTTTACTTCTTTAGTATTATTTACAAATTTTATATAATGTGGAGAACCAGTATCTAAAATAATATGATCCTCATTTCGTTCAACAAAATGAATATCTTTCATCTGAAGCGCGACTAAATCTTTTTCTCGTATGTTGGCTTTATGGTCACCATCTATTGCTAAAAAAAATTGATTATCATCAGCTGCTCCCACTTGTTTTGCAAAGGCAGCTATACATCTTCCGCCATTTCCACACATAGTACTTTCATTTCCATCAGCATTGTAATAGACCATTTTATAGTCATAGCCATCCACATCTTCTAATAATATGAGTCCATCAGCACCTATTCCGAATCTTCTGTCACATAAGAGATTAATAGCTGTAGTATCTAAATGAATGCGATTATTTCTATTGTCAATCATGACAAAATCGTTTCCAGCACCTTGATATTTATAAAATACAATTTCCATTAGAGTACAAATATACAGTTTTAATTATTTAAAGAATGTTGTGTTATTCTAAATATTTTTTTTTAAGTTTGGTGTTTAAAGATGAATTTACATGGGAATTTTTGCAAAAAAGCAGCTAGCTCAATTAATAGCTGAAGCCAGTGAAACGGAAAAGGGTTTAAAAAAGACTCTTTCAGCAGGAGCTTTAATTTCCTTAGGCATAGGAGCAATTATCGGTGCTGGATTGTTTTCAATTACTGGTATTGCTGCTGCGAATTATGCCGGCCCAGGAATTATGATTTCATTTGTTATTGCTGCAATTGGATGTGGTTTTGCAGGATTGTGTTACGCCGAATTTGCATCAATGATTCCAGTTGCCGGAAGCGCTTATACTTATTCTTATGCTACTATGGGAGAGTTTGTCGCTTGGATCATAGGATGGGATTTAGTATTGGAGTATGCAGTTGGAGCCGCCACAGTCGCCTCCAGTTGGAGTGGCTATCTTGCTAAGTTTCTTGGAACATATGGAATGTCACTACCACATGAAATGATGATGACGCCTTTCGATTCGGCAACCCTTGCAGACGGATCTATTGTACATGGAATATTAAATTTACCTGCGGTTTTTATTGTGGTTGTTATGTCTTTAATTTTAATTAAAGGAACATCTGAATCTGCACTTGTCAATACTATCATTGTTATATTAAAAGTTACAATTGTAATCGTTTTTATCGTAGTCGGCTTAAAGTTTGTTAGACCAGAAAACCTACAACCATTAATTCCAGATAATGAGGGAGAATTTGGTAAGTTTGGGATATCGGGAATTATCCGGGCCGCGGCGGTGGTCTTCTTTGCTTATATTGGTTTTGATGCAGTATCTACAGCAGCACAAGAAACAAAAAATCCTAAAAAAGCAATGCCAATTGGAATTATGGGTTCATTAATCATTTGTACTGTTTTGTATATCGCTTTTGCTTACATAATGGTTGGCGTTACTCATTATACTAAGTTTGGTGAAGGTGCTGGTGGTAGTCATTTAGCTCCAGTAGCAATTGCAATCGAAAATATGGGTTATCCAGATGCAAATGGTAATATTATTCCAGTTTATCCATGGCTCAATACTTCTATTATTATTGCTATTTTATTGGGTTATTCTTCTGTAATATTAGTAATGCTTATGGGTCAAAGCCGAGTGTTTTATTCTATGAGTAAAGATGGACTTTTACCTAAAGTTTTTTCAGCAGTTCACTCTAAATATAGAACACCTTCAAAATCTAATTTGTTCTTTATGGTTTTTGTAAGCCTTTTTGCAGCTTTCGTTCCAGGCAGAATCGTTGGTGAAATGACAAGTATTGGTACTTTGTTTGCTTTTATATTGGTTTGTATTGGTGTCTTGGTATTGCGGAAAGCAGAGCCAAATGCGCCAAGAGCCTTTAGAACACCCTTAGTGCCATTTGTACCGATAGCTGGGGTATTAGTTTGCTTTGGAATGATGGCTTTCTTACCTTTTGATACTTGGATTCGTTTAATAGTTTGGATGATTATTGGAATGGATGTTTATTTATATTTTGGAATAAGGCATAGTGTCATCAATAATGGTAAAGATAAAAATAAAAGTGCATGGTCTGTTTCATTAGTAGGATTGGTATTAACCATAGCCTTAATTGGAATTGCTATTGGACATCATATTAATACAAAAGGAGCGGATGCTGGTTTATATTATTTCTCTATGATTTTCGCTTTTATACATGTAATATTTTATGTTTATCGATTATTTAAAATTAAAAATATTAAAACTGATTAATACTTATTCACATGGGTTAAAAAGATTGTATTCTTATGGAAATTAATGCTTATTTTTGGACCAATTAATTAAATCTGAAGAGAATAAGTAATGTTTGAGTTTTTGGATGGACTAGAGCCTTTACTAAAATCATTTTGGTATATTGCTTTAATTAGTAGTGCAGTTTTTGTACTACAATCATTAATGACCCTTCTAGGCAGTGGTCATGATTTGGATGGTGTAACAGCTGATTTTGATGGAAATTTAGACCATGCGGATGCTCCCTTTCAACTCTTTTCTTTTAGAAATCTGGTTAATTTCCTTTTAGGTTTCGGCTGGTCTGGTGTTGTTTTTTATCCTGCTATTGATAATAAATTTTTATTAGTATTTATTGCCACTATAGTTGGTAGTATCTTTATTTTATTGTTTTTTGTTTTAATAAAACAATTAATGAAACTTTCAGAAGATAATACTTTTAAATATGAAAATTTAATCAACCTTATTGGACAAGTTTATTTAACGATTCCAGGAGCAATGAATGGAAAAGGAAAGGTTCAAATTAGTGTTAAAGGATCTAATCATGAATTGTCTGCAATGACTGAAGGAGAGCGATTGCCTTCTGGGACTTCAGTTACCGTAACAGAAATAAGGGATAATATTTTAATCGTAGTTAAAACAAATTAAAAATAAATAAAAATGGGAGGATTCTCAATTATTACAATTGCCGCATTAATTATTTTTGTAACCTTTATGGCATTAGTTTCACGCTATAAAAGGTGTCCATCAGATAAAATATTGGTGGTTTATGGAAAAACAGGTGGTAAGTCTGCAAATTGTATTCATGGGGGTGGTGCTTTTATTTGGCCTGTAATTCAGGATTTTGCTTATCTTGATCTAAAGCCAATGTCTATAGAAGCTAACTTACAAAAAGCATTATCGAGACAAAATATTAGAGTGGATGTGCCCTGTCGATTTACGATTGCTATCAGTACAGAACCTGACTCTATGGGTAATGCGGCAGAAAGATTGTTAGGACTTTCTCCCACTCAAATTCAAGAATTATCTATTGATATCCTTTTTGGTCAATTACGTTTGGTAATTGCCATGATGACTATTGAAGAAATTAATTCTGATCGTGATAAATTATTAGATAATATTTCAAATAATGTAGATACGGAATTAAAGAAAATTGGTCTAAAACTTATAAACGTAAATATTACAGATATCAAGGATGAATCTGGCTATATTGAAGCTTTGGGAAAAGAAGCTGCTGCAAAAGCTATTAATGAAGCAAAAGTAAGTGTTGCAGAGCAAGAAAAAATGGGAGAGACCGGTAAGGCTGATGCAGATAGACAGAAAGATATTCAGATTGCAGAATATGTGAGAGATAGAGATGTGAAAATTGCTGTTACCAATCAGAATAAGGAAGTGTCTATTGCTATCGCTGCTAAAGATGAGGAGATAGGTAGGGCAGAGGCTGCGAGAGATTCAAGGATAGCAACTTCAATGGCAAACTCATTAGCCGTAAGAGGTGAAAATGATGCCAAAATTACAATCGCTAATTCAGATGCTGAAAGAAGAGAAAAAGAAGCAGAAGCCTTAAAAATTGCTATTTCAGCTGAAAAAATTCAAACAGCAAAAGCTCTAGAAGAATCTTATCTTGCAGAGCAAAAAGCAGAAACAGCACGAGCTGAAAGAGAGCGTTCCACTCAAAATGCAAATATTGTCGTTCCTGCTCAAATTGCTAAACAAAAAGCAATTATTGATGCTGAAGCAGTTGCAGAAAGGATAAGATTACAAGCAAAAGGAGAAGCAGATGCTATTTTCTTAAAAATGGAAGCAGAGGCAAATGGATTGTATGAGGTATTGACTAAGCAAGCGTCAGGTTATGATCAAGTGGTTAAAGCTGCTGGTGGAAATACGGATAGTGCATTCCAATTACTAATCTTAGAAAAATTACCTGAACTGGTTAAAACTCAAGTTGAGGCAATTAAAGGTATTAAAATTGATAAAGTTACCGTTTGGGATAGTGGAGCTGAAGGGAAAAATGGACAAACTTCAACCGCTAATTTTGTTTCAGGTCTGATGAAAGCTGTACCTCCTTTAAATGATTTGTTTAATATGGCTGGAATGAACTTGCCAACTTATTTAAAAGGGGAAACTTCAAAATCAGATGAAATAGCTAGTAAATCGGGGAAAGACTTAACTGACATTGAGGAACTTCCATCTGACAATTAATCTTAAATCTTAAACAAGTTTTTATAATCATATAGATTTATAGATAGTTTATTTTAACCAATTTTTTACTAGAACTTTTATCTAATTTAAATTGGTTTTCAAACCCATTGAAAAAATATACTTCTTTGTTTATTCGATAATGTTATAGCGATAAATTAATGTCAATAAATATTAAATTTTTAAATAAAAATTTACTGCTTTTCTCTTTGGTATTAAGCATACCAACTATTTTAAATGCACAAAATTGGATAGAAGGGAAAGGCATTGAGATTAATTATTTCCACAGTAATATGATGCGCCATAGTAAGAAGATTACTGCACCATTAGCAGAAAATACTTCAACCTTTGAGTTAAGTCTCACACAAAAAGCTAAGGGTGATAAAGATTGGCAAATAAGAAGAAATTATCCTGAAACTGGTGTCGGGTTATTTTATGTAGATTATAATCGTCCTGATATTTATGGACAAGCTATAGGTATTGTACCTCATATTAGATTAAGATTAATAACTTTAGAACATTTTGCATGGTCTGTACGAATGGGTATGGGTATTTGTTATTATACCACTCCCTATCAGAAAGTACCCAATAATAATATTGAAAATGAGACTATTGGTAGTTATCTTAACAATTTGACGCCTATGGAAACCGACTTAAGGTATATCATAAACCAACATTTAACTTTCCAAGCGGGTATACATCTTATACATCTTTCTAATGGCTCCTATCGAAGACCAAATTTTGGAATCAATATTTGGGGCATACAAGCTGGTATTCAATATTTTCCTATACCCAATAATCCTAAAAGAATTGTAAGACCATTACCTGAATTGAAAAATAGAATATTACTCTATCCTAAAGTGGCAATCTCTTTTATTGAACAAGGACAATCGGATGGAGGACTCAACAGGGTTTATAATGTTGGGGCCTATGCTACTAAAAGATATTTAGGTAAAAATAAAATTATTTTGGGTACTGACTATACCTATAATACAGCTACCTATTCTTATCTAAAATATAATGATTTAAAAGAAGGTCAAGAGAATAAATATGCTAGTCAAATTTCTATTTATGCTGGAAATGAATTTGAATTTAATCGTATTGGAATTGTTTTGCAAGGAGGTGTTTATTTAAGAAGAATGTTTGAGCAACACGATACTTGGTACGAAAAATTAGGTGTAAATTTCTATTGCTATAAGAAAGAGACTGGATTTTTAAAAGAAGGGCTTGTCTCAATAATGTTAAAGGCTCATAAAAATAGAGCAGAACTTTTTGAAATTGGTTTTGCTGTAGGTTTCTAAAAACAGTAAAATTATTTTTATTTTTAATAACACATAATTATATATCATTTCTTAGAGGAACTCACAATTTCATTTTGATTAGTTTGAGTTTAGTTTATTCTTTTAAAATTAGAGTATCTAATCCTTATGCTTTCAAAATCTTCTAATGTAAAGTTTATCTTTTTATTTATTATTGCCTAGCTAAAATTCTAAATTTTTGAATTTTATACATTCTTTCGTAAAGTATCATTTGTATGGAATCGAAAAATAATCTTCTTATTCCCGATTCTGTTTCAAAAAGCTATTGACAATCAATCTTCTTATGATATCAGTGCTTATGCTGTTGGCTTTTATATCTGTACTGTTTGGATTGGAAAGGAGCCTTCAACCATTAAATTTGTAAAAAATAAAAATTATTAAGATTTTCGCAACCTTAAACGGAATCTCCCAAATAGGATAATTGTTAAGACCGTTTCTCCTTATGCCAATACAAGAAATTAATATCTTAAATATAAAAAAATAGGGGTTAACCATTAGATTAAGACTAATTTTTTCTGTCATCTTTGCAAAAGAAAATTTAGTTAATAATAAAAATTATTCCTTATGAAAAGATATAAACCTTAGAAAAAAATGAGGAGCAGTGTTTTACCAATAATCTTGAAAAATTAAAACCTATACTTTGAGATTTTAAAATTTATAATCTTACACCTTTTTCAAGATAAAAAGTAAATCTTAGTTTTTGTTTTGATCAAACAATTCAATTTTTATGATATTTTAAATTCTTAGTATAATTTTAAACTTACACCATTTTAATTTTAGTTTTTTCAATTTTAAAAAAAAACATACTAAGAATCTTTAAATTAATGGACAGCATTTTATTCTTGAAACGCTCTCTGCTTCTCATTAATTACATTAAATAATATTGTTATTTCTTGTTTGTAAATAAAGTTATAATAATAAATTTTCATCAAGGTTAAAATTCAAAAAGAGTAGTTTTTTTTTATTAATAATAGTTTAAAATATCAAATTTTTATCCTTATGTTTGTCCGCTTATAAATATTGAACATATTGATTATGAATTCATTAAATCCAATTTTGATTTTGTTGTTGCTTACTATTTCCTTTGTAAGTTGTAAACAAAAACCTAAAAATGAGGTACAAAATTCGACTCAAAGCTTGAAGGAAAATAAGTTTGAAAATCTTGAAGGTTTTAAATGGTTAAATGATTCGAAGAATTATCAACATCCTGATTATAGAGATAGTTTTTATTTTTATTTTGAAAAAAATTTAAAATATAATAAATTTGAAAATGCGGCTGGATTCTTAATGTCATTTGGTAATGTTTTAAATAAAAATACTGCTTTAGATACCAATTATCTTAATACAAGTATTCAATTTTATCAAGAGAATAGTTCAAAATTATCTGGAGAAGTTCGGAGTAATTTATGCCATTATATTGGCTCTCAATTTCATAAGAAGAACGATTTAGAGCGCAGTTTTTATTGGCATAATAAATGTATTGAAATACAAACTGAATCAGAAACGCATAAACAAATTCAAGGTTTTTCACATTTTTCTTTAGGCCAGAACTTTTCAAAACAAAGAATTCTAGATTCTGCAGAGGTACATTTGGTAGCTGCTTTGAATATTTTTGAGGAAGTTGGTGATTTTAAAAACCAAGGTACTGTATATTTATTAATGTTTGATTTATATGTTCAAAATGGTGCATTTAAACAAGCAGAAGAAATATTAAATAAGGCACTTTTAATTTTCAAAGAACAAAAAAGTGATTTTTTCCTTTTCTCAGGCCTTTCTTTCTATATCCATTATTATATTGAACAAGGGGATACTTTAAATACAATTAAACAAATTAATACTCTTTCTGATTTCTCTAAAACTTATACTGACATAACAGCATATCATAAAGGAATTTTGAATCAATTTTTAACGTTTAAATATATTGCAGAAAAAAATAAAGATAGTGCTTTACATTATTTACAAATAGCAAAAGATATTACAAAAAAAACTGGTTCATTTGACCTCGAAATGCGGACCCTTTTTCAAGAAATTCTTTATTCAAATCATTTTAAAACCCCCTTGAGAAATCCTGAAGAGGTAGAACAGTTTTATATAGAATTAAAAAATGATAATGAGGATCCTAATTTGCAGTTTATGTATCAAATAGCCACTGCATTATTTAGGTTTTACCAAGAACAAGGTGACTATGAAAAAGCAAATAAGTGTGGACAATTTTTAGTTGAAGATGCCATCAGACAATCAGAGGAAAGAGTTAAAGGACGGTTATTTGAGTTAGAAAGAAAGTTTGAAACAGAGAAGAAACAAAAGATAATTCTACTTAAGGATAAGGAATTAGTTCAAAAAAATAAAACTATTTGGTTATTAGGTTCTGCATCGGTTTTTATAATGCTCATCTTATTCTTATTAATAGCTTGGAATAAGAATAGAAGTATGAAGAAACAAAAGTTATTAACTGAAATCTTTGCTGCTCAATTATTGCAAAAAACGGAAGATGAAAGAAAAAGGATAGCATCTGATTTGCATGATAGTGTTAGTAATGAACTGATAAATTTAAGACATGTGATTGAAAATTCACAAGGTCATTTAAAGCTTAAGATAGATAATATATTGGAGGAGGTAAGGAATATTAGTAGAAACATTAGTCCTACATTATTCGATAAAATTGGACTAAAAGCAAGTGTAGAACAATTGACTGATCGTATTCAAAATCAACATAACTTTTTTATAAATTCTGAAATAAAATATAATGGAACACTAAATAGCGTACAAGAAATACAGTTATATAGAATTGTTCAAGAAGCAATTACTAATATATTAAAACATGCTGAAGCGGTCGCTGGAAAAGTGACAATAGAAGAAGATGATAAAATAGTTCGAGTGGAAATTAAGGATAATGGAAAAGGTTTTGATGTAAACAAGATGTTAGAAAAAGGAAATTGTTTTGGTTTACTTAATATTTCTGAAAGAGCTAAATATATAAATGGTAATGTCGTTTTTCATTCCAATAATAATGGTACTGTTATAAATATTTCAATACCAAAATAAAATAATAAACTATGCACTTTGTTATCGCTGATGATTTTCCGCTTTCTGCACTAGGTACTCAGGTAATTGTAGAAAGTATGGGATATGTAGTATTAGGTACCTATAAAAATGGGCTTGATGCTTGGAATGCAATAACTAAGTTTAAACCTGATTTTGTCATTCTTGATATCAGTATGCCAGAAATGGATGGTTTGGAATTATCTGAAAAAATACGAATTCATCAACTCAATACTAAGATTATTCTTTTAACATCACACAAAGAAAAGAGTATTTTCAAAAAAGCTGCATTATTAAAAGTTAATGCTTATTTATTAAAAGAATATGCTTTAGAAGAGTTGAAGGACTGTATTCATCATTTAAATAGCAACGATAATTATGTGAGTCCAAGAATTAAGTTTGATTTGCAAAATGATGTTAACTATTTAAAAGGATCATTGCTAGATCAATTAAGCTTTTCAGAGAAAAAAATATTTGAGTTGATTGTTGAACAAAAATCTACTAAAGAAATTGCAGCGCTTTTATTTTTATCTGTAAAAACCATAGAATCGCATCGTGCTTCAATAATACGAAAGTTAGATTTAGAGCCTGGAAAAAATACTTTATTAAAATTTGCGAGTCAGTTTAGAAAAAATTAAAAAAGACCGTCAATTTTCTTGACGGTCTTTTTTGTTATTTCAATATTTCTAATTTCTTATTGACTAATCCTTTTTCGGTTTCTATTTGAATATTATAAATACCGTTAACCAATTCATTTGGTAACATCATCTGATATTCATTCCTTTCATGATCAGGAACGTTGAAACTGTTAACTAACTGTCCTAATAAGTTATAAATGGTAATTCTATTTATTTTTATTCCTTTCTCTGATGCTATATTTAATACTCCTGTTTTATTTGGATTTGGAAAAATATTAATTTTAGAGCCTAATTCTTTTAAATTATTTAAACCTACACCAAAAATATTTACATAAATACTATCACTTCTTTCAGCACAAGCACTACTAACTAAAACCTTAATTAAATAATTACCATCACCTGGGAATGTAAATTCAGGTTTTGAGTCTATAGAAGTATTCCCATTTCCAAAATCCCAATTATAAGCAATGACATGTTGAGGTTCAATTACTTCAAATTCAAAAGTAGTTGGCTGAATTGCAGATGCATGTATTCCTTCCAATGTAGGTGCATATCCATTTTGAATCACCGTAATGGTATCTGCTTGTGCGCAACCATTAGGAGCTGTTACGGAAACTATATATGTCCCTGGACTCGTTACGATTATAGTCTGAGTTTGATCGCCAGTGTTCCAATAATAAGTACCACCATTTTGGCCACCTGTTCCTGCATCTAAAGGTTTATTGTCTCCTATACACATTGTATTGCCATTAACACTTAAATCTACATCAGGCTTTTTTCTAACAATTACATTTATTGAATCATAAGCAATACAATTTTTTGGATTGATAACCTCAACATAATATGTTCCAGATTGATTAATTATTCTGGTATTGCCAGTAGAATTATCATCCCATAACACTGTACTTCCTACTTGTTGAGCACCAACATTTAATGTAATGGATTCAGTGGATGATAAACAAGTATCAATGTTTTTGCCCAAATTAACAGTTGGTAGGGCATTAATAACTACATTAACACTTTGTCCAGCTGATGTGCAGCCATCCTTAAACGCTTTAACATAGACTGAAGTGTTTGAAGTGTAAAATGGAGAGGGGATATTATTACCATAACCAATTATGGCACCATTTGGTCCTGTTCGCCAAATCAGAGTGGAACCATTTGTGTTGGAAATAGCATTTAAAGTAATTTCGCCTGGACCACAACGTTCAAATACTGGAGGTAAACTTACTATAGGGTTAGTACATATAAAGTTAGTTGTTAGTTGTGCTCGAGTCCCAGGATTATCTACTCCTTGGAATTCAAACAAATATGTTTTATTGTTTTCAACAAATAATGTTGGTGTAAATACCCATTCCATCTCGGTTTTATAACCACTATTAACGAGCACATTATAAGTTGGAGTATCTTGAGATACTATCTTTCCAGCAGAGAAAATTCCAGTAGTTGAAGTGCCTAATTGATTGGTAGTATTACTATTATGAGTTACCCAAGTACTGTTTACAAATTTAAAATCATTTGTATCTGAAGTCGTAATTTTTCTCCAAGTTGCACCATTGTCCTTAGAATAAGAAATACCTGTGCTTATGGTACCTTGTGCATTATCCCCTTGGTATTCAGTTCTTAATCTTAAAGTGTCTGTAACGTTGGTTAATGATATTGAAGTATTTTCAGCTGCTTTCCAAGTTGCTGTAGTTTGGTTTCCATCATTATTCCGCCAACGATACTTAGTTTGTGTAAATCCGCCTATAATAATTCCAAAACTAGAGTTATAGACAAAGAAAGACAATATAAAAAGAGTAAAGATTTTTTTCATGCAAATTGAGTTTTTTGCGATTATTGTTGAATTTTGAGTAATTCAAGATAAGTATAAAAATTGCTAATACAAAGTAAAGGTAAGGAATTAAATTTAAATATCTTACATAAAATGTTATTTTATTTTGACTATTTATGGATACAGTTTGAATATAAGGGTGAGCATCTTTTTTTCTAAAAATCTCTTTCCCCATACTATTAAATACACCACTAAACCCTAGATTGCTATTGAAAATGATGTCTTTCCTACTTTCTATTGCTCTTAATCGATTATTTAAAATATGTTGATTTAGTAAATATTTACTATTTGAAAGCCATCCATCATTAGTTATACCTACTAGAAAATCAGGGTTTTTCATATATATATCTTTATATATTGGATCTAGAATAGTTTCATTACAAATGGCGATTCCGGCAGTTCCAACATTTGTATTAAAAATGCCTTCGTAATTTCCGGGCATAATCACAAAATCTATACTTCTTAAAATAGGAATATTAAAAATACGAACAGGGCCTTCTGAAAATGCCAAAGGAAATCTTTTGTCATATCTCTGAAGGTTTATAAAATCTTTTTCAAAATAATAAGCAGAATTATAAAAGGTATCCAAATGATACTCACTCAACATACCTATAATATTTCCTACATTTCTGCCATTGTCTTCCGCTAAGATGGCATTTAAAAAATCATCTTTCTTACTAAAGGTCCATGGAACAATCGCTTCTGTCCATATATGTAAATCTGAATTGGTCTTATAGGCTGCTTTGTTCAGTTTTAAAATTTCATTAACCACCTTATCACCAGTAGTCTCATCCCATTCTAAATGTAATGGATGAGCAGCATTAATCAGTGTTACTTTTATTGGTGCTCCATTTTTATTTTCAGGATATACAACAAGTGCTAAACTGGAAATTAATAGGAAGCATAAAATACTTCCAATTAGGTGATAAAATCTTATTTTTTGTTGTTTAATAATATAAAAAGCTAATGCACCATTTATAAGTGTCGCCAAGAAAGAAATAAAAACACCTCCGCCAAAAACTGCGGGTTGCACAAGGAATTCATAATTTAATAGATTTCTGTACAAAACAGGATGCAGCCAAAAAGTGGTTTTTAAATAATTCGCTACCAACCATTCAATAATAGCCCAACTACATGCAATACTTAAAATTTTAAAACTAACATTTAGTTTTATATTGACGAATGGATAAAAAACTAAAAAAACAAGAATAAAAATAAATCCTAATAAGAGCATTCCAAACAGGTAACTTAATAAACCCATTTGAAAATTCGAAAACTCTGAAATTGTTTTTATCATCCAAAAATTACTGAAAATCCCTGCTGATATTCCAGAGATAAATCCGTTTTTAATAGTGGACTTTAAAGAAGACTTATTTAGGCTAAAAATTATTGGTATTAATGCTATAAATGCAAAAACAGGAATTAAACTTATAGAACATAAAGCTAAAAAAACGCCTCCAATAGAAGCTAATCCAGTTCTTTGTTTTTCATTTATATTGGAAAGGTTTATTTTCATTTTTAGTATTAATAATTGCTAGTTGAGTTCAGTCAAAGATAGTATTAGGAAGTCAAGAAGATACAAATTCGAATCAATTTAATTGAAAGTCACAATAAAATTCATCATTTAAACTAATACTTTTAATATCTTTTTGGATGTGTTCTTTCGGGATATCCGTAGGATAAAACCATTGCTTAATACCATTTACTTTCAAAATTACGGGCATATCAAATCCTTTTACACATTCCTGCCATTGATAAATAAAGCCATTTTTGTTTTTTGTAATATTTAGTTTTGGTAAAAGAGCTGTTCTTAAATATTGATCAAATACCTTATCTAATTTAAGGTTGGATTCCTTTGAAATAAACGTTTCTATCTCTTTACTATCAACAGTTTGATGGTAAAATTGTTGATTCATTTTACTCAATAATATTTTAAAAGCATTATCATTGTTCATTAATAATCTGATAATATGGACAAGGTTAGCTCCTTTAGGATAATTATCTGTATTCTCATTTTGGCAACTATCTTTTGAATTAATTAAAGGTAATTCATTCTTAATTAAAGCTCTAGTTCCTTTCAAATATTTCATAGACTGTTCTTTACCAAATTTTGATTCGATATACATGACTTCAGAATAGCTGGTAAACCCTTCATGAATCCAAAAGTCAGCAGAATTTTTCATAGAAATATTATTTCCAAACCATTCATGTCCGCTTTCATGAACAATTATAAAGTCAAATAAATTTCCTACACCTGTTTTACTTCTATCACTCCCTAAATAACCCAATTGAAACTTATTACCATATGCTACTGCACTTTGATGTTCCATACCTAAATATGGAGCTTCCACAAGTTTATAGCCATCTTCGTAAAAAGGGTAGGGACCCATCCAATCTTCAAATATTTGAATCATTTCAGGCACCATGCTAAAATGTTTTTTGGCTTTAGAAAGCTTATTTCTTAAAACATAATAACTAAGATTTAAGTTCCCTTTGAGACCGTTCATTTTTTCTTCCCAACTTACATAGTCTCCAATATAAAAGGTAATATTATAAAGATTAATAGGCGCTGCAACCATCCAATGCCAAGTAACTAAATTATCATTTCTTTGAATTGTATCGATAAGCCTGCCATTACCGATTGCTGAAAGCTTATTGGGAACGGTGTAAAATAAATCCACTCCTTCATCCGGCTCATCATCTTGAACATCTTTGCATGGAAACCAAATGGAGGCACCAATGCCCTGACATGCAATGGCCCACCAAATAATATTATTTTCATCCTTTTGAATGACCATACCGCCGTCCCAAGGTGGTTTTACAGCAGTTCTTGGAGTTCCGTAGTATTGGATGAGGATAGTGAAAGTGTCCTCTTTCTGGATGTTCTCGTCTAAATATATCATATAGGCATCCTCATTTTGTTTCAATTTTAAGATTTTGCCAGACTGTGTTACCTTGGTAATTTTTAATGGCGATTGGGCATCAATTTGAATCGGTAGCTTTTGATTAGATTGATACACAGCCTTTATTTGAACATTCCCAGTTAAAGATTTATTTAAAGTATCAAAATAGATATTTAAACGGTAATGCAATACGTCAAAATTAGTCCTATTTTCATTTATGGTACAATCTTTAGCATACAGTTTTATGGAAGCGAATAAAAGAATTAATAGGAAGAAATAGGAACGTGCAATCATAAGCCTTGATAGAAAATATCAATCAAAGTTAATAAAATTTAAAATTGATTTTGTGAAAAATAAAGAAAGATTTTAGTTCTCATTTGTTGGCAATATAATAAAAACGAGATTTCTTGAGGTCATCATTATTGAAAAATATGGGATTAATGTTGTGGAATACCATATCTTTTAGTTATTTTGAAGTCAAAATACTATAATGATTGCTTTACCTAAAAAACATAATAGTGCTGATATCACTATATTTTCAGTAATGTCAGCTTTAGCTCAAGAGTATGGAGCGGTTAATCTTTCTCAAGGTTTTCCGGATTATCCTTTAGACGATAGGATGCAACTATTATTAGAAGAGGCTACTCGATTAGGCTTTAACCAATATGCACCCATGACAGGTTTACCTTTGTTACAAGATCAAATTGTTTTACAAAAGAACAGCCAATTAAAAATCAACATTCAACCGAATCAAGTCACCATTACACCTGGAGCGACTTATGCTATTTTTACTGCATTAGCTACTATTTTGAATAGTGGAGATGAAGTAATTATTTTAGAGCCAGCTTATGATTGCTATCTTCCTACTATTGAAATGAATGGCGGCGTACCAATAACAATACCTTTGAATTATCCAGATTTTAAAGTTGATTGGGAGCGTTTGAAAGGTGCCATTAGCTCAAAGACCAAAGCTATTATTGTTAATACTCCTCATAATCCTACAGGTACTATATGGACGCAACAGGATTGGGATACTTTATCCGAAATTTTAATAGATAAAGATGTTTTTGTTATTTCTGATGAAGTTTATGATCAGATCTTGTTTGATGGTCAAAAACATTATAGTGTCTTACAACAGGAAAGTTTAAAAGAAAAGGCTATTGCAGTCTATTCTTTTGGCAAACAGTTTCATGCTACCGGCTGGAAGATTGGCTATATGATAGCCTCTGAAAAGATAACTCAGGCAATTAGAAAAGTGCATCAGTTTTTAGCTTTCTCGGTGAATACTCCTGGTCAATATGCCATTGGAAAGTTTATGGAACAATTCCCAAATGAAGATACTTGCAGCATGTTAGAAAATAAAAGAAATCTCTTATTAGAATTACTTAAAGATACTCCTTTTAAAATCACAAATCCGGCAGCAGGAAGTTATTTTCAAATTGCCGATTATAATTCTTGGCAAAACATTCCAGATCTTGAATTTGCTAAATGGCTCACTCAAGAAATTGGTGTAGCTATAATTCCGCTTAGTGCATTTTATAAGAATGCGACAGATCATCATTTGGTCCGATTCTGCTTTGCCAAGAAAGACGAAACACTTAAAGCTGCAATAGAAAAAATAAAGTCTAAAATGAATACTTAGTTATTATTCATTAATTAATTTTTCAGTAATTTCATTAATTAGCTTTTCTGTTTCTTCCGGATTCATATTGATTTTCACAAAAGCTTTTCCTGTTAACTTTTCGTATAATTCAATATATCGATCTGATATTTCTTGAACTTTTTCATCAGTCATTTCAGGTATTTGTTGTCCTTCCAAACCTTGAAACCCATTTTCCATCAACCATTCTCTAACAAATTCTTTTGACAATTGCCTTTGAGCTTGTTCTTCTTCTTGCAATTTGTCATAAGTGTCAGCATAAAAATATCTTGAAGAATCTGGTGTGTGAATTTCATCAATTAAATAAATAGTATCACCAATTTTACCAAACTCATACTTAGTATCTACCAAGATGAGTCCGTGCTCTTTGGCAATTTCTCTTCCTCGGTTAAAAATAGCTTTGGTCAATCTTTCTAACTCATTATAATCACTTTCACTAACTATTCCTTTTGAAATTATTTCTGCTCTTGAAATGTCTTCGTCATGTCCTTCGTGGGCTTTGGTAGAGGGAGTAATAATAGGTTCTTCAAAAAAGTCATTCTCTTTTAAACCTTCAGGCATTGTAACACCACAAAGCGTTCTTGAACCGCTTTTATAAGTTCTCCAAGCATGCCCTGCAAGATTTCCGCGTATAACCATTTCTACCGCGAAGGGGTTGCATTTTTTACCAATTGTTACATTTGGTAATGAATTGGCATCGATAATCCAATTGGGAACGATATCCTCAGTTGCTTTCATATTAAGGGCAGCAAGCTGGTTCAACACTTGACCTTTATAAGGAATTGGACGTGGCAACACAACATCAAAGGCAGAGATTCTATCACTCACAACCATTGCTAAATATTTATCTGCAATAATATATACATCTCTAACTTTTCCTTTATAAAATTTTGTTTGATTATTTAGTGCTAACATAGTTTTAAATTGGATGCAAAGATAATTATTAGTTTTAATAAAAATAAAAGCATTATTTAATAAATTTTGATCCATATTAAATAAAATCAAAGTCTATTTTGCCAAATATTCTCATGCAAACTGTTTGGAAATCAGTAGATAAAATTTTAATCTTAAAATTTTAATCATCATATCATTCCTACACAATGTATTTAGGACTCATTTTTTTCAAAATAAAATATTTTTTGTGAAGCTTTTAGAAAAGCTGTTTACTTTGAATTTTTATCTTTGTACCTTTAGTTTTGAATATTATCGATTTCAATGAATTCTTTACACGAAAAAAAAGCCATTAACACTACTTATTTCAGTATATTAAGTAGTGCTTTGTTAGCTATTATTAAATGGCTAGCTGGTTTATTCGGTAATTCTTATGCTTTAATTGCCGATGCTATTGAATCGACTACTGATATTTTTTCTTCCTTATTGGTTTTGTTAGGTCTAAAATATGCACAACGTCCTGCTGATGAAAATCATCCCTATGGACATGGTAAAGTAGAGCCATTGGTTACTTTTCTTTTAGTTGGTTTTCTAATAGTCTCCGCTTCTATCATAGGATTTAGAAGTATTCAAAACATCAGGACGCCACATGAACTTCCTAAACCTTGGACGCTTATCGTTTTAGCGATTATAATAATTTTTAAAGAATATTCTTATAGAAGAGTCATGCGGAATGCTAAAGCTACCAATAGTGCCTCATTAGCAGCGGATGCTTGGCATCATAGAAGTGATATGATTACATCCTTGGCTGCTTTTATTGGAATCAGTATTGCTATAATTCTTGGAAAAGGTTATGAGTATATGGATGATATTGCCGCGCTTTTTGCTTCCTTATTTATTCTTTATAATTGCTATAAAATATTCAGACCTGCGCTTGGTGAAATAATGGATGAAAATGTATATCCCGAATTAATTGAGAAAATTAGAAAAATAGCATTAGAAGTTGATGGTATTGAAGGCACTGAAAAATGCTATGCACGTAAGGTTGGTCCATTTTTCCATGTGGATTTACATGCACTAGTAGATGGTAATTTGACTGTAGAAGAAGGCCATAAAATAGGGCATATCCTTAAAGATACCTTAATTCAGGAAATTCCTCATATTGCTAATGTCTTAGTACATATAGAACCAGTATAGCGTATTTTTTTCTTAGCGCTCAAATAATTATTTAATTATAAAATAGATTTTAATCAATAAGGTGCAATACAAGACCATCTCTCGTTTTAGGTTCAAACCAAGTTGATTTTGGAGGCATTACTTTTCCTTTGTCTGCAACATCAAATAATTGATTCATTGTAGCTGGGAAACAGGAAAAAGCAACAGCAGCTCTTCCGCTATCCACTTCATCTTCCAATCCTTTCAAACCTTTAATGCCACCAATAAAGTCAATTCTTTCATTAGTACGTGGATCATCAATGTCTAGAATAGGAGTGAGTAAATTGTTTTGTAAAATTGAAACATCTAAAACATCAATACTGTCATCACTATTATAACTGTTTTCCTTTGCAAATAGCATATACCAATTTCCATTAAGATACATCCCAAATTCATGCTCTTTTTTAGGAGCATATGGATGATCTGAAAGCGTCACTTCAAATTGACTTTTTAAGGATTCTAAAAAAGTGGTTTCATCTAGACCATTTAAATCTTTTACTGTTCGATTGTAATCCATTATAAACACTTCCGTGTCTGGAAAAATACAAGTTAAATAATAATCTTTATTAGATCCAGAAAGTTTTTCTTGAGCTAAATAGGCAGCCTCAGAACGATGGTGTCCATCAGCAATGTAGGTGTTAGGTACTTTTGTTTGGAATATTTCAGTTATTGCCTCGATAGTTTTATTATCATCCAAAACCCATAGCTGGTGTGCAATACCATCTTCAGATGTGAAATTATAAATCGCTTCTTGATTGCTTTTCCAATTTTCAATTATTTCACTGATTGTATCTAATTCTTTGTAGGCCAAAAATACCAATCCTGTATGTGCTCTTGTGGCAACAATATTATCAACCCTGTCTAAAACTCTTACAGGCTGTGTGAATTCATGTTTCTTAATAATACCATTCTCATAATCTTTTAAAGAAGAGCAACACACAAGACCCGTCTGACTTCTACCATTCATGGTCAACATATAGATGTAATAATAGGCTTGGGTATCTTGAACTAATGTTTTTTCCTCAATAAAGCGATTAAGGTTTTCAGATGCTTTTTGATATACCTCTTTGCTGTGAATGAGATCACCAGTATTGATGTCGATCTCAGAACGCGTTATATGGTAAAAACTATATGGATTAATTCTTTTAGCCTTTACTTCATCATCTGTAGAAACATCATAAGGTAATGCAGCTACTTTTTCAACTAAATTTACTCTTGGTCTTAATCCCTTAAAGGGTCTTATATCTGCCATTGATTCCTGATTCAATATTTTAGAAAGTTTGCAAATTTAAGCTTAAATTTTTAAAGTTAAAAATAGCTTACATAACCAAAATGAACATTAGTATTTTTAAACTGAAAAGTCTCGTTTTGGTTTTTTCCTACAGCTACAATAAAATTAAAAATACCCGTTTTGTTTTCTAAAGTTAAACCCATACCTAGGCTTAAAGGTACATTACTGATATTCAATTGATTGTATTGTGTAAATACTTTTCCGAAATCTGAAAATAATTGAAAATAGGAACCTTGAGACAAAATGGTTTTTAATGCAATTGTTCCAATATGATAATGATTAGCAAAAATTGCTTTTTCGTCAAATCCTCTTAGGGTTTTAAATCCACCAATTTGAAAAAGTTCATTTTGAAATAAATTATTTCCACTAATAAAAGCACCTTGATAAGCAAGCCAGAAACTTATTTGTTTGGTAAGTGGAAGATAGTAGTTTAAATTCGCGGCTAGTTTATATTGTAAAGGATGGTTGTTTATCGTATCATACAATTGTTCATAATTAAATCCATCATTAATAGAGAGAATAGCCTGATTTTTTTTGACAATTCTTTTCAAACCTTCTGCACTCATGAAAGCATTCCATCCTTGTCTCGGATTAAGTCGAAAATCTGTTTTATCTAGAACATATTCAAATGCTAAACCATCAGTACGAACGTCTGCATTATTACTTAATCTTTTATTGGATTGAACAAAATTAATATCAGGACTAGGCACTCGATTGGATTGTAAATGATAACCAATTCTAAAATAATCTCTTTCTGAAAATAAATATCTTAACCCTAATTCAAAGCCACTTCCATTAAAAAGGGTATCTCTGGCATAATATTCAAATCCTGCATCTAAAGCGAACTTTGTTCCTAATAAATACGGCGTTAGGATATTGGAATTAAATTCAGGAGATTTATGCTGCAAGTTTTTGTAGCTAACCGAAAAAGTTTCTCCATAGCCCAAGGTGTTATTTAATAATAGTTGGATATCAGCTGTCCATAAAAACTTCTTTGTTTCGTCATTATTCGGTTGAAAACCTAAAAGTGCATTCACCTGATTAGAGGCTTTGTCTTTTAAATATAATTTTAATTTAGTTCTTAAAATTGAAAAACTTACTTCCCAAGGTTGCTCTTCTTCTAAAAAAGGTAATTCTTTTATTTTCTTTGATAAATTTACCAATGAATGCTCATCGTAAAGTTGTTTGTTTTTTAATCCTAAATACGCTAAAATAAACTTATAATCTACGTTTGAACTGCCATGGATTTCAATCGTATCAAAATAGGTGAGTGGACCAGCTTGGTAATCTACTACAGCATTGAATTGATTATTGTTTTCCCAATTAATAGCACTAAGTTTTATTGAAGCAAAAGGATATCCATTATTTTCAGCATAAGTCAATATGCGTTCCATTAGGCTGTTGATTCTTTTAAAAGACAATAACTTTCCTTCGAATTGAGTATCATATATTCTCGACTGGTTTAAAATTACCTTAGGAATACTATCTAAACTAATTTTTCCAAATCTGAAGATATCTCCTTTGTGAATATAGGCAGTGAGCGTATCCTTAATAATATGAACAGAATCTAAGGAAGCACTTAAATATCCTTCGTTTCTAAACTTATCAATATTATCTCTTAATTGTTGTAAAGCGGTAAAGGAATCAACGCTTACTTTAGTGTCGACAAATATTTCAGTTGGTTGATCATAAATAATTTTCAATATCTTACCCTCTTCAATAGATTGAGCTGATAAACTATTGAATCCCATGCAAACTATAAGAAAAAGATTGCTGCTAAAAGATTTAATATAATTAATCAAAATAAAAATTACTCGGTCCTACACCAACATTATAGCGATTCAGTTCAAGTCCTGAGGTGTTTAATTCCAGTACCTGACCGCTTTGAATCCAGCCTCTTGGGTCTCCTAAAAAAATATGACCATTATAGGGATTTATTGATAAACTCCAGAAATATTGTAAGGCTTCTGCTTTTACAAATGCTGTAGTGGGTCTAATATCCGCATTTATCGGAATACGATATAGACCATTATAATCGCTGTTTGTAGCATTGTAATTAACTGCTAAAAAATATAAAGTATCGCTACCCATATTGAAACAAGGTTTAATTACCTCAGTATTTTCGGGAAAAGAGATCGTTTTTAGAATCTGTTTATTTATAAGGTTTATTTTTGTTAGTGCAGCAGCTACTCCTTTTTGAGGATTACCACTGCTTATCCATAAATCATTATTTTTGTCTAATGCTAAATTCGTAGGTGCAAAATTACCGAAATCAAAGCTATCTGTTATAGTTCTACTAGAAATGTCGAATACATAAATATGTGAGCTACTAACATCCCATGGGCAAATGTAAATTTTATTTTTCACTCTAAGCAAGCCTTCAGAATTAGGATAAGGAAAAGGAATACTATTTTCTATCGATCCAGAAATAAGATTAACTATATACAGTTTTTTCCTGTACATACTACTGACAAGAACTCTTGTTTCATCAATAAAAGCCATTTGTCTAGGTTGCTCCACATTGATAATTTGTTTCTGTTTAAAATCCTTTTTGTTAATGACTATAATTCTATCCGAATTATTAATCACCAAATACAAATTTTGATTATCTCCTTGAATGTTTTGAAAAACATCTCCTAAAACCTTACCATCATTTTGTGCACTGAAAACATTATTAACAACTTGATTGTTAATAAGATCAATATAGCTCAATGAAGCATTTCCATTTCCAAATGCACCTTCATTTGCAATGAACATTTTTGGATGTTCATTCATTGCAGGATTACTTTTGCCAGGGTCCGGCTTATCTTTTACACAAGCTGAAAGGCTAATTATAAAAAATAATAAGAGATGGCAATAAACCTTCATTTTAGGAATTTCGTTTCTAAATTTATTGAACATTAATTGCTTGCAACACTTCGTCACTCATTGGCAGCGTCTTAGGACTAAAATGACGCACAAGATTGCCTTCTTCATCAATTAAATATTTCTGAAAATTCCAGCTTACAGAACTATTTTCAACTTTATTATATGCTTTATTGGTCAACCATTGATAAATAGGAGCCATATCTTTCCCCTTTACTGATATTTTTGCAGCCATTGGAAAGGTAACACCGTAATTTTTTTGACAAAACTCAGCAATGTCCTTATTAGATCCTGGCTCTTGATACAAGAAATTATTAGCAGGGAACCCAATAATTACTAAATTGTCTTTTTCTGCTTCGTAAAGCTTCTCTAAGTCTTCATATTGAGGCGTATGTCCACATTTTGAAGCGGTATTAACAATCAATATTTTCTTTCCTTTAAATTGTGCAAAATCTATCACAGTGCCATCTAGAGCAGCTACTTTAAATTCATAAATTGAACTAGGAATTTGTGCATTTAAGGCGGGTTTGCAGGCAAACAATAAAGATATAAGCGACATGGTTATCCATTTCATAATTAAATAATAAAAAGTTATTTACAAATTTACATAAAATTTAAACATCAATTTCTAATTAACTTTTTAATGGCTGTCTTATTTTAAACATATTTTAAAAAAGAAAGCAATTAGAAAAATTTGAATTGTTCTAATTGCTACCAGGTTATTATTAAATAGGTAGTATAAACTAGAAATTTAATTTTGATTAATGAAATTATCTCTCATCACTGTTTTTTATCCATAACCTTTAAGACCTTCTTATAGGCAAGTTTTTTATTACTTTCAAATCTCTTTTTCCCATTTATATCTCCTTCGATATAGCTATTCAAACCTTCAGCTTGATTACCTAATAAGATAATTGCAGATTTAATATTTTTTAAATAATTATAATCTTGGCTTTTTATTAATGGATCATTCTTTTCATTGATTAATTTATTGTCAATAAGGTCGTTGACATATTTTATTAAATTCACTTGTTGTCTAGACGTTCTTAAGGCTTCTTCTTTATTTATTATGTTAGCCTTAAAAGCATTCATTAAGTAGGTATTGTTTTGATATAAGCTGTAGATCAAAGTGCCACTAAAACCATCAAAAAGGTCACCATTAAAGAAATCCTGACTTATTTCAGTTTGATTGTTTTCCTGAGCCATTAAGCCCGTACTTATAGATAAAGAACCGAGGATTCCAATCGCAAAAATTAATTTTTTCATGTATTTTTTTTAAGATTCTTCAATTAAGGCCTCAATTAAAGCGTCGTCTTTTTCAACTTTTAAATTTTCAATAATAAACTTCTGTCTTGCAGGGGTGTTGCTGCCCATATAATATTCTAGTAATTTTTGAATAGGAGCTTCATTACTCAATAAAATGGGTTCTTTTTTCATATCAGAACCAATGAATTTTCCAAATTCTTCTGGTGAGATCTCTCCTAAACCTTTAAATCGTGTGATTTCTGTTTTTCCGCCAAGCTTTTTAATAGCTGCTTGTTTCTCTGTTTCTGAATAACAATATATTGTTTCCTTCTTTGTTCTAACTCTGAATAATGGTGTTTCTAAAATGTAAATATGGCCATTACGAACGATATCAGGAAAAAATTGAAGGAAAAACGTCATGACCAACAGTCGAATATGCATGCCATCTACATCGGCATCGGTTGAGATAACAATATTATTATATCTTAATCCTTCTATACCATCTTCAATGTTGAGCGCATGTTGTAATAAATTGAATTCTTCATTTTCGTAAACAATCTTCTTTGTTAAACCGAAACTATTGAGCGGTTTACCTCTAAGACTGAAAACTGCTTGGGTTTCAACATCTCTACTTTTGGTAATCGAGCCACTTGCAGAGTCTCCCTCAGTTA
Organism: Edaphocola sp.; assembly: GCA_035497795.1. Lineage (GTDB taxonomy): Bacteria > Bacteroidota > Bacteroidia > Chitinophagales > Chitinophagaceae > Edaphocola. The sequence continues at coordinate 35,402 of DATJCU010000220.1, read as the reverse complement.
TGAAAATAGTTGATGTTAATTGCTTTTCTTGAAACTCCTCTTTGTTTTTAGCGGGTGGTGTATCATTCAAATGCACTCGGCAATCTCTTAGTTTTTTATTATGCAAATTAGCTTTCTTAGCTCTTTCATTGGCTATTTTTCTAATCCCAGACAATTCCTTACGTTCCCGTTCACTTTGTTCGATACGCTTTTTAAGTGCTTCCGCTACAGCTTGGTTTTTATGAAGATAGTCATCTAAACTTTTAGAAATAAAGTCTAAAATAAAACTTTTCATAGAAGGCCCATCCAATGCCACACTCATTGAACCGAGTTTGGTTTTGGTTTGGCTTTCAAATACCGGCTCCTGTACTTTTACTGCTATAGCAGCACATATAGTCTGACGAATATCTGAAGCCTCATAATCCTTTTTGAAGAAATCTCTGATTGTTTTCACATAAGCTTCTCGGAATGCCTGGTGGTGGGTTCCTCCTTGAGTGGTATGTTGACCGTTTACAAAGGAATAAATATCCTCGCCATAAGCACCCGTATGGGTTATAGCTGTTTCAATATCTTCTCCTTTTAAATGGATGATAGGATAACGCAAATCATCTGCATTGGTCTTGTTTTCTAATAAATCAAGTAAACCATTTTTAGAAATGAACTTTTTACCGTTTAGATAAATCGCTAAACCAGCATTCAGATAACAATAGTTCCATATTTGATTTTGAACATAGTCGAATATGTAATGGAAGTTTTTAAATATAGTTTCATCTGCGATAAAAATAACTTCGGTTCCGTTCTCTTCTGTAGTTTTAACTTCCTTAGTTTCAGAGATTAATACACCTCTTTCAAAGATAGCAGTTTTTGATTTTCCCTCTCTATATGCCGAAACCTGAAAGTTAGAACTTAATGCATTGACGGCTTTAGTACCTACACCATTCAGACCTACTGACTTTTGGAAGGCTTTACTGTCATATTTTGCACCCGTATTTATTTTGCTCACCACATCCACCAGTTTACCTAAAGGAATACCGCGACCAAAATCTCTAACGGTAACTACTTTATCTTGAATGGTAATATTAATATTTTTACCAAAGCCCATGGTGTATTCATCAATACTGTTATCTATCACCTCCTTCAATAAGATATAAATACCATCATCCATGCTACTGCCATCACCCAGCTTGCCAATATACATCCCCGGACGTAGTCGGATGTGCTCTTTCCAGTCTAATGATTTAATGCTACTCTCGTCGTAATTACTTACACTCATATTATTATCGCTAAAAACCCAAAAATAAGAAAAAAAACACTGAGAATTTAAAATTAATATTTCCTTATATTTCTAATAAATACTATCGATCGATCTTCTTTATGCGCTTTTGCTTTTTAAGTTATAAAAATTAATTAAATGATAATATACACAATTATATTCTTGTAAAATGTTATAGTTTGAAATCAATTGATTTTCATAGGCATTCTGGCACATTTCTCCACTTCAATTGAAGGCACTCCAAAATCAAGAACGACCTTCCCTTGAATTAAATACAAACCTTCTCCATATAGAGGATATTGGTAAAGTTGTGGTGGAAAATGAATCGTATCTATAAAATCTCCATTGCTATCAAGAAAAGTTCCAAACTTCATTTTCTTTCCTTGCTTAGTCCATACGCTTTTATGGCAAACATAATCTGCTACGACTCTCACTGTTTGTCCAACTAATGATGATAAATTTTTAGCATTAGCATTGCCGTTATAATCGCTTTTTGCTAAATCAAAAGGAGAGCAACTCACTAGGAAGCCTAATAATTCTATTTCATCGTAGGCATCATCAATATCATTTTGTTCCAAGTTGGGCAAAACAATAGCTTTAGTCTGGTGCTGAAATAATAGGTCTTTCTGACAATTGGTCTGATTATAAATAAGTAGATGAGCCTCCCAAAGTAGCGTTTTCTTGTCCTGACCCGTAAATCGAAATGCTCCACATCGAATTAAAATAATCACAGTAGCTAAGCCTAATCTGGTGCGTCTGATGAAATCTTCTAAATGAGTGAACAATCCATTAATATGCCTTTCTTTTAATATCTTTTTTACGCTGCTATGGTCTAAACTTAATACACCATCAAATCCCAGATAGATAGCTGTACCCTTAATAATACTTTGATATTCACTGATATTTACACATGGCAGACAAATGGTAGCTCCAGCTTTTTTGGCTTCATTTACATAAAGTTTACGGTTGTAAAATCCTCCATAATTATTAAGTACTGCCACCATAAACTCTAAAGGATAATAAGTTTTCAGAAAAAGACTTTGATAGCTTTCTACAGCAAAGCTCGCACTATGTGCTTTGTTAAAACTATAACCTGCAAAAGATTCCATTTGTCGCCATATTTCTTTACTTATTGCTTCAGGGTAATTATTGTTTTGACAGTTTTCAAAAAAACGCTTTTTAATATCATCCAATTTCTCTTTGTTCCTTGTTTTTCCAGACATCATTCTTCTCAATACATCCGCTTCTGCCATATCTAAACCTCCATAAAAATGACCTATTTTCATCACATCTTCCTGATACACCATTACACCATAAGTCTCTTTTAAATGTGCTTCAAATATGGGGTGGGGGTAAATCGCTTTTTCAGGATTTAAATGCCTTTCTATAAATGCTTTCATCATTCCAGAAGAAGCAACTCCAGGACGAATAATAGAGGAAGCAGCTATTAAGGTGAGGTAATTGTCACATTTTAATTTCTCTAAAAGTTGCCGCATGGCTGGACTTTCTATGTAAAAGCAGCCGATCGTTTGGGCATTTTTAAGTTGATATGCTATTTTTTCATCTTCTAAAAAACAATTAATAGCATTAGTGTCTACTTCTTCTCCTCTGTTGGCTAGAATAATTTCTTTGCAGGTATCAATATGTCCAATACCACGCTGAGAAAGAATATCAAACTTTTCAAAGCCCATATCTTCAGCGGTGTACATATCCATTTGAGCTGTTGCCAGTCCTTTAGGAGGATAGTCTAAAGCACAATAATAGCTCATTGGCAATTCAGAAATTAAAACGCCTGAAGAATGTATGGTTCTTTGATTAGGAAAATTTGCTAATCGCTCATAAATAGAAAGTATTTTTCTGCTTTGCTCATGACGATTTAAGACATTTTCAGGTTCTGAAATCAAACGGTCTATTTCAAATTTAGGTAAGCCTTGTATTTTTCCTAATTCTCGAATGATAGAACGAGAACGAAAAGTACTCATGGCGCCCATTAATGCTGTTCGCTCGCTACCATACTTCTTAAAAATATAATCATAAATGCTATCTCTATCTTTCCAGCTGAAATCCACATCAAAATCGGGTGGGGTCTTACGTTGAGGGTTCAGAAAACGCTCAAAATATAAGTTTAATGTTATGGGATCTACATTGGTAATGCCCAAACAATAAGCTACTATCGAATTCGCACCACTGCCTCTGCCTATATAATGCATGTTTTGACTTTTGGCAAACCGACAAATATCATTTGTAATCAGAAAATATGAAGAGAAGTTTAAGTTATCTATAATCTCTAACTCCTTACTGATCCTTGCTTTCGCCTCCTGATTGTTCTTATCATAACGATTTTCAAAACCTTCAAAAGTTCGCTGTAAAAGCAATTCCTTATCTTCTTGTCTGCTCGAACTAAAATACTTTTTATTCTTTACAGAGCTGAAATCAACATTGAAGCTACAGCACTCTAACAAGGATGCTGTATTTTTAATAATAGTTGGAAAATTTCTATAATACTGTAATAGCAGATTTCTGGGTATCATTTGCTCCGTAGATAAAGCTATTTGTTCTGGTTTTAGTTGTGAATGCAGTATATTATGGTCTATTGCTCTTAGCTGTGTGTGTAATGCATAATCTCCTTCGTTGAAACTAACGGGATGCCAGATCACATATTTCGTCTGTTCTCGACTACTAGTTAATGCAATCTTTGATAAATGTCTAATAGCAATTCCGATATATTCATTTGCTTTCAGGCTTTCTGGTCGTTTGCTACCAAAAGGGTAAATTATAAAAGTATGCTCTAATTCGGGAGCTTGCTCTGGAAAAGGTTTTTTGTCTTTATTATGATTAGTCAAGCATTTGTTTAAAGCACTGAAGCCCTCCATGTTTTGGGCAATACCAATATACATCAGTCGGTCACCATTTCTAAATTCGACACCAGCGAGTGGATGGATACCTTTTTCCTGGCAGACCTTTACAAAGTTGAAAGTAGCAGTAGTGTTATTAATATCTGTTAGCACAGCAGTGTCATAAGCATTGACAGCAAGGTTTTCCACCAATTGTTCAATGCTTAATGTGCCATAACGAAGGCTGTAATAACTATGTAAATTGAGTAACATTTTATTTCTTTTTTAAAAACAAGAACCTCTAATAATTTTCCCTTTCCCGAAGCGTAGTCGAATACTGTCTAGAGCATTCGTTAATGCCAAGTCCTCTTCTGTATCATCAAATAAATTGATTTGATAAGCTCCGCTTACCAGATCACTCACCTTAACGCCTATCAATCGAATGAGTAAACGCTTAGTATATACTCTTTTAAAAAGAGTCATAGCTCTTTCTTCTAATGTTTTTGCAGAACAGGTATAAGTGATTTTTTGCTGCTTAGTAAAGGTTTCAAAATTGCTGTATCTGATTTTTATGCTGATATTGCCACTCAGTTTTTTGCTTGTTCTCAGTTCAAAAGAGAGCTCATCCACCATACGGGCAATGGTACGCTGGAGCAGTTCCATATCTATAGTGTCCTGTTCATAAGTATGTTCCTTGCTCATGCTTTTTTGTTCCTGATAGGGCTGGACGGCTGTGTCGTCTAGGCCATTCGCTTTGCGCCAAATAAGAAGGCCGTTTGCTCCTAAAAGAATTTGCATCATTTCAGGATCGATTTCTTGCAAAGTTTTTATGGTGGCTATACCCATGCTTTTTAATCGGCTATAAGTCTCGCTGCCCACCATTGGTATTTTCTTTATGGAAAGAGGTGCCAAAAACTGTTTCTCTTTACCATTATCCACTTTCTTTTCATTGCAGGGCTTAGCTTCACCCGTAGCGATTTTAGAAACCGTCTTATTCGCTGATAATGCGAAAGAGATAGGGAGTCCTGTTTCTTTAATGATTCTCTGCCTAAGCTCTTGAGTCCATTTCCAACAGCCAAAATACTTGTCCATTCCAGTCAGGTCTATATAGTGTTCATCTATACTTGCTTTTTCCACCACCGGACTAGAGCCCTCAATGATTTCAGTTACTATTCTGGAGTATTTAGTGTATTGATCAAAATCGCCACGAACCACTACAGCTTGAGGACATAATCGCCTTGCTTGTTTCATAGACATTGCAGCATGTACTCCGAACAGTCGAGCTTCATAAGAACAGGATGCTACCACAGATCGTTCTGAAAAGCCTCCCACCAAAACAGGTTTCCCATTTAAATCTGAATGGAGTAACCGTTCCACTGATACAAAAAAAGTGTCTAAATCACAATGAACTATATGTCTTTCCATAAAAAAATGCTTACCTTTGTTACAAATTGTATCAATCTCTAGTTTGTAATTATAACAATATGCGTAAAGAAAACCAAATAATATTTTTTAAAGAAAACTTAAAATTTCTGAGAGAAAGGAGAAAGCTAAGTCAGGAGCAACTTTCAGCGATACTAGGATTTAGTCGAGCTAAAATTGCTGCTTTAGAGAGTGGTCATACCAAATCACCACAACCGGAAGATTATCTTAATATCTCTACTTATTTTAAAATTAGCGTGGACAGTATGCTAAAAGTAAATTTGAGTAGCTTGGGTGAGTTGCGGTTAAGAGAATTAGAAGCTGGTAATGATGTCTATATGATGGGTAGTAAAATAAGGGTTTTAGCCATTAGTGTAGATAAGAGTAATAAGGAAAATACAGAATATGTACCCATTAAAGCTAAGGCAGGCTATAGCAGTGGTCATAATGATCCGGAGTATATTGCCAGTCTGCCCAAATTTAATATTCCAACACTCTCCCGACATGGTACTTACCGCACTTTCCCTATTACTGGAGATTCAATGTTGCCTATCGCTCCCAATAGTATGATTACTGGTAGTTATGTGGAAAACTGGAAGCGTTTGAAACCGCTGAATCCTTGTATTGTGATATTGAATGGAGTAGCAGATTTCGTGTTTAAATTAGTAACGGTACAAGATGATGGAACCATTCTATTGACTTCATTAAATAAAGAATATCACCCTTATACCGTGCGAGCAGAAGAGGTATTGGAGATTTGGGCTTTTAATATGTTGCATAGCAAAGAATTGCCAGAGTCTCCTAGTGATTTAGAAGAGATAAAAACATTGATCAATAAACTTAGAAAGGAAATAAGCAATTGAAATTAAAAGTAATAGATAGCTTTTTTTAGAAAAAAAAGTCTTATTTTAGATATATTTGAATACATTTGTATTACATCAAATCTGAAAATTATGAAGAAGTTCTTCATTTTACTTTTTGCTTTAGTTCTAATTGGAGCTTTCCCTTTTCAGAATTGTTTTGCACAATCAGAAAAATACGAATACACACCTAAACTGTTTCAGTCTAGTCTTCGAATTGGCTTAGTCAATGCCAGTTTAAATGGAGCATATCGGCTCAATCCAAATACCATACTTTCCCTTGATTTGGGATTAGGATTGACAGCTTTGCTGTCAAATTATTATAATAAATATAATTATAATTATACAGAATATGATAAGAAGACGCCTGAATGGTTAAATCTCGGGCATTATTGGTGGAGTGCTTATTCTTCACTTCAGGTTAAATATATTCTAAGTAGCAATAGTAAAATTAAATATACTAAAAGTCCTTATGCTAATACCTATTATTATACTGGTTTGCAATTGAAAGGAAATACACCTAGTGTTGATTATCAGACGGATCCCTACAATCGATTTAGAGAAACTTATCAAGCAACAATACTGGTTGGAAGGCAATTAGAGTTTGGAGAAAATGCAAGTGCAGTATTTGATATTTATGTTGCTATGGGCTTATTTGTCAATTATAAAGTTGAGTATTTTGAGCCTATTGCTAGATTAGGTGTGAGAATAGGTATAAACGTATTTGAAAAGCTATAAATATTATTTTTAATATAATTTAAAACTGTAGGTTATCATGAAGTCCGTGTTTTTTTCTTTTGCTTTAACACTTATTGGGAGCTTTTCTTTTCAGAATTGTTTTGCGCAATCAGAAAAATACGAATATACTCCTAAACTGTTTCAGTCCAGTCTCAGAATTGGCTTATTCAATATGAGTTTAAATGGAGAATACCGGCTCAATCCAAAGATTATGCTTTCTGTTGATCTAGGAGTAGGGGCGTTAAATTTGCGTTCAAATTATTGTAATAAATATAATTATAATTATGCCGAATATAATGAGAAGACTAACAATTCTTACTATTTAGATTTAGGAGGAGCTACTTGGATTAGTCCTTACTCCTCACTTCAAGTAAAATATATTTTAGACAGTCGTAGTAAAACGAAGTATTCTAAAAGTCCTTATGCCAATACATTTTCCTATTTAGGACTACAATTTAAAGGAAATGCTCCCAGCATCCTTAACGAAGATCAGAATGTAAAAAATAATTATAGAGAATCGTATGAAGCATTGTTTATAATAGGACGACAAAAAGAGTTTACGAAAGATGCTAGGTCTTTATTGGATATTTATTTTGCTGTGGGATTGATAGCAAACTATAAAGTTGAATATTTCGAACCTGCTATAAAAATGGGGGTTCGACTTGGCCTTAACTTGTTTGAAAGATTATAAATAATAATATTAAAATCTGAAAATTATGAAGAAGTACTTGTTCTCATTCTTTGTTTTAGTTCTTCTTGGAGCTTTCTCTTTTCAGAAATGTTTTGCACAATCAGAAAAATACGAATACACACCTAAACTGTTTCAGTCTAGTCTTCGAATTGGCTTAGTCAATGCGAGTTTAAATGGAGCATATCGGCTTAACCAGAAGACATTGGTTATGATCGATCTTGGACTAAGGTGGGTTTATCTGTTTTCAACAAGTGAAAGTTACAATAAATATAATTACGATTATGCCCGATACAATAATAGAACTAATGATTGGTGGAATTTTGGAGATGCTTGGTTCAGTCCTTATTCTTCGCTTATGATAAAAAGGATATTAAGAAGTCAAAGTAAAATTGAATATACATCAAGTCCTTATGCAAATACTTATACTTATATTGGTGCGGAACTGAAAGGGAATGCTCCAAGTATCTTTAACGGTGACTCAGTAGCATTCCGTTATAAATACCGAGAAAGCTATCAAAGCTCGATAATGATAGGGAGACAAGTCGAGTTAGGAAAGGATGCAAATTTTGTATTTGATTTTTATGGAGCTTTAGGTTTAATAATCAATTATAAAATCGAGTATGTTGAGCCTACATTTAGTTTAGGTGTGAGAATGGGTGTTAATCTATTTGGGCGACAATAACTACATTTTCAATAATATAAGTTTTTAGTAGAAAGAATAAAATCCTACTCATCTTACTATAAATAGTATTTTTGCAACTCAATTTTCAAAACCTCCATGCCGGAAGCTCCAAATCAATATTTTATCATCAACAAGCCTTATAAAATGGTTTCACAGTTTATAAGTCCTGATAATGTGCGTTTACTAGGTGCTTTAAATTACGATTTTCCACAGGGTATTCACGCCATTGGCAGACTGGACAATGATTCAGAGGGTTTGCTCATATTGACTACCAATAAGAAAGTGACCCGACTTTTATTTCAAGGAGCTATTCCTCATGAACGTACTTATCTGGTATTAGTAAAAGGTATTGTAAGCCAAACCGAGTTAGAACAGTTACGCAATGGGATTCCTATTTTTATTAAAGGAGCAACCCATTATATTACCGAACCTTGTGCCGTGAATATCGTAGAAAAGCCCGAAAACCTTTTTCCTACCACTAAAGAAATTCATGATTTCTTACCTACTACGTGGCTCTCGATTACGCTAAAAGAAGGTAAGTTTCGGCAAGTCCGAAAAATGGTTTTAGCCTCAGGACATCGATGTATTCGATTGATTAGAACTTCTATTGAAAACTTAACTCTGGGTAATTTACAACCTGGTGAAGTTAAAGAAATACCAGAAAGAACGTTTTTTGAACTGTTGAAAATTACGGATTGGGAAGAATAGGTATCTATTTAAAACGAGGGTTTTTAAATTTTATTTTTGAGGTTGTTGGAGCAATTTGAACAGCTGTAAATGCTTATTAAATTCTGCCATCCTTTCATTATCTCTTCTCTTTATTCCTACTCACTCTCTTTCCATATTGAAACCCAGCTCAGTTTTGCTGTTAAGCAATGTAGTAAATTCCTTCTTTTTATTTATATTATGATTCTAAAAGTTAGATTTACTCTTGTTGCTTTTATTTTTTTTTCTTTTGGTACACTGTGTTGCCAGAAATGTTGTAATGCACCTTTCATAATAAGCAATGTACCATGTTTCAATGGAAATTCTAATTTTATGGAATGGTCATCTATCCGCCTCATTAAAAATCTTCTTGTTGCTCCAAAATTCAATGAGGCAATAATAGGATTTTGGCCCAATTCTTTTTCTGCGTCGGTATGCCAATTTATATAATCTTCGCCATCTCTATACCAATTCATAAGTACACTATTGAAATTTACAATTGCTATTTTTTCAATATGTTCTTTCAAATAAAGAAGGCCATTATTCCATTTGTTAGGTTGTAAAGTTAAGCCTGAATATGAATAGGACTTATCTTTATCACCATACCAAGCTGAATAACGTGGCAAGAAAACTTCCTTACCATACATCTTTAGCTTGTCGTGATGCCAATAAATATTTTTGAATTTTACTTTTTCTAATTGTTCCTTTTCAAATTCACGCCAATTAGTAGTTTCCCAATCAAATGAATCATTTTCAAGAAAATATGCTAAACTTCTATCGCTTATTTTCTTATCGAAAAAATGTTCTGCATAAATAATTTCTCCATTAGGGATTTTGATATGGTAAACATTTTGTTCTGCATTAAATTCACAACTATAACCCTCTTCATTAGGAAGTTGAAAAGGTGCTTTAGTATTTTTAGAATTAAATAAGTCCATAATTCTTTTAGTAGATGTAAATGTCTGTTGTTTTAGTGCAAACTCGGTGTTGTTTCATAATATGTCTAATCGAAACACAATATTCTGACCTCTAAATCATACAAATTAGAAAATTAGATTAAAATTCACGAAACCTATTAAGTGATTGTGAAAATTATTTACGTGATACTTTAATAAATTTAAGTTCAAATATCGCAAAGTAAAAACGGTTTCCGATTTTTACACAACAAATAAAGCTCTATTCTTATCGCTTAATAATCAATTTTTCAGTTGTTGACTGACCTGTTCTTTTATCAGTAATTTTCATGAAATAGAGTCCATCAACGAGACTCATTTTGTATGCTATTTCTGAAGTATTAACTAATTCATAAGAAGCCAATTCCAACCTCTTTCCGGTTATATCAGACAAACTAATGAAGAAATCGTTAGAATTCCCTTTTTCAAAATAAATTCTTAAATCACCTTTTGAAGGATTAGGATAAATGAAATACTGTAATTGCCTATTTCCAGTTTCTGGCAGACTTGTATTTCCGTTGTTGCAAACATTAGACTGACGGCGAATATCATTTTGAAACATCAACCAATCAGGACCATTGCCTTGACCAATAGAAAGCATATAAGCTCTACCAAAATTATTCTCGAAAGGAATAACGCCATGCCCGCCAGCAATAAACACGTCTAAAATGCCATCATTATCAAAATCAGCAACTAAAGGTGCATGTTGAGCACTGTACAAAGAATCTCCATAGTCTGTCCGCAAATTTGTATTGAAAATTAAAGATCCATTATTTCCATTTAAGCCGATTACCATACCATTGTCTGTCCCAAAAATAACATCAGGATATTGATCGTTATTGATATCTGAAATTGCAGCGCCTCTAAAACTTTGACCATAATTAGGTATATCATACTCCCAAAGAAGTGTTCCATCTCCATTTAAGGCTATCATTTTGTACCAAGCGTTAAAAATTACATCACAATTGCCGTCATTGTTTACATCTGCAAGAACAACTGGAGAACCAACATAAAAACTTGCACCAGCAGTATATTTCCATTTAACAGTTCCATTATTGGCATTTAAACAATATAAAGTATCATTATAATTTCCAAATACGAGCTCCAGCATTCCATCTTTATCCAAATCGCCCACTGCCGTTCCGTGATACATTACATCATTCACTGGAAAGCTCCAAAGTAGTTGTTGTGTTGAGGCGGTATAAGCTCTTAATGTATTTTTTGTTTTATCAACGGCATTCCAAGTGCCAACAATGATATCCAGATTTCCGTCGTTATTCACATCAGCTATCGTTGGTGCAGTTTGAATCCAGCTATCAGTATCAACGGCTATTTCCCAGGCAATACTGCCATCTTCACCGTTCAGACAGATCACATAACCACCAAATTCTCCATGAATAATTTCAGGTTTACCATCACCATCAATATCAGCTATAGTTGGGGGAGAGTCGCTTCCACGAGTATTGGCTACCCACTTTAAAGTACCATCAGCACCATTAAAACAGAATGTTTTTGGATTACAACTTCCTGGAACAATCACATCTAGTTGTCCATCACCATCCACATCGTAGATTATAGGGGCTACATCATTACAGCCTTCTGCAAAAGTAGTACCTGCATTAAATTTCCAAAGCAAAGACCCATTTTCGGCGTTAAGGGCATAGATGCTACTATCATTTCGATAACAACCGAAAACTATTTCTAATTTACCATCTCCGTCAATATCAGCAGCAGCAGATTGACCGTAAGAAGCATCCTTCATATCAAAATGCCATTTTATGCTCGCTTGAGCTTGGACGTAATTGCTTATGTCGAACAAGCCAAATAAAATAAAGGAAACAATTATAAGTGTAGATATTTTCGTTTTCATAGCTTGCATAATTAAGTCCAAGTCAAAGTTAAATCTTTATTATATAAACTTATTCATTTTTTTTCCTACTTCCAATATAAAAAATAGTCCAATCATAAGCAATTGGACTATTATAATAAGTAATTAATTAATTTTTCTTAATGGTTTTATCTTTTAATTTTCCATTTACTAGGACCATTATTATTAAGCGTTGTTGCCATTTCTTTTTTACCTTCTTCCCATACTAATGCTGCCATTGCTGCTGCAACAGATTCTTCATCTTTGTTTTCAGAAATCAGATATTCAGGTTTAAAGTACTTAGGAATAAAATTTGTATCGTAATTTCCTTCGGCAAATGCAGCTTGTCTTACTGCCCATTTACCAAAGCTTAAGGTAGTTTTAATACCTTTTATTTTATATTCATCTATGGCACGACAAAGTCTATCAATAGCTTCTTCTCTATCTTTTCCCCAAACCACCAATTTGGCTATCATTGGGTCATAAAATATAGGAATATCCATGCCTTGTTCATATCCATCATCAACTCTAACACCATTACCTTGTGGACGGATATAAATTTCTAATTTCCCAGTATCAGGAAGGAAATTATCCATTGGGTCTTCGGCACATACTCTTAATTCAATTGAATGACCATTGATTTTCAAATCGTCTTGGGTAAAAGATAGCTTCTCACCTCTAGCAACTCTAATTTGTTCTTTTACTAAATCGATACCAGAAATATATTCTGTTACACAGTGCTCAACCTGTAATCTGGTATTCATTTCTAAAAAATAGAAATTGAGCTCATCATCTACTAAAAACTCAACTGTTCCGGCACCATAATAATTACAAGAACGCGCTACATTTATCGCACTTTCACCCATTACTTTACGTATATCAGGTGTTAAACAGGAGGAAGGAGCTTCTTCCACAAGTTTTTGATGACGTCTTTGAATGGAGCATTCTCTTTCGAATAAATAAACATAATTTCCATGCTGATCACCCAAAATCTGAATTTCTATATGCTTAGGGGAAGAGACATATTTCTCTATAAATACATCATCATTGCTAAATGCGTTTAATGCCTCACTTTTAGCCAACCTCATCTGCTCTTCCAGCTCATCTTCAGAGTTGACCGCACGCATACCTTTACCACCACCACCTGCACTAGCTTTAATCAAAATAGGGTAACCTACTTTTGAGGCAACTTCATGTGCCTCTGCATAACTTTCTAATGGTTTCTCAGTTCCTGGCACCATAGGAACATCAAATTTTCTTGCTGCTTGTTTTGCTGCAATTTTACTTCCCATGGTTTCTATAGAATGAGCGCTTGGTCCTATAAAAATCATTCCTGCATCAGTAACTGCTTTTGAAAAATCAGCGTTCTCACTTAAAAAACCATATCCTGGATGGATGCCATCAACATTCAACTGCTTTGCTACTTGTATTATTTTATCTGATCTTAAATAGGATTGAGCCGATGGTGCTGGACCAATACATACTGCTTCATCAGCATATTGTACAAATGGCATTAATCGATCTGCTTCGGAATAAACAGCAACGGTTTTAATGCCCATTTCTTTTGCGGAACGCATTACACGTAAGGCAATTTCGCCTCTATTGGCTACTAATATTTTTTGCATCTTTTTTATAATTTCAAAGCACAAATGTAAGAAAATCAAAACTAATCAGCACTCAAAATTTTATTACGAAAAATAATTTGAAATAATAACTTCTGAAATCAGGATTTTAGTATTTGATATTTAAATAAAATGAATGGATTCTTGAGTAAGAAATAGACTATGAAATTTTGGAAAAACAAAATTCAGTCCGTACCTTTGCAAACAATTTGAAATTAAGCTTAATTTTTATATAATAAAGTATGTCAGGGCAATTAAAGGAAGTTCGATTACGTATTCAATCTGTAAGTTCTACACAGCAGATTACTAAAGCCATGAAAATGGTGAGCGCTGCAAAATTACGTCGTGCTCAAGATGCTATCTTGCAAATGCGTCCTTATACCCAAAAAATGCAGACTATGTTGAGTAATATAGTAAGTAGTTTGGGAAATGATGTTAGCTTCGCTCTTGCTGATGAACGTCCAATAGAAAAAGTTTTAATTATTCCTATCACTTCAGATAGAGGTACTTGTGGTGCCTATAATACGAATATTATTAAAGCTACCAAACAATTGATTGCAGATAAATATCCTAATAAAAATGTTACCTTATTACCAATTGGTAAAAAAGGTTATGAGTATTTTCAAAAATATAATTTTCAGTTAGTATCAGATTTTTGGAGTTTATTTAGTGATCTTAGCTTTGAAAATGTTAAGCGTGCAGCAATCTATGCTCAAGAGGCTTATTTGAAAGGTGAATATGACAAAGTTGAATTAGTTTATTCTCAATTTAAAAATGCAGCTACACAAGTTTTTGTAAATGAAGAATATTTGCCTATTCCAAAGGTGGAAAAACCTCAAGAGCAAAAAGAAACAGACTTTATCTTTGAACCTTCCAAAGATACTTTAATTGCAGAATTGATGCCAAGAATTTTAAATACTCAAGTATATAAAGCTATTTTGGATGCCAACGCGTCAGAACATGGTGCTCGAATGACTGCTATGGATAAGGCTACTGAAAACGCAAATGAAATATTGAAAGACTTAAAAGTATCTTACAATAGAGCACGTCAAGCAGCTATCACTACAGAATTGACTGAAATTGTAAGTGGAGCAGCAGCATTAAAAGGATAATTTTTAAATAATTTAAAATATTCAAAACGAGTAGCTCTATTTGAGTTAACTCGTTTTTTTTTTATAGCAAAAGATGGATTCTTTAAATACAGAAGTTAATAAAGCTTTAGCTGTTTTAGAAAGGGGAGGATGTATTCTTTATCCTACAGACACTGTTTGGGGATTAGGTTGTGACGCCACTAATGAAGAAGCAGTTAGTAAAATTTTTAAAATTAAAGAACGTGAAGAAAGTAAAAGTCTGGTAATTTTGTTGCCAGATGTGTATTCAATTTTTAATTATGTTGCCGATCCTTATCCAAATTTAAAAAATTTAATACAGCATTTTGATAGACCCACTACAATTATTTATCAACACGCAAAAGGTATAGCTTCTAATGCACTTCCAGCTGAAAAATCGGTTGCCATTCGGATAGTAAATGAACCATTTTGCAAATTGTTATTAGAAAGGATGAATAAGCCTTTGATTTCTACTTCTGCCAATATAAGTGGTTTGGTAGCGCCTAGGATATTTACTGAGATTGACCCAATAATTAAAGATAGGGTAGACTATATTGTTCAATATAGGCAAGATGACCATAAGATTGCCAAGCCTTCAAGAATCATTAAACTTGATGAACTTGGAAATATTATAGTCATTAGAGCATAAAGATAACTTAAGATAAATCGTTCAAAAATGAAGGTCAGTTTGTATTATTATATTTCATAATTTCAGCTGAGAATCAATGGTTTACTTAAATTACCTACAGTGAATTTCAGATAATTGACTTCTATTAATATTCAATACAAATATTTTTTGCTTCAGTGAAAAAGCGTATTGCTTCCCAACCTCCCTCTCTGCCCATACCCGAATTATTAAATCCTCCAAAAGGAGTTCTTAAGTCTCGAAGTAGCCAACAATTTACCCAAATAATACCGCTGTGAACTTCTTCGGCAAACCTTGAAGCTCGGCTAATATCTTGTGTCCAGATAGTAGCTGATAAACCATAGTCAGAAATATTAGATAGATGTAGCGCTTCTTCCTCATCTTTAAAAGATTGTATAGTAACAACAGGACCAAATATTTCTTCCATATTTGTTTTGCAATGAGGTCCTAAGCCTTCAATAATTGTTGGTGCAATAAAATAGCCATTTGCACATCGGCCATCAGGATGAATAGCTGTTCCGCCTAATAATATTTTTCCGCCTTCTTCTTTAGCAATTTCAATAGCAGATAATATTTTATCATAATGCATTTTACTTACTACTGCACCTTGTTTAGAACTTTTCTCCAGTGGGTCACCAACCGTGAGTAATGCTGCTCTTTCGATAAATTCTGCTTTGAACTTTTCATAAATACTTTCCTGAATTAATATTCTTGAGCCACATAGGCATATTTGGCCTTGGTTTGAAAATGAAGAATTCAATATGGTTTTCATCATTTTGTCCCAATCACAATCTTCAAAAATAATTGCCGGATTCTTACCTCCTAACTCTAATGAAGACTTTTTTAAGTTTGCAGCGCATTTAATTGCAATATCTTTTCCTGCTCTTGTACTACCCGTAAAGGAAACTGCTTTTACTTTTGGATGCTCCACCATTGCTGACCCACAACTGAAACCATCTCCATGAATAATATTCAATACGCCATCTGGAAGACCTGCTTCTTTCACAATATGTGCCAATAAATAGGCAGTCATTGGGGTTACTTCTGATGGTTTTGCAATGACGCAATTACCAGCTGCAATCGCCGGGGCAATTTTCCAAGTAAATAAATACAATGGTAAGTTCCAAGGGGAAATACAGGCAACAATACCAATAGGCCTTCTTAGTGTATAGTTGATTGCTTTCCCAGGCATATGATGACTTTCTGTAGCAAAATGCATGAGACTACTTGCAAAAAAACGAAAGTTCTCTGAAGCTCTAGGAATATCTACTCTTTTACTGAGCGTTAAAGGCTTACCATTATCATTACTTTCTGCAAGTGCTAAGAAATCGATGTTTTCTTCAATCAATTCAGCAATTCGGTTCATGATTTTAAATCGTTCATCAGAACTGGTGTTTTTCCATATTGGGAAAGCTTTTTCAGCTGCTAACACCGCTTTTTCTACATCTTCAGTAGTGCTGTTTGGAATTTGAGCATAAACTGCTCCAGTTGCTGGATTGATATTGTCTATATATTTTCCTTTTATTGGCGCAGAAAATTCACCTCCAATAAAGTTCTCAATTAATTTTGGAATTTGCATATTCATCCCACAAAGATAAGAAAAGGATTGATAAGGTAAATAATCAATTTATGATACTTTATGAGTTTTATAAACTTTTAAAATCAGTATTATAGATACATAAACCAAACATAAAGTTTTAATAAGTAAATGAGCTTAAAAAGGAAAATTATACTAATTAATCTCTTAATTTTTGGTATTCCATAATATTTTATTTGGATTAGCTTATAGAATGTATTTTAATTTCGGCTATCTATTCCCCAAAATAATTTTTGTCTTAAAGTTTCTAAAAATTCATGATCATCTAAACGTACTAATTTAAAACTAAAATTCTCTTTTTTAACTGCTAGTTGTACCTCTTTTGAAATGGTGGCAACTCTAGAGTCTAAAGTGCATAAAAATTGATTGGTACGACCTTCCACAGAAAAGGAGATGATAGAATTATCGGGAACGATTATTGGACGAATATTTAAATTGTGTGGTGCTACAGGTGTAATAATAAAATTCTCAGCGGTTGGAAATACAATTGGGCCACCACAACTTAAAGAATATCCTGTGGAACCTGTTGGCGTTGCAACAATTAAGCCATCAGACCAATAAGTGTTTAAAAAATCACCGTTAATGAAAGTATGTATTTTAATCATTGAAGAGGAGTCTTTTCGATGGATTGTAAACTCATTCAATGCATAAGGGAATTCCCCAAATAGATTTATATTTGAATCTAAATGAATCAAACTTCTATCTTCAACCGAATAGGAACCTCGTTTTAAAGATCGGAAAGCAATTTCAATTTCTTCAATTCTAACATCTGCCAAAAAGCCAAGTCTGCCCAGGTTAATTCCAAGTGTTGGTATCAAAGCGTTATGAACTAAATTGACAGTATCCAGCATTGTTCCATCTCCACCAAGACTTAAAAATATATCTACATCTGTAGCAATTGTTTTATGGTTGGTAAAGGTTTCTGTATTAGATGGGAAATCTAGAAAAGAACTTAATCTTTCTTTAAAATCTTCAAAAATAGTATAAGAGAATTCGTATTTTTCCAATATCGTAAATAGATATTTAAAAAACTCAATATTGTTTTCTTCAAATACTCTATTGTATAATGCTATTTTCACCTTGTTGCTTTTAATGTAAATCTAGTTTTATTTAATCTAATATCCTTAAGTTTCTCTAACTTTTTAAATTTAGAGGTTTTTTAATAATAAAACTATCAATTATTTTAATACCTTTTTTGTAAAAATAGTAGTTTTGCTTAAGAATTTTACAAATAATCCGACATTTTGTCAAAATTATTAAATTGGCAAATTTTTTGAAAGGAAATAAGTAATTGATAATTGACAATTGAAATGAAAAATAATCAAAAGCAAAAAATAGAAGAACAAATGGAACAAGATACTCAACCTTTACAAGATCCTGAAGAACAATCTTCTCAAAATGAAGAGTTGTCAGCTATTGAAAAATGTCAAGGCGAATTGGCAGAAATAAAAGACAAATATTTGCGTCAAATAGCTGAGTTTGATAATTTCAGAAAAAGAAATGCTAAGGAGCGTCTTGAAATGATTCAAACTGCAGGTAAAGATGTCATCATAGATTTATTAGAAGTTTTAGATGATATTGATCGGGGTTCTGAACAGATGGAATTATCTGAAAATCTTGAGCAAATCAAAGCCGGAACTAATTTAGTTTTTAATAAATTAAAAAGAATCCTAGAAAGTAAAGGTTTGCAAGCAATGGAATCCATTAATAAAGATTTCGATGTTGAATTCCATGAGGCTATTACAGAAATCCCAGCGCCTAATGAGGAAATGCAAGGTAAGGTAATGGATGAATTACAAAAAGGATATTTCTTAAATGATAAAATTATTCGTCACGCAAAAGTAGTGGTAGGAAAATAGGGCACTAGCTTTATTCAATTAAAAATGAATTATGAGTAAAAGAGATTATTATGAGGTCTTAGGCGTAAGCAAAAGTGCCTCAGCTGATGAAGTGAAAAAGGCTTATCGTAAACTAGCCTTAAAATATCATCCAGATAGGAACCCTGACGATAACGAAGCAGAAGAAAAGTTTAAAGAGGCTGCTGAAGCATATGATGTCCTTTCTAATGACGAAAAGAAGGCTAGATATGATCGATTTGGTCATGCAGGAATGGGTGCCGCTGCAGGTGGCGGTGGTGGCGGTATGAATATGGATGACATCTTTAGTCATTTTGGCGATATTTTTGGTGGCGGTGGCTTTGGTGACATGTTTGGTGGAGGTGAAAGAGGTGGTCGTAATGCCAACAGAGGTTCTAATTTAAGAGTTAAATTAAAATTGACTTATGCCGAGATTGTAAACGGAGCCAATAAAAAGATAAAAGTAAAAAAATATATTCCTTGCGATACATGTGGTTGCAGTGGTGCAAAAGATAAAAACTCCATTCAAAGGTGTCAAACTTGTGGTGGTACTGGTCAGGTTCGGAGAGTATCCAATACTTTCTTAGGTCAAATGCAGACTGTAAGTCCATGTCCTACATGTGATGGTCAAGGTTCTACCATTACCAATAAATGTAATAGTTGTAAAGGAGCAGGTAGAATATATGGCGAAGAAACCATTTCAATTGATATTCCTGCAGGTGTTCAGGATGGTATGCAGTTGAGTATGAGTGGAAGAGGAAATGCAGGTGAACGTGGTGGCTCATCTGGTGATTTGATTATATTAATTGAGGAAGAAAAGCATAATGAACTAACCCGCGATGGTAATGATGTTCAATATGTTCTTTCTATATCATATCCTGATGTCGTTTTGGGTACTCAAGTTGAAGTGCCGACTATTGATGGTAAAGCAAAAATTAAAATTCCAGCTGGAACTCAAAGTGGTAAAATATTTAGGCTCAAAGGCAAAGGATTCCCTGATATAAATGGTTATGGCAAAGGTGATCAATTGGTACTTATTAAAGTATGGACACCAACACAATTGACCGATGAGGAATTAGCAGCAATTGAGATCTTAAGAAAATCAAGCTCTACAAATATAGAACCTGGTGAGGAAGCTAGAAAAGAAAAAAGCTTTTTTGAAAAAATAAAAGATGCATTTCAATAAGTATTAAATAATATTCAAGTAAAGACTACTCTTTCGGGTAGTCTTTTTTTATCATTTATTTAAAATAATTGATAGTTATATTCCATTCTAAAATATTTATTAACCACATAATATTCTTAATAAAAATACAAGGCGATTAATAAAAAACAATATATCTTTGAAAATTATTAAATTATTAAATTTTCAAATGAAATTCAAAATAGTAGCTTTATTAAAAGATTTTATTTTATTTACTCGAATTCCTTCACTTTTCTCTTTTATATATCGACCGTTAAAGTTTGTCGTTAATGCCATTGGACTCTCTAGATGGATCAATAAACATAATGCTGACCTTAGTTTTAACGACTTTTTTCGTGGAAAAAGAGTTTATACTCAAAGACAAGCATTACACCAATACGTTATTGATAAGGAAGGGCTAAACAAAGATAAAATTGACTATTTAGAATTTGGTGTTTTTGGTGGAACTTCTTTTAAATGGTGGTTAAAAAATCAAAATCATTTAGAATCAAAGTTTTTTGGGTTTGATACATTCGAGGGATTGCCAGAAGATTGGTTCTTATTTAAGAAAGGAGATATGAGTATGTCACAACCAGAATTGGATGATGATAGAGGACAATTTATTAAAGGTTTATTTCAAGAAACTTTAGGTGATTTTTTAAGAAAAAACTATAGTTTAGAGAATAGGAAAAGTGCCGCTAGGAAAGTTATTCATATGGATGCCGACCTGTTTTCATCTACTCTTTTTGTATTGACCTCTTTAGCGCCTTATCTTAATGATGGAGACATCATCTTTTTTGATGAATTTAGCGTTCCTAATCATGAATTTGCAGCTTGGGAAACATTTGTAGCTTCTTATTATGTGGATTATGAAGTATTAGGAGCTGTAAATAATTATTATCAAATAGCTATAAAGTACAAAGGTATTAAAGTAAACTAGTTACTATAGAATTATAATTTCAATTATCTACATTGTTGTTTCGTTCAACAATTAAACACAATGATAAAAAATGCTCATCTCTTTAATAAAGATGAGCATTTTTTTATTTTCTATTATCACTATTAATTTTCAATGGTCTTTAAATCAGGACTGTTGTTGTCTTTCTTCTTATGTAAAAAGATCAGTAATGCAATTCCAGTTATCATCAAAAGGGTAGAAATGACTTCTGCTTGTGTAGGTTGAATAAAGCCTAAATCAATTCTTGTATTGACTCTTACTTTTTCTACTAAGAATCTTTCCAATCCATTCAAGAATAAATATAATCCAAATAATTGTAAAGGAGCATTAAATTTCTTTCTTAAACTCCATAGGATAGGAAATAGGATAAATATACAAATTATTGCTTCCCATATTGGTGTTGGAAATACGGCAACTGGCAACACATAATTGTATTCCTTGTTTTCTCCGTTAATGGGTATTCCATCATTATTTACATTATTTGCGTAGTTCATAGCTATTAACCATCTTGGTAGGCCATTCGCAGGATAATAAATATTAGGAATTTTACCTTCAAAGTGTTCCATTATTCCTGCATTCTTTTGTGCTACGATTTCGTAATCATTTAAAGTTGCTTCAATTAATGTTCCATCTTGTTGACTAATATAGGCACTGTTGTAAACACCCCAGTCTCCATCTCCCGCAAAATGACATCCTAAACGTCCAATACCATAAGCTAATATTAAAGCAGGAGCAGCTGCATCGCAAAGTTGCTTAAAGCTAAGCTTAATTTTTCTTGAAAAAACATATAACGCAATAGTTGCAAAAATCAAACCACCATAAAATGTCAATCCACTTCGTGAGAATAAACTTCCTATTGGATCAACTATAAAATCATCCCAAGTTTCTAAAGCGTTAAAAACTTTTGCACCAATAAATCCAGCAATTGCTGCAATAAAAACAATATCTGAAACCCGCTGATGTGGAAATATTAATTCCTTCTTTCCTGTCTTTTTGTTAATAATTTCTTGAGGCTTAACCAAACCTAATGCCGCTTTCCGCTTTAATTCTAAACTAATGACCCATGCCCCTATTAAGAAGGCTATTGCCACAAAGAAACCAAAGGTTTGGGCATAGCTAAGAAAGGGGATTTTAATACCGAGAACATGTTCAAAAAAGAAGCCTAAATTTGGATACATATTATTTTTTTTGTTAAGTTAATCTATTTTTGATTTGCAAATTTAAGCTAATAATCATATTCCATTTACAAATAAACAATAGTTTTCTATTTTTATCCTTGAATAAGTAAAGAGAAGGTTACTGTTCTCGTATTCATCCTATCGACCAAAGTAGAAATAAATATTGCAGGATCGGGTAGATGCTCATTAATAAAGCCTTGACTTATTTTAATTTCAGGAGCAATAATAAAGTTTGGATAATAAAATTCTAAACCAAATCCTAACTCTCCGCTAATATCCATTGGCTTAATTCTAATAAGTTCATCAGCTTTTCGAGAATTTGCATTTGATGCTAGGTCATAGTCGAAACGACAACCGATTATGGAATAAAATCTAAAATTATTTATTCGCTCACTCTTAAATTTAAATTGCAATGGCAATTGCATGTAAATGGATTCAAGAACTTTAGATTCTTTAAAATCACTTTGATAGGTAACTTCTAGTCCTTTCTCAGCAAAAGAAACTACCGGAACAAATCTTAAATCTACAAAATTGGTCAATTTCAGGCTTCCCATTAATCCAATATGAAAACCTGGACCCCATTTTGCCTGTAATGATTTTACAGAATCCGATTGTGTAAACAACTCAGTTGGTCGTATTTTTAAAGCAGAAGAATTAGCTCCAAAGCTTAATCCAAAATAATAACGCTTTTGATCATGATCTTCCATATTCATAATTTCCTTTTGGGCATATGAATTTTTTCCTAAAATCAAAATTGTTAAGAGAAGAATAGATGCTACATAGCAACTTTTTTGTATTTTCATTTTTGAATTAATTGGTTGAACTAATAAACGTAATAATTTAAGAATTATTATTATTTCTTTTCGGCTGTATATAAAGTGGTGATACCAAAACTTAAAGGATTTGCTTTCGCTAAAGAAAATCCATTTCGATTTAATATTTTTACAAATTCTTTTCCTTCAGGAAAGGCTTCTACGCTTTCAGGTAAATAAGTATAGGCACCATTATCTTTAGAAATCAGTTTCCCTATTGTTGGTAATATAAATTTAAAATAAAATTTAAATAATGGTTTTACTAAAAAGTTCTTAGGTTTTGAAAACTCTAGAATAGCTAATCTGCCACCCGGTCTCAAGACTCTTGACATTTCTGATAATCCTTTTTCTAAATTAGCGAAGTTCCTTACACCATAAGCACAAGTTACTGCATCAAAAAAAGATGCTTCAAAAGGCAGCTGTTCGCTATCGCCATATTGAAGTTCGATTTTTTGGTCTAAACCTTTTTCTTTAATTTTAATTTTCCCTTTTTCCAGCATTCCCTTAGAAATGTCAACGCCAATGATGCTTTCAGGATTTAGGTTTAATGCCGTAATGGCCAAGTCACCAGTTCCTGTAGCGACATCGAGGATAACCTTAGGTTGAATGGGGGTTAAGGATTGAATAGCTTTTTTACGCCATTTCTTATCAATATTAAGTGATAAAAGATGATTTAATAAATCATAGCGTTCAGATATTCTGTCGAACATCTCTGCAACTTGTTGCTTTTTACCTGCTTGGCTCTCAGGTAATGGGGTAACAGTCTTTGAAGTTTTCTCCATATCGGCAAAGATAAGTCTTCATACTTGATTTAATAAAATAATAAGTCTTAAAATTTTTAAATATAATTATCAGATCAAATAGACTATTTACTATAAATTATAACAATCAAATTCTAAAAAAGCATTACAACAATATAAATTCAACTTTATATAGTTTTTTCTTTTTAAAATAATTAAAATGCTGTTTAAGTTATTGATATTGTTACAATCGGAAACTAATAGGAATAACAACTGGTAGCGCTTTTATAACACCATCCTCTTTTCCAGGCTTCCAATTGGGCATTTCTTCTACTAGACGTAATGCTTCCTCATCACATCCCATTCCAATGCTCCTAACAATTTTAGCATTAGTAACCTTGCCATCTTCAAGAACTGTAAACGAAACATATACAACACCTTGACCTTTTGCAGCTTTCGCTTTAGCTGGGTATTTTAAATTAGAATCTAAATAACGTTGTAATTCTTGTTTTCCGCCTATAAATTCAGGTTCTGGATCAGTGTCTTTGCTTACATTCTTAGATTGTGCATACACTGCATTGGCTACTAAAATAGTAGGAATAATCAATGCAGAAATCAATAAAATTCTTTTTAATCTTTTGTTCATAGTATTAGTATTTATTTGTTTAGACTATAGCATTGTTGTAAAGTTAAAATTATTTACGTTAAAAAGTCCCTTATCTGTAATTTTTAACTTTGGTATTACTGGTAATGCCATAAAAGATAAGGTCATAAATGGTGCGCTAAGGGTTGAGCCTAATGCTTTAGCTTTATCACTTAGTATCTCGTATTCCTCAGCTGCTTCAAAAGCATTTTTATCACTCATTAAACCAGCAATCGGCAAAGGCATACAAAAAGTATCTTTTTTATCACAGACACTAATTCCACCTTTATTTTTTATCAAAATATTGATTGCATTTAGAATCGAATCGTCCTCTACGCCCACTGCAATAATATTATGACTGTCATGACCAATACTTGAAGCTATTGCGCCAGTTTTTAATCCAAAGTTCTTTATAAAAGCTACAGCTGGTTTGGTGTTCTCATATCTGCTGCATACAACGATTTTCAAAACATCTTTAGAAATATCAGTTTGTATTGCACGATTTATGACTGGTAAAGATATTGTTTCTGCTTCCGTAATTAATTGACCATCTAAAGCTACAATTGTTTTTACATCGATTGCTTTGATATCTTTATCAATTTTCGATATTAAATCGATCATGGAGATTGCTGTTCTCTTGAAATTGTTGATCGACATAGGTGCATGGTATATTTCTTTGCTTAGACCATTTTCAGCTATACAAGTTCCATTAATATAAGTTTGAATGACTTCAAATTGTTTTAAATCTTTAACTATGATAAAGTCTGCCCAATCTCCTTCTTGTAAGCGTCCTACTGGCAATTTATAATGTTCGACCGGTGCAATACAAGCGGCATTTAAAACGTCGAATAAAGGATAGCCTAAATCGATAGCTCTGATCACTAACTGATTTATATGTCCTTTAATTAATTCATCAGGATGTTTGTCATCACTACAAAACATAATTTGTTTTGAATAATGAGCAAACAATGGAACCAAAGCTTCAAAGTTTTTTGCTGCCGAACCTTCTCTGATTAAAATTTTCATTCCTAATTGTGCTTTTTCTATGGCTTCTTCTAAAGTAGTACATTCATGATCTGTACTGATGCCACACGCTATATAATCAGCAGCGTCTTTACCTCTTAAACCGGGTGCATGTCCATCAATAGGTTTCCCAGCAACTTGGGTTAGGGCAATTTTTTTAAGTACTTCTGGGTCATTATGCAATACACCTGGAAAGTTCATCATTTCAGCTAAATAATATATATCTGGAGATTGTATTAATGTATTAATAGCAGCTGAATCTATTTTTGCTCCAGCAGTTTCAAAATTAGTTGCAGGTACACAAGATGGCGCACCAAAGTGAATCTTAAGCGCAGCATGTTTTGAATTTTCAATCATGAATTGAATACCTTCTATACCACAAACATTTGCAATTTCATGAGGATCTGAAACGGTAGCCACAGTTCCAAATGGACAAGCTGCCTGACTGAAAGCAAGCGGTGTGACCATAGAACTTTCAATATGTACATGAGCATCAATAAATCCCGGAAGTATAAATGTTGATTGTTGTTCTTCTATTTTATGAATAGACGCTATTTTTGTATCTTTTACACATATTTCAGCAGGAAATATCTCCTTCGCTTTTATATCTACTAAGTTTGCCTTAATTTTAAAAGAATTTGCCATAAATTTGTTTTTATCAATCCTAAATGTAAATAAAAATACAATAACTTTACCACAATATTTTTAAATTGAATGAGAGAAGGGCTATTTATTAGTAAAAATAAAGAAAGATGGGATAGCTATCTGGAAAATACAGATGATCCTGATGAGCTGGCTAAAAGATTTGTTTATTTAGTAGATGATTTGGGTTATGCCAAAACACATTATCCAAATAGCAATACTATTAAATATATAAATAGCTTGGCAGCGAATATTTATATTGCTATTTATAAAAAGAAAAAGGCTAATAACAATAAGTTCAAAAACTTTATTTTGATAGACTTGCCTATAATAATGTATAGAAACAGAAAAACCTTATTATATACATTCTTGTTCTTTTTGGTATTTATGCTTATCGGTGTCTTCTCTTCTTGGCAAGACCAAACATTTGTAAGAGCTGTTCTGGGAGATGGTTATGTCGATATGACCATTGATAATATCAGTTCTGGAGATCCATTTAAAGTTTATAAAGATCAAGATCCATTTATGATGTTCTTATCGATTACTTTTAATAATGTTGGAGTAACCTTTAAGATGTTTTTAGCTGGTATATTCTTCTCAATAGGTACTATCTATCTTCTTTTTAAAAATAGTCTTATGCTGGGTGTTTTCGAACAAATGTTTTTTGCTCATAATTTAGGTTTTAAGTCTATTTTAGTGGTGTTTACTCATGGAACCTTGGAAATATCAGGATTGATTCTAGCGGCTACTGCAGGTCTAATACTTGGAAATTCATTCTTGTTTCCAGGAACTTATACTAGAACGGAGTCCTTTACTAAAGGCGCTAGAGATGGTGCAAAAATAATTATTGGATTAATTCCAGTTTTCATAACAGCAGGATTTTTTGAGAGTTACCTAACCCGTCATACCGAAATGCCTATTATTTTAAATCTATTTATTTTGATAGGTTCCTTAGCATTTATACTGTTTTATTTCGTTATTTTTCCTAAACGAGTAGCTAAAAAAATGGGTCTTGATAAAATTCAACTTCCATAATTTTAGTTGTAATAAGAAAATACTTATAGCGCTTTGATTATCTGATATAACTCTTTAGATATAATATTCCTTTAGAAATATAATTAGATTTTAGATATCCAAAGTGAAATGCCCTAATACTACCAAGGTAGTACTTCATCTTCTTTTGCTTTTTTCTCTTTATTTAATCTGGAAGTAATAACGATACTAACCTCATATAATGCTGTTAATGGAACTGCCACCAAGAAGATACTAAACCAGTCGGGTGGGGTAATAACAGCAGCTAAAAGCATGATAATCACTATGGCATAGCGTCTTTTGTTTTTCATTAATTCAGCAGTTAATATTCCTGCTTTAGCTAAAATATATACAACAATAGGAAGCTGAAATACTAAACCCATCCCAAAAACCAAATCACTCATAGTATCATAATAACTATCAATGGTAATGATATTTTCAAACTGTTCACTTAATTGATAGTTTGCAAAAAAGTTGATAGTGAAAGGTGCTATAATATAATAAGAGAACATGACACCTAAAAAGAATAATAAAGAGGACCAAGCAACAATACCTTTTGCATGTTTTAACTCTTTCTCTTTCAGTGCTGGCTTGATAAAACGCCAAAACTCCCAAAAAACATAAGGGAAGGTCAAAATAAATCCAATCATGAAGGAGGAGGAAAAGCTCATCATAAACTGGCCACTCAGTTGTAGATTTTGAAATTGTACTTCTTTTACTTCCATACAAAGTGCATCTACATGAATTAGGTTCCCTAGAGAACAAAACCATTTATATGCAATAAAATCGGCACGAGCAGGTCCAAGAATTATTTTATCAAAAATCCAATCGATATTAATAAATACTACGATAGATATAATAATGAGAACAATTAATGATCTTATTATATGCCAGCGCAAAGCTTCAATATGTTCTGTAAATGGCATTTCTGCCTTGTTACTTCCAGCTCTTTTCTCTAAAAATTTATCTACAAAACTCAATGGTAATTACTTAAGGGAATTAAAACAAACTTACTTATTTACTTATTTTATCAACTCTACGTTCATGTCTTCCACCTTCAAAAGGAGTAGTTAAAAATGCTTTTACCATTTCTTGTACTTCGGTGAAATCTGCAAAACGCTCTGGTAAGCATAAGACATTGGCATTATTATGTTGTCTTGCTAATGCTGCCAATTCTTTATTCCAACATAAAGCTGCTCTTATTCCTTGATGTTTATTGGCAGTCATACAAACACCATTGCCACTACCACAAATTAAAATTCCACAAGTCGCATTGGCTTCTTCCACCATATTTGCCACAGGATGTGCATAGTCAGGATAATCTGTGCTTTCGGATGAGTGTGTTCCTTTGTCACTATATTGCCAGCCTAATTCGGTAAGCAAATGCTTGATTTTTTCTTTATAAGCAAAACCAGCATGGTCAGAACCTATAGCAATTGGTAAGTCTTTTGAGAAATGTTGTTTCATATCGAATGCAAAAATAAAGATTAAAGATTGTAAAATCGAGAATTTGCAAAAATTTAGTTTATCTATCTAATTTTAAATGGGCTATAGTCTTTAGGGAATTGACTTTGACAATAAAAAATAGATTATTAATCAATATAGAAATTAAAAAATAATACTTACAAAAAACAGGATTACAAAATAAGTAATCCTGTTTAAAATATTATAAAATATAATTATTTTTTAATGTACATCACTTCTTTTACTGCCTTGATCGTTTTAGGTACATCAGGTAAATATGCCGCTACCAAATTAGGTGCATAGTGCATATTTGCATCAGCAGAATTCACTCTGATAATAGGTGCATCTAAATAATCAAATGCATCTTTTTGTACACGATAAGTAATTTCTGATGAAATAGAGGCATAAGGCCATTGTTCTTCTACAATTACTAAACGATTGGTTTTCTTAATAGAATTAAGAATAGTTTCATGGTCTAAAGGTCTGATGGTTCTTAAATCTATAACTTCTGCATCAATACCATCTTTAGCTAATTCTTCAGCAGCAGCTAAAGCCACTTTCATCATTTTATTATAAGAGATTATCGTAACATCTTTACCTTCACGTGCAATATTAGCTTTACCGATAGGGATAAGATATTCTTCTTCAGGAACTTCTCCCATATCTCCATACATGACTTCCGATTCCATAAATATTACAGGATCGTCATCTCTAATGGCTGATTTTAATAAGCCTTTAGCATCATACGGATTAGAAACTGAAATGACTTTTAATCCTGGTATATTTGCAAAAAGGTTTTCAAATGATTGTGAGTGTTGCGCTCCAAGTTGACCAGCTGATCCATTAGGACCTCTGAATACGATGGAATTTGTAAACTGTCCACCAGACATAGAATGCATTTTTGCAGAGTGGTTTATTATTTGGTCAATCGCCAATAAAGCAAAGTTCCAAGTCATAAACTCAATTATAGGTCTCAAGCCGTTCATTGCGGCACCAACACCAATAGCTGTAAAACCTAATTCAGTAATAGGAGTATCAATTATTCTTTTAGGGCCAAATTCATCCAACATTCCTTGGCTTACTTTGTAAGCACCATTATATTGTGCTACTTCTTCTCCCATTAAAAATACACTGTCATCTCTGCGCATTTCTTCCTGCATTGCCTCACGTAAGGCTTGACGAAAAGCTATTTCTGCCATAATTTATATTCTTACTTAAGTAATTTAAATTTAAAAATTGAGGTAAAGGTACATCAGAAATTGGAATTTTTTTAGACTTTTTGAATATTCTTTAAAAATCACTCTGAATCTATAATCTTCTTTATAAAACCCTTTAAGACTACGCCTAATATTTTTATATTTGAATATTGTTTTTTTAATTTTTTGCTTTTAATGAAAAACTAAAAAAGATTATTTAAACTAAATCTGAATAAAGATTATTATTAGATCAGAAGCTTGTAATATGATTTTATTATAATTAGGAATCCGACAATAACTTAATATTTAATTTTAAAAACTTGATTAAATTTATATAAATATCATTAAATGTTTATAACTTCGCTCGGATTTAAAAATATTTATTTATCAAGGGGACAAAGCGGATATTACCCCTAAATTTAATTTTAGTATTATGATGTTACAAGCAACTTCGGTTTCTTTTACCTTAGAAAATGGTAAAGAAGTTATTATAGAGACCGGAAAATTAGCTCGTCAAGCGGACGGAGCTGTTACAGTACGATGTGGTGATTGTATTATTTTAGCTACAGTAGTAGCGAGTAAAGAACCTAGACCAGGACAATCTTTTTTCCCACTTACAGTTGATTATCAAGAAAAATATGCCTCAGCGGGTAGAATTCCAGGCTCTTTCTTTAAACGTGAAGGAAGAATTTCAGATTATGAAATATTAATCTGTCGTTTAATTGATCGTGCATTACGTCCATTATTCCCAGAAAGCTATCTTTGTGAGGTACAAGTATTAGTATCTTTAATTTCAAATGATCCTGATGTGATGCCAGATGCTTTAGCATGTTTGGCAGCATCTGCTGCTTTAGCGGTATCTGATGTTCCAATTCAAGAAATTATTTCTGAGGTTAGAATCGGTAGAATTGATGGTGAGATGGTTGTGAATCCTTCTCCTTCTCAAATGGAAAATGCAGATATGGACTTTATCATTGCTGCTACCGAAAAGAACATTATGATGGTAGAGGGCGAATCTAAAGAATGTCAGGAAGAAGATTTAATTTTAGCAATCGAAACGGCACATGCTGCCATTCGTCGTCAGGTTAAAGCTCAAGAAGAATTAAGAGAAAAAGTAGGCAATCCAGTAAAAAGAGAATATGTTGGATTTGAAGAAAATGAAGAAATTGAAAATAGAGTGAAAGAATTTGCAGGGGAGCGTTTACTTGCTATTTCTAGAGCTGCTAGTTCAAAACATGACCGTTCAGCGGCATTAAAAACATTAAAAGAAGAATTGAAAGCATCTTTTGGTGAAGAGCCAGAAGAAGGCGTATTAGCTTTAGTAAGTCGTTATTATGATGATTTACAATATCATACAGTACGTAATATGATTTTAGATGAAAGCGTACGTTTAGATGGTCGTAAACTAGATGAAGTTCGTGGATTGTATATCGAAACAAACTGTTTACCTAGTCCTCATGGTTCTGCTTTATTTACACGTGGAGAAACACAAGCACTAACAACAATCACTTTAGGTACTAAAGATGATGAGTTATTAGTTGAAACAGCAGGAACATCAAATTATCATAATTTCTTATTACATTATAACTTCCCTCCTTTTTCTACAGGAGAGACTAAGCCCATGCGTGGTCCGAGTCGTAGAGAAGTAGGTCATGGAAATTTAGCAAAGCGCTCATTATTTCAAATGATGCCAAAAGCTTATCCATACACCGTTCGTATTGTTTCCGATATTTTAGAATCTAACGGTTCTTCTTCTATGGCAACTGTTTGTGCTGGTTCGTTAGCATTAATGGATGCAGGTGTGCCTTTCCCTAAACATGTTGGTGGGGTAGCTATGGGATTAATTAGCCGTTCTGAAGATGGAAAATGGGCAGTTTTAACTGATATTTTAGGAGATGAAGATCATTTAGGTGATATGGACTTCAAAGTAACCGGAACCAGGGAAGGTATTTGTGGTATTCAAATGGATATTAAAGTGGATGGATTGAGCATGGATGTTATGCGTCAGGCATTAGCACAGGCACATAAAGGTCGTTTACATATCATTGATGCAATGTATGAAGCTCTTCCTGAACACAGAGCCGATCTTAAACCACATGCTCCAAGAATTGAGCAAATGGAAATCGAGAGAGAATTTATTGGTGCTATAATCGGACCAGGTGGAAAGATTATTCAAGAAATCCAAAGAACCACTGGTGCAGATATTAATATTGAGGAAGTTGGAGATAAAGGAATCATTAAGATATTCTCTAATGACGGAGAGAGTTTGGCTGCGGCTAAAGTTTGGATTCAAGGAATCGTAGCGATTCCAGAAGTTGGTGCAACCTATGAAGCTACTGTGAAATCGATCATGCCTTATGGTGCATTTGTTGAATTTATGCCTGGCAAACAAGGATTATTACATGTTTCTGAAGTAAGCTGGAAGCGTTTAGAAACATTAGAAGGTGTTTTAGCTGAAGGAGATAGTGTAAAGGTGAAATTGTTAGATGTTGATCCTAAAACTGGAAAATACAGACTTAGTAGAAAGGTATTGATGGAAAAGCCAGAAGGTTATGTTGAAAGACCTGAAAGAGAGCGCAGCAGCAATGGCGATAGAGGTGGTGATAGAAGAAGGAATGATAGGAATGACAGGAATGACAGAAACGATAGAAATGAAAGAGGTGGTGGCTTTAAGAATGACAGAAGAGATGATAGACCAGAAAGAGCTCCACATAAGCCAGAAGATAAAAAAGATCATACAGATAATACTGATCATTCATCCGATCATTCTGATGATGATTTGAAACTATAATTTTTATAGATATTCTAAAGTAAAGAAACAATTGTAAATCTAAAAACTCTTGTTTCTTTACTTTTAAATCAATCCGTATTTTTTTATTTTAATTATTAATAGTAGATTTAAAATACTATTTTAAAGAACAAACAATAATATATTTTTTCTAATTATGAAAGCAACATTAATTGAAAAAGAAAGTATAAAAGATATACTCGTACTTCCAGCTCCAGAAAATAAAAGCAAAGAACTTAAAAAAGATTTAGAATATGCGGTACGTTTAGGTAATGAATTTAAAGGAAAAACTATTATTACTTTTCAAACTTCCGAAGGACCAAAGACCGTGGTAACGACAGTGTGGTCATTAACCGAAAGTAATATTCAATTAAAAGGTGGAATTATTTTACCTTTGTCAAGTATCATAATGGTATCCTATTAAAATTTAATCTTATTAAAATCCCTTGATAGGATAGTTTCATTTTGGAATTATCCTATCTTTTTTATTATGAATATTGGTGTCAATACAAGACTTTTCTTAAAAGGAAGATTGGAAGGAATCGGTTGGTTTATGCAAGAAACCCTTAAAAGAATTGTTGCCAGTCATCCTGAGCATCATTTTTATTTTTTCTTTGATCGCCCATTTGATGATAGTTTTATTTTCGAAAAAAATGTTACCCCTGTAGTGCTATCACCACAGGCAAGACATCCAGTTTTGTTTTATATTTGGTTTGAGTGGTCCATAACAAATGCATTGAAAAAATACAAAATTGATATATTCCTTTCTCCAGATAATTTTGCAAGTTTAAGGACGAAAGTGCCTACCTGTTTAGTGATTCATGATTTAGCATTTGAACATTTTCCTCAATTCGTAAAGAAAGTAGACAGTTTTCATTATAGGAAATTTATGCCCAAATTTGCGAAAAAAGCCACCCGTATAGTTGCTGTCTCTGAATTTACAAAGCTAGATATCATCCAAAAGTATAAGATTTTAGAAGATAAAATTGATGTGGTACATAATGGTGCTCATGAGCTGTATCAACCTATATCATTTGACGAGAAAGAAGATATTCAAAATAAATATGCCGACGGACAACAATTCTTTTTATTTACTGGCGCTTTACATCCTAGAAAAAATGTAATTAATCTACTCAAAGCTTTTGTGAAGTTTAAGAGAAGATTAAAAAGTCCTATGAAAATGATTATTGTAGGTAGGATGGCTTGGATGGCGAAGGATATTCAAGAGGCAAAAAATAAAATGCCTTTTAAGGAGGATGTTGTTTGGTTAGGATATGTTGAAGTGGAAGAACTGTCAAAAATAACAGCAGCGGCTTATGCAATGGTGTATCCATCTTTATTTGAAGGGTTTGGAATTCCAATTTTAGAATCATTAAAAAGTGGTGTTCCTGCAATTGCTTCTAATACTTCTTCTATGCCCGAAGTTTTGGGAAAAGCTGGATTGTTAGTCAATCCAACGGATGTGGATGACATTGCAAATGCTATGATGAAAATGTATAAAGAAGAAAATCTTAGAAAAGAATTTATTAAAGAAGCATTCGTTCAAAGTCAAAAGTTTAGTTGGGACAAGAGTGCCAAATTATTATATGAATCGATAATGAAATGTGTACCTTAAATAGGCTCTATGTCATCAAAGATAAGTAAAGGAAAAATAGGGGAGGCTGCAGCAATTGACTTTTTGAAACAAAAAGGTCATGAAATTTTAGATGTTAACTATAGAAGAGAAAGAAAAGAAATAGATATCATTTCCCTAGATGGCAGGATCTTAGTTTTTACAGAAGTGAAAACCAGAAGTAACTTTGATTTTGGCTATCCTGAAGAGGCGGTAGATAGCTTAAAACAAGAACATATAAAATCAGTCGCCGAAATTTTCCTTTTAGAAAATGAACAATATCAGCAAGTAAGGTTCGATATTATTAGTGTGCTTTTAAATCATAATATTGTTGTTGAAATTGTTCATTGGGAAGGTGCTTTTTATTAGTGAAATAAAAAAGGGTAGCGTATCTAAATATAGATGATATTTTTGTGAAATGGAGCATTTATGCTTGTAGATGCACCGTCCATTCAAATATTTGAGTGTCCAAGTTTTCATCATCTGAATCTTCACATAAAAGGAATATAAGACTATCTTCTACCTTTTTATACAAACTGATCCCTTCAAATTTATGAACGTCGCTAAGTTGATGCATTTCAATCAAAGCTAAAGTTTTGGCATCTAGAATACCTGCAAAACTTCCTAAAACTTTACCATCAAAATAAGTGGAATTACCTTCCTCAGCGGCTGCAATAAAATATATTTTATCAGCTACCTGAACCGCATCTGTAAAACCTATAGTCACCCCTTCAATTTTTAGCAAATCTATTGGAATGAAGGATATTTCAGGATTTGAGCGCTGCCAATGATTAATTTTAAAGATACCATTTGTAGCATTAGGCCCATTCCCTCGATTGAATAATAATAAATGAGGTGCTTGTAAAACCACACCTTCAATATTAAAATCCTCATCAGCCATTAAAACTGTCCTTTTCAACTGAGTGTATAAATCATTTTGATCGATGACAATTGTTTCAAACCCTTTACCTAATTGAATCTTAATCCATTTATTTCTTTCAGCAGTGGAACCTGAACCTAAGATAATAAGATAATCTTCATATTTAAAAATAGATTCAAAATCTGGTTTTATAGCTTTAGGAATCTGCTCTTCTATAGTATTGTTATTAAATAAACTTTGTTTTTTAAGCTGCTTTGCTTTTAGATCATAGATATATAATACCATTTAGACAACTAGTTTGGCACGATTATTGCAATAAGTTTATTATGTCAAAACCACAAATAATAACCCTGCAAGAAACGCAAGAAGAATTGAACGTATTATTCAAAAAGTCTTCTATTCATCTAAGACCAAGAA